>NZ_JBICVH010000048.1:0-1091 GCF_043198905.1 Kitasatospora sp. NPDC048715 | reverse complement strand
GGCGACCGCCTCGCCGTCGGGGGCGAGCGCATCGCCGGCCTCGGCGGCGACACCGAACCCGGCGACCTCGACCTGACCGGGTACACCGTCGTCCCCGGCTTCGTCGACCTGCACGTCCACGGCGGCGGCGGCGCCTCCTACGCCTCCGGCATCGCCGAGGAGGCGCTGCTGGCCGCCCGGACCCACCTGGAACACGGCACCACCACCACGATCGCCTCCACCGTCACCGGCGAGATCGACGAGGTCGCCCGCCAGGCGCACGTCCTCTCCGAACTCGTCGAGGACGGCGTCCTGGCCGGCATCCACTTCGAGGGCCCGTTCATCTCCCACAACCGCTGCGGCGCCCACCGCCCCGACCTGCTGCGCGACCCCGACCCCGCCCTGGTCCGCAAGCTCGTCGACGCCGCCCGCGGCCACGCCAGGATGGTCACCCTCGCCCCCGAACTGCCCGGCGGCCTGGACTCGGTACGGATGCTCACCGACCTCGGCGTGATCGCCGCCGTCGGCCACACCGACTCCGACTACGCCACCACCCTGGAGGCGATCGAGGCCGGCGCCACCGTCGCCACCCACCTGTTCAACGCCATGCCCGGCATCGCCCACCGCGCCCCCGGCCCGATCGTGGCCCTGCTGGAGGACGAGCGGGTCACCGTCGAACTGATCAACGACGGCGTGCACCTGCACCCCTCCGTCCTCGACCTCGCCTACGGCACCGCCGGCGCGAACCGGGTCGCCCTGATCACCGACGCGATGGGCGCCGCCGGCATGGGCGACGGCCTCTACCCGCTCGGTCCCCTCCAGGTCCAGGTCAAGGACGGCGTGGCCCGACTGGTCGAGGGCGGCGCGATCGCCGGCTCCACCCTCACCCTGGACGTGGCGTTCAAGCGCTCGGTCACCGTCAACGGGCTGAGCCTGAACCAGGCCGTCGAGTCGCTGTCCGCCACCCCGGCCCGGCTGCTCGGCCTGAGCGACTCCATCGGCTCGCTGGAGACCGGCAAGCTCGCCGACCTGGTCGTGGTCGACTCCGAGAGCTACGACCTGGTCGCCGTCATGCGCCGCGGCCGCTGGGTGCTCGGCGGCGAGGCGTTCCG
>NZ_JBICVH010000047.1:0-1144 GCF_043198905.1 Kitasatospora sp. NPDC048715 | reverse complement strand
TCGCCCACGGCGTGGCGGCCGTTGTAGAGGGACCAGAGTTCGGGGCGCTGGCGGCGCGGGTCCCAGGCGCCGAACTCGTCGCGCAGGGAGAAGACGCGTTCCTTGGCGCGGGCCTTCTCCTCGTCGCGGCGGCCGCCGCCGAACACGGCGTCGAAGCGGCCCGTCTCGATGGCGTCGAGGAGGGGGACGGTCTGCAGGGGGTTGCGGGTGCCGTCGGGGCGCTCGCGCAGGCGGCCGTCGTCGATGAAGTCCTGGACGTGGGCGACGTGCAGGCGCAGGCTGTGCCGGGCGGCGACGCGGTCGCGGTAGTCGATGACCTCGGGGAAGTTGTGGCCGGTGTCGACGTGCAGGAGGGAGAACGGCACCGGCGCGGGGGCGAAGGCCTTGAGGGCCAGGTGCAGCATGACGATGGAGTCCTTGCCGCCGGAGAAGAGGATCACCGGGCGTTCGAACTCCCCCGCGACCTCGCGGAAGATGTGCACCGACTCGGCCTCCAGCGCGTCCAGGTGGGACAGCGCGAAGGGGTTGTCGTCCGTGCGGACCAGGGTGTCGGTCACGGTGGTCATGCCAGGCCCCGTTCGGTCAGGAAGGCGTGCAGTTCGGCGGCGGACTCGGTGACCTCGCGGCCCCGGGTCTGCAGGCGCAGCTCCGGGTGTTCCGGGGCCTCGTAGGGGTCGTCGACGCCGGTGAGGCCGGTGATCTCGCCGGCGGCCTGCTTGGCGTAGAGGCCCTTGACGTCGCGTTCGGCGCACAGTTCGACGGGGGTGGCGACGTGGATCTCCAGGAAGTCGGTGCCGGCGGCCGCGTGCCGTTCGCGCACGGCGGCGCGGGAGTCGGCGAAGGGGGCGATGACCGGGGCGAGGACCTTGACGCCGTTGGCGGCGAGTTTCTCGGCGACGTAGCCGATGCGGGTGACGTTGGTGTGGCGGTCCTCGCGGGTGAAGCCGAGGCCCTTGGAGAGGAACTCGCGGATCTCGTCGCCGTCGAGGACCTCGACCTTGTGGCCCTCGGCGCGCAGGCGCTCGGCCAGGGCGAAGGCCAGCGTGGTCTTGCCCGCGCTCGGCAGCCCGGTCAGCCACACGGTGGCGCCGCGCTCGCAGGGGGCGGCCGCGCGGGCCGCCTCTACGGCTCCGTCGGCGGCCAG
>NZ_JBICVH010000046.1:0-1216 GCF_043198905.1 Kitasatospora sp. NPDC048715 | reverse complement strand
GTGGTCTCCGGCGGCCGCGGCGTCGGTGCCGCCGAGGGCTTCGGCGTGGTCGAGGAGCTCGCGGACGCGCTGGGCGCGGCCGTCGGTGCCTCGCGTGCCGCCGTGGACGCCGGCTGGTACCCGCACAGCAGCCAGGTCGGCCAGACCGGCAAGCAGGTCTCCCCGCAGCTGTACGTCGCCAACGGCATCTCCGGCGCGATCCAGCACCGGGCCGGCATGCAGACCTCGAAGACCATCGTGGCCGTCAACAAGGACCCCGAGGCCCCGATCTTCGAGCTCGCCGACTACGGCGTGGTCGGCGACCTCTTCGAGGTGCTGCCGCAGCTCACCGCCGAGGTGAAGGCCCGCAAGGCCTGATCCCCGGACGACAGCGGAGGGCGTGGCGCCGAGTGGTACTCGGTGCCACGCCCTCCGTCGTTCTCCGTCGTTCTCCGGCAGCGCCCCGGGCGCGCCGTCCGCCCCGCCCGCCGCACGGTCCCCCGGCGGATCACTCCGCGACGAAGGCCGCGAGGTGCTGGGTGGCGAGGTGCTGGGTGAAGCCGCCCTGGGCGGGCGGCAGCGGGCGCGGCTCGGTGTCCTGCACCGGTGGTGGCGGCTCCATCGGCAGCAGCCGCAGTTCCGGCTGGTCGGAGTCGGGGGAGGGGAGCAGCCGCACCCGGGTGCCGACCGGCACGGTGCTGCGCATCCCGTCCACGATGCACCAGACGTCGAAGCCCTCCGCCATGCGGATCAGGGACTTCTGACGGACCAGCGGCGTCCGGGCCTGTTCGACCGCGCAGCGCCGCACCACGCCGGTGCCCTCGCTGGGCTCCAGCCTGAGGTCGGTGGATCCGCAGGTGGGGCAGAGCAGCCGCTGGAAGGTCGGGTTGTTGCACCACGTGCAGCGCTGGAAGTACAGCGTCGTGCTGCGGGTGTCGGCATCGATGGCTGAGTGGATCACGCTGTCATCTCCCTGCGCTCGGACCGGCTCGTTCGGCAGAAGTTCGGCAGAAGTTCGGCACGAAAAGAATAGGGAACTCAGTACCGCGAAGGGAAGGCACTGAGTTCCCTTTTTGCCGCGCGCATGCATAATGAAGGGTACTGAGTACCGTCGTGAAACAGGAGTGGCGATCATGAGCCAGGACTTCGATCTCTTCCGGATCTCCGAGGAGCACGGGATGCTCCGTGAGGCGGTGCGTTCGCTGGCCGAGGCGAAGATCGCTCCGTTCGCGGCGGA
>NZ_JBICVH010000045.1:0-1302 GCF_043198905.1 Kitasatospora sp. NPDC048715 | reverse complement strand
GGCCCCGCCACGCTGGTCGCGGTATGCCTCGAACGCGGACCCGACCTGGTCGTCGCCCTGCTCGCCGTTCTCAAGGCCGGCGGCGCCTACGTGCCCCTGGACCCCGCATACCCGCTCGACCGCCTCACCTTCCTGCTCCACGACACAGCGGCACCTGTCGTCGTCACCCAGGAGAGCCTGCGCGAACGACTGCCCGACACCGGCGCCACCCTGGTGAGCATCGACGCCGACGCCGCAGCGGTGGCACGCGAGAACGACACCGACCTGCCCACCGAGGCCACCGGCAACGACCTCGCCTACGTCATCCACACCTCGGGATCCACCGGCACACCCAAGGGCGTCGAGATCCCCCGCAGCGCACTCACCAACCTCCTCCTCGCCCTGCGCGACCGGCTCGCCTTCACCGCCGACGACCGACTGCTCTCCGTCACCACCGTCACCTTCGACATCTCCAACCTCGAACTCCACCTACCCCTGATCACCGGGGCCCACGTGGTACTCGCGAACAGGGAACAGACCCGCGACCCCCACGCACTCGCCACCCTCCTGACCCGACACGGCATCACCGTCATGCAGGCCACCCCCTCCGTCTGGCAGACACTCGTCGACGTACTGCCCGACCAGGCCACCCACCTGCACATACTCACCGGCGGCGAAGCCCTGCCCCCCGACCTCGCCCACCGCCTCACCAACCGCGCCCACCGCGTCACCAACCTCTACGGACCCACAGAGACCACCATCTGGTCCCTGGCCGCCGACATCGAACCCGAAACGCACACCGTCACCATCGGCCACCCCATCGCCAACACCGAACTCTTCGTCATGAACAAGTCCGCCCGGCCCGCCCCCATCGGCGTACCCGGCGAACTCTGGATCGGCGGAGCCGGCCTCGCCCGCGGCTACCTCAACCGCCCCGAACTCACCACCGAACGCTTCGTCCCACACCCCGTCCGAACGGATCCGGGCGCCCGCGTCTACCGCACCGGCGACCTCGTCCGCCGACTGCCCGACGGCACCATCGAATACCTCGGCCGCATCGACCACCAGGTCAAAATCCGCGGCCACCGCATCGAACTCGGCGAAATCGAATCCACACTCCTGAAACACCCCGACATCACGTCCTGCGTCGTACTCGCACGCGAGGACACCCCAGGAACCAAACGACTCGTCGCCTACTGCGCAACGGGCCAGAATGCCGAACGCCGCCCCGACACGCCCGAACTACGGACATGGTGCGCCCGCAGCCTCCCCGACTACATGACCCCCAGCACCTTCGTCCTCCTCGACCAACTCCCCCTCACC
>NZ_JBICVH010000044.1:0-1384 GCF_043198905.1 Kitasatospora sp. NPDC048715 | reverse complement strand
GGGTGTGTCCAGTGAACGGTGTAACTCGGTTGGGTTGAGTTAGCGGCGGCCGGCGGAGAGTCGGCCGTCGAAGGCGATCTCGAAGGCGTTCAACGCGGCCTTCCAGCGGGTCATCCAGCGTTTGCGGCCGTCACCGGTCGGGTCGAGGGACATGATCGCCATGTAGACGCACTTCAGGGCCGCCTGCTCGTTCGGGAAGTGCCCGCGCGAGCGGACGGCCTTGCGAATCCGGGCGTTGACGGACTCGATGGCGTTCGTGGTGCAGATGACCCGGCGGACCTCGACGTCAAAGCTCAGGAACGGCACGAACTCGGCCCAGGCGTTCTCCCAGAGCCGCACGATCGCCGGATACTTCTTGCCCCAGGCTTCGGTGAACTCGACGAACCGCTCGAGTGCGGCGTCCTCGGTCGGCGCGGTGTAGACGGGCTTGAGGGCCTTCGAGATCTTGTCCCAGTCCTGGCGGGCCGCGTAGCGGAACGAGGCCCGGATCAGGTGGACGATGCAGGTCTGGGTGACGGCCTGCGGCCAGACCGCGGCAATGGCGTCCGGAAGGCCCTTGAGACCGTCGCAGACGACCATGCACACGTCCGCGACGCCGCGGTTCTTGATCTCGGTCAGGACGTGCAGCCAGTACTTGGCGCCCTCGCCGCCGTCGCCGGCCCACAGCCCGAGGATCTCCCTGGTGCCCTCGACGGTGACCGCCAGCGCCACGTAGATCGGGCGGTTGGCGACCTGGCCGTCTCGGAGCTTCACGTGCACGCAGTCGATAAAGACCACGGGATAGACCGGGTCCAGCGGCCGGTTCTGCCACTCGGCCATGCCCGCGATCATCTGGTCCGTGATGGTCGAGATGGTCTGCTTGGACACCTCGGCGCCGTAGACCTCGGCCAGGTGCGCGGAGATCTCCCCGTGCGTAAGACCGCGGGCGGACAGCGAGAGAACCATCTCGTCGACCCCGGACAGGCGCCGCTGGCGCTTGCGGACCAACTGCGGCTCGAACGAACCCTCGCGGTCGCGGGGGACGTCGATCTCGACCGGGCCGACCTCGGTCAGCACGGTCTTCGACCGGATGCCGTTGCGCGAGTTCCCGCTGCCGGCCCCCGCCGGGTCATGCTTCTCATAGCCGAGGTGGTCCGTCATTTCGCCTTCGAGGGCGGACTCCAGGATCTTCTTCGTCAGCTGCTGGAGCAGGCCCCCCGCACCGGTGAGCTGCAGCCCGCTCGCTCGGGCCCGGTCGACCAACTGTCCGATCAACTGCTCGTCCAGGGCGTCCGGCTGCAACTCCACCGGCTTCGCTGCCTCGACGGCCTCGGCCGAGACGGTCACGTCCTTCATCAGGTGCTACTTCCTTGATCGGGAGTTACACCGTTCTTTGTACAGACCC
>NZ_JBICVH010000042.1:1332-2834 GCF_043198905.1 Kitasatospora sp. NPDC048715 | reverse complement strand
CTGAGGACAAGCCCTCGGCCTATTAGTACCGGTCAACTCCACCCCTCACAGGGCTTCCATATCCGGCCTATCAACCCAGTCGTCTACTGGGAGCCTTACCCTCTCAAGGAGGTGGGAGTGCTCATCTCGAAGCAGGCTTCCCGCTTAGATGCTTTCAGCGGTTATCCCTCCCGAACGTAGCCAACCAGCCATGCCCTTGGCAGGACAACTGGCACACCAGAGGTTCGTCCGTCCCGGTCCTCTCGTACTAGGGACAGCCCTTCTCAACACTCCTACGCGCACAGCGGATAGGGACCGAACTGTCTCACGACGTTCTAAACCCAGCTCGCGTACCGCTTTAATGGGCGAACAGCCCAACCCTTGGGACCTACTCCAGCCCCAGGATGCGACGAGCCGACATCGAGGTGCCAAACCATCCCGTCGATATGGACTCTTGGGGAAGATCAGCCTGTTATCCCCGGGGTACCTTTTATCCGTTGAGCGACGGCGCTTCCACAAGCCACCGCCGGATCACTAGTCCCTACTTTCGTACCTGCTCGACCCGTCAGTCTCACAGTCAAGCTCCCTTGTGCACTTACACTCAACACCTGATTGCCAACCAGGCTGAGGGAACCTTTGGGCGCCTCCGTTACCCTTTAGGAGGCAACCGCCCCAGTTAAACTACCCACCAGACACTGTCCCTGATCCGGATCACGGACCCAGGTTAGACATCCAGCACGACCAGAGTGGTATTTCAACGACGACTCCACCAAGACTGGCGTCAAGGCTTCAAAGTCTCCCACCTATCCTACACAAGCCGAACCGAACACCAATATCAAGCTATAGTAAAGGTCCCGGGGTCTTTCCGTCCTGCTGCGCGAAACGAGCATCTTTACTCGTAATGCAATTTCACCGGGCCTATGGTTGAGACAGTCGAGAAGTCGTTACGCCATTCGTGCAGGTCGGAACTTACCCGACAAGGAATTTCGCTACCTTAGGATGGTTATAGTTACCACCGCCGTTTACTGGCGCTTAAGTTCTCAGCTTCGCCTGGACGAATCCAAGCTAACCGGTCCCCTTAACGTTCCAGCACCGGGCAGGCGTCAGTCCGTATACATCGCCTTACGGCTTCGCACGGACCTGTGTTTTTAGTAAACAGTCGCTTCTCGCTGGTCTCTGCGGCCACCCCCAGCTCGGAGTGCAAGACTCGTCACCAGGAATGGCCCCCCTTCTCCCGAAGTTACGGGGGCATTTTGCCGAGTTCCTTAACCATAGTTCACCCGAACGCCTCGGTATTCTCTACCTGACCACCTGAGTCGGTTTGGGGTACGGGCCGCCATGAAACTCGCTAGAGGCTTTTCTCGACAGCATAGGATCATCCACTTCACCACAATCGGCTCGGCATCAGGTCTCAGCCTCAATGAGTGACGGATTTGCCTATCACTCGGCCTACACCCTTACCCCGGGACAACCACCGCCCGGGCTGGACTACCTTCCTGCGTCACCCCATCGCTCACCTACTA
>NZ_JBICVH010000042.1:0-1235 GCF_043198905.1 Kitasatospora sp. NPDC048715 | reverse complement strand
CAGGTTCAGCGTTGGCGCTTCAAAGCGGGTACGGGAATATCAACCCGTTGTCCATCGACTACGCCTGTCGGCCTCGCCTTAGGTCCCGACTTACCCTGGGCAGATCAGCTTGACCCAGGAACCCTTGGTCAATCGGCGCAAGAGTTTCTCACTCTTGTATCGCTACTCATGCCTGCATTCTCACTCGTATACCGTCCACGACTGGTTTCCACCGCCGCTTCACCCGGCACACGACGCTCCCCTACCCATCACAGCAGGCGTTGGCCCTATATGCTGCAATGACACGACTTCGGTGATGTGCTTGAGCCCCGCTACATTGTCGGCGCGGAATCACTTGACCAGTGAGCTATTACGCACTCTTTCAAGGGTGGCTGCTTCTAAGCCAACCTCCTGGTTGTCTCTGCGACTCCACATCCTTTCCCACTTAGCACACGCTTAGGGACCTTAGTCGGTGTTCTGGGCTGTTTCCCTCTCGACCATGGAGCTTATCCCCCACAGTCTCACTGCCACGCTCTCACTTACCGGCATTCGGAGTTTGGCTAAGGTCAGTAACCCGGTAAGGCCCATCGCCTATCCAGTGCTCTACCTCCGGCAAGAAACACGTGACGCTGCACCTAAATGCATTTCGGGGAGAACCAGCTATCACGGAGTTTGATTGGCCTTTCACCCCTAACCACAGGTCATCCCCCAGGTTTTCAACCCTGGTGGGTTCGGTCCTCCACACGGTCTTACCCGCGCTTCAACCTGCCCATGGCTAGATCACTCCGCTTCGGGTCTTGGGCATGCAACTCAACCGCCCTATTCGGACTCGCTTTCGCTACGGCTACCCCACACGGGTTAACCTCGCTACACACCGCAAACTCGCAGGCTCATTCTTCAAAAGGCACGCAGTCACGGCCGTGATCCGAAGACCACGACGACGCTCCCACGGCTTGTAGGCACACGGTTTCAGGTACTATTTCACTCCGCTCCCGCGGTACTTTTCACCATTCCCTCACGGTACTATCCGCTATCGGTCACTAGGGAATATTTAGGCTTAGCGGGTGGTCCCGCCAGATTCACACGGGATTTCTCGGGCCCCGTGCTACTTGGGAGTTCTTCAAGCGAGCCGTACAGATTTCGTCTACGGGGGTCTTACCCTCTACGCCGGACCTTTCGCATGTCCTTCGACTACCTGTACGGTTTCTGACTCGCCGACCGGCCGGCAGACCGATCAAGAAAAATCCCACGACCCC
>NZ_JBICVH010000041.1:0-4092 GCF_043198905.1 Kitasatospora sp. NPDC048715 | reverse complement strand
TTGAACGCCTTCGAGATCGCCTTCGACGGCCGACTCTCCGCCGGCCGCCGCTAACTCAACCCAACCGAGTTACACCGTTCACTGGACACACCCAACGCCCACGCGGAACGCCCGGCCGGGAAGCCCGGCCGAGCGCTCCGCTCAGGTGTGCGGGTCGGGGTCAGAACTGGGTGCTGACCGTGACGCCGCTGAAGTCGGTGACGGCGTACAGGCTGAGGTACCGGTAGCCGGCGGTGGGGTTGGTGACGGTGAGGGACTGGGTGGTGCCGGTGCCGGTGGAGGAGGCGGTGAAGGCCTTCGGCGAGGCCCAGGTGTCCGCGTTGTAGTAGAGGTGCGCGGTGCCGGTGCCGCCGGAGGTGGTGACCTTCAGCGTGGTCGTTCCGGCCGGCAGGTAGACGTACAGGTAGTCGAGGTTGCCGGCGGTCGCGGCGCGGCCGCCGCGGGAGCAGTTCCGGCCCATCGCGTCGGCGCGCTGCTCGGTGCAGGCCGGCAGGACGACCGGGGCGGCCGTCACGGTGACGGTGGCCGGGGTGGTGGAGATCCGGCCGGTGTCGTCGGTGGTGGTCAGGGCGACGGTGTAGCTGCCGGCCGCCGCGTAGGTGTGGCTCGGGTTGCGCTCGTCCGAGGAGGTGCCGTCGCCGAAGGTCCAGTGCCAGGCGGTGATCCGGCCGGAACCGGTCTGCACCGACCGGTCGTTCACGCTGACGGTCGCGCCGTTCACCGAGGTGTCGAACAGGGCGGTCGGGCCGGGGTTGTAGCAGGCGCCGCCGGCGCAGGCGTCGAGCCAGGCGTCGAAGTCGGCGTCGTAGGAGGTGCCGAGGCTGTTGTAGACCGCGTAGCCGCCGGGGTAGTCACCGACGCGGAACCGGGCCAGCATGGCCTGGACGTCGGCCGGGTGCTTCTCCACCATGTACCGGGTGGCCAGGTAGCCCCACGGGTAGACGCGGGTCGAGTCCGAGTTGCCGGGGGTGCTCTGGAAGAGGGTGCTGAGCTTGTAGGTGTGCTTGGCGGCCTGGGCCATCGCGTCGGTGTCGGTGGCGCCGCGGTAGCTGTGCGAGACGTACTCGGCGAGGCCCTCGACCCACCAGATGTCCGGGACGGACATCTGGGTGCGGTAGTTGCCCTTGAGGTCGTAGATGCTGTCGAGGTAGTGGGTGTACTCGTGGTTGAGGTTCCACACCCGGGCCGGGTCGTTGTTGTTCCAGGTCTTCTGGTACATCACGGTCGCGGCCAGCTTGTTCGGGTCGGTCGCGTCCATGACGGTCTGGCCGCCGTTGTCGGTGTCGTTGCCGAAGATCGCCCACGAGTAGGTGGTGTAGTCGGTCTTGTTGGCGAAGATCCCGAAGGTGACGTTCTGGGCGTACTGGTTCGGGATCGGCCCGTTGTCCTTGACCACGCCGTGGAAGAAGGCGTCCTGGTTGCGCAGGCTGGCGCAGACGGTGGCCAGTTCCTCGGCCGACAGCGCCTGGGCCTGGATGGTCCGGTTGTCGCAGACCAGCTGGTGCGGCAGGACCACCGAGGTGAGCTTGGCGGGCAGGTTGCAGATGTCGTAGTACGAGCACTGGCCGCTGTTGTAGTACGCGGCCTGGACGGCCGTGTGCACGTACAGCGGCGCCGCCGGCGTCAGCAGCGGCGCGGCGTCCAGCACCTTCCTGACCAGCGGCTTGACCAGGGCCTCGACGGCGGGGCCGCTCCCGGCCATCCGGGCCAGGTCGTTGCCCGCGTTGGTGTCGAGGACCTCGTTGGGCCCGCCGATCAGGTCCTTGTGGTTGATCGCGAAGTCGGCGAGGGAGACGGCGAGGCTCGGGTCGGCGGCGACCGCCCTGACGAAGTCCTGGTTCGAGTTGCCCCGCCAGAGCGGGTACTGCAGCACGGAGTTGACCGCGCCGACCATCTTCGGGACCGCGTTGTAGGAGTTGTTGTAGTCGTCCAGTATCCGCTTGTAGACGCCCAGGTAGCCGGCCTGGACGTTGGCGCTGTCGGTGAGCCACACCACGTCCCTGAGCACGATGCCGTTGCCCTCGGTGACGTCGTGCCAGCGGGCCCCGGCGAAGAACGCGTCCAGGGCGGCCCGGACGGCGGTGGTGAGCTCGCCGGTGTACGGGCCGGCCGCGTCGGGGTAGTAGAACTGGATGTAGTAGCCCACCTGCAGGTAGAGCGCCAGCTGCTGGATGCCGGCCGAGTTGTCGCCGATGTAGCCGGCCGCCAGGTCCTTGAAGGCGGCCGCGACGGACAGCATCCGGGACTGCCGGAAGATGCCCGGGTCGGCGCCACCGCTGCTGTACAGCCCCCGGATGCACTCCGGGGTCGAGCTCTTGATGAACGCGACCAGGTCGGCCCCGGTGCGGGCGGCGAAGTCGGCCGGGGTGCAGGCCTGCGCGGCGGCAGCGGCCGCGTCCGCGCCGGAAAGGGCCTGCGGGGCAAGGGACTTGGGCGCGACGGGGGCGGCCGTCGCGGCCGTTGCGGCCGTTGTGGCCGGCCCGCCCATGAGTCGCTCGCCGATCAGCGCCGGGGGCAGCGGGGCCGCGGGCGCGGCGGGCTCCTCGGAGCCCGCCGTCGCGCCGGCGGTGGGCGCGGTGGGTGCGGCGGGTGCGTTCGGGTCGGTCGGGGTCGGGGTCGGGGCGGCCGCGGCCGCGGTCAGGGCCGGGGCGGCGGTGACGGTGGCGGGTGCCGCGAAGGCCTGGGCCGGCAGCACGGCGGTGGCCGTGGCACAACAGGCGACGACGCCGGCCGCGAGCGTGGAGAGTCTTGTGCGCAGGAGCACGCCGAGTCCTTCTTCGAGTGGGGGCAGCCCGACGTGGGGTCGGACTGAGTGAAGGAGATGAGGAGATTGGCGTGGATCCTGTCACTGACCGGCCATCAGAACAATGTCACAGGTTATATGGCACGCGATTTTCAGCCACCTCGCGCCCACCACGCCCCGATACGTGGCTGACCTGCGACGGTCCGGTCCGGGGGCGGCGCGGCGGACGGGCGCCGGAGGTCCGGCAGGTCACGAGCCAGGAGATTTGCCCGAGGCCGCGCGGGCCGGCGGGCCACCCGGAGTGGCCGATCTCCGCCCCCGCCCGTAAAGGCGGACCCCGGGCCAGGGCGCCGCCCACGCCCCACGGCCGCCCCCACCGGGCCGCGGGCCCCTTCACCCCCACTCCGACCCCTCGGCCAGCCGGCGGTACCACCAGAACTCCGTGCGCCACCGGCGCCGGTGAGCGAACGGGTCGGGGAGAGTGCGACGCAGGAACACCGCATCCAGCGGCCTCACGAGTCGGCCGAGCTCGGCGCGCGCCCGTCCCGGCAGTCTCTCCAGGACCTCCTCCAGCACGTCACGTGCGTGCCTGACGTCCTCGAACGAACACCCCGAGCACGAGCAGGACGACTCCCGCGGATACAGTGGACGCCTTCCCGGCGGGTGCAGGAACTCGCGGTATCGCCGCAACGCCCGGTCGGTGGCACCCGGGTGCAAGTAGAAGCCGGCGCTCAGGCGCTCGACCCGGTACACCGCCCGGCTCGCCCCGGCGGAGAGCCCGTGAATCCGGAACGGCGGGGCCGGCCCCCGGATTCGGGAAACCGGTCGCTCAGTGCGCAGCGCGCGTGGACGCCTACGCGGCATCGGCCTTTCGACACATGATCACGGGAGTCATGATGCCAGGTGGGACTTCGCCGCCGCACCCGGCCTCCGGCGACCGTTGCCGCCCTCGTCGCCCCGTGAGGGGCAGCAACGGGCGGAACACGAGGAGCCCTCCGAGTCCGTCGACGACGAACCCATCAGGCGCATCGCCCTCTCCGGGCCGCCAGTGCGGCGCCAAGTCCTAATGGGGTCCGGGATTTGCGCGGACAGCACGATGAGCCGGAAGCATCCGATCATGCCCGGCTCATTTGCGGCTTTTGCTTTGACTGTTCGTTCAATTGGCGGTTCTGGTCATTGGGACCCGGGCTCCGGCTCGGTTCCACGGTCGGTGAACGGTATCCGTGTTTCCGATCCCGGGTTTCGTGCTCGGCGTTTCTTGTTGTGTGTGTGGTGTGGTGTGGGGTTAGGGGAAGATGTTGTGGCCGGGGGTGAGGGTGTGGGTGGGGTCGTAGGTGTTTTTGGCGTTG
>NZ_JBICVH010000040.1:0-4226 GCF_043198905.1 Kitasatospora sp. NPDC048715 | reverse complement strand
ACGCCGTACTCGTCCAGCTCCGACAGCAGGCCGTCCACACCCTCCCGGTCGGTGGTGTGGTCGTCCGCGAAACGACGGTCACCCGTCGCGTCCGGCACGTGCTTCACACAGACAACGATCCTCAAGCTCACGGCCTTGTCTCCTGTACTGGTCTCGTCCGGCGGCTGCGGCGGTGCAAGCGGGCGCGAACACGGCACGCACCCGCTCCGGGCAGCGAATTCCCGTGCCGGTCCGGAACTTCCTGGCAGCATACTCGCCGGTAGTGCAGTGGTCACTACTGGCCAGTAGCTTATGCCGTGCGGCCGCTCCCGCCGCCTGCGCCCATCCTGCCCCAGCCCGGAGCCGACTCCACCCGACGGGGCGGAACAACTGCCGCCGGATTGCTCACACCACGCGCCCGAGCGCCGCGATCACGTCCACCCTGCGCGGCTGCCCCGCCGCCCGCCGCACCACCCGGCCCTCCCCGTCCAGCACCAGGACGGTCGGCGTCCGCCGGACCTCCAGCCGGCGGACCAGCTCCAGCCGCTCCTCCGCGTCCACCTCGACGTGCTCGACCCCGTCGACCATCCCGGCCACCTCGGAGAGCACCCTCCGGGTGGCCCGGCACGGCTGGCAGAAGGCCGTCGAGAACTGCACCAGTGTCGCCCGTGCGCCGAGCGGCCCGCCCAACTCGGCCTCCGACAGCCGTACCGCCCCGTCCTCGGTGCTCAACCCTCGGCCTCCCGTCTCTCTCCCGGCCACGCGCCCGGCCCCGCGCCCGGCCCACGGCGGGCCGGTCCCGGCCACCGTCGAGGCACCACAACACGCACCGGCGGCCAGGTCGTCCCCCCAGTCTGCGGCAGGGCCCTCCGCGTCCGAAACACGGTCGACCGCCGGGGCCCGGCCACGTACGATCGGCCGGTGGATTCCGACTGTCGCCCAACGCCGCCGCCGGCCTGCCGCCGCGTCACCGCCACGGCCCGGGCCGTCCTCCACCGACGACGCTGACGCCCGCCGCCGACGCCCCGCCGCTGCCGCCGCCCGTCGCGACCCCCGGAGCCACCGTTGCAGACCGATCCCCGCGGCTCCCGCCTCGCCGCAGCGCTCACCTCCATCGTCCTGGCCGTCGTCCTGCGCACCGGCAACTGCCCCCTCCTGGCCGCCCAGACGCTCGTCCTGGCCCTCGGCGCCTTCGGCGGCCTGCGCATGGCCCCGTACGTCCGGCTGTTCCAGGCGCTCGTGCTCCCCCGGCTCGCACCGCCCTCCGAGACCGAGGACGAGCGGCCGCTCCGCTTCGACCAGGGCATCCTCATGGTGTTCACCGCGGTCGGCGCCCTCGGCTACTGCGCCGAGGTGACCTGGCTCGGTGCGCTGGCCTGCTCGGCCGCCCTCACCGCCGCCTTCGCCAACGCCGCGTTCGGCTACTGCGTGGGCAGCGAGCTCTACCCCCTGGTCCGGCGCGCCCAGGGCCGACTCACCGCCGGCGCGTGATGTGCGCGGCCGAAAAGTTCCCGTTCGAATTCATCACGGAGATCACACCGCCAAAATTCGCTTGACCGCACGCCTCAGGTGACAGCAGGCACTCGTTCGGGGGATCATCTCCGTGAATCACCCGTGACCGCCGCGGAGTGCCGTGCTCCGGTCGGCGCCGCCCGCACAACGGAGCGGGTACCCGCCGAACCGGGCTCCGACCCGTGGAAGTCAGGACTGACCGTGGCAGAGTTCGTGTACCCGCCGGTGATCGGCGCCGCACTCACCGCCTTCCGCGCGCTCGACGTGCGGATCAAGATCGTGGGCGCCGAACACATCCCCGCCAGGGGGGGAGCGGTACTGGTCAGCAACCACATCAGCTACCTGGACTTCCTCTTCGCAGGCCTCGGCGCGTACCGCGGCGGCAAGCGCAAGACCCGCTTCATGGCCAAGGACGACGTCTTCAAGCACCGGATCTCCGGCCCGCTGATGCGCGGCATGAAGCACATCCCGGTGGACCGCACCGACGGGCAGCCCGCGTACGAGGCCGCCGTGCGCGCCCTCAAGGCCGGCGAGGTGGTCGGGGTGTTCCCCGAGGCGACCATCAGCCGCTCCTTCATGCTGAAGAAGTTCAAGACCGGCGCCGCCCGGATGGCCGCCGACTCCGGCACCCCGCTGCTGCCCGTCGTGCTCTGGGGCACCCAGCAGCTCTGGACCAAGGGCCGCCCGAAGACCCTCACCAAGCGGCACGTCCCGGTCACCATCATGATCGGCGAACCGATCCACCTCGGACCGAACGACAAGCCCGTGATGGTCACCCGACGGCTGCGCGCCGCCATGAGCGAGATGCTCGACCAGGCCCAGCGTGAGTACCCCGCCAAGCCCTCCGGCCAGGACGACACCTGGTGGCTGCCCGCCCACCTCGGCGGCACCGCCCCCACCCTTGAGGTCGCCGAGGCCGAGGACGAGGCGGAGGCCCTCGCCCGGGCCGAGCGCCGCGCCGCCCGGGACTGACAGCCCCTTCTCCTCTCCCCCCCTCTCCCCTCTCCTTTTCTCCTCTCTTCTCCGCCCCTCCTGCCGGCCTCCCCGCCTCCCCCGCCCTCCATCTACTCCGTGCGACCGAGCGAGAGCTCTCCGTCGCGTGTCGCCCGACCGCCGACGCCCCCCGTCTGACACAGTGACAGCTCCTTCCAGGGGCCTTCGTCCTGAATCCGCGGCGGGGGCACACGTCGGAACGGTCGAAAGGCTCGGAGGCGGAGATGGCACGGATCACCACCGGCACACGGCAGTCACCCACGGGCAGGGCCCGCACCCGCGCGAGCGCCGGTGCGGGCCTTCTGCTTCTGGGCACCCTGCTCACCGGCTGCGGAGCCGAACCCGGGGAGATCCCGCTCTCCGAGATCCGGCCGGAGACTCCCACCAGCACCCCCGAGGCGAGACCCGCCGAGACCCCCGGCGTGGTCGGTACGGCCGCCGGAGCGCCCGCGGCCACCGCGCACAACGGACTGATCGTCAGCCGCGCCTACACCGACTCCGCCCGCACCAGCAGCGCCATCGTCACCCTCTCCCCCGACGGCACCGACCAGCACCAGGTCACCAAGCCGCCGGCCCGCGCCCTCGACGACCGCCCGGACTGGTCCCCCGACGGCACCACCATCGCCTTCGACCGCACCGACCCCCAGAGCGGCACCGCCCGGCTCTGGACCGTCCCCACCAACGGCGGCCCCGAACACCAGATCAACCAGCTCTGCGACAGCGGCACCGCCGACTGCGCCAACGAGGACGAACGGGCCCCCGCTTTCTCCCCGGACGGCAAGCAGGTCGCCTTCAGCCGATCCTGGGGCGCCCAGGACTCGACCGGCAGCCGCCAGATCCAGTACTCGGACCTCTACCTGATGAGCCCCGAGGGCACCGACGTCCAGCGGCTCACCTTCCTCACCAACGACAAGCCCTACTCCGGCATCGTCAGCAACCCCAGCTGGTCCCCCGACGGGAAGCAGCTCACCTTCGAGTACCGCACCAGCGCCACCGGGCAGCCCGCCGGCAGCCGCGCCATCTACGTCGTCAGCGCGGACGGCACCGGACTGCGCCAGCTCACCCCCTGGGAACTGCGCGCGGGCGACCGTGCGGACTGGTCCCCCGACGGCACCCAGATCCTCTTCACCACCTACCCGGCCGGCCCCGACAACGCCCCCGGCGGCGGCATCTACACCGTCCACCCCGACGGCAGCGCCATCGGCGCCCTCACCCCCGCACCCTCGGACATCTTCTACGGCACCGCCGCCTACGCGCCCGACGGCAAGTCCATCGTCTTCGCCCAGGCCCCCTCGGGCGCCGGCGCCGACCTCTACAGCATGCGGCCGGACGGTACGGGCGTCGCCCGTCTCACCAACAGCGCCGACAAGTGGCTCGGCCGCCCGGCCTGGGGGACGGCGGAGAGCTCGGTGGCTCCCGCCGAACCGGCTCAGGCAACGGACCAGCCGTCGGTTCCGGCGACGGACCAGCCGTCGGATCAGGGGTCGAGCCAGCCCTCGCCGGCACCACAGGCTTCCCGGACGCCGCGTCCGGATGACCAACAGCAGGCCCAGGCCCAAGGGCGGGAGCCCACCGAGAAGCCGCGCCCCGGGACGGGATCGGAGTCCGCCTCTGGCTCTGGCTCCGACGAATAGACCGTACGGTCCTGGAAATGCGAAGAACCCCCATCCGGATCCCGGATGGGGGTTCTTCTGAATAATTGTTCGGCGGCGTCCTACTCTCCCACAGGGTCCCCCCTGCAG
>NZ_JBICVH010000039.1:0-4282 GCF_043198905.1 Kitasatospora sp. NPDC048715 | reverse complement strand
CCGACACGCCCGAACTACGGACATGGTGCGCCCGCAGCCTCCCCGACTACATGACCCCCAGCACCTTCGTCCTCCTCGACCAACTCCCCCTCACCGCCAACAACAAGATCGACCGCAAAGCCCTACCCGCACCCGACACCGAACGCCCCGAACTCGACGAGCAGTACGTCCCCCCGCACACCCCCGTGCAACAAGTCATCGCCCGAGCCTGGACCGACGTACTCGGCATCGACCGGATCGGCATCCACGACAACTTCTTCGAACTCGGCGGCGACTCACTGCTGGTGCTGCGCGTGGTCAACCGGATCACGAGCGAACTGCGCCTGGACCTCGCCGTCGGCGATCTGTTCGCCTGCCCCTCCGTCGCCGCGCTGGCCGAGCGGGTGGAGCAGTTGTCGGACGCTGTGGCTCCCCCTCTGGAACCGCGTGGCCTCAAGGACCGGGAGGCCCCGCTGTCGTTCGGACAGCAGCGTCTGTGGTTCCTGCACCAGCTCATGCCCGACAGCGGTCAATTGCTGACCCACCAGGTCGTGCGGCTGCGTGGTGTCGTGGACGTCCCTGCCCTCGACGCCGCCTTCAGCGGACTGCTGCAGCGGCACGAGGTGCTGCGCACCCGGATCGTCCGGGAGGGCGACGAGGAGCCGCGCCAACTGATCGTCCCGGGCGTCGAGTTCGTGGTCGAGCAGTGGGATGCGGCGGGACACGACGAGGCGCTCCGACTGGTACGGGAGGAGGCCCGCAGGCCACTGGACCCGGAGGGCGGCCCGCTGCTGCGGGCGGTCCTGGTACGTGAGGCAGCCGATTCGCACCTCCTTCTGGTGGTTCTGCACCACATCGCCTCCGATGACTGGTCGACCTCGGTCCTTGCCAAGGAGGTGGGGGAGCTCTACGCGGCGGCCGTCGAGGGCCGCGCCCCCTCGCTTCCTGAACTCCCCGTCCAGTACGCCGACTTCGCTTTCTGGGAGCGGGACCGGCTCCGCGGCGACTTCCTGGAACGTCAACTGGCCTACTGGCGGGACCGGCTGGCCGGCCTGGAACCGCTGGAACTGCCCACCGACCGCCAGCGGCCGCCGCAGCGTACGGGCGCCGGTGCGAGCGTGGAGTTCACCATCCCCGCCGAGGTATCGGACGGTCTGCGGCGACTGGCGCGCCGTGCGGACGTCACCCCCTTCATGGCGTTCCTCGCGGTGTTCCAGCTCCACCTCGCCAAGTACAGCGGTCAGGACGACGTGGCCGTCGGGGTGCCTGCGGCGGGCCGCAACCGGAGCGAGACCGAAGGCCTGATCGGCTTCTTCGTGAACACCCTCGTCATCCGCGCGGACCTGTCGGGTGACCCGACGTTCGAGGAGTTCCTGGGCCGGGTCAGGAATTCGGCGCACGGCGCCTACTCCCACCAGGACGCCCCCTTCGAGCGGATCGTGGAGGACCTCGCACCGGAACGCGACCTCAGCCGCACGCCGCTCTTCCAGGCGATGCTCACTCCGCAGAACCCCTCCGACCAGGTGTGGGACCTCCCCGGCCTGGAGAGCGAACCGCTCCGCACCGGCCTGGACGGTGCCCAGTTCGACCTCACGCTCGTCCTCCAGGAATCCGTCGGGACGTTCCAAGGACTGCTCAGCTACAGCACCGACCTGTTCGAGCGGGCCACGGCCGAGCGGATGGCCAGGCACTTCCAGAACCTGCTGGCCATGGCAGTCGACGCACCCGGAGCCCCGCTGAGTGCGCTCGACATGCTCAGCGCGGCCGACCGGCACCAGCTCCTCGTGGAGTGGAACGACACCGACCACCCCTTGAGCGCCGACAGCGTGCCCGCCCTCTTCGAGGCGCAGGCTGCCGCGACCCCGGACGCGCCCGCCGTGATCCACGGGGACGTCGAGCTCAGCTATCGCGAACTCAACCGGCGCGCCAACCGAATCGCCCACCGCCTCATCGCCACCGGCGCCGGACCGGGAGGCGTGGTGGCCTTGGCTCTGCCCAAGTCCGTCGATCTGATCGCCGCCCTCCTCGGCGTGGCCAAGACCGGCGCCGCCTACCTGCCGATCGACGTCCAGTACCCGGCCGCCCGGATCGCCTACATGATCGAGGACGCCCGGCCGGCCTGCATCCTCACCCATGCCGCCGTCCGGAGCGCGCTCCCCGCAGGGCCGCTCCGGATCGTCCTGGACGACCCGGAGTGCGCGACGGAGCTGGCCGCCGGCCCGTCGACCGACCCGGACGACGGTGAGCGCCTCGGGCCCGTCACCCAGGACACCCCCTTCTACGTGATGTACACCTCGGGATCCACCGGTCGTCCCAAGGGTGTGGTGATGCCGGGGACCGGCCTGGTGAACCTGACGTCCTGGCTGCGCTCGGCAACGCCCGGTGAACCGCACGGCAGGGTCGCCCAGTTCGCGACCATCAGCTTCGACATCGCCCCCTACGAGATCCTCAGCGCGCTCCTGTACGGCAAGTGCCTGGTCGTCGCCCCCGAGAGCGTCCGCACCGACCCGGTCGACCTGGTGCGCTGGCTGGAGCGGCACGGCATCCACGAGCTCAACGCCCCGAACCTCGTCCTGGAGGAGTTCTACAAGGCGGCCAACGCGACCGGAGCCGTGCTCCCGGAGCTGCGCGTGATCGCCCAGGGCGGCGACACCCACGTCCTCGGCGACTCGGCCCGCAGCTTCCACACCCGCCACCCGTGGTGCGCCCTGCACAACGGGTACGGCCCGACCGAGACCCACGGCGTCACCGACCACCTGCTGCCCGCCGATGTGGGGCAGTGGCCGAGTGTCGCACCCATCGGCCGCCCCGTCGGCAACACCCGCCTGTACGTCCTGGACCGGCACCGCCGACTCGTCCCGCCCGGCGTGGCCGGCGAGCTGTACGCGGCGGGCACAGGCCTCGCCCACGGCTATCTGCGCCGCCCGGAGCTGACGGGCGAACGCTTCGTGCCCGACCCCTACGGCCCGCGGGGAACCCGGATGTACCGCACCGGTGACCTCGTACGGTGGCTGCCCGACGGCACGCTCGACTTCCTCGGCCGCATCGATCACCAGGTCAAGGTCCGGGGCATCCGCATCGAGCTCGGCGAGGTCGAGTCGGCGCTGATGGAGCACCCGGCCATGACCTCCTGCGTGGTCATCGTGCGCGAGGACGTTCCCGGGGTGAAGCGGCTGGTGGCCTACTGCGTGACGGCCCAGGACGCCGCCCACGGCCCGGACGTGTCCGAGCTGCGGGCATGGTGCGCGCGGAGCCTGCCCGAGTACATGGTGCCCGGTGCTGTCGTCCTCCTCGACCGGCTGCCGCTGACGGCGAACCGGAAGGTGGACCGCAAGGCCCTGCCCGTCCCCGACGCCGAACGGCCCGAACCGGGCGAGCCGTACGTCGCCCCGCGCACCCCGGTGGAGCGGGTGGTGGCCCGGGTCTGGGCCGATGTGCTCGGCGTCGACCGGGTCGGGATCCACGACAACTTCTTCGAACTCGGCGGCCACTCGCTCCTCGCGATGCGTGTCGTCAACGGCCTGGCGAGCAAGGTGGACGTGGACGTGCCGGTACGTGACCTCTTCGCCCGGCCGACGGTGGCCGGCCTCACCGCACACCTGGCCGGCGCACCCCGGGAGGCGGACCCCGCCCCGTTGGCGCCGAGGGCCGTGGGCAGTGAACCGCCCCTGTCCTTCGGGCAGCAGCGGCTCTGGTTCCTCGACCAGCTGCTGGCCGGCTCCGCCGAATACCTGCTGCCCCTGGCCGTCCGGCTGCACGGCACCGTCGACGCGGGTGCGCTGGAGCGGGCGTTCGCTCAGCTCGTCGAGCGGCACGAGGTGCTGCGGACACGGTTCGTGGCGGGCCCGGACGGCGACGCACGCCAGATCGTGGACGAGCCCGGCGGCTTCGCGCTGACGCGGATCGACGGCGGGGCCGACCCGCTGGAGGTGGTGCGGCGCGAGGCGTTCCGGCCGATGGACCTCGCCGCTGGACCGCCGGTGCGGGCGGTGCTGGTGCGGGCCGGCGAGGACGAGACCCTGCTCCTCGTCGTGCTGCACCACATCGTGTCCGACGGCTGGTCCATGCGGCTGGTCTCGGAGGAGCTGTCCGAGCTGTACACGGCCGAGTGCGAACGGCGCACCCCCGACCTTGCGGCGCTGCCGGTCCAGTACGGCGACTTTGCGATCTGGCAACGGGACCGGCTGCGGGAATCGGCAGTTGATCCCCAATTGGCCTACTGGCGTGAGGCGTTGGCGGGTCTGGAGCCGTTGGAGCTGCCGACGGACCGGCCGCGGCCCTCGGTGCGGTCGGGTCGCGGGTC
>NZ_JBICVH010000038.1:0-19732 GCF_043198905.1 Kitasatospora sp. NPDC048715 | reverse complement strand
TGGAAGATGAAGCCGATGTGGTCGCGGCGCAGCTGGGTGAGCTGCTTGTCCTTGAGGCCGACGAGCTCGGTGTCGCCGATGGTGGAGGAGCCGGACGTGACGGTGTCCAGGCCGGCCATGCAGTGCATGAGGGTGGACTTGCCGGAGCCGGACGGGCCCATGATGGCGGTGAACTCGCCCTGGGGGAAGGTGACGCTGACGTTGTCGAGGGCGACGACGCGGGTCTCCCCCTCCCCGTAGACCTTGTTCAGGCTGGTGGCTCGGGCGGCCGCCCGCCCGGTGTGGACGGCGGTTGCGGGGAACGTCACGTGGACTCCTCGAACGGATTAACGGAATGTTTAACTCCGTAACATCATCCCAAGCTGTTCGAACGCGATGTGTATGCCGCGCGGACGGTCGGCCCCCGCCCACCCGGCGGGGTGGCGGGGGCGATCTCCTCCTCAGGTATGACGCCGGCCCCTGAGGGATCTGGTTCCGGCCGGCTACTCGACCGCCACGCCGAAGGCCGCAGCCAGCCCGGCCAGACCGTTCGTCACCGCCCGCCCGGACGGGCTGAACTCCCAGCCGCCGGCGCCCCGGCGGAACGCCCCGAGCAGCATCGCGGTGTCCGGCACCCCGCCGGTCGGTCCCGCCCAGGCGTCCGGACCGCCCGCGTCCGGCCCGTACGCGGCGGCGAGGGCCAGGCCGTGCACGTAGCCGAGCGGCAGCGCCGGGTGCTCCTCCTCCTCGGTGGACACGGCGACCACCACCTCGTCGACGGCGGCCGGCAGCCGGTGCAGGTCCAGCGCCAGCCGGGCCGCCCGGGTCGGCTCGCCCGGCACCGAGCGGGTCGGATGCAGCCGGACGGAACCGTCCGGGTCCTGCGGGCTGTTGAAGAACACGAAGTGCTCGTCGCTCAGCACCCGGCCGCCCGCGCACAGGAAGGCGGTGACGTCCAGCTCCACCGCGTCCCCGCCGGCCGTCCGGCTCTGCCAGCTCACCGTGAGGGCGGTCTCACCAGCCCCCTCGGGACCGCCGTTCGCGGCCGTGGTGGCGGCGGCAGCGGCGGCCCCGGCCTCCCCGGACCCGCCGCCGAGCCGGCCGCGCAGACCCTGCTCGGCGAGCAGGACGACCAGCTCCGGACCGCTCACCAGCGTCAGCGGCTTGCCCTCGATGTAGCTGTACGAGCCGCGGCCGAAGCCCGCGGTGGTGACCAGGATGCCCTTGTTCGCGCCGTGGTGGCGGACGGTGGACTCCAGGTCGCGCACCGCCGTCGGCGGGACGGTCTTCTTGTAGCGCTTCGCCTGGATCACGATCTTGCCGCCGGTCACCGGGTCCAGGTCCTCCGCCACCACGTCCACCCCGACGTCGCCGCTGCGGGCCGTGGTCATCACCCGGAAGCCGCGCAGCCGGAACAGCTCGGCGATCAGGTCCTCGAACTCCAGCGGGTCCATCTCGAACAGGTCCGGCTCGTCCTCGCCGCCGTGCCCGGCCAGGCTCCCGCCGACGCTCTCCGGCCGCCGGTCCGGGCGCACCTCGTCCAGCCGCTCCGGGCGCGCCGACAGCCGGCCGCCCAGGCCCTGGAAGCACTCCAGCGGATCCACCCGGTCCAGTGCCAGTCCGGCGAAGCCGGCCCGGGTCGCGGTCAGGGTGGACAGGAAGCGCTCGGCCTCCCGGCCGGTCGCCGGGTCGATGCCGAGGACGAAGCCGTTCAGCACCACCGAGTCCAGCAGCCCGTCCCGGTCCGCCCGGAACAGCTCCGCCGCCACCCGCAGCGCCGACTGCGCCAGCACCTGCCGGTACAGCGCCTTGCGCTCCGTCGCCGGGCGGGCCACCTCGGCCTCGCGGTCGTCCGACTTCACGTACCGCACCCGGGCGGCGGCCGGCACCACGTCCGGCCCGGGCAGCTCCCAGTCCACCACCAGCTGGCGGCTCCCGGCGTCGAACGCCGCCACCAGCCGGTGCGGGAAGCCCTCCGGCCAGGCCGCCGAGGCGTACAGGCCCGCGGTGAAGTACTCCTGCACCGCCTCCGGCTCACCCGCCCGCAGCCGGCGCAGCAACTCCTCGGTCCGCGCGGCCAGCTCCTCCTGCTGCCGGCGGGACTGCTCGGCCCAGGCCAGGTACTCCTGGTGGTACCCGGCCAGCCGCTGCTGCCGGTCCGCCTCCCGGGCCTGGGCGGCGTACCAGTCCTGCTCGAACCGGGCCCGGGCCTGGGCCAGGTACTGCTCGTACTGCTGCCGCACCCCCGGGTTGCGGGCCTGGACCGGGTCCGGCGGCGGCACGAAGTACCGGGCCGAGGACTGGTCCGGCATCGGCACCGGCTCGCCCAGCGGACCCGGATCGAACGGCGGCACCGCCGGCGCCGCCAGCAGGGCCTGCGGGCCGAAGGCCGGCGCGGCCAGCCCGGCGGCCAGCAGGCCCCTCAACTCCTCCACCCGGGCGTCCAGTTCGGCCGTCCGCCGGGCCACCTCCGCCTCCCGCGACTGCTGGTGGGCGCGCAGCGCCTCGCGCTCGTCGCGGGCCGCCGCCTTCTGCGTCTCGCGCTGCTCCCGCTCCCGGCGGCGCAGTTCCGCCGCCTCGGCGCGCCACCGGGCCTCCTCCCGGCGCTGCTGCTGTCGCTGCGCCTCCGCCCAGATCGCCAGCACCCCGCTGCTCCGCCGCCCCGACACCGTCCGTCCACCCCATTCGCCTCGCGCCGACCGGCCGCCGCGGCACCGCCTCCCGGCTGCGCCGCCGACCGCGCCCGCAACAATAGAACGTGAACACCCCGCCGGGCCAAGCGCCGGTGACCTGCGGGGCTTTCGGGCGGGGCGACGGCGCCGGAGGGTGTGGCGGCCGAGGCGGTGGAAAACCGACGCGGGCCCGCCCGGCGGTGTGTCGCCGGACAGGCCCGCGGTCTCCCGCGCCGTGCTGTCGCAGGGTCAGGAGGAGACGGCGTCGGCCTTCTGGATGGTCGCCCCGAGGTCGCACCAGGTGGTCGAGGTGCCGCCGGACTCGGCGCGGTTGCCGTAGTGGGTGTAGTTGCCGTAGCCCGGCTTGTAACAGACGATCCGGCCGGTGAAGGCCGAGCCGACGCAGCGGATCGAGGCGCCCGCGTGGCCGCCGCTGCCGGTGAAGTAGGACGGCGCGTTGCAGCTCAACGCGGTCGTGGTGGCCGAGGCCGGGCCGGCGGCCAGGAGCAGGCCCGAGGCGGCGAGGGCGAGAGCGCCGGTGGTGGCGGCGGCACGCTGGAGAATGCGCATGGCTGTTCCCTTCCCGAGGGGGATCGTTCGTGAGGGATTCACTGCCGAGGACGCTAGCCGTGCATTTTGACGGGGTCACGTCGACCCGAGGGCCCGTCGAGCGGGGTTCGAGCGGAGGTCCGGCCGCCGCCCGCCCACCAGGGCCCGGAGGCTCCGCCGGAGCGGCCGGCCCGTCGGTGGCACCGGGTAGTCTCGACGGCTACCGACGGCAAGGAGAGACGTGACGATCCCCCCGCAGCACCCGGAGCCCCGGGGGCGCCCCGCCGGCTGGATCTCCACCGGTCTGAGCTGGCAGGACGGCCGCGCCCTGCTCGGGGCCGTGTGCGGCACCCGGGTGCACGAGCGCGAGGTGGCGCCGGGGGCGGAGGTCGGCTGGCTGCTGGGCGGCCCGCGCCGCTGCGTCGGGGCCTGGCTGGCGGGGGCGACGGAGCGCACGCCCTGCCCGCACCACGCGGTGATCGATCCGGCCGGCGGGGCGACCCAGTGCCCGGCGTGCCAGAGCGTGGACCGCGGCCTCGCCCTCGCCCGGGACCAGATCCTCGACGACGGCCGCACCTACCTGCTCTACCTCGCCTGGTTCGGCGAGGGCCTGCTCAAGGTCGGCCTCACCGCCGAGCAGCGCGGCGACAGCCGGCTGCTCGAACAGGGCGCGCTGGCCTACGCGTTCACCGCCCGCGGCGCCCTGCCGGCGGTCCGGCGCGCCGAACTCACCGTCGCCGCCTCGGGCCTGGCCCGCGAGCGGTACAAGTCCCGGCTCAAGACCGAGCACTGGTGGTCGCACGGCGACGCCCCGTACCGCCGTACGGTGCTCGCCGAGGCCCGCGCGCAGGCGCACCGGCTGCTGGACGGCCATGCCGTGGAGCTGCTCGCCGACCGCCCGGTGGTCGACCACGTCGAGCGCTACGGCCTGGCCGGCGGCGCCCCGGAGGCGTACCGGGAGATCGTCGGGCTGGCCGACGGCGCGGTCGTCGCGGGCCGGCTCCGGCCGCCGGTGGGCCGGCACCTCTTCCTCGACCAGGCGGACGGCTCCGGCCCGCTGCTGCTGGACACCCGGCTGCTCACCGGCTGGACCCTCGGCCCGGTCACCGGCCGCGGTTCCACGGGCCTGACCCTGCGCGAGCGACTGCGTCCGCCGGAGCCGGACACCCAGGAGGCGCTGTTCTGAGAGCGTTCGCGGAACCGCCCCGACCAGCATGGTTGCGTAATAAAACCGCAAGGGCCTGGCCTCGGCCTTGCGGTTTTAATTTGCTACCACTTTGGAGCGGGTCCAAGCCATGATCGCTGCCCACGAGACCTTCGACGGCACCTTCCCGTACCGACCGCACTTCAGCACGGCTCCCGGCTTCCCCCTGCACTACGTGGACGAGGGCGCCGGCCCCGTCGTGCTCTGCCTGCACGGCGAACCCACCTGGGGCTACCTCTTCCGGGACCTGATCCGCCGCCTGGCCCCGACCCACCGGGTGATCGCCCCCGACCACATGGGGTTCGGCAAGAGCGCCACCCCGGCCGGGCGCGGCTACCGGCTGCAGGACCACGTCGACAACCTGGAGGCGCTGGTCCTGGACCTCGGCCTGCGCCAACTCACCCTGGTCCTCCACGACTTCGGCGGACCGGTCGGCATGGGCCTGGCCGCCCGCCGCCCCGATCTGATCGCCCGGGTGGTGAGCGTCAACGGGCCCACGCCGCTCGGCCAGCCCGGCCTCGGCGCGGCGCTCGCCGCCAACGCGGCCGAGTCCCCGTGGTTCGGCTGGATCGCCCGGGCGCACGCCGACGGCAGCCTGGCCGCCGTCCTCGGCGAACTCGGCCACACGATCCTCAGCATCCTGAAGCTCAACGGCTTCCAGAACAACGCCCTGATCACGGACACCTGGCTGGCCGCCTACGGAGCGGCCTTCCACTCCCGCGCGGAGGCCGCGGGCGCGATCGGCTGGGCGGAGGGCTTCGCGACCGGGGCGCACACCTTCGAGACTCCGGGCGGCGAGGCCCGCGCGGCGCTCGCCGCCCTGCCCGCGCTCGCCCTGTGGGGCACGGCCGACCGGACCCTCGCCGCCCGGCACTTCCTGCCGCTGTTCGCCGAGGCGTTCCCCCGCGGCCGGATCGTCGAACTGCCCGGCGTCGGCCACTACAGCCCCGAGGACGCCCCGGACGCCGTCGGCGACCTGGTGCAGCGCTTCCTCGCGGAGACGGAGACGGAGACGAAGCCGGAGACGGAGACGAAGGCGAGGGGTGCGGCGTAGACCGGCGCCCGCGAGCGGGCGCCGGTCGGTCGGTCAGCCGCTGATCAGGGCCAGGAGCTGGTTCGCGAGTCCCAGCGCCGGGGCGGCCGCCTCGCCGACGCTCTGGGCCAGGCCGGCCAGCAGCAGCAGGGTGTTGCGCCGGCGGCCCGGTTCCTCCGCGGCGGGGCTGGTCAGCACCGGCAGGGCCTCGGCGAGGCTCTGCCGGTCCGCCTCGTGGAGCCGGCCGTCCCGGGCCAGCTCGGTGACCACGGCGGCGAGCCGGGCGAACAGCGCGGCGACCTCCGGCGGCAGGGCCTGGTCGGCGGCCGGGCCGTTGTTGTGCTGGATGCCGACGTTGTTGCTGCCGCCGTGGATGGTGACCCGGTCGCCGTACTGGACGTTCGGACGCTCGTTGTCGTTCACTTGCTGACTCCCGTGTTTCCCTGGCCGCCGTAGATGTTGACGCTGTCGCCGAACTGGTACTGCCGCAGGTCCACGCTGATGGTCTGGACGACCTGCTGGAACTCGGCCTGCGGGTTCTCGATCGCGCGGGTGATGACGGCCTGCAGCTCGAACGCCGGCTCCGCGGTGAGCCAGGCCAGCACCGCGGTCGGCGGGCCGGCCGTGTCCACGGCCAGCACGTACAGGTCGGGCCGGCGCAGCACCGGCCAGGTGAAGATCAGGAAGTAGACCGCCACGAGGATCACCGCGACGAGGACCAGCGTGCCGGACCCGGATTCCGAGGACGAGCCGTCGGCGGCCTGCGCGATCACGAACACGGGCAGGAAGACGACCAGGGCGAAGGCGAGCAGCCGCAGGAGCGCGCGGCGCCGGCCGGGCACGATCAGGGAGGTGCCGACCCGGGCCACGTTGGCCAGCGGGTACGCGGCCTGCCCGATCCAGAGGATGCGGTTGGTGACCGCGACGCGGGTGGTGGTCGGGGTGCCGCTGGGACCGCTCGTGAAGGCCGGCGGCGGGGTGGTGGGCGGTGGCGGCCCGAACGGGGCCGGTGTCGGCGGCCCGCCGGGCGGAGGCGGCGGAACGAACGGGAAGGAGCCGGTCTGGCCGGCTCGGGGCGAATCGGCAGGATCGGTCGGCTGCATGGCCATGTCCCCCAAGGCTGTCGTGCAGGGGAGGACAATGTGCCAGCACGCTCCGGGTCTGCACAAGTTCATTGTCGTGCCCGGTAACTGACATATCGTCGGTTCGTATGCCCCGGCGGGCGCCGTGACGCCCCTGGCCCCGCCGGTCGCGGGCCGTCAGCTCAGCTTGCCGCGCAGCACGCCCGGGCCGGAGCGGGCCCGGCGGGACAGCGGCGGGCGGGACGGGCGGACGTCGGCGCGGGCCGGCTGCTCGGCCGCCTCCGCGGCCCGCCCGGCCAGCGCGGCCCGGGCGGCGGCCAAGGCGACCCGGGCGAGCAGCGGGTCCTCCCGGACACCGGCGGCGTGCTTGGCGCTCTGGCAGGCGGTGCACCAGACCGGCGAGGCCGGCCCGTCCGGGTACACCATCTCCTCGGGCGGCAGGTAGTGCCCACCGCACTCGACGCACTCGAAGACGAACCTCATCCGACGATCACCGTCCCGGATCCGTGGCACCGACCGCAGGGCGACCAGAACGTGTGGACGCTGGGCACCATGCTTCCTTCCTCGTCCAGTTCGACCGTTGCCTCGGTCTTCTGGGTCCCCCCGGACCCGCCGCAACCGGAACAGGACTGAACCTCGGGCATATGCCGTCCTTCCGTGGCGGAGCACCACCGTAGCGCGATTCTCCGTCAGGAAGCACCGCCCGCCGGGATCCGCCACCCGTACGGGTAGCGCGAACCCCCGCCGCACGCCCCGCCGTAGCAAGTGTCGGCCCCCGCCTGAGCACCAGAGCGGGGGCCGACCGCAGGAGGGGAGTCGTCAGCCGCGGGCGGCCCGCAGGAACTCCCGGTTCATCGCCGCGATGCTGGGCAGCGGGATGCCCTTGGGACAGGCGGTGGCGCACTCGCCGGTGTTGGTGCAGCCGCCGAAGCCCTCGGCGTCCATGGCCGAGACCATGTTCCGCACCCGGGCGGCCCGTTCCGGCGCGCCCTGCGGCAGCACGTTGAGGTGCACCACCTTGGCGGAGGTGAAGAGCATCGCCGAGCCGTTCGGGCAGGCCGCCACACAGGCGCCGCAGCCGATGCACTCGGCGTGCTCGAAGGCGGTGTCGGCGACCTCCTTGGGGACGGGTGTGGCGTGCGCCTCGGGGGCGCTGCCGGTGGGGGCGGTGATGTAGCCGCCGGAGCCGATGATCCGGTCGAAGGCCGAGCGGTCCACCACCAGGTCCTTGACCACCGGGAAGGCCGCCGCCCGCCAGGGCTCGACGTCGATGGTGTCGCCGTCCTGGAAGTGCCGCATGTGCAGTTGGCAGGTGGTGGTGCGCTCGGGGCCGTGCGCCCGGCCGTTGATGACCATGCCGCAGGCGCCGCAGATGCCCTCGCGGCAGTCGTGGTCGAAGGCGACCGGCTGGTCGCCGCGGGTGATCAGTTCTTCGTTGAGGGTGTCCAGCATCTCCAGGAAGGACATGTCCGGGCTGATCCCGCTGACCTGGTAGGTGGTCATCGAGCCGGGTGCGTCCGGGCCGGCCTGGCGCCAGATGCGCAGGGTGAGGTTCACGCGTAGCTCCGCTGGGTGGGGTGGACGTGCTCGAAGTCGAGTTCCTCGCGGTGGAGGACGGGTGCCGCGCCGGTGGCGGTGAACTCCCAGGCGGCGGCGTAGGAGAAGTCCTCGTCGCGGCGGGCGGCCTCGCCGTCGGGGGTCTGGCTCTCGGTGCGGAAGTGGCCGCCGCAGGATTCGGCGCGGTGCAGTGCGTCCAGGCACATCAGTTCGGCCAGTTCGAAGTAGTCGACGAGCCGGTTGGCCTTCTCCAGCGACTGGTTGAGCTCCTGCCCGGTGCCGGGCACCTTGATCCGGCGCCAGAACTCCTCGCGCAGTTGCGGGATCCGCTCCAGCGCCCGCCGCAGTCCGGCCTCGTCGCGGGCCATCCCGCACTCGTTCCAGAGCAGTTCGCCGAGTTCGCGGTGGAAGGAGTCCGGGGTGCGGTCGCCGTCCACCGCGAGGATCAGGTTGAGCCGGTCCTCGACCTCGGCCTCCACCTCGGCGAGCACCGGGTGGTCGGCGGGTACGGCCGGCAGCGGGTTGCGGGCCAGGTAGTCGTTGATGGTCGGCGGCAGCACGAAGTAGCCGTCGGCCAGGCCCTGCATCAGGGCGCTGGCGCCGAGCCGGTTGGCGCCGTGGTCGGAGAAGTTGGCCTCCCCGATCGCGAACAGGCCGGGGACGGTGGTCTGCAGGTCGTAGTCGACCCAGAGCCCGCCCATCGTGTAGTGGATCGCCGGGTAGATCCGCATCGGCACCCGGTACGGGTCCTCGGCGGTGATCCGCTCGTACATCTCGAAGAGGTTGCCGTACCTGGCCTCGACGGCGTCCCGGCCCATCCGGCGGATCGCGTCGGCGAAGTCCAGGTAGACGCCCTGGCCGCCGGGGCCGACGCCGCGGCCCTCGTCGCAGACGTTCTTGGCGGCCCGGGAGGCGATGTCGCGGGGCACCAGGTTGCCGAACGACGGGTAGATCCGCTCCAGGTAGTAGTCCCGCTCCTCCTCGGGGATCTCGGCCGGCGGCCGGGTGTCGCCCTGTGCCTTGGGCACCCAGATCCGGCCGTCGTTGCGCAGCGACTCGCTCATCAGGGTGAGCTTGGACTGGTGGTCGCCGGAGCGCGGGATGCAGGTCGGGTGGATCTGGGTGAAGCACGGGTTGGCGAAGTACGCGCCGCGCCGGTGCGCCCGCCAGATCGCGGTGGTGTTGGAGTTCTTGGCGTTGGTGGAGAGGTAGAACACGTTGCCGTAGCCGCCGCTGGCGAGCACCACGGCGTCCGCGGTGTGGCTGCGGATCTCGCCGGTGACGAGGTCGCGGGCGACGATGCCGCGGGCCCGGCCGTCGACCACCAGCAGGTCGAGCATCTCGGTGCGCGGGTGCAGTTCCACGTTCCCGGCGGCGATCTGCCGGGAGAGCGCCTGGTAGGCGCCGAGCAGCAGCTGCTGGCCGGTCTGGCCGCGGGCGTAGAAGGTCCGGGAGACCTGCACGCCGCCGAAGGACCGGGTGTCGAGCAGGCCGCCGTACTCGCGGGCGAAGGGCACGCCCTGGGCCACGCACTGGTCGATGATCTCCACCGACACCTGGGCCAGCCGGTGCACGTTGGACTCGCGGGCGCGGAAGTCGCCGCCCTTGACGGTGTCGTAGAACAGCCGGCGGATCGAGTCGCCGTCGTTGCGGTAGTTCTTGGCCGCGTTGATGCCGCCCTGGGCGGCGATCGAGTGGGCGCGCCTGGGGGAGTCCTGGAAGCAGAACTGGACGACGTGGTAGCCCTGTTCGGCCAGGGTGGCGCCGGCCGCGCCGCCGGCCAGGCCGGTGCCGACCACGATCACGGTGTGCTTGCGCCGGTTGGCCGGGTTGACCAGCTTGGCGTCGAACCGCCGCTGGTCCCAGCGCTGTTCGATCGGGCCGGCGGGGGCCCTGGTGTCGGCGACCGGCTCGCCGAGGGTGTACTCCAGGTAGCTCATGTCAGCACTGCTCACTTCACGACTGCTCACTTCACGACTCCGGTCATCACGGCCACGGGGACGGACAGGAACCCGGCCGTCAGCACCAGGGCCAGGCCGTTCGCGATCAGCTTGAGCGCCCGGTCGCGGCGGGCGTTGTTGGCGCCGAGGGTCTGCGCGGCGCTCCAGAACCCGTGCCGGATGTGCAGGCCGACGGCCAGCATCGCGACGACGTAGAACACGTCGACGTACCAGCGGCCGAAGGAGGCCACGATGTTCTGGTACGGGTGGCCGTGCTCGGCGGCCGGGTTCACGGTCAGCGTGGTGAGGTCCAGGACGTGCCAGACGATGAACAGCGCCAGGATCACCCCGCCCCAGCGCATGGTCCTCGTCGCGTAGCTCGCCCGGCGGCGCTTGTGCACGTACCGGTTCGGGCGGGCCGCGAGGTCGCGGCGGCTGAGCTGGTACGCGGAGACGCCGTGCAGCACCACGGCGGCCAGCAGGCCGGCCCGGGCGATCCACAGGAACCACTCGTGGCCCAGGAAGGGCTGTCCGATGGTGCGCAGCCAGGCCGCGTAGCCGTTGATGTCGTCCGGGCCGAAGAACACCTTGAGGTTCCCCAGCATGTGTGCGACCAGGTACAGCAGCATGGCCAGTCCGGTGACGGCCATGACCGCCTTCTTGCCGACGGTCGACCGCCACAGGGTCGCCAGGGTGGACGGGTGCCGGGCCGTCCGAGTCGCGGTTGTCATGGCTGCAACGGTAGGGACGGCGGGTCGGGTGCGTCCAAGACATGATGCGGCTCGTGACGATAGGCACCGACTATCGATGCGGCCTATCCTGGCCCCGTGCAGCTCCAGCAACTCCGCTACTTCCTGGCCGTCGCCGAGACCCGGCACTTCACCCGGGCCGCCGAGGCGGCGCACGTCGCCCAGCCGTCGCTCTCGCAGCAGATCCGTTCGCTGGAGCGGGAGTTGGGCGCCGAACTGTTCCACCGCACCCGGGGCAACATCGCGCTGACCGACGCCGGGGACGCCCTGCTGCCGCTGGCCCGGCGCATCCTCGCGGACACCGAGAGCGCCCGGCTGGCCGTGCAGGAGACGGTCCAGCTGCGCCGTGGCCGGGTCCGGCTGGGCGCGCCGCCGAGCCTGTGCACCAGCCTGGTGCCGGACGTGCTGCGGGTCTTCCGGGACCGCTACCCGGGGGTGACGCTGGTGGTCCGGGAGGGCGGCTCGCGCGATCTGGTCGGCTGGCTGGCGGCGGGGGAGCTGGACCTCGCGCTGATCATCACCCGGCCGGGCGGGGAGCAGGAGCCCGCGCTGGCGGTCACCGAACTGCTGCACGAGGAACTGGTGCTGGTCGCCGCCGAGGGGCGGGCCCGGCGCAAGGTCCGGGTGACGGAGCTGAAGGACCGACCGCTGGTGATGTTCCGGGAGGGCTACGACGTCCGGGAGGCGACCCTGGCGGCCTGCCGGGCGGCCGGGTTCGAGCCGCGGTTCGCGGTGGAGGGCGGCGAGATGGACGCGGTGCTGGGCTTCGTCCGGGCCGGGCTCGGGCCCGCCGTCGTCCCCGGCATGGTGGCCGCCCGCTCCGGCCTCGCGGTGACCGGGTTCGCCGGGCCCGGCCTCGGCCGCACCATCGCCGTCGCGCACGGCCACGAGGTGCCGCCCACCCGCGCGGCGGAGGCCCTGAGGGAGACCCTGCTGGCGCACCTGCGCGACGCCGCACGCGACGGCGAACTGCCTCCGGGCACCCGGCTGTTGCTGCCGTGAGCCCCGTCGAGAGCCGGCGGGGCGCTCCCGTCAGCGGATCCGGCGGGCGACGGGCCCGCTACGCGGCGGGCGGGGTTCCGCCCGAGCGCAGCGTGAGCAGGGTGATCTCGCTCGGGGCGAAGACCCGGAAGGGCGGGCCCCAGAAGCCGGTGCCGCGGCTGGTGTAGAGCTGGGTCCGCTCCCCGTGCCGGCTCAGGCCGTGCACCACCGGCTGATCGATGCGGACGAGGAAGTTGAACGGCCAGATCTGGCCGCCGTGGGTGTGCCCGGAGACCTGCAGGTCGATGCCGGCGGCAGCGGCCTGCGGGACGTACTTGGGCTGGTGGGCGACGAGCAGCACCGGCAGGGCCGGGTCCGCCCCCGCCAGTGCGCCGAGCAGGTTCGCACGGTGTCCGGCCAGGCCGGAGGACTCCGCGGTCACGTCGTCCACGCCGGCGAGCACGAGGGCGTCCCCGCCGCGCTCCACCACCACGTGGCGGTTGTGCAGCGGCTCCCAGCCCAGGTCCGCCATCCGGTCCAGCCAGCCCTGGGCCTCGCTGCCGTACTCGTGGTTCCCCGTGACGTAGACCCTGGCCAGCCGCGACCGGATCGTCCCGAGCGGCGCGGACTGCTCCCGGCGCTGGGCGGGGGTGCCGTCGGCGATGTCGCCGGCGTGGACCACGACGTCCGCGTCGAGCGCGTTGACCGCCTCGGTGACCCGCGCCGACCAGGCAGCCCGGTCGATCGGCCCGTAGTGGGTGTCGGCCAGCACCACGACCCGGGTCCCGTCCAGGTCGGCGCCGAGCCGCGGGACGTGCACGTCCACCCGCTTCACCCGGGGCACCCGCATCGCCTCGTGGTGCCCCCAGCCCAGCAGCCCGGCCGAGACCAGGGCGACGGCCACGGCCACCGCCCTGGCCCGGTCGGTGCCGCCGACGTCGAGGCCGACGAGCACCAGGTTCACCGCGCCGCCCAGCACCGACCAGGTGAACAGCACCCAGATCATCCCGAGGCTGGTGTCCGCGACGCGGGCGGCCCGGTCGCTGCGCCGCCGCCCGTGGCCCGCGACCATCAGGAAGGGGAAGGAGACCAGCCAGCCGGCGAGGACGACCGTGCCGGCCAGGAAGACCGGGAACGGCCAGTCGGCGCCGGAGGCGAACAGCGTCCACCAGGGCGGGAGGCACAGGAGGACGAGGACGAGCACGAGGACCGTCAGCCGCCGGACCAGGGAACGCCGGCGCCGCGCACCCCCGCCCGGGGGCTCCGTGCCCGCCGCGGGCCGGGGAGCGGCCACGACGGTCTCCGGGCCCTCGCGGTCCGCCGACCGGTGTCCCGACTCCAACTCCATGGATTCGCCTGCTGTCACCGCGTTGCCCTCACATCCGCTGCCGTGCCCTCGCTCCCCATCATCCGGCAGACCGTTGCCGCCGGGCCCGCCAGGGGGCCGCCGTCGTCATCCGGTCCGTGCGCCACGAGGCCGCGAGGGCGCCGGGACGGGGCAGTGACGGGGCCCCGGCCCGGGGCCGGAGCACCGTCACCGCGGACGCCGTCGCGGCGCCGGTCCGTGAACTCGGGCCTGAGCCCGGGACTCAGCCGCCGCCGTAGGTGGACTGGGTGACCGCGAAGACGTTGCGTCCGCCCGCGGTCTCCTGCAGCGACCACAGCAGGTCGGGCTCGGTGGCGTCCTCCCAGTACGAGAGGCTCTCGCCGCCGCCCACCCAGGCGAAGGTCGAGGGGCCGGCGGTCGGGGTCCAGTAGTAGAGCTTCTTCTGCCCCGAGGAGTTGAACCACCAGCGGCCGTTGTGGGAGGCCACGCCGTTGAGGTTGTACCAGGGCAGTTGGAGGGCCTGGCCGGCGGTCGTCGTCGCCGCGAACGTCGTCGCCCCGGAGTCGAAGGGGAAGCGGACGGCCCTCGGCGGGCGGTTGGGGTAGTCGACGCAGTTCGCCTGGCAGGTGTACTCCGTCATCACCATCGACTTGCTGACCCGGTCGAGGGAGATCGACGACCAGACCAGTTTGGGTCCGGTGGCGGCCTGCGCGGTGACCGTGCCGATCTGGGGCAGCACGTACGCGTAGTTGTGGGCGTAGTAGACGGAGCCGGACTGGCGGCCGATCTGGTCGGCGGTGCCGCCGGTGTCGGTGTTGAGGATCTTGCGCATGTCGAAGACGCGCATGCCGCGGCCGGTGTCGGCGACGTAGAGGTAGTCGCCGTACCAGGAGACGCCGCCGGCGTGGATCGGGATGTCCTTGAAGTCCGGCGCGGCCGCGGTTCCGGTCGGCTCCACCAGGAGGATCTTGCGGTACTTGTTGGGGTAGGTGGCGTCCCAGTCGGCGAGGGTGATCCGGCTGCGCTGCTGGGCGCCGTCGCAGCCGTCCTTGGTGTACCAGCTCACCAGCACGAGCTGGTGGCCGTCGTAGTTGCCGCTGTTCGCCGTCCCCACGGCGTCCCGGCTCGTGGTGATGCCCTGGGGGAAGCTCTGGCAGTCGGAGTTGTCGCCGTCGTCGAACCGGAAGCCGGTGGACAGGCCGGCCACGGAGAAGGACGCGGGGAGCGGCTGCCGGTCGTGGTTCGCGTTCTCCATCACCGTGTGCACGGCGGAGGTCCCCAGCGTCGTGGCGAGCGCCGAGTTGAGTGTGTCGTACTGGTGGTAGTCCGAGGTGAGGGTGTAGTCGGACGAGGTCAGGGCCGTCGGCGCCGCAGCGGCCGCCGCCGGCGAGGCGCCGGCGATCGTGCCGGTGACGAGCAGTCCGGCCGCGAGCAGCGCTCGTGCCGCTGTTCTGACTTGACGGAACATCAAGGTGAGCCCTCCGTGTGAAATGGATCAACGGGGTCACACACGGTAGGGCGCGTTGAGCATGTCCGCAACACCCCGAGGAGGGCCGGCGCGGACCCCGGAACAGCCGCCGGCGCGGGCCGGAGCCGATACGGCGCCCGGCCCTTCGGCCCGGCCGCCGGCGCCCTCTCCCCGGGTGCGCGCACGGCGAAGGCCCGGGGCTGCTCGGGTTCTAACGGGCCCCGGGCCTTCGTGGTGCGCGCGGTCAGGCCGGCAGTGCGGCCTCGATCGCGGTGATCAGCTCCGGCGCCTCCGGGTCGACCGGGGGGCGCAGGCGCGCGACGACGGTGCCGTCCGGGGAGATCAGGAACTTCTCGAAGTTCCAGGAGACGTCCCCGGCCTCGCCGGACGCGTCGGCGACCCCGGTGAGCTTGGCGTACAGCGGGTGGCGGTCCTCGCCGTTGACGTCGATCTTCTCGAACAGCGGGAAGGTCACGCCGTAGGTGGTGGAGCAGAAGGTGCGGATCTCCTCGGCGCTGCCCGGCTCCTGCCCGGCGAACTGGTTGCAGGGGAAGCCCAGCACGGTGAACCCGCGCCCGGCGTACCGCTGCTGGAGCCGCTCCAGGCCCTCGTACTGCGGGGTCAGGCCGCACCGGGAGGCGACGTTGACGATGAGCAGCGCCTTGCCCTTGTGGTCGGCCAGCGAGGTGGCCGCGCCGTCGAGGGTGCGCAGCGGGATGTCGTACAGGCTCACGGGAGTGGTCCTTTCGGGGAGTCGTCGGGCCGGGCCTCTTCCGGGGCCACGGTAGCGGCCGTGACCTGATCAACCGCGGTCGGCGTGCCGGTGTTCCGGGTGCGGGGGCGCGTGGGGGCGCACGGAGCGGCTCGTCCGCCCCCGGACGACCTGTGCGCGCGAGCGGCCGCGGCGCGTTCGGAGCGGGTCGGCCGCGGGTCGAGCGCGCGTTCAGAGCGCCAGCGGCCTGACGGCCGTCGGGGCGTGCTCCGGGAGGGTGGCCGTCTCCTCGAACTCGTTGACCTTGTCGATGTCGGCGGCGGCCATCGAGATGTTGGTGACCCGCTCCAGGATCGCCTCGACCACCACCGGGACGCGGAACTCCGCGGCCAGCTTCTTGGCCTCCTCGAACGCGGGCAGCAGGCCCTGCGGCTCGGTGACCCGGATCGCCTTGCAGCCCAGGCCCTCGACGACCTTGACGTGGTCGACGCCGTAGCCGCCCAGCTCCGGGGAGTTGACGTTCTCGAACTCCAGGTTGACCTGGTAGTCGATGTCGAAGTTGCGCTGCGCCTGGCGGATCAGGCCCAGGTAGGAGTTGTTCACCAGCACGTGGACGTACGGGATGCGGTGCTGGGCGCCGACCGCCAGCTCCTCGATCATGAACTGGAAGTCGTAGTCGCCGGAGAGCGCGACGACCTGGCCCCCGGGGTCGGCGGTGGCGACGCCCAGCGCGGCCGGGACGGTCCAGCCGAGCGGGCCGGCCTGGCCGCAGTTGATCCAGTGCCGCGGCCGGTAGACGTGCAGCAGCTGCGCGCCGGCGATCTGGGACAGGCCGATGGTGGTGACGTAGCGGGTCTCCGGGCCGAAGGCCCTGTTCATCTCCTCGTACACGCGCTGCGGCTTGAGCGGCACGTCGTCGAAGTGGGTGCGGCGCTGGAGCAGGGCCTTGCGCTCCTGGGTGGAGGCGGCCCAGGCGCCGCGGTCCTTGAGGGTGCCGGCGGCCCGCAGCTCGCGCGCCACCTCGACGAACAGTTCCAGCGCGGCCTTGGCGTCGGAGGCGATGCCGAGGTCCGGGGCGAAGATCCGGCCGAGCTGGGTGGGCTCGATGTCGACGTGGACGAAGGTGCGGCCCGCGGTGTAGACGTCCAGGCCGCCGGTGTGGCGGTTGGCCCAGCGGTTGCCGATGCCGAGGACGAAGTCGGAGGCGAGGAAGTTCTCGTTGCCGTAGCGGTGCGAGGTCTGCAGGCCGACCATGCCGGCGTTCAGCCGGTGGTCGTCCGGGACGATGCCCCAGCCCATCAGGGTCGGGACCACCGGGACGCCGGTGAGCTCGGCGAACTCCAGCAGCAGCTCGCAGGCGTCGGCGTTGATGACGCCGCCGCCGGCGACGATCAGCGGGCGCTCGGACCGCTGGAGCAGCGCGACGGCCTTCTCGATCTGGGTGCGGTTGGCAGCCGGCTTGTAGACCGGCAGCGGCTGGTAGGCCTCCGGGTCGAAGTCGATCTCGGTGAGCTGGACGTCGATCGGCAGGTCGATCAGGACCGGGCCGGGGCGGCCGGAGCGCATCAGGTGGAAGGCCTGCTGGAACACGCCGGGGACCTGCGCGGCCTCCAGCACGGTGGTGGCGGCCTTGGTGACCGGCCGCGCGATGGAGGCGATGTCGACGGCCTGGAAGTCCTCCTTGTGCAGCCGGGCGACGGGCGCCTGGCCGGTGATGCAGAGGATCGGGACGGAGTCGGCGATCGCCGAGTACAGGCCGGTGATCATGTCGGTGCCCGCCGGTCCGGAGGTGCCGATGCAGACCCCGATGTTGCCGGCCTCGGCGCGGGTGTAGCCCTCGGCCATGTGGGAGGCGCCCTCGACGTGCCGGGCCAGCGTGTGCCCGATCCCGCCGGAGGCCTTGAGCGCGGCGTAGAACGGGTTGATGGCTGCGCCCGGCACGCCGAACGCGACCTCGACGCCTTCGAGCTTGAGGATCTCCACGGCCGCGCGGGCGGCTGTCATACGAGGCATCGGATCTCTCCTGCTTCGGCCCGCAGTGGCTCGGAGGGCTCATCTCTCGAATTCCACCATACGGAAGAACGGTTTCTGTATGTGGAAACACGGTAGGGCGGGGTCCGTCGGGGCGTCAAGAGGAGTTCAACAGAATGTGGAGGCCCCGGACGGGGTCGGCGGCGGGGCGGCGGTGGGCCAGCGGTGGGGCGTCGGCCGGGCGGGAAACGGGCCGGGAGCAGGGCCGCGCAGCGCTGCCGGGCCGATGGGGATTCGCACGCCCGAACGGCAGTCGCGCTGGTGTGCCCGGGGAAGCGGACGCTCCGCGCCGGGAAGCGCAGCCGGTGTGCAGTGGCGGTGAAGGGACGGTGCCGGTCGTTGGCCCGCCCCGCCGCGCTGGGTACCGTCGGTGGCACGCCGGGCCCGTGACGTCCAACTGAGGCCGCGGCAGGGGGGTTTGGGAGCGCCGCGGAGCGGGGGAACTCCGCCGGTGGCCCCGTCCAGGACCAGCGTGCCCGGTCCGCCGCACCCGAGCGAGGGACGCACCCCCCTGGCCGCACCGACCCGACACCCGCCGCCGCGCTCTGGTCCGCCCGGACCCGCGGCCGTACCGCTGTCGCCGCCCCCGGCGCGGTCCCTTCCCCCTTCTTCCTCCTTCTTCCTCGTGCTCCCCGCCCTTGCAACGGCGCGCCCGCTGCGGCGGGCGCGCGGAAGGAACGTCCCCATGCGCTGCTGCACCCCTGCCCGGTCCCTGGTGGTGACCGGGTGAACCCGCCGCCCCACCGGAGCGACAGCCCGCCGGGCCGCCTCCGCAAGCACGGCCCGCCGGGCCGGCCCCGCACCCCGGTCGCCGTCCTGCGCGCAATCCCCTGGCGCCATGACCTGCCGGCCTCGCTGGTGGTGTTCCTGGTCGCCCTCCCGCTCTGCGTCGGCGTCGCCGTCGCCTCCGGCGTCCCGGCCGAACTCGGGCTGGTCACCGGGATCGTCGGCGGCCTGGTCGCCGGCCTGCTGCCCGGCAGCAGCCTCCAGGTCAGCGGTCCCGCCGCCGGACTGACCGTCCTGGTCGCCGACGCCGTCCAGCGCTTCGGCGCCGGCGCGCTCGGCCTGCTGGTGCTCGCCACCGGCCTGCTCCAGCTGGCGATGGGCGCCCTGCGGCTCGGCCGCTGGTTCCGGGCGATGTCCGCCTCGGTGGTGCACGGCATGCTGGCCGGCATCGGACTGACCCTGGTGTTCGGCCAGCTCTACGCGCTCGCCGACCGCCGCGCCCCCGCCACCGGGCCGGAGAAGATCGCCGGACTGCCCGCCCTGCTGGGCGACGTAATGACCGCCGCGGCCAACCCGAGCGCGGTCGCCCTCGGCCTCGGCACCCTGCTGATCCTGGTCGGCTGGAAGTACCTGCCGGAGCGCGCCGCCCGGGCCGTCCCCGCCCCGCTGGCCGCCGTCGGACTGGCCGCGGCCGTCACCGCGGTCGCCGACCTGCCGGTGGCCCGGATCCGGGTGGCCGGACTGTTCGACGTGGTGCACCTGCCCGACCGCGAGTCGCTGACCGCCCTGGCCGGTACCGCCGGGCTCGGCACGGTCGTCGCCTTCACCCTGATCGCCTCCGCCGAGACGCTGTTCAGCGCCGCCGCCGTCGACCGGATGCACCACGGCCCGCGCACCCACTACGACCGCGAACTCACCGCCCAGGGCGTCGGCAACACCGTCTGCGGCCTGCTCGGCGCGCTGCCGATGACCGCCGTGATCGTGCGCAGCGCCACCAACGTCCAGGCCGGCGCGCGCACCAAGGCCTCGCGGGTGCTGCACGGTGGCTGGCTGCTGCTGTTCACCGCACTGCTGCCCGGCGCGCTCGGGCTGGTGCCGCTCACCGCGCTGGCCGCCGTCCTGGTGCACGCCGGCGCCAAGCTGGTGCCGCTGCGCCGGATCGTCGCGCTCTGCCGCGGGCACCTGGGCGAGGCGCTGGTGCTGGTGGTGACGGCGGCCGCGATCATCGCCACCGACCTGTTCGAGGGGGTGCTGATCGGCGTCGGCCTGGCGGTGGCCAAGTCCGCCTGGCAGACCTCGCACCTGCAGATCGCGGTGGAGGAGCAGCCGCAGCCGACCGGGGAGGCGCTGCACCGGGTGCGGCTGAGCGGCAACGCCACCTTCCTGCGGCTGCCCCGGCTGCTGGACACCCTGGAGCGGCTGCCGGCGGACCGGCCGGTGGAGCTGGACTGGTCCGGGCTGCGCCACCTGGACCACGCCTGCACGGTGGCGCTGGTCTCCTGGGCCGCCCAGCACCGGGCCCGCTCCACCGCGCCGCTGGCGGTCGACCCGCCGCTGCCGAGCGTCGCCTGAGGTCGGACACGCCCTAGCCTGGTCGCGGGGGGGGGGGGGGCCCCGCCCCCCCCCCCCGGGGGGCCCGCCCCCCCCCGCCCCGCCCGCCGCCCCCCCCCGGGGGGGGCCCCCCCCGGGGGGGGGGCGGGCCGGGGGGGGGGGGGGGGCCGC
>NZ_JBICVH010000037.1:0-38858 GCF_043198905.1 Kitasatospora sp. NPDC048715 | reverse complement strand
GTTCGGTGCTGCTCTCTTCGGGGTGCCGGCGCTCCGCACCGGCGGGCCCATGACACCCCGTCCGGGCTCGGTCTGGGCCGTATTTCTGCTGGTCAGTGGGGGTTTTGGCGCACTTCGTGCGCCTGGCTGACTGGGAGGAGGGGGTGGGTCCTAGCCTTCGTCGCCGCCCTCCCGCCCTGCGATGGGCACGGCCCACGCCCCGACCACCTGACTTCATAGTGTCACGACATCCTTCGGCGACACAAGACCTGTCCTCCCCGGCCATCACTCCTCGTAACAGGTTTAGACCACATGTAGTGGTCTGAACCTGTCTGCCCCGATAGGGCCCCGCATTTATCGGAGAATACCCGTGACCCTGTATCAGAATTCCGCCGTCAGCAAATCCTGCCGCACCCGCTACCCCCGCCCCGGTATTCCCCCGGAGAATGCATCACCCGAGGCCCTGTGCAGACCCAGGGAATCCGCCCCCACGTCCCCTCAGAACGCCACCGGAAAGGGCCCGCTGACGATATGGCGCGGAATTCCGGTGCAACCATAAACTCCGCCCCCGAAAGCCCTATGCGAAAAGCCCATCAAAAACCGCCATGGAAAACCCCCATAAGCCGGGCCGGTACCGAGCAGGCCCCGGCGCAGCACGGCGCCGCCTGCGGGCCGGCGGAACGGCGGGACGGGCGACGAGCGGGCCCCGGCGCCACCCCAGGACCCGGGCGCCGGGCGCAGCGCTGTGCCCGGCGCAGGTGTCCCGGACGGCGGCGAGCACGGCTTCCCAGGACGGCCCCCGGCCCCGGCCCGGACAGGCGGGCCCGGGACCCACGGGCACGGCCTGGGAACGGCCCCGCCGGCCCCTTCCACCGCAAGATCTCGGTCGACCGGGCGGAGCTGCCGCCCCGGCATCAGGGCGGCGGCGAGCAAGCCCCCGGGACGGCACCCCGCGCCCGGACAGGCGGGTGGCGGGAGGTGCAGCAGGGGTCCGGCTCGGCGACGGGGCGGGCGGGCCCTTCGCGGGGCTTCGCCGGCGGCGTGGTTCCCCGGGGGGTCCGGCGTCGCTGTGGTTGGGTCGAGCGGGACCTCGCCGCGGCGGCTTCGGCTGGCTACGGCCGTAGGTCGACACTGCGGACCGGCGACGTTTGAGGAGCGCACCCCCCATGCCACCGAGCTTCCGTCGGGTCACCGACTGCGCCGAGACCGCCACCCATTCCACGACCCGTTACAGCAGCCACAAGGTCCGGCGTGCCGAGTACGTGGTCTACGCCTGTGAGTGGCACAGCATGAGTCTCACCAGTAGCCGATACTTCGGCTGCCGCCACAATCTGCATCGGCTCGCCGACGACGACCAGCAGCGGCGCGTGTGCGGGACCATGCTCGACCACCGTCCGGCCGACCGCGTCGTCGCCGACCACTTCCGTCTCTGGCTCATCGCCGGGACGCCGGTGGTGGACGGCCAGGTGCAGCGGTGGCGCGACTGGGCCCACCGGCTGCGGGGGACCTACGAGGCCCACTACCTCGGACACGGCGACCCCGAGGTCGCCGCGCACCTGGACCTCGCCCTCTCGGTGGCCGAGCGCGCGCAGGTCGGCGAGCACACCCCGGAGCAGCTCGCCGCCGTCCTCGACGCCCTGGCCGCCGCCGAACACGCCTTCCTGCAGGCACTGAAGGACATCTGACGTGGGCGACACCACGCCGAGCAGGACCAGGACGAGCAGGACCAGGACGACCGACTGGTCCACCGCACCACAAAACCGGCCCGACGACGGGCGGGCGGGCCGGGCCGGGCCGGTCTTGCGGTGCGGTGGAGGCCGGTGGGACGGCCCAGCAGGCGGACGCACGACGAAACCAGCGGCCCCGCACCGACCCGAACCGCCCGACGCGTGTCAGTCGCGCGCGGGGCCCGCTGTGTGCTGGTCCGGGTCAGGCCTGGGCGGTGAGTGTGTGCTGGTTCTCTTCGCGCCAGATCAGGGAGATGTGGCGGGTGTCGTTGTGGTCGGAGATGTCGGCGGTCGCCGAGGTCACGGTCACGTCGGGCAGGCCGGTCACCTGGACGCGGGCCAGGGCGGCGTCTTGCAGGGGCACCCAGGCGGGCGGGGTGGTGTAGCCGCCGAGCTCCACCAGGCCGTCGGCCCGGCGCAGGTGGGCATCGTGGAGGGTGACGGTGGTGCCGTCGGGGAGGGTGAGGGTGGCAGGGGGTTGGGCCGGGGGTTCGTAGTGGCCGATCTTGCCGTGCCGGTAGAGCCAGCGTTCGGTGTCGGCCGGGTCGAAGTGCGGGCTCTGCTCGGTGCCGGCGACGGGGTGGGGGAAGTCGGGGTGGTGGCGCCAGGTCGTCACGGCGGCGCGGCCGACGCCGGCGACCCGGGCGATGCGGGTCAGGGTCGCGGTCGGGTCGGGCCACAGGAGCGGGTCGGGCACGGGGTCTCCGGGGGTCGGGGGCTACTGGTGGGTGCGGCGGTGGCGTCCGGCGGGGCGGGCCGGGCCGGTGAGCGGGGGCAGGTCGACGGCGGCGGGGACGTCGACCAGGGCGGCGACGTCACTCGTGAGCGTGCCGCAGGACGGGCAGGCACCCGGAGCGGCCAGCACCCCCGGCCCGGCCAGCACCTCGAACATGCGCAGCGTCCGCGCGCACTCGGCGCAGCCGAGCGGGCCGGCACCCAACTCCGGGTGCACCCGCACCCGGTCGAACCCGAAATCGTCGCTCACACCCGAATCAACGACGCGACGGTTCGCGGAGCACGGGGCGGGCGAGAGGCGCTCCAGGGGGTCTGTGACGGCCCGTCGGAGCCGCGGCGGGCGGAGGGCAGGAACGTCGTACGGAGAGGCCGTGGAGGGCCGGGACGGGCACCGGGGCGGGCACCGGGGCGGTCGGCCAGGACGACGGGCTCGTCCTGCTGGCGGCCGATCGGGGCAGCCGGCCTTCGCCGGACGTGTACCACCGCCACGGCCCGCCCCCGGCGGACAGCGCCGCCCCGGCCCCGGCGCGACCGGCACCGCCGGACGCCACCACCACACCGGCCCGCCGCAGGCGCCGGGCCCTCGACGACCGCCCCACCCCGTCCACCACCAGGCAGAAGAGGGGCTCAGGAGAGGATTGTCGGACGTCCCGAACCTTGGTGAACGGGCTCTGACCTGCGGCAACGCGAACAGTGCGCCGTCGGTGGGGGGCTCACGTCAGGACCCACGTCAGGACCCAGGGGAGGAGCCACGTCGGGACCTACGTCGGGACCCACGGGAGGCCGGTCGGGGGCCGGACTCCCCGCCCGTAACCGGCTCGGCCGGCCGGGGGTTGGGCCGGTCATGACGAACCTTCTCCGCTTCCCCGGCCCGGTCGGCCCGGAGCCCTCGGTCTTCGCCGTCGAGCGGGCCGCCTTCGCCGCCCAGGCACAGCCCGATCCGGGGCGGCGGGCCGAGGACGAGCGGGGGGAGAAGGAGCAGCGTGCCGAACTCGCCACTGCGGCGGGGGCGTCGCGTTCCCGGGCGAGGGCCGGCTGCGGCCCGCGCGTGCGAGCGCCGCGCCGGTCGCGCGACCGGGGTCTCCGCGGGCCGTACGGGACACCCGAGGTGCTGCTGCTCTCCCGGCCGTCCGGGGCGTGGAGAGGAGTAGTCGGCGTTCCGGGGATGGGTTGTCCCGCGCGCTGACCAGCACGGACACGGGACAACCGGGGCTGTCCCGGAGCAACCTCCGGAGCAACGCCCGGGGCAACCTCCGGAGCAACGCCCGGAGCAACGCCCGGGGCAACCTCCGGGGCAACCACGGCCCGTGGCCGGACGGACCCGGCCCGGGACGACGGCTTCGTGTCGCCGCCGCTGACACTTCCTGTCGCCGAGCGCTGACATCCCGACGTCGCTCCGCAGGCGGCCGGCACCGCCGGACGCACCACGGAGAGGACAGCCCCGCAGGGTGGGGCCCCCGCCGTTCAACCGCACACCCCACCCACCATCCACACCCGGGACCAGGAGAAGGGCAGCACAGAGGGGGTTGTCTGATTTTTCGTGATGTCTGACAGGTGGTCTGACCTGCGCTGATGCCCGATCAGTCGGGAGAGGGACGGGGTACCTGCGGTGGTACCTGCGCTCGTGCCTGCGGTGGTGCCTGCGGTGGTACCTGCGGTGGTGTCTACGTGGCCGGGCGGACACGGCTTGAGGCGGTACCGGGGCCGCCCGGTGGCCCGGTGGCCCGGGACGGGACCGCACCGCAAGACCGGGGCGAACGGGGACGGGCGGGACGGCACAGACGGGAGGCTGGCGAGCAGCATCCGGTGCGACCAACACCGCCGAACGGCGGCCGGGACAACGGGCCTGGCCGTGGCCGGCGCGCAGGCGCCGGCCACGGCCAGGGCTCAGGGCAGTCGGCGGAACCAGTCCGAGACCGTGGGCCGGGGAATTCCGAGCTCGCGGGCCCTAGCCGAGACTGTCTCCCCTCGCCGGGCAAACGGCGACGAGTGCCGACGCATCATGCCGCGGGCGCTCCCGTTGCATGTCGGTCGCCGTCCTGACCAGGCCCCCGACTGGAGAACCGGCCAGGGGTCCGTGGTGACTGAGGTACCGCCGTCAGTCGCAGGTATTGATCAGTTGAGGTACTCGTAGAGATCGAAGCGATCTCCCGCGTACGGGCCGCGGCACTGAACCTGACGACCAGTCTGCGCTTTGTAGATCTCGGCTTGCACGTTGCAAGTGCTCCGCCCGTAAACGGAGATTCCCGTGTACACCCAGATGCCTGTGATCGTGAATTCAGACGTACTTGCGGCAGGCGTCGCCTGAGCCGCAGCCGGCACAAGAAGTGCCGAGGTGGCGGCAAGGACAGCAGCAGCCGTTACAGCTATACGCATGCGCATCGTTTCCCCTGGTTTCGAGTCGACTGGTGCTTCCGAAGTGCCATTCGGGCCGAACTCGACCCTTCGTCCGAACAGTCGACGAGCCAATTGGCATGGTCAGCCAGCCTAGCGTTACACCTCAACCATGAATAGCGCTCATTCGGCCATCCTCGAAAATCCCGTCCACAAAGGAACTTCCATCCCAGGAATACTCTATTGTCTCGGAAATATCACCTGTCAACGGCGATTCGAGAAGCCGCTATCTGAGTCCGGGCCATACGTGGCTCGGGACGGACACGGCCGGCAGCACCGGGGCCGCCCGGTGGCCCGGGTCGGGACCGAGAGGCGGGACCGTCCGGGGGCGGGTCTGGGAGGCTGGTGGCGGCGCTCGCCGCACCACCATTGCCCGCGGCGACGCGCCGTCCACGTCGCAGGCCCCCACGCCCATTCCCGGGCGTGGGGGCCTGTTGCGCGCCCGGGCCGGGTGCTACTGGCCGGTGGACGGGGCGGCGGCGGCCATGCGGCGCAGGAGGAGCAGGAGGCGGTCGGCGGTACCGGGCGGGGTGGGGTGGCGGTGTTCGCCGGTTCGCGGGTCGAGGTCGGCGCGCCAGGCGGTGACGGCGTGGCGTGCGGCGCGGACACGGTCGGCGGGCAGCGCCAGGGCGGGGAGCTTGAGCCGGTCGAGGGCGGCGCGCAGGGGATCGAGGTCGCCGGGGGTCCAGATCACGACGGTGCGGTCGGCGAGCAGGGCGCCGAGGTCGTCCAGGGCCGGGCCGGGGTCGAGGGCGCCGGCGGGGGCGCCGGGGGTGCGGGGGCCGGTCAGGCGCACGGTGCGGTCGTAGAGGGTGGTGCCGGTGCGGTCGACGGCGACCAAGCGGGCGGCGGCCGGCGGGCGCGGCGTTCCGGCCGCGGTGGGCTCGCCCGGGGTGTAGTCGACGTGCAGGACGGTCAGGTCCTCGTCGTCCAAGAGGCGGACGGCGCGGGCGGCCGCGTCCTGGGCGGCGGCGTGGGCCTCGGCCTGGCGGGTGCGCAGGCGGGTGATGTGGGCGCAGGTGCCGCACAGGGCCCGGCCGTCGCCGGGGGCGGGGGTGCAGGGGGTTTCGGGGTGGGCACCGCAGTCCTGGCAGGTGCGGGTGTTGGTGGTGCGGCGGGCGGCGGCCGCGGCGAGCTGCGCGGCGGTGGCCGCGGTGGGGACGGACTCGTGCACGTCGTAGAGGTCGAACTCGCCCTTCACGGGGGTGCGGGTCTTGATGGTGGCGCGCACGGGGCCGGCGGGCTGGCGGGGGAGGTCGAGGGCGGCGAGCTGGGTGGTGGTGCGCAGGTGGGCGGGGACGGCGCCCCACCAGTCGTAGGTGACGGGCTGCTGTTCCACGTGCTGCTCCCTGGGTGAGGGTTCGGCGGGGTTCGGTGGCCGCCACCGGGTGGTGGCGGCCGGTCGTGCGGTCAGAGCCTGCGCGGCTCCCGGGCCGGGGGCGGCGGCGGGGCGGGGGTGAGGGACTGGTCGAGGGTGCGGGTGATCTGGTGGTTGCGGACGGCGCACTCGGGGCCCCGGTCGAAGGCGACGACGTAGGGGAACGGGGTCGGGTAGCGGCGGACGCGGGTGATGACGCCGAGGGCGCCGGCCGGGACACGGGCGTAGACGCGGGCGTCTTCCTCCCAGTACTCCTCGGCGGCCAGGTCCTCGTCGATCCACGTCGCGCGGATCGGCTCCAGCAGCTCGACCCGGTCGCCTTCCTCCAGGCGCACGTGGGCGGTGCGGACCTGGGCCTGGTAGCGCAGCAGCCGGGCGAACGCCCGCTCGCGCTCCACCGGATCGGCGAGCGCGCCGGGGTCCAGGAGCAGCACCGGCGGGGCACTGGGCGTGCCGGCGTTGGCCGGGGAGCGTTGGGGGCCCGGGCCGGTCGTGCCCTGGGCCGGGGCGGGTACAGGGTGGGTCGGCACGCGGTCGGCGGCGCGCATCAGGCACCGAGGCCGATGTGGGAGACGTACTGGTAGGCGCCGTAGTCGGAGTCGAGGTCGGCGATGACGTCGTCCCAGATCTCTTCGAGCTTGTCGGCGTCGCCGGTGGTGAGGGCGTCGACGGCGTCGTCCCAGACGTAGCGGACCTGGACGGTGCGCACCCGGATGTCGCGGCGGCGGGGCTCGTCCACCAGGGTCTGGTCGATGGGGTGGATCTCCATGCGGGTGCCCCGGCCGTCGCGGTTGAGGTGCGCCTTGAGGATGGCGGGGTTGTTCAGGACGTTGGCGGCGCGCAGGTTCCAGTAGGCGGTGTCGATGGCGTCCTGGTTGGCGGGGCGGGGGTGCTGCTTGCCGCGGGTCCAGGCGCGCAGGGTGTCGGGGTGGGCGGTGATGCCGGCGTCGGCGAGGGCCTGGTGGCCGCCCTTGTGGGTCATCAGGTAGCGCATGCGGGCGGTCAGGCCGCGGCGGGTGGACGGCGGGGACTTGATGCCGCCCTCGATGATCATGCGCTCCAGGACGTCCTCCAGGGCGCGGCCGAGCGCTACTTTGCCGTGGACGTTCCCGCGGTCGAGATCCGCGCCGTACTTTCCGAAGTTCTTCCAGCCGTCGGTTGACATCAGGCGCTCCTGTTCCGGGTGCGGGGCAGGGTGTACTGGTCCTTGAGTTTCAGCTGTGTCGTCAGGCGGCCCTCTTCGAAAACACCTCCGTGGGCTTTTCGCCATTCGCCGCCGGTGACGTGGAGTTCGTCGGTTCCGCGCAGCGCGACGACGGTGAGTCCGGCCTTGTGGGCGCGCTGGGACTTGTACCAGAGATTCGCGAAGGCCTGCGAGCGGATGATGTGCATCCAGTCGGGGCGGCGGATGTCCCTGTTGTAGGTGGATTCGCCGATGGTGGAGGCGAATTTCGCGTACATGGCCTTGACGTACTTTTCGGTGATCGTGTCGCCGTCGGCGATGGCGTTCTCGCGGGCGATGGTGAGGACGCGGCGGAACTTCTCCAGCAGGCCCTCGCTACTGCCGGACGTCCAGGCCTCGGTGATGTGCGGGGCGTCGGTGAGGCCGAGCTTGTGGCAGCGGATCAGCAGCCGCACCGTGGCCTCGTCCAGGAGCACCGGCCCGGCCTCGTGGCGGTTGCCGATCGGGTCGGGCAGGTGCGGGTGGTCCCAGGCCGGGCGGGCCGGGAGCAGGTAGACGCCGGAGCGCTTCGGGTCCCAGCCGCCATCCGGGCGGTGGACCAGGGCGCCGATCGGCAGGTGCGTCTTCAACGCGCTGCAGTAGGCGGCGTTGGTGTCCAGGACGTCCACCGTCACCGGATCGGCGCCGGCCGTCAGCCGCGCCATCAGCGGGGCGTTCTCCCACTTGTGGCGCCCCTCCCAAATCTCGTCCGCACCGGACCGGGTTTTCTTCGACAGGAATTCGAGGCGCTCCGGATAAGCGGTGTGCTCGTACGCGGCGCCGACCCGGGTCGCGTCGAACAATTCCATGGCGGCCGGAATGGCCTTCTTCTCCAGCGCCTTTTCCGCCGCTTCCAGGTCGCCGTCGTGCTCCTCCAGGGCCCGCTCGACCGCCGAGGTGATCATGTCGAGGTAGTAGCCGAGCTCGCGGCCGGTACCGGCGTACTCACGGCTGCGGGCGGTCGGGCCCGACCGGGGCGCAGCGGACGACGCCGAGGCCGGGGCGGCGGCGGCCGGGGCCGGGGCGGCGGCGGCCGGGGCCGGGGCCGGGGCCGGGGCCGCGGGCACCGCGCCGGGCGCAGCGGGCACCGGGGTGGTGGTCGGGGCGGCGACGGCGTCGGCCTGGTCGACGCCGGCGGCCGGGGCGGTCCCGGGTGCGGGGGCGCACCAGCCGCCGAGGTGGAGCGGGCGGCCTGCGATCCGGTGGGTGACGGGCCGTCCGCACTGCTCGCACGGCACTGCGGGGTGGAGGGCGGGGGCGCCGTCCGGGCCGCGGTCGTAGTCGGCGCTGGGCTTGCCGACCAGAGCGGGGTCGACGGTCAGCTGCTCGGCGGTGGCCGCGGACACGGCCGGCTCCGCCATCGGAGCCGGCTGGTGTTCGACGGTCGGGGCCGGGAGCGCGGTGGGCTCTGCCATCGGCACCGGGGCGGCGTTGGCGGCGCCAGCCTCGGCCGGGACCGGGACCGGGACCGGGACCGGGGCCTCGGCGGCGGGGGCGGGGGCCGTGGGGCCGACCGGGGCGGGGCTCGGCGGAGCGACGGCGGGCTGCTGCACGGCGGCCGGGGCCTCCGGGTCGGCCGGAACGGGGGCGGAAGCAGCGACCGAAGCGACCGAGGCGGCCGGAACAGCGGCCACCGGGGGCACCGGAGTGGGCGGGGTGGACGCGCCCGGGACGGCGACCGGCACCGGCGGCACTTCGACGGCCGGAACGGGCACGGCGGGCGCGAAGGTGGCCGGCACCGACGGGGCCGGGGCGGCGGTGCCGGGGGGCCAGGTCATGGACTGGGCGGCGTGGGTCGGCCCGGAGAGCAGGTCCAGCGGCCCCATCCCCCAGTGGCCGGCCAGGACGTCGACCTCGTCCAGGGACCAGGACTGGGCACCGGACTGACGGCGACTGACCTTGTCCTGGGTCAGCCCGACCGCGGCGGCGAGGTCACGCTGGCTCTCCCCGGTGCGCTGCCTGATCGCGGCGATCGTGAGCCGCAGAGTTTCCAACGTACTGAGCGTCATGCAAGCATCCTATCCATCATTGATGGAGATATTCCATGAATTACGCACGAGGTCACTCTAATGAGTGACGGGGCGCAGCGGGCACGTGCGACCCGGGGTGCGGGCGGGCCGCTACGGGGGCCCTGAGGGCCTGTCACCGCTCCGCCGGACCAGGGGCCCGGCGGAGCGGTGATCGCCCGTCAGAAGGGCGCCTGGCCCGCTTCCTGACCCGCGTAGGCGGGGGCCAGGGCGTCCAGGTACTCCTGGTGCCCCGTCCAGATGTCGTGGCAGTCCTCGCACCGACCGTCTCGGACGGCATCGCGGGAGCAGCCGTTGGCGCCCTCAACGCAGCCACCGGGCCGGGTGGCGCCGGTGGGGTGCGCAAAGCGGGCGATGGTCCGCGCCAGGGCCGCATCGGACTCGGCCTCGGCGTTGTCGGCCGGTGGCACGGCCTGGCCCCGCTCCCGGTCCTCGCGGCGGCAGCGGGTGCACTGGCCATGCAGGACGGCAGGGCTGTCGCAGTCCTCGGTGGAGCACTGGGTCAGGGCCGCCCTGGCCGCCTTCGCGGCGCAGGTCGGGCACAGGCCCGCCGGCGCCTCGGGCGCGGCCCGGTTCTGGCAGTCGGCCCCCGCGCACAGCCCCCACGCCGCGACCTCGCGTTCGGTGCGCTCGGTCAGGCAGGACGGGCACAGCGTTCCGGCGACCGTCACCGGGTACCCGCAGGCGGGCCGACCGGGGCAGCCGGGGCAAGGGTGGTCCACCACCGCACGGGACTGCGCGGGCACGGTCGGCGCGGGCGCGTCCTGCCCGGGCAGGACGCCCGGCGCCTCGGGGATCAGGGCGATCCGGTAGGCGACCACCGCGTCGGCGTTGCGCACCGGCTCGTTCTTCGGACTCGTCGTCACCGACGCACGCAGGAACTCCACCGGCCAGCCCGCCGTCAGCCGTCGGTCCAGGGCCGCGCCCTGGTCCCGCAGCGCGTCAACGGACACCCTCAGCTCGGGCATGGCCACGCCGATCTCCAGCAGCAGCATCATTCCCGCCGACGCGACCGGCGCAGCCGGAGCTGTCGGAGCCTTCGCCCCCGCGTCGGGTTCGCCGGCCTGCTCCTGGTCCTGCTGCTCGATCTCGCCGCCGTCCGTCCGTCCGTCCGTGCCCGCGTTCGCGCGCGCGTCAGGGTCAGAACTGGAGGGAGGGAGGGAGGGGTTGCGTGGTTCTCGATCTGGGTTCTTGGCTGGGCTATAGACATTGGGCGTCATGGGTGACGCCAGGGTGGCTTCACCCATGACGCCAGGGGTGGCATCACCCATGACGCTACCCCCCTCTTCCTGGGGTGGCTTCACCGGTGATGCCACCCCCTCCTCGGGTGCCTCGGCCTTCTTCTTCCGGCCGCCCTTGTGTACGTAGCCGGCGGCCTTCTTGGCTGCGACCCGATTCGCCGTGAGCCGCTTCGCCACGTCGGCGGCCTTCTCGCCGGGGCGCAGCGGATCCACCCAATCGCCCCGCCAGAACAGGGCGTCGTTCAGGTGGTAGATGTTCGCGTCGTTCACGGTGGGGTTGTTCGGGTCCTTGCGTTCCTCGACCCGGAACAGGCCCGCGCACTCGCCCTCGAACGCCGTGCGGTCGAGCGTGCTGAGCGAGGTGCCGAGCTGCCGCGCCAGTTCCGCGCGGTAGGGCTTGCCCTTCTCGGTGTCGCGCGAGCCGATGTCCGCGTAGGTGACGAGGATCGTGTACAGGGTGCGCAGGTTCGTCGTGTACCGGTCATCACAGACCCACTGCGAGACGACCTGGCCGAACGGCAGGCCTCCGCCCCGTCGAACTTCAGGTGCCAGGCTCACCGCGCACCGTCCTGGGGGGTGCGCCGAGCGGTGACGTGCGCCGGGGCGCCCGTCCGGGGCACGTGGATCCCGTCCGTCGGGGTGGTGTCGGTCACGCCCTGTGGCGCGCCGAGGGGGGTCTTCCGTACGCTCATGGGAGAGCGCACCTCCGTTCCTAGCGGGCAGGTGCTTCTCCGTCCGGGGGCAACCGGGCGGACGTGCGGGCCCCGTCTCTGACGGGGCCTGTTGCGTTTACACAGCGATTACCGACTGGGTGCCGCAGATGGCGGCGGCCGGGCGTACGGCCGGCAGCTGTCGCACGGCGTGGGTCGGACCCATCAGCAGGTCTGGCACGGGCACGCCGTAGTGCGCGGCGAGCCGGTCGAGGTCGGCCAGCGACCACGACGACTGGCCGCGCTGCTTGCGGCTGACCTGCGGTTGCGAGAGGCGCACCCCCGCCGCGAGATCCTCCTGACGCTCGCCGGTGGCGTGCAGTAGCGCGGCGATGGTTGTCCGCAGCATGCCCTCTGTAGTGGACGTATGCATGAGTCACATCCTGCATTCACTGGGGGAATTCAGGGAAGCGCCCGCCGGAATGATCACCCGGACGGCTCCAGGTGTCGCCGGGCTGGAGTGGTGGGCCCTAGGTGCGCGGCTTCTTCGCCGGCCTCTTGGGCCGGATTTCCAGTCCGGCGTCGGCGAACCATCCGTACATGGTCCGGGGGGAGACGCCCGCCACTTCCCGGATGCGACTTCGGTTGGTGCCGACCTGGGCCGCTTCGACGGAGGCCCTCTCAACCCTTTGAGTCAGCCGGGCGACCAGGGCTTCTGCCCTGTCGCGCAGCTCTGCGGCTGCTGCCACGCGCCGTAGGGCCTGCGCGTGCTGCTCCTCTGGAATCTCGACCATGTGGGGAGCATACGGCAACGCACCATCAGAAACGATCCTTGTATCCAATGGTGGTTTGTGTCATGGTTGCTCTGCACCCAGAAATGGGAGCGGCCCCGGGCCGGTGTTCCACCACCATGCCCGAGGCCTGACGGAGCACCACTCTCTGACAAGACCAGAGGAGGCGATCCGCTGTGTCGGATCGTATCGTCCCGGGGGCGTTGTCCCCCGATCAGCCCACCCCGGCGGCACCGCCGGCGTCCCCGACCCCGGCCTCGGAGCCGACCGTCCCCGCCCCGGCGCAGCTGCGCCAGGAGGTCGCGGACCTGTCGGAGCAGATCGACCGGCTGCTGTCCGGGGGTGCCTGATGAGCTACGCCGGCGGCACGTCCGTGCCCACCCCGAAGCCCGCCCCGAAGCCGAAGGCCGCCGCGGCCGCCTTCGTCTGGCGGGCCTTCAACCCGACCCAGCGCGACAGCGCGCTGACCGTCACGGCCGCCGTCCTGCTGGCGGTGGCCGGGGCGGCCGGGGCCGACCGTCTCGCGCAGCAGCTGGCCGCGCCCTTCTGGGCGGAGCTGGCGGCGGCGGAGACGGCCGCCGTCCTGGCGCTGGTCCTCGCCTTTGGGGTCCTGGCCCCCTGCGGCGAGGACGACGTCGACACCGAGGGCGGTGTCCGATGAGGCGCCCGACCATGCTGACCGCCTGGGTCAGCGCGCAGCACGAGGCGTGGCAGTACGGCTGCGCCGCCGCCCGGCTGACGGACCCCGAGGCGGCGGAGGACGCCCGTCTGCTGCGGGACGCCGCGCTGGACCTGGCGGAGGAGCGGCTGGACCTGGCGCTCGGCCGGGACGGGGGCGACCGGTGAAGCACGGCATCGACCTGCTGGCCCTGATCCTCGCCGTGACCCTCGGCGCCTGGTTCGTCCTGATGCTGATCCTCAGCGCGATCTTCGGAGGTGCCCGATGAAGTACCGCACGACGACCCGCCGGGTCCAGGCCGTGCACCCGGTGACCGGGACCCCGATCACCCGCACGGAGGAGGTCCGCACGCCGGTCCTGCCCCGCGACTGGGACCGCGTCGCCCTCCGGGCCGTCGTCGGCCTGGTCCTGGCGCTCACCCTGGCCGCGATCACCTGGTCCACCTACAGCATCGGCGAGTTGCTCGCCGGTGGCATCGGCTACGCGGCCGCCGCCATCTTCGATGCCGCGTGGGTGGTCTGCCTGCTGCTGGAGTGGATGTCCCGCTACGAGCCGGACCGGCGGGCGTTCCCTCGGAACCTCGGCTGGTGCCTGCTGGTGGTGACGATGCTCGCCATCGGCACCCACGGCGTGAGGGAGCAGGACAGCTACGCTGCCGCGATCTTCGGTGCCGGGGTGTCGCTGTTCGCCAAGGTTTTGTGGCTGGGGGTGCTTGCCCACATCCACCGGGATCTGTCGCCGGACGACCAGGCGCTCATCGAGGTCGAGCGCTCCCGCGCCCACACCACCCTCGCCCTGTCCTCGACCCGTCGCCAGGTGGCCCGGGTCGAGGAGGCCGCGGCGTTGGAACTGCTCGCGATGGAGCAAGCCGGGTACGCGGTGCCCGAGGCGATGCCGATCGCCGAGGTCGTCCCCGCCGGGCCCGCCGTCCCGGCGCGGCCGGCCCCGACCCGGACGGAGGCGACGCTGGACCGTGCGGTGGAGGCGATCCTCTCCGACACCGCCGGCGGCGACAGCGAGGTCGGACACGAGGCCGACCGCGCCATCGGCGCCGCCCACACCGACGGCTGGGCGATCCGCGAGATCTACGACACCGCCCGCCACCGCCGCCGGGAGGCGCTGGAGGACCTGGTGTCCGTCTACGTCGCCGCCGGGCCCCGGCTGCGCTCCGGTGACCTCACCCCCCGGGAGGTCACCGAGGACGCCCGCGATCTGATCGACCGGGCGCAGCGCTACGGCTGGTCGATCGAGCAGATCGGGGAGGCGGTCCGGGCGGCCGACCCGACGGCCGGACGCCCGTCCGGACGAGTGCAGGAGGCGTCCGGACATCCGGATGAGCCGGTATCCGGCCAGGTCGCGGGCGGTGGAGTGCGGGGGCCCGTCCGGACGGGGTTCGAGGCGCCGGAGCGGCCGGAGCCCGAGGAGCAGCAGCGGTCGGAGCGGCCGGCGGTGCGGCGGATGAGCCTGGCGGCGGCGGTCGAGCTGCTGATGGTCCAGGCCGGGATCACCGAGCGCGAGCAGCTGGAGAGCATGCTGCCGAGCATGGTCGGTGCCCCGTTCCGCCCGGAATCGTTGGACCGCGAGATGCGCAAGCACCGCTGACGGAATCCGGAATCTGACCCTCAGTCAGACATCCAAAACGGGTGCAGCCTTCACTCCGCGCGGGTGACAATCGGCACCCATCGTGATCAAGGCACTACCGCCCGGCGGGCCAAGGTTCTCGGCCACCGCCCGCCGGGCGTCCCTCCCACAGATCAGGAGGCACAGCCAGCATGACGACCAACCAGTTGACCGTCCAACCGCACGCGGTTTCGACCGGTGCGATTCAGCCGGACGACGTCGACCCCGGCGACTCGGTCTACTTCGCGCCGCCGCAGGATGCCGACCGGGACGACGCCGCCCCGGCTCCGGAGATCCCGGCCGCGTTCACCGGCCTGCCCGCCATCCCCACCGTCGCCGGTCTCGCCGGTTCCGTCGCCACCGCCGGCGGCGTGCTGGGCGCCACCGGCCTGCCCGGCATCGTGACCGCTGTCGCCCTGCCGGGACTGGGCACCCTGACCGCCGGTGCGGTTCTGATGGCCCGTGCCCGTCGGGCCCGGGCCGTTGCCGAGGGCCGGCGGATGCCCGGCGGCCGGTGGGACCGGGATCCCGCCTTCGGGGGCCGGGGCCGCGGCTGGGACCGGTTGTCCGGTTCGCGCCGCTGGGGCCGGGGCGCGGCCTACGCCGGTGCAGCGGGCACCGGGGCGGCCCTGCGCGGGACCGGGTCGGGCCTGCGCGGCACCGGGTCGGTCGGTCGGACCGGCACCGTCCTCGGCAGTGGCGCCGCCACCCGGGGTGCGGCCGGGGGCTCGGCCGGCCGTGTTCCGGGCGCCCGCACCGCCGAGCAGGGCGGGTCCGCCGCCCGACGCGCGGCGGCCCGGGTGGCCTCCCGCGCCGCCGCCCTGCCGGGCGTGCGCGCGGCCCGCCAGGCGGCGGCCGCATCCCCGGCCCTGGGCCGCGTGGCCGCGGCCGCCGGTTCCGCGCGCGGCACGGTCGCCGCCGCAGCCCGCCGCACCGCCCAGAACCCGGCGCTCCGTCAGACCGCAGCGGGGGCCCGCGACCAGGCCTCGGCGGCCCGCTGGAAGGCCCGTGAGGCCACGGAGACCGCCCGCGCCCGGGCCGTCGAGGCCCGGGAGACCGCCCGCACCAGGACCCGCGACGCCCGCGACTCCCGCCGCGAGCACCGCGCCGCGACCGCCGTCCAGCGGGCGGAGAAGCGCGCCAAGAACTGGGCGAAGGCCCGCCGGATCACCATGCGGGTGCTGGCCAGCGTCCCGGTCGCCGCCGTCGGCATCGTGGGCACCGCGCTGGGCCTCGTGTGCGGGATGGCGCGCAACACCGTCGCGCTGTTCAACAAGGACGTCTCGTTCAACGGCAGCACGGTCACCTGGGGCTGGCGTTGGGCCAAAGCGCTGTGGCAGATCCTGAACGGGCGCATGACCCTCGGCGAGTTCGAGCGGCTCATGGGCGTCGACGACCCCGAGGACGACACCGACCAGCCCGAGGCCTCCGGCGCCGGGTCCAGCGAAATCGAAAACGAGGAGGGACCGGACGTGTCCGTGTTCGCGAAAGAATGCCAGCAGGTGGCCGAGGCGTACCTGCGCTACTCGCCGCCGTCCATGATGGCCGTGGCCGCCGAGTACAAGGGCCTGCCCGGCGCCTGCCGGAACACCGCCGACGCGCTGTACGCCCTCGCGGAGAACACCTCCGGCGTCTACCCGGCCGAGAAGGGCACGGCCGACCGCATCGAGGCGCTCGCCGACCAGCTCACGCGCATCGCGATCGCCGCGGACGAGATCTACCCGAAGTTCACCACGCTGCACGCCGAGGACCTGCGCCGCTTCGACGCGCCCCGCAACGGGTTCAGCGGCGAGCGGATGTGGAACATCGGCGGCCGCCCGGGCGAGGGCGAGGCGGGCATGCGCCCCTCGGTGATGGAGACCGCGGCCGAGGCCGTGGCCACCACCTACTCCCGCTACGCCCCGCCCAGCATGATGGCCGTCGGCCGCGAGTACGAGGGTCTGCCCACCGGCCTGGAGGCGCTCGCCCAGGCCGTGGGCGCGCTCGCCGCCAACTCCGAGGCGAACTACCCGGTGGCCGACGCCGTCACGGAGATGGTCGGCAACATCTACCGCCTGCTCGTCCAGGCGGCCGCCCAGGCCTCCTCCGTCACCCCGGGGTTCCGGCGCGACCACGCCGCCGACATCGCCCGGCACGAGGAGCCCCGCAAGTCCACCGAGGCCGAAGCGATGTGGAACGTCTGATGGGGACCCAGACCATGACCAAGAAGAACACCCCGGCCGCCGCCGCTCAGACCTCCCGGCTGCTGGACCACTCCTCCGGCTTCACCCCCGCCTCCGCCGCGTTCTGCGGCGCCGTCGGCGCCTCCGGCTTCGCCACCATCGGCTACGACGCCGGTCTGCCCCCGCAGGCCGCCCTCCTCCTGGGCGCCGCCGGCGCCGCCGGCCAGCTCGTCCGCGAAGCGCGGCGCGACTCCTCCACGCAGGCCCGCGTCGTGCGTTCCGGCACCTGGCTGGCCGCCGCCGGATGGTCCTCCTGGGTCCTCGCCGAGGGCCCGATGGACTGGCGCATCTGGGTCTCCCTCGGCGCCGGCGCCCTGTTCGCCGGCCTCGCCGGACGCACCGTGCAGAACACCGAGGGTGCCGCCCTCACCGCCCGCGCCAATCGCCAGCTGCTCAAGCGCCGCCAGGCGGTTGCCATGCAGTGGAACGAGCTGATCCCCAAGGTCTCCAAGCTGGAGGGCTGCAAGATCACGGGCGTCACCGAGTGGCCCCACCAGGTCGGGTACAGCGTGCAGGTGGAACTGCCCGCCGACGGCACCGAGGTCAAGGACCTGGCCGCCCACGCCCCCCGCTTCGCAGCCGCGCTGCGCCTGCGCCGCGGCTGCGGCATCGAGATCGTGACCGGACGCGACCGGGGAACCGCGATCCTGCGCGTGACGACCAAGGACGTCATCCGGGCCGACATCCCCCTCCACCACGACTTCTCGCCGCTCAGCGTCAACGACACCTTCGACATTGGCCGCTACCGCAACGGCAAGGAGACGCTGGTCCAGATCCGCGAGGAGTGCGGCGTCCTCACCGGCCAGACCGGATCCGGCAAGTCCAATGAGCTCAACGTGATCCTCACCCGGCTGATCCGCCAGCGCGACAACGTCGTGTTCGTCATCGACTTCACCGCCAAGGCCGCGACCCCGTTCCTGCGGCCCTGGGCCCTCACCGGACAGTGCGCCCGCCCGGCCATCGACTGGGTCGCCACCACGCCCGAAGAGGCGCTGATGATGCTCACGTTCGCGATGCAGGTCATCAAGGCGCGCGGCGCCGGCTACCAGGACCTCATGGCGCGCGAGAACACCGACCTGATCATCCCCCGCCCGACGCTCCCCCAGATCACGCTGATCGTGGACGAGTTCGGCACCCTCCCCAACGGCCTGGCGGAGCTGGTCCAGCAGATCAGCGACACCGGCCGCGCCGCCGCCGTGCGCACCTTCGTGTGCACGCTGCGCGGGACCATCGACTACCTGCCGTCCGGCATCAAGAAGCAGGCCCGGCTGCGCATCGGAATGCGCGTCACGGACGTCGGCGAGCTGGACCAGCTCTTCGACTCCGGGCGCCGAACCGTCGATATCCAGGATGCCCCCTACAAGGGCTCCGGGTTCGTCTCCTGGGAAAACCCCTCGCCCCGCCCTTTCAAGGGCTACCGGGTCAAGCCCAACGACCTCATCCAGGCCGCCATCGCCACGTCCGAAATCCGCCCGGATATGGACTCCCTGTCGGCCGGGGTCGACGCCGGAAAGCTCTACGCCGGGCGCTGGGGCAGGACCCTTCCCCAACTTTTCCCGGGAAAGAAGCTCACGACTGCCGCGCAAATGGCCTACGGAGGGCAGCCGACCGCCCCCGCCGCCGAATCAACGCCTGCGGGCGACGAAAGCACTGGGGTGCCTCACATTCCCGCCACCGCCCCCGGCGTGGAACCCCTCACCCCCGACGCGGTAAAGGCGTACATGGCCGCCAAGCTCGCCGGGGCCACCGCCCCGCAGCCCGCGCCGGAAAACCCCGCGAATTCGGCCGGGACCGCCCCGGCCGCCGCCCCGCAGAATCGCCCCCTGCCCCCGCCGGTCCCGCTCCGAAAGGACCCGCAGGAACGCTGCATGGAGCTGATCATCGAAACCCGAAACGAGGGTACCGGCGCGACCGTGCTGGAGAAGCAGCTGCGGGCCGAGGAATACCCGACCACCCGCACCACCATCCAAGGATGGATCACCAAGTGGGTCGTCGCCGGCGAGCTGGCCCGCGAGGAGCGGGCCCCCGGCCGCGTCCTCTACGTCCACAAGGCCTACGCCACCCCGCTCCCCCCGCTCCCCACCGAGGGGCGCGGAGAGTAACCGCGTGTCGTGTGGTGTCGTGTTGTCGTCCCCGGAAAGGGGCCTGTTTAGGGCCTCAGAGGGGGTCTGGCACCGCGACACCACACGACACGACAGCACACCCGGTCACTCTCTGGAATCGCTGCCGCGCCCGGCCTCTCCCCGAACCGCCCCGCGGGATCCCCCCACCGGGCCGGTCCCGGGAGGCCGGGCGCGGTTGCCGTCCGCTGGCCTGTCCCCGCCGCGGCGGGCACGGAATCCCCGCCCTGCTGTACCGGGGCGCGCGGCAGTCCTGCATATGGAAAGGAACCGGAAATCACCCCATGGTTACCGTGGAAGTTCACTACACCCCGCCGGGCAAGGGCGACGAAGAAAGTATTCGTCTGGAATTTCAGGCCGCTCCCGGAGCCCGTGTCGTCCTCCGGCTGAAGGATTTCGAGGACGGGCGGCTGGCCGTCCCCGAGAACGAGGAAAGAAGCGGCTGCTGGAAGATGGCCGCGCGCAAGATCGTGGCATCGTCCGGGGTCGATGTCTGGTTGAGGACGTCGGAAATTCGCGATCTTCTGAACGCGGATGGAATTGTCGTCCATCGGTCCACTCTCTCAATCGAATTGGGGGCGATGGCAAAACGGGGAGAGATCCTTCGGCGAGGGGCCGGTGGGCATACCGAATACGGTGCGCTCCTCGGAGGGACCTCGCCCTCGCTGCCGGGCGATTTGCCCAGGGGCGCGATTCCCGGCGCGGCCTGGCTGCCGCAAACAAACGAGGCGATCTGGCGGGCCGGGCCGGTCGGCCTCAAAATCGCCGACATCGCGGCCAGAATCGGGCGAGACCGCAAGACCATCCGCCCCGTTCTACAAGCCTGTGCCGATAGCGGCTTGCTGGTCTATCGGGAGAACGGGCCGCACTCGGCCTACATTCACCCGGACCACGCCTAACTCGGCGGTCCGGAAGTCGTTGGACAAGGCAGTCCCGGCGGCGCAGACCGACGGGCCGACCAGGAGGAGCAGCACACGATGGCCAACCGATTTGAGGGCGCCCGAGAGTCGGCCCGAGCCCGGGCCGAGCGGGTGTGGAAGGGGGTTCGGGAGGCGGTCGCCGACAGCGGCGGCCCGGTGGTCATCAAGAGCCACGCCGGCACCCCGCCCGAGGCTGCTCCCGGGGTCGTGCCCGGGCCCCGTTCGTCGGGGCGTCGGGGGGTCGAGTTCTCCCGGCCGTCGGGTCCGGCCGAGACGGTCGCGATGGTGGTCGGGATCCTGGTGGCGGTGGCGCTGGCGGCGGGTCTGGTGTGGGGCGCTGTGTGGCTGCTGGTGGCGTTTGTGTCGTGGGTGGCAGGCCTGCTCGGTGCCGCCGGGACCGGGCTGTGGCACCTGCTTCAGGCTGCCGACCGCGCGGTGACGCCCGATCTCATCCGTTTGGGCGGCTACCTGTCGGGGCCGGTGCATGCCTGGCTGGAGCGCCACGCCGGCCAGCTCCCGTTCTCGGTGAAGTCGATGTTCGGCGGCTGGTGGGCGCTCGGGCTGTTCGTGTGGTGGCGGGCCCGGCGCAAGCGCGGCGCCGGGGTGCTGGCCTTCGGCGTGTGGGCGGGGGCCACCCTCGCGGTGATGTGGGCGGGCGCGGAGCCGGAGGCGCGCACGGCGACGCTGGCGGTGGCCGCCCTGGTCGCGTCGCTGCTCGTGTTGCCGCTGCTGCCGTACGGCCTGTTCAGCTCGCACGTCACCGTCGAAGCACCGAAGGCGCCGGCGGCGAAGCCCGCGGTCGAGGCCGGGCCGGTGGTCCCGGCGCCGCGTCCGGCCTGGCTGGCGGAGGCGGTGCGGGTGGTCGCCGCGGTGCCCGGGGGTCTGGCCCCGGAGGCGGTGGCCGTTCGGCTGGGGCGCAGCCGGGACGAGGCGGTGGTGCGGGCGGTTCTGCGGGGTGCGGCCGAGCGCGGTGAGCTGGCGCATCGTGAGGTCTATGTGCATCCGGACCACACCTGACCAGGTGTGATGTGAGGGCGGGTCGACGGGCCCCGGGGATTCCCGGGGCCCGTCGCCGTGTTCGGGGTCGTCACCCGTCTGAGGGAATGTCAGGCGGCCCCCTTGCGCGACTGTGCGCATCCGCGCACACTCTGTGTTGTGCGCAAAAGCGCACAGCACTTGGAGGTCTCATGATCACGATGGGCGAAGCCGAGGACTACCTCGGCCACGTCACCGACGCCCTGGCCGTCGTCGGACTGACGCCCACCACCACGAACATCCCGGACACCGACGAACTCGCCGAGGACGGCATCCCCGCCACCCCCTCCGCCGTCCTCACCTGGGACGCCGGACACCCGAGCATCAGCGCCGCCCTGTTCGGCGCCGGCCTGCTCGCCGCCTGGTCCTCCGAGACCGGCTGGTCCCACGCCGCGCTGCGCCCGGACGGGTCCAACCAGCCGCGCACGGCGCTGGACCTGCCGGTGTTCGCCGAGCCGGGACGGATCGCCGCCGTCCTCGCCCGCGTCGCCCTCGGCCAGGACGGCGACGTACCGGTCCTCGTGCTCACCGACGGCACCCGGTACGGCTGGCACCGCCAGCTCGTCTACGGCGACGACCCGGCGGGCTGGATCGCCCACGCCCGCGACGCCGGATACCTGGAGTCCATGCTGGCCGCCCTCGGCGACCCGATGGACCACGCCCAGGTGCGAGCCGACGACCTGGAGGCGGCCGAGCAGCTGCGCGCCGTCTCCTGGGCCGTCGACCGGCTGACCCACCGCCGGGACGCCCTGATCGTCGCGCTCAAGGGGCGCGGCCTGAGCTGGGCCGAACTGGCCCGGCTCACCGACGCCGACGAGCCCGACCCCGCGCGCCTGCGGACCAAGGTGCGCCGGCGCCACGAAGCGGGCCAACGCCGCGCGGGGTTGCTGCCCCAGGACGAGCACGGCGCCGCGACCGAGGCCGTGTTGATCGGCCAGATCATGGCGGCCGTCCGGCGCGGCGACACGGCCGCCGCCGACCGCCTGGTGGAGCACCTGTTGCGGGAGTCGGTCGACCTGGCCGCGACCGAGGCCCGCGTCCAGGCCGCGATCAGCCAGGCCTCCCGCCCCTGACCATCCCGGGGCGGCCGCCCCCGCCCGCCCCACCAGCCACCATCCGACCGAGAGGGAGAAACCCGATGACCGAGATCGCCTGCATCGACCGCATCGAGACGGCCGCCGAGCGCCACGGCGCCCGCGACGACGAGCACCTGGTCGTCCTCGCCCCGGCGGCCGCCGCCGCGCTGCGCCTGCTCGCCGACGCCATCAAGCGTGGCGGTGCCGACCAGGACGACGTCGTGGAAGCCCTCAAGTCGGCCGGTGTGCACGAGGCGTTCGCCGACGTCCTGGGCGCCGCGGCCGACGCCGTCATGGACGGTCTGGAAGACCCGTACGAGTTCGACGGCCGCCTGCACGCGGACAACCTGTCCGGCGCCGCCATTCAGGTCCGAGACGCGTTCGCCTGGCTGTAGGAAGCGCGGGGCGGCCGACTTCGCCGACCGCCCCCGCCCCACCAGCCACCAGCCATCACCCGACCAGAAAGGGCAGCACCATGAGCGAGACCACGAAGACCGTCCCTGCCGACCTGCGCGACTGGGCCGTGAGCTGGCCGCAGTACACGCCCGTGGACGTCACGCCGCCTGAGCTGCTGCCGTCGGCGCTGGCCCACCACGTGCCCACCTGGGCCGAGGGGGCGGCCACCCCGGACGACGTGACCGACTGGGAGCGGCGCCAGGCCTCCGCGCTCGTCCAGTTCAAGTTCGACGAGCGGGGCTGGCCGCTGCACCCCGCCGGCCGCACCGGCCGTACCGGCCGGAACCTGGGCCGCTGGGGCGAGAACCAGGCCGCGGACCCGATCGTGATCGCGGGCTCCGGCTCGGACCGGCGGATCCTGCTGATCACCCGGGACGACATCGGCGTGGAGGCGATCCCCGGCGGGATGGTCGACCCCGGCGAGACCGCCCCGGCGGCGCTGGTGCGCGAGTTGTTCGAGGAGACCGGGGTGGACCTGAGGGGCCACCAGCCGGTCATCCTGGGCCGGGACCTGGTGGACGACTGGCGCCAGTCGGACCGCGCCTGGGTGGCAAGCACCTCCGCCCTGTACGTCCTGCCCGCCACCGTGCGCGCCGTCGCTGCGGACGACGCCCTGGACGCCACCTGGTACCCGGCGGGCTCGATGGCCGTCCTGGAGAGCGCCGTCGCCGCCGCCGGGCGCACCCTGTACGCCGCCCACCGGCCCCTGATCGCCCGCGCCCTCGCCCACCTCGCCCAGCAGTAACCCGCCCCGACCAGCAGGGACTGCATCGCCATGAGCACGCACAACATCACCATCACCGCCACCGACGGCCAGATCACCCGGACCACCACCACCGACCCCAGCGTGGCCGCCGAGTTCGAGCGCCTCCCCTTCGAGGCCGACCACATCGCCATCGTCACCGTCATCGTCACCGAGGAGTGACGCCGCCCTAGGAAGCGCGGGGCAGCCGCCCGGTCACCCTCGCCCACCTCGCCGAGCAACTCCCCCCACCCACCGATCCATGCCGGGCCTGTCCAGGCCCGGCCACTGAAAGGACACGACCATGGGCCTCTTCAACCGGAAGAGCAACAGCAGCAGCGGCACCGACCTCCACGGCTACGTCCCCGTCTCCGGCCGGGGCGACGCGCCGCTCGACCTCACCGGCGGCAGCTCCAAGGGCGAGCCCCGGGAGATCCGCCTGAACTCGCGTGGCGAGATCGACGGGTCGGAGTGGGCCCGCGGCGGAGTGATGCACGGTCTCAACCGCAACGCGGACGGGTCGCCCGAGACGATGCTCCAGCACATGCGCCGCGAGGCCGCCGAGAAGGAGCGCGAGGAGGAGGTCCGCCGCTGGGGCCGGAGCTGACCACCTCGGGGCGGGCCGCCCGGCCCGCCCCTATTCCGATCCGAGAGGAGCACCGCCGTGACGACCCAGTACACCGCCGTCGCCGCCGTGCCCGAGGCCTGGCACACCAACTGCGTGCTGGACGGCGTCGTCTACCCGACCCGCACCCGCGCTCCCCGCCGGGAGGTCACCGGCCTGACCGCCGGGGAGCTGTTGGAGGGTCTTACGCAGCGGCAGTACGAGCTGATGAACGCGGTGCACGAGGCCGGCCATGCGGTGGCCATCCTCGCGGCGGGCGGCAACGTCCACCGGGCCCGCCTGTCGCCGGACGACCCGGACGTCGGCGGCGCCGTCGAGGGCTGCGGCCTGGCCGACGGCCCCGCCTACGCCGCCTTCGCCGGCGCCGGCGAGCGGGCCGCCGACCGGTGGCTGCGGGAGGCGGGTCTGTGGACCCCCGGCCGGGCGACGGCCGTCGAGATCGGCGCCCGGACCGACCGGCGCCGGCTGCTCCGGCTCAATCCCCACATCGGCTTCGGCGCCGAGGGGCGGCAGGACTACCGCACCGTGCACGACGTCGCGGACGACGTGCTCGACCGGCACTGGGCGGCGGTCACCGTCGTGGCCGCCGCCCTGGTGGACCGGCACCACCTGGACGGCGGCGCCGTCGCCGCCCTCGCGGGCCTGCCCAACGGCCCGCACGACAACCACTCGGGAGAAGCACCGTGACCACCGCCACCGCCCGCACCCTGGCCGCTCTCGGCCTGCCGGACCCGTGCCTGCTCGTCACCATCGGTGCCCCCGGCACCGGCAAGTCCACCGCCGTCGCCGCCGTCGCCGACGACGACGTGCTGAGCGCCGACCGGCTGCGCGGCCTGGCCTCCGGCGACCGGGGCAACCAGGCCGTCACCGGACTCGCGTGGCAGATCCTGCACACCCTGCTGGACTCCCGCATGGGACTGCACGCCAGCACCGTCATTGACGCCACCAACGCCACCGCAGAGCACCGTGCACGCCTGCTCGCCCCCGCCCACCGGCACGGCGTCCCGGCCTACGCGCTGGTCCTGGACGTCCCGCTTGACACCGCGCTGGCCCGCAACGCCGCCCGGACCCCCGCCCGCCGCGTACCCGAGGACACGGTCCGGGCCCTGCACGAGCAGATCACCGCCGACCTGCCCGGCCTGGCCGCCGAGGGCTTCGCCGACGTCCTGCACGCCTCCCGCCTCCCGCAGCTCGCCACGGCCGCCGCCGGCCCCGGCGCCGGGTTCGGGGTGGGGGACCGGGTGGAGGTCGTCGGCGGCCGCTACGCGGGCCGCACCGGCCGGGTGTCCGGGATCCAGCCCGACGGGCTGCCCCAGGTCTCCGGCGTGGCCGGCGTCGCCTGGGAGTCCCTGGTGGGCGTCCCCGCGATCAGCCCGGAGTGCCTCCTGCTGCTCACCCGCCCGCCGTACCGGGTCGGGGACCGGGTCACGGTCGTCGGCGGCCGCGGCCGCGGCCGGGGGGAGACCGGCACCGTCTCCGCCGTCCGCTCGGACGGGTCGGTGCACGTCTCCGGCCTGTCCGGCGGCGAGTTGGGCGACCGGCTCTGGGGAGACCCCGTGTTCGAGACCGTCTACCTGCGGGCTGCCCCGGCGGCCTGACCCCGCCGTCACCGGGTCGACCGCCCCGCGAGACGGGCGGCCGGCCCCCCGCCAAGAAGAGGAGGAGCACCATGCCGCTGTTCGGCCGCCGACTGCCCCCGACCCCGGAGGAGCAGCACGCCGCCCGGGTGGCCCCGGCCCGTGCCCGGGCCGCCCTGGACGCCTACGCCGCGCACGACCAGGAGGCCCGACGGGCGCAGATGGACGTGGACGTCTACGGCCGTCCCGGCCGTCCGTACTCCGACCCCGAGCGCGCCGTCCTGGCGGCCGAGGCCCGCGACCGGCACGCCGCCCGGGCCGCCGAGCACCTCGCCGAGCACCGCCGCCAGGCCGCCCTCGCCCCGGCCGAGCCGGCCCCCAAGTCCGGCCGGCTGACGCGCCGGTTCCTCGGCGGCGGGTCGTGAGGCTCCCGGTCACCGCGTCGCTGACGGACGTCCGGGACGCGGTGCCGCAGGAGTGGCGCCCCGTGTTCGACGCCGAGCTGTCCCGGGTCCTGCTCTCGGACCTGACCACCTGGGCCTGGGGATGGGCCCGCTCCGTGGAAGACGGCGATTACCCGCCCCGCCCGTACCCCTAGGCCCCGGCGAAGGGGGTTGGGGGTTCGGCGCAAACGGGAAACATGAAACACCACAAATCCCTAGGAACCACCACAACTAGATCGGCACCCTGCACGACGACGCCCTGAAGCTGATCGCCGCGCACGACGGCCTGGTCTACAACGTCGGCGACAAGTTCCGGAACCCGCACCACGATCCCGCGATGCGGGAGCTGACCGGCCTGGACGAGCCGGTGCGCGACCACGTGCTCCAGACCCCCGGCGTGATGTGGGAGGTCGAGCGCATCGCCGAGTCGGCCAAGGCGATCGTCTACGGCTACGCCAACCGCCACCGGCGCCTGGTCCACGTCACCGTCGCTTGCCGGGGCGGCCGGCACCGCTCGGTCGCGATCGCCGAGTCCGTGGCCGAGTACCTGCGCATCGACGACACCAACGTCGAAGTCGAGCACCACCACGTCGACCGTCCGGTCGTCCAGAAGTAACCGACCGGGCCAGCACGGCCAGGAACCTTGCTCCCCTTGAAGGGGAGCGCTCCGAGGAGAGAACATGGGATTCTCCAGCCGCAAGAGCAGCTCGTCCGAGTCCACCGGCGCCTACCGCGCCGAGGTCGACGTCACCACCGCCGACGGCCGCCAGGTCACCTACAGCGGGTCCGGCGTCGCCCCGGCCGGCATCTCCCGCGACGATGTGCTCGACTCCGCCGAGGCCGCCGCACTCCACGCGGAGCCGGGCGGCGCCATCACGGGCTCCCGTTTCCGCCGGGCCTGACAGCAGAACACCGCGCCCCGACCGTGGCGCAGCAGACAGCGGGCCGCCCCAGTGTCGATGGGGCGGCCCGCCGTCGGTATTTCATCACCCGGGTCAGGTCTTGGCGACAGCCAGGCCACCGGGGCCGAGGGGCCGGCGGCCTGGCGCGGGCTGCTGCGCGGGGGTGTCCGCGGGGGCGGGGTCCGGGATCTGGGCCCGCTCCACTGCGGTGAGGCGTGCGTACGGTCCCGGCTGGTCGGCGGGCAGGTCGACGGAGAGGTCGGGGGTGTCGGGGGTGGGGCGTCGCAGTGGGCGTCGGTCGGGTGCGGTCATGACGGTCAGTCTGGCAACAGCGAAGGCCGGGACGGAAACCCTGGCGTCACCGGTACTCCCAGACGTCGTCGGTCGCCGCCCGGGCCAGGTCCAGATGCACGGCCAGGCCGTGGTGGTCCGACGCCCCGGCGGGCGCGTCGAGGACCCGGTAGCCGGTCACCGCCGGGGCGAGCGGGGCACTGACCCACGCCTGGTCGATCCGGTCGTCTGTGCTGGTGCGGCGCAGCAGCTCCGGGTCGCGGTTCTGCTGGTAGAGGTGCCAGGCGGCGTCCACGTAGCCGGTGTGGGCGAGGGTCTCGGCGACCCGCCGGTCCGGGACCGCGGCGGCCGGTCCGACTTCGGTCAGCAGGGCGCCGGCCTGGGAGGGCAGCGCGGTGCGGGCCTGGGAGGGCAGCAGGGTGCGCGCGGACCTGTTGTAGGGGCGCATCGCCGCGTAGTCCGGCTCCGGGCTGTCCGGGCTGGCGGGCGGGTAGTTGATGTCGCCGCACACCATTCCGTACGGCCCGTACCGCAGTGCCCGGGTCGCGGCGAGTTTCGCCTCGGCGCGGGCACTGTCCGGGCTGAACGGGTCCAGGTGCACGCTCGCGACCGCGAGCGGTGCGGGCAGGCCGACGTCGAAAGTCGCGACACCGAACCCGTGCAAGGTGCGGTGAGCGAAGTCGACATTCCAATTCAGCCATCGCCCGACCGTCTCGCGCCGGTAGAGCAGCGCCGTCGGGTAGCCGGAGCCGGACGGCGGCAGGGGGAGAGCGTCCATGTCCAGGTCCCGCATCGCCAGGGCGAGCTGCCGGTGCCCGTACCGGCCCCAGTCGACCGCCTCCTGGAGGAGGACCAGGTCCGGCGGGGCCGCGGGGCCGCCGGCGGTGAGGATCCGCTCGGCGAGCAGCGGCCACCGGTCCTCCGGCGCCCCCGAGCCGTCCCTCAGCCCGCCCTGGCCCAGGTTCTGCACCACTACCAGCAGCTCCATGAAATCCCCTCTCGTCCACCCGGTGATCACCGGCAGGCAGGCCATCATGGCGGCGCCGGCGGGCGGCCGTCCCGAGATTCACACCTACGGGTGGCCCCGGCCCGAGCGGCCGTCAGCTCCATGCGGCGAATTTGCGCCCACCGGGCGAAACCCGGTGCCGACCGGCACCGATCAGCAGGAGACTGATGCGATGTCGGGATTCACGCGGGACACGAAGTACTACGGCGACCGGCTGGTGTACGAGCCGCTGGAGAGCAAGTGGGGCCGCTACCACGCCACACACTGCGGCTGCGGGCAGGATTGGCTGGAGGCTCACGCCATCCCGGCCGGCTTCACCGTGCTGCCCCGAGGCAGGACCGGCTACTACGGTCTGGTCGGGCCTGGGCTGACGGAAGGCGTTGACGAGTCGGTGCTGACGACGAACGCCCTGTGGGAAGCCGTCACGGGCCAGCCGGGCGCACAGGGCTGGTACGAGACCGTGCACGTCACGTGCCGCACCGAGGAGTCCGAGGCCAAGCGCAAGGCGGACAACGACGCCTACTACGCCGAGCGGCGCGCCCGCGCAGCAGCGGCGAAGACCGACCCGCTCTCTGCCGCCCAGGCGAAGTACCTCCTCAGCCTCGCGGAGAAGGTCAGCACGGAAGAGTTCAACGCGCAGTACGCCAAGGCCACCAAGGGCACGACTATCAAGCCCCGAGGCCCCCGGGAGAAGGCGCAGACGGCGATCAAGCGGCTGACCAAGGCGGCGGCGCGCAAGCTGATCTCCGCCCTGGCTGGCCCCTGATCTGCGGCGGTTTCAAAAACGGGCCCTCATTTGAGGGCCCAAAAGTAGAAGCCGTCGTTTCCCCGACGGCCGGTACGCGTTGTCCCAGGCGGGTACGGTCCCACCAGGGGACCGCGGAGCAGGGGAACGGGCATGGACGAGGGTGGGCGCCGGGCCGAGCGGATCGGCGCGCTGATCGCCGCCCGCCGCCGTGAGCTGGGGCTGTCGGAGGAGGACGTGGCCTGGCGCCTGGCGGACGTCTCCGGGTCCGTGCCGACCCGCACCGACGTGTGGCGCTGGGAAACCGAGTACAAGGGGCGCACCCCCGGCCCCTACTACCTGCCGCACCTGGCCGTCGTGCTGGAGCTGGACGAAGGCCGGCTGCGCCGGGCCCGCGCCGTCTCGAAGGCGGCCCGCGCCGCCGCGCGCGCGCCGCTGCCGGCCCGTACGGCGGCGGAGGTGATCGCCGACGCCCTCCCGCCGGACACCGACCTGTCGCCGTGCGGCACGAGCGCCGGACGCACCGTCGGAGCGACGGACGCCGCCGCGCTGCTGCGCCGGGTGCACGGCTTCCGCCTGGCGGACGACCTCCTCGCCGGCCGCGACCTGGTGACGCAGGTGTCCGCCGAACTGGACCGGGCCGTGGCCCTGCACAACCAGACCTGCCACGCCGGAGAGGTCGGCCGGACGCTGCTGGTCGCCGTCGGCGAGCTGGCGCAGCTCGCCGGGTGGGCGGCGATGGACTCCGCCGGCGCCGTGGACCCGGTGCCGCTGTTCCGCCGGGGGCTCGGTGCCGCCCGCCAGGCCGGGGACGCCCCGCTCGCCTCCCACCTCCTCGGCTCCTGGGCCTACTGGGAAGCAGGCCTCGGCCACCTCTCCCGTGCGGCGGAGCTGCTGCGCGCCGCCGAGCAGCAGGCCGGCCTCGGCGACTCGCTGCGCGCCCGCTCCCTCACCTCCTCCCGAACCGCCTGGGTCGCCGCCCTCGCCGGCGACCAGCGCACCGCCCTGTCGGCGATCGCCACCACCCTCGACCAGGTCGACCAGGCCGACGCCGAACTCCCCACCGCCACCGACCCCCGCCAGTGGCTGTACTGGGTCACCCGCGCCGAACACGACGTCATGGCCGCCCGCGTCTACACCACCCTGCGCCGCCCCCTGCGCGCCGTCCCCCTGCTGCGCACCGTCCTCGCCGAGTACGACGTCACCCACGCCCGCGAGTACGCGCTGTACAGCAGTTGGCTGACGGTGGCGCTGCTCGACGCCAACGAGCCCGAGGAAGCGGCCACCGTCGCCGACCGGATGCTCGCCGCCGCGGCCGCCATCCCCTCCTCCCGCGCCGCCGACCGCACCCGCACCGCCGTCACCGCACTGCGCCACCACCAGGACGTCCCCGAGGTCGCCGAGGTCCTCGCCCGCCGGACGTCCTGAGCGACAGTGCGGCGCCTCGGCGAGGCACTACCGTCAGGGCACCAGCCACGATCCCGAGGAGGACTTGTGCACCGCATCGAGGCCGGCCAGACCTACACGACCTGCCGCGGCGGGCCGACGTCCTGCTACCCCGAGACCGTGACCGTGCGGTCCTACACCCTCGGGGACCGCACCGTCGAGGTGACCGGCGGGTACGGCGGAGCCCCCGGCAGGCACGTGATTCCCGCCTCCTACTTCCACGCCACGGCCCGCACGGCGGTCGGCAGGCGTCGGATCACCGGCTACTACCTGACGGGCTGACGTCTGGCAGACGGATTGGCAGACGCGCGGGCACTCTTCCCCGCGTCCGGTGCTGCGTAGCGTCGTGACCGTGCCGCACACTCCCCGCTTCTCGGTGCCGGGGAGCGCCGGCTGCGGCGGTCCTCCGTGGCAATCCCCCCGGACACGGCGGACCGCCGCCGACCCCGACCCCGCCCTGCCGGAGCACGCGATGACGACCCCTCCTCCCCGCCGCCCGCACCCCTGGACCACGCCCCTGCGACCCCCGGCCCACGCCGCCCACCACCCCGAGCCCACCGGCACCGCCGCCGACCGCATGCTGCGCGACGACCACCGCTCCCACGGCGGCCGCTGCGTGCGCTGCGCCGTCCCGTGGCCGTGCGCCACCGCCCGGAGTGCGGTGTGAGGCCCCCGGCCCTCCCGGCCCGGACGCCGGGACCCGCCGTCCTCGGCCGCGCCGCCCGCCGCGCCCTGGTCCTGCGCCGGCTCGCCGAAGACCGCCGGCGCCGACCTCGCCGGGGCGTGGTCCGGTGACCGCCGACTTCGTCCCCCGCGACCGCCGCCGCACGGGACTGCGGGTCAGCACCTACCGCGTCGCCACGGACGGCACCCGCTACGACCGCACACCCGAGATCGACCTCAGCTCCGGGCCTCCGGCCGACCCCGACGCCTACCACCCGGACAAGGGCTGGCCGTTCTGCCAGTGCCCGCGCCACCGCCCGACCTGACAACCCGACACCGGTCCCAAGGGCCGGGACGCCACCCGCGTCCCGGCCCTCTCGTCGTCCCCGGGGCCCCGTACCATGCCGATCATGGAAAGCCCCACGCGAGCCATCAAGGACGACGACCAGGACGACGACCAGGCCGCCGCCGGCGCCCACTGCGGGTGGTGCGAGCAGCCCATCCGCAGCACCGGCGCCGGACAGCGCCCCGGCTACTGCCCGGGGCGCAGCTGCTCCGCCAAGGCCTACCGGCGCCGCACGAAGGCCCGTGAGGAGGCGGCCCTGGCCGCCGCCGCGGATGCCACACGTGAGCCAGCAAGCGCGTACGGGTCTGAGGCCGCCGAGCAGATCGCCCGCCTGGGCCTCCTCGCCGAGCGCACCGCCCGCCGCCTCGCCGCCGACCTGGACGCTGGCGTCGACCCGATGCACCTGCGGGTGAGCCTGGCGGCCCTCACCCGGGCCGCCGAGGACCTGCTCGCCCGAGCACGCACCACCGTCCGCCAGGCCGAGGCACAGCGGGCCGCCCAGGCGGCGGGCCCCGGCCTTGACGCCACACGTGAGGCATCCTCCGGGGGGTCGGGCGTACCGGGGCAGCGGCCCGACCTGCCCGCGCCATCGGCCCCGGCGGGCCCCGGCCCGGCCGCCCCGTCTCCGGCCCCGGCGCCCCGTCCGACGGCGTACGGCCCCGCCAGGACGGAAGCCGCACGTGAGCCATCAAGGGACAGTGGCCCGGCTGTCCGCGAAGCACCGGACCCCGCCCCGCCGGTCCCGCCGATGGGGTGGGAGGAGCGCGACACGATCGCCAACACCACCGCCCCCGACGCCGCCGGCCGAATAGCCCGCCACATCCCGCCCTCCACCCCGCCCGCGGTCCAGCCCACACCGCTACCGCCCCGGCTCGCCCTGGACACCCGCATCGCCGCCCTCGCCCCCTACGGCCTCGGCGACCCCGACCAGCGCGCCGATCTCGGCGTCGGCCTCACCCTGCACGGCTGGAGCGACTGGCCCCGCGTCGCCCGCGTCGACCGCGCCGACCAGATGATCGCCTGGGTCGAGGAGGGCGTCAGTGGCTGGACCGGCTGGGCCGCCCTGGTCGACGGCCGACTCGTCATCGACGCCGCCGACCGCCAGCCCCTGCTCGCCCCGACCCGGCAAGGCGCGGCTGATCTCCTCCTCCTGGCGCTGCGCCAGGGCCTGGTGCGCTGACCGGCCCCGGCGGCGCGCATCGACGTCACCGGCCCGCCGGACGAGGCCGGTTCATCGTCGATCACGGTGAGCAGCGCATCGAGGTCGACCTGACCACCCGCAGCACCCGTCGGCTTGCCCGGGCCCTCGCCGCCGTCCTGGAAGCGCCGGCCCCGGCAGGCCGCACCGCTCGCGTCAACGCACCGCGCCCGCCAACCTTCACGAACGCCCCCAGGGGCCCCGACCACCCGGCTACGGTGACCGGATGGCAAAACGCAAGGGGACCCGCGGCGGCTCGACCCCTCCCCGCCCGATCACCGGCCAACGGCTGCTCGACGGCTGGGACGGACCCGACGGCGGACGGATCAGACTGGCCAGAGCCGGCGAAGCGCCCGCCGTGGAACAGCTCCTGGACCTGACCGGAGTCGGGCTCGACCGGATCCACGCCGACAGCATCGACACCGGAGGCCTCGCCGCCACGCTGCGCGTCGGCCTGGACGGAGGACAGAAACAGCTGACGCGGGCCGCGGCGACGGCAGCGGCCGGCCATGACCTGGTCACCGTCATCCCCGGCCTCTCGCTCGTCCTGGTCGCCGAGGACCAGGACGGCGAGCCGGTCGGCGCGCTGAGCGCCGTACCGCCCGCATCCCTGCTCAAGGTCGGCGCCGAGCAGGGCGTCCAGGGCGAACAACTGCTGTTCTTCTGCCTGGTCATCGCCAAGATCGGTGCCGTCGCCGTCGCCGACAGCGCCCGCGGCCGAGGGTGGGGCACCCACCTCCTCAAACGCGCCGTCCAGGTCTACCAGCAACTCCAGTACCAGCTCCTCTATGGGCAGTTCGACGCCGACTCGGAGCCCCTGCCCCGCTTCTACAGCCAGCGCGGCTTCACACCTCTCTCCCAGGACGAGGGCATCGACCTGAACGTCCTGCTCGGCCTGCCCCTCGGGATCCAGCCCGGCCCGGACGAGCGACTGTTCACCCGCTGGCGCCGGTAGCCCCGGACCGGCCGACGACCGGCAAGGATCCCAGCCCCCCCAAGGACACCGGGATCCTTGCCGGCACCCGGCACCCCCGCCGCCGCGCCCAGGCCTCGCCGGGCGGCAGACGACCCCCAAGACCTATCTGGGCTGCGCGATCGACTCGATCAACTCACGCCGAACGACCACCGTCCGGGCGATGCTGTCCGCCCACGTCTGCCGCCGGGGATGGACCAGCGGGCGCAGGTACCCGGCGCAGGCCGGGAGCGTGTCCAGGACGTGTAGTAGCCCGCGCAGGATGCTGCGGGCCGGGCCCACCGGCGCCCCGCTCTCCTCGTCTACCAGCACCACCCCCGCCAGCCGCTGCCCGAGACTTTCCCCGGTCCGGCCCCGTTCCGCCCACTGCAAGACCAGCCAACCCGCGCCCACCACCCAGTAGCCGCCCGCCAGCCACCCCCGGACGTCCACGTCCGCCAGCAGCGCGAGCAACTGCACGGCGGCGAACGCCGGCGCCGCCAGGTGCAGCGCGGCCAGGTACGCCGTCATCAGGCCGCCGGCGATCCCGAGGTCGATCCCGGCCGCCGTCGCGCGCGCCGCCCACCCCGCCAGACCCGGAATCCGCACCGGCCTCGGCCGTCGTGGCTGCGGCAGGATCGGCGGCCCCACAGCGGCCCACCAGGGCTCCGTCACAGGCGCCGACGGGTGATGGGCCATCAGTCGCCCCGCCCGGTGGCGTAGGAGTCCTGGCAGGCCCACACACCGGCGGTGTCCGCGAAGCTCACACACACCCGGCCGTCGGCCAGCTCCAGGTCCCTCCACTCCGCCACGACCTCGTCCCCGCTACGACGCCCCATGACGCGGACGTGCACCTCCCGCTGCTCCGGGCCCTCGTGAACGATCGCCCGAGACTGCCGGACATCACCGGGCGGGTTCTTCCAAACGGCCCTCAGGCTCCGCGCGAAATGGTCGTGGCCGACGATCGAGATGCAGACCTTGGGGCCCGACCAGTTGTGGGTGCACGCGTCGCTGGACCTGGTGGACGCCGAAGCCGGCGCCGACGTCGGCCAGGAGGCCAGCAGCAGCGCCGCGCCGACCACGGACACCCGACCAGCCAGCCCCGACCGAGAAGCAACGAAAATGTTCATACCCGGTCAACGACACAGCCCCGATCCGGTACCGTCCGCCCCCACAAGGCGAAGTGCCCGCCCCAGGAACCCCGAGGCGGGCACTTCGCATCGTCCGGCTCAGTCCTGGACGATCTCCGCGTCCAGGACGACGTCCTCCGGTACTGCGGCGTGCCGGGAGAACCACCGGCCCAGCGCCCGGACCTGCGCCGCCTCGCGGGTTGCGGCCGCCGCGTCCAGCGGGGCCAGGCCGCCGTTCGTGAGCCGCCCGTACCGGGCCTGGAGGGTCTCCAGAGCGGCCCGAACCGCGCGCAGTTCCTCGTTCACCCCCCACCGGGCCACCCGCCCCGCGTCTTCCGAATTTTCGGAAGTCTCGCCCGTCCCCGCGCCTCCGGCCTCGCCCTCGCCGTCCGTCGGCTGTGCGGCGGCCAGCTCCCGGTACGCACGCCAGGTGCGCCGCAGGCCGGTCTCGGTGGCCTTGCCATCCCGGGCCTCGGTGTCGGCCCAAAGCTGCTGCACGCCCTCGGGACCCAGCCGGGCGTTGACGGCCGGCGCCAGCGCCTTGATGTGCCCCGTGGTGACGACCGTCCCCCGGTAGGCGTACTCCTCGCTGCCCGCCAGGCCGAGCGCGGCGCGCACCCGCACCGCGTCGATGAACAGGTAGCACTGGCTCTGGCTGTAGCCCCAGAGCTCCGACAGCCACCGCTCGAACGTCCGTGACGGGTCGTCCAGGCAGTACAGCCCGTTCTCCCGCACCCACACCAAGTACGGCCCGGCCGTGTCGAAGAACACCGCCGCCGCCCGCAGCTGCGTGTCCCTCACCGTGCCGTCGCGCCGGGCCTCGGCCGCGCGCAGCACCCGCAGGCACTCCTCCAGCTGCTCGGCCGGATCGAGGCCGGCCAACTCCTGGGGGCGGTTCATCACCCGCCGGGCGCGGCGCAGCCGCACCGCCGCCTCCTCGGCCGGGTCGAGCTGGCCCACCGAGGTCAGCTCCGCGGCCTGCCCGGGCAGCGCCACCTGCGTGCCCATCCTCATCGGCTCACCGCCTGTCCGGCCTGGCTGCGCCGGGCCGCCTCGCGCCGCATCATCTCGTCCCACACCGCCGCGTACTCGTCCAGGTTCGACGGCACCCGGCCCAGCACCCGGGTGTACTCGATGAGCTGCTCCACCTCGGTGTCCAGCACCGGCAGCGGGCCGCCCAGGAAGGTCAGGGCGGACAGTTCCGCGCGGGCCTCCCGGGACTGCTTGTCGGAGATCTTCCGGGACAGCAGCACGTGCGTCTCGAACCCTCCCCGCGCGTGGTCGCCGTGCGCCTTGGCCGCCTCGACGAAGGTCGGTTCCACCCGGTCGACGTCGAACCCGCTGGACGAGAGCGGCACGACCAGGCGGTCCGCGTGCCTCAGCGCCTTGTGGAACAGTGCGACGTTGCCGCCGCCGACGTCCGCGAACACGTCGTAGCCGTCGGCGCGCAGCTCCGCGATGTACTCGTCCAGGTCCTCGAACGGGTACCGCTCGACGTCGAGCGGGTACACCAGCCCGCTCCCTGCCGCCTCCTGAGCGGCCTGGAACTTCTTAGCCCACCGGTAGGTGGTCTGGCTGACCGTGTCCGCGTCGAGCATTTTGACCGGCCGCCCCCTCCCGGTCTTCCGCTTGCGGCGCAGCGCCCGCACGAACGCCAGGTAGTTGGCGGTGGTGGTCTTGGTGGAGCCGCCCTTCAACAGCGCTTGCACCGTCACGTCGCCCTCGTTGCCCTCCGGCCCGTCCGGCGGAGGCAGCTGGCGGGGAACGGTAACGTCGGACTCGGCCACGATCGGATCTCCCTTGTCGTCAACGGGGGTGTGGCTGTCGAAGACGCGCCCGCCGGATCAGCCCCCGGCGGGCGCGCGACGATCCGCCGAAATGACGGAAACGTCCCACACCGGAACCGTACCGAGGCCGCCCACCCGTGAGGGCAACAACGCCCCCGGCCGACCGTGCAAGCGCAACCGTCGAGCCACGAACCGACCGGAGCGAGGGAGACGCCGCAGGCCAGAACCGCCGTGGAGGACGTTGCTGATCCCGGGCACCGGGCGATTCCGGCCCGATGCTGCGCCGCCGCATCCGGGAGATCAACCGGTCGTTGATCAGCGCGTGACAACAGAAACCACCACCACCGCTGTTGAAGTGGACGTGCGGTCACTTCCGGCGGACAGCTTCACCGAGTCCGACAGGGCCCGCATCGACTTCGCCCACAAGCTGGCAGTGCTGGCCGTAGAGGCGGAGAACGTCCTGGCGACGCTCTGTACGGACGAAGCCGTCTCAGGGGACTACGCCGTCCAAGCGGCCGTCGTGCAGGCTCTCGCCCTGCACGGTGTGGTCGCCGCCGCGGTGACCGCTGAACGGGTACGCGGGACCAGCTGGGAGTGCATCGGCAAGCCGTTCCACCTCGACGCCGAGGAAGCGGAAACCAAGTGGGGCCCGAAGGCCGGGGAGTGGCGCTCCCGGACCAAGGTCCAGAGCGACCTGGTGCGGAACCCCGGCCAGTACCTCGACTACGTCGACCGCCACCTCGCCACCGGCGCAACCGCCACGCGCAGCAAGGAACGGCGGAAACTGAGCAGCGTCATCGACGCCGCCGCCTCGGTGACCGGCCGGGACGTCGCCGCCGCGGACCGGGCCTTCGCCGGTCAAGAGGTGTGCTCCCACTGCCACCGGTGACCCTCTGCCGGTGGTGATCCCGGTCACGGACATTTCGGGAGGACAAGGCCCTTGACCGGGGCAATCCGGGCGGGACAACCAGCCTGGTCAAGGGGCAGGACAACATCTGGGCAAGCCGTTGGCCAAGGGGCGGTGTGGATCGTCGGGAGGTACCCGGGCGATGCCGTCCGGGTACCGGGGGCCGGTCACCGCCGCGCCCCGGCCACGTTCCTGACCGAAGGCCACCTCGATGACCCTCACCCCACCACCCACGCCCGCCCCGGCCCCCAGAACGGGCCCGAACGCCCCCGTGGCGGCCCGACACGGCTACCCTGGACCGGTCCGGCCCCGGCGGTGATTCCGCCCCGCCAACAGCCCGTCAAAGCCCAAACGAGTACGACTACGAGCCCGCCGCGAGCAACGGCACCCAGCTCTGCTGGGAATGCCGCCAGGAAGCCGACACCACTCGTGAGCACAATGAGCTGCTCGCCGCCCGTACGGCGAATGCCAGAATGCACCCCTGCTATACCTTTCAGGGATCCATCGGCGGCACCCCCGATTCGCTCCTCGAACTACGGGAGAAAGCCGAGCCCGATCGACTGGAATGCCCCGCCTGTGCCAGCAAACGCAGCATGAACGGACGCCCGCCAATCATCCTGCCAATTCCAACCAGCCGCCCAGCCGCGAACGCCGCCGAGCCGCCGCCGGAAAACTCGAAGACCCCTACTGGCACATTCGCCTGCTCCACACGGAGAAATCCCCCAACCGCTGACGCCCCAACAGAAACCAGCGCCATCTCGTGGAGTATTTCAATACGTGACTCGCGTGCGCCTTGATAGCTCGCGCGAGCCATCAAACGGCGGCCGCAACCAGGCGGGGTGCCGCTGCTCTTGCCCCGCCTGCCGCGGTCAGGAGCTCGGGTTCGGGGCGCCGTGTCCGCTCGCTGCCCCGCTCGCTGGCAAGGCGCCTCGCGCGAGCCATCAAGGCGCTCGCCGCTGCGCCCGTCCCGTCGGCGGGTACCGCCCGGGTCTGCTCGCCGCCGCCGCCGTCCGGGCCGGCCCGGGCCGGTGCGCCCGGTGTCCTGCTCCTGCTCGGTGGCGGCGCCGCGCGGGGCCGCCGTCCGGGACACCGGCACCGGACACAGCGCTGCGCCCGGTGCCCGGGTCCTGGGGGTGGGGCCGGGGCCTGCTCGTCGCCCGTCCCGCCGTTCCGCCGGCCTGCCGACGGCGCCGTGCTGCGCCGGGGCCTGTTCGGTGCCGTCCCGGTGTTATGGGGTTTTTGCATAGCGGTTTTGATGGGTTTTTCGCATGGGGCTTTCGGGGTGGGGTTTGTGGTTGCACCGGAATTCAGCGTCATATCGTCAACGGCGGTCTGGGGTGGTTTTCTGAGGGGGTGTGGGGGTGGATTTCTGGGTCTGTACGGGGGTTCGGGGTGATGCATTCTGTGGGGTGCGGCCGGATGGGGAGGCCGTCTGCGGCAAGATTGGCTGACGGTGGGATTCTGATACGGGGTCGCGGGCATTGTTTGGGGCTGTTGGTGGGCTTGTCCGGCATGAGTGGTTCAGACCACTGTGGGAGGTCTGAACCACTGACAGTGGGTGATGGCGCGTCGAGTGGGGTCTTGTGGCGGGGCTGCGGCCTGTGACACTATGCAGTCAGGTGGTCGGGGTGTGGGCCTTGCCCATCGCAGGGCGGGAGGGCGGCGACGAAGGCGAGGACCCACCCCCTCCTCCCAGTCAGCCAGGCGCACGAAGTGCGCCAAAACCCCCATTGACCAGCAGAAATACGGCCCAGACCGAGCCCGGACGGGGTGTCATGGGCCCGCCGGTGCGGAGCGCCGGCACCCCGAAGAGAGCAGCACCGAAC
>NZ_JBICVH010000036.1:0-44517 GCF_043198905.1 Kitasatospora sp. NPDC048715 | reverse complement strand
GCGGATGATGCGGGACGCGAAGATCACGCAGATCTACGAGGGCACCAACCAGGTCCAGCGGATCGTGATGGCCCGCAACCTCCCGTAACCCCACCTCGACGTGCACATACGGCCCCCGACCGCCCGTCCGCGGTCGGGGGCCGTATGTCGTCCGGCATCGAACCGTCCTGGACGCGGCCCCTGTGACGGTGTCATAAATGATCGTCAACTCATGGGCAGCACGCGACGATTGCGAGAGATCGACGATCATGGGCAGCACCCCCGAGCAGCACCCCGCTGGCAAGGTCTGGCTGATCACCGGCGCCAACTCCGGCTTCGGCCGGGCGCTCACCGAGGCCGCGCTGGCGGCCGGCGACACCGTCGTGGCCGCCGCCCGGCGCCCCGAGACGCTGGCGGAGCCGGCCGCCGCGCACCCGGACCGGCTGTTCCCGGTCCGGCTGGACGTCACCGACCAGGAGCGGATCGCGGCCGTCGTCGCGGAGACCGTCCAGCGGCACGGCCGGATCGACGTCCTGGTCAACAACGCCGGGCGCGGGCTGATCGGCGCCGTCGAGGAGTCCACCGACCGCGAGCTGCGGGACCTGATGGAGCTGCACTTCTTCGGCCCGGCCGCACTCACCCGGGCCGTGCTGCCGCACCTGCGGGCCCGGGGCTCGGGCGCGGTGGTGCAGATGAGCAGCATGGGCGGCCGCTTCAGCTTCCCCGGCGTGGGCGCCTACTCGGCCACCAAGTTCGCGCTGGAGGGGCTGTCCGAGGCGCTGGCCAAGGAGGTGGCCGGCTTCGGGGTCAAGGTGCTGATCGTCGAGCCCGGCGCGTTCCGGACCGGCTTCGCGGGCGGCGACGCGCTCGCCCACAGCGCCCCGATCGAGGCGTACGAGCCGATCGTCGGCCCGGTCCGCACCGGGCTGCCGGACAGCGACGGCAAGCAGGCCGGCGACCCGGCGAGGGCCGCCGAGGCGATCCTGGCCGCGCTGGCCGCCGAGCACACCCCGCTGCGGCTCGCGCTCGGCAGCGACGCGGTCGACGGCGTCCTCGGCACCCTCGACGAGGCGCGGCGGGAGACCGAGACGTGGGCGGCGGTCGGCCGCGGCACCGACTTCCCGGCCGGCGAGTAGCCCACCGGGCGGCGGGGGCCCCGGCCCGGTCGATGGAGGGCCCCGTCCCCGGTCGGTGGAGGGCCGCGCGACGAAATCCGCGCGACGGCGGGCAGCCGCGCTCCGTAGGCTGCCCGCCATGTCCTCCGCGCCCACCAGGCCCTCCGTGCTCAGCCTGGCCCCCATCACCCCCGAGAACGTCGACGCCGCCCTCGCCCTGCGGGTCCGCCCCGACCAGGAGGCCCTGGTGGCGCCGGTGGTGAAGTCGCTGGCCGAGGCGTACGCGTACGGGGAGGCCGCCTGGCCCCGGCTGATCCTGGACGACGGGCGGCCGGTCGGCTTCGTGATGGCCTTCTTCGACCTCACCTTCTACCCCGACCGCCCCGGCGACCGCCCCCGCTCCGGCCTGTGGCGGCTGCTGATCGACGCCGAGCGGCAGCGCGGCGGCTACGGCCGCTTCGCCGTCGAGCAGGTCTGCGCCGAGATCCGCCGCCGCGGCGGATCCCGCGTCACCGTCACCCACCACACGGGCCCGGACGGCCCGGAGGAGTTCTACGCCCGTCTCGGCTTCCGCCCGACCGGCGAGCTGAGCGGCGGCCAGACCGTCGCCGAACTGGACCTCCCGCCGCTCAGCTGAGCAGCGCCGCGGCCTGCTCCCGGGCCTGCCGCAGCCAACCGGCGCGCTCGGCGTCGGAGGAGTCGGTGACCGTGCGGAACACCGTCCGCCGCACCTCGGCGACCCCGACGTACGGCAGCACGCAGGCCGCCCAGATCCGCTCCAGCGGGTCGCCGAACTCCTCGCGCTCGCGGGCCTCCGGGGTGTCCGAGGTGTTCAGCACCAGCGCCCGGCCGGCCCGCAGCAGCCCGGCCGGCTCGCCGTCGGCCGTCCCGAGCTTGTACGCGACGCCGGGCACCAGCACCCGCTGCACCCAGCCGGTGAGCACCGCGGGCGGCATGCCCCACCAGTTGGGGTGGATCAGCACCAGCGCGTCCAGGGCGGCCACCTCGGCGCGGTGCAGGGCGAGGACCGGATCCCCGGACCGCTCCGCCGCGGTCACCGTGCCGGTCTCCTCGGCGGCCAGCAGCGGCGCGAAGCCCTCCGCGTACAGGTCGTGGGCGCGCACCCGGCAGCCGCGCCCCCGCAGTTCGTCCACCACGGCCCCGTACAGCGCGTGGTTGAAGCTCCCCGGCCGCGGATGCGCCAGGTAGACCCCGATCGTGCTCATCTTCCGTCCCCCTCGGGCTGGTTGGCCGGACCGATGGTAGGCGCGTGCCCCGCTGTCGCGCACCCGGCAAGGATCCGCCGGACACGCCCCGGGTCCGGTCGGCCGCCCGGTAGGGTCCGGGGCCATGACCGAGCCGGACTTCCTCACCGAGACCAGGGCGTTCTACGACGCCGTCGCCACCGAGTACACCGAGCTCTTCCGGGACGCGTTGGACCGCATGCCGATGGACCGGGCGATGCTGGGGCTCTTCGCCGACCTGGTCCGCGCCGAGCGGCCGGGCGGCAGGACGGCCGAACTCGGCTGCGGCCCGGGCCGGATGACCGGCCCGCTGCACCGGCTCGGCGTGGACGTGCACGGGATCGACCTCTCACCGCGGATGGTCGAGCTCGCCCGGCAGGCCCACCCGGAGGTGCCGTTCAGCGTCGGTTCGATGTTCGACCTCCCCTTCCGGGACGGGGAGCTGACCGGCGTGGTGGCCTGGTACTCGATCATCCACACCCCGGCGGAGCGGCTGCCCGAGGTGTTCGCCGAGTGCGCCCGGGTGCTCGCCCCCGGCGGCCACCTGATGCTCGCCTTCCAGGTCGGCGACCTGCCGTCGCGCCAGGAGCGCCCCTTCGGCCACCCGGTGTCGCTGGACTTCCGCCGGCTGCGGCCGGAGCACGTCGAGGAGCTGGTGCGGGAGGCGGGCCTGCCGGTCACCTCCCGTACGGTCCGTGAGCCGGAGGGGGACGAGAAGACCCCGCAGGCCTATCTGCTGGCCCGCAGGCCGAAGGGCTGAGGCCCTCCTGCGCGGCCTCCGGTGCGGTCTTCCGGGCAGTCTTCCGTGCGGTCCTCTACGCGGCCTCGGACGAGGACGGCGGCTGCCCGGAGGCGGTCGCGATCACCTCGTCCAGCACCTCGCGGGAGCGCAGCAGGTCGCTGATCGTCCGGTCGATCCGTTCGCGCTCCGCGGTGAGCTCCTCGACCAGCAGCGGGGTGGCGACCTCGTTCGGGCTGCCGTCGGAGTCCCGCATGCAGGGGAGGATCTTGTAGATGGTCCGGCTGTGCAGCCCGGCCGCGAACAGCTCCTGGATGTGCACCACCCGGTCGACGGCGGCCTCCGGGTACTCGCGGTGGCCGCCCTCGGTGCGGCGGGCGGCGAGCAGGCCCTGCTGCTCGTAGTAGCGCAGCGAGCGTTCGCTCACACCCGTCCGACGGGCCAGTTCACCGATCCGCATGCCGCCCACCCCGTCCCCGTGCCGCACAGAGGCCTGAACCTGACATCGATGTTAGCTTCCCGGTCTCGCTCCGGGGCGGAAACCGGATAACACAGCCGCGTCCGGCCGCGCCCGACCGGGGGCAGCGCGCGCCGAACAGGTGATCGTGCCATCATCCCTGCATGTCTTCCAACGTTTTCTTCGACATCACGATCAACGACGAGCCGGCCGGCCGGATCGTCTTCAAGCTGTACGACGACGTCGTTCCCAAGACCGCCCAGAACTTCCGCGAGCTGGCCACCGGCCAGAACGGCTTCGGCTACGCGGGCTCCGGCTTCCACCGCGTGATCCCGGCCTTCATGCTCCAGGGCGGTGACTTCACCAACCACAACGGCACCGGCGGCAAGAGCATCTACGGCGAGAAGTTCGCGGACGAGAACTTCCAGATCAAGCACGACCGCCCGGGCCTGCTCTCGATGGCCAACGCCGGCCGCAACACCAACGGCTCGCAGTTCTTCATCACCACCATCGTCACCGACTGGCTGGACGGCAAGCACGTCGTCTTCGGCGAGGTCGTCGAGGGCATGGACCTGGTCAAGAAGATCGAGGGCCTCGGCTCGCAGAGCGGCCGCACCTCGGCCAAGATCTCCATCGCCGCCTCCGGCGAGGTCAAGTAGTCGCCGTCGCCACTGGCACGCACCGCCCCGGAGCGGGACGTCGGATCTTCCGGCCTCCTGCTCCGGGGCGGTTTCGTATCCGCTCGCCGCACCCGCTCGCGTACCCGCCCCGAGCCCGTTTCCGCGCCGCCCCCGCATCCGTCCCGGGCCCGTTCCCGCGCCGGGCCGCGGTGCGGCGGGCAGGGTAGCCGGGAGCGCCGCCGTCCGGGCCGGAACCGGGCAATCGTGCGGCCTTCCTTTGCCGGGGCCCTACGCTCGACTTCTCGGACGCGGCCCAAGACGCGGCCGAACTCGACTCTGCGGCAAGGTGGTTGACCGATGGTGGAGCAGGGCGCCGACGACGGCGAGGTGACCTACGAACAGGTGACGGTGGTCTCCCTGGCCGGCTGCGAGCCGGTCGGCCCGGCGCGGTTCGCCGTCCGGGTCGTCCGCGAGGGCATGACCGTCAAGCGGGTGGCCGGCTACTGGGTGCGCTGGGACGAGCGGTGGGGCGCGGAGGAGGTCCGCCACCACGCCCGCTGGATCGCGGACGAGGAGTACGTGCGGCCGGACACCGGCAGCCTGGACGGCACCCTCGCGGTGATGGTCGCCGCGTACTGGACGGATCCGACGGGCGCCTTCCCGCGCCGCCCGGGCACCGAGACGGTGGTGACCTTCCGGCCGGGCGAGACCGAGCACGAGCTGGTGCTTGAGCAGCCCGCCCCGGTCGTCCAGGCCGCCGCGGCCCCGTACCGCCCGGCCTCGCTCTCGGTGCAGCTGACCCACGCGAGGTGGCTGAGCGGCGACGGGCAGCCGATCCACTACGGCTTCTCGGGCGCCACCGAGGCGGCCGGCGGCGAGGGGGAGTGGCTGGTCCGCTTCCCGGAGTGCGGCACCGGGCTGCTGCCGTTCGTCTAGGCCGTTCCCTCGCCACCGGTGCGTCCGGCGCGTTCAGGAGGGGCTCGGGGCGGGCCGGGCCGGTGCCGGGCGGGCCCACCGGCCGCCCGTCCGCATCCCCACCTTGCGCGCCGGGACGCCGGCCCAGACCTCCCCGGGGCCGGTCGACCGGGTGAGCACCGCGTTGGCGCCGACTACGGTGCCCGCGCCGACGGTCAGCACGCCCTCCTTGCACACCACCTTGGCGCCGGCGCACAGCACCGCGCCGTCCTCGACCACCACCCGCCGCATCGCGCTCTCCTCCTGCGGTACCCACGGGTCGGCCCGGCCGATGGTCACGCCGTTGTAGAGCGTCACGCCGGCGCCGAGGGTGGTGTACGGGTGCAGCACGGTGCCGAAGCCGCGGTGGAAGACGAGCAGTCCGGGCCCGATCTCGCAGGCGGCGGGCACCTCCATCCCGTAGAGCGCGAGCGCCTCCTGGACCAGGCGGCCCAGGAGGCGGTGGCGACGGCGGTGGATCAGCGCGGTGACGAGTGGCATCCACCCATTGTGTCGACGCGGTCGCACAAAGTCGCGGACTACTTGAAGTCCGGCACCGCGGTGTCGTTCTTGAAGGCGGCGAAGAGCTGCTTGGACTTGTTGGCGTCCCACAGCACGGCGGACTCGCCGGTCTTGGTCCGGTAGTCCGGGTTGCCTATCGGTACGGTCAGCGACTTGCCGCTGCCGCCGTTGACGTCCTTCATGGCGAGGAAGAGCGAGCCGAGGTCGGTCAGGCCGCAGTCCTCGTCGACGATCAGGGTGCCGAGCGCCGAGTCGACCAGCGGGTAGAAGGTGAACGGGTTCATCAGGTTGCCGGGGGAGGCGGCCTGGTGGGCCAGGGCGCCGAGGAACTTCTGCTGGTTGCGCATCCGGCCGAGGTCCTGGTCGGCCATCTGGTGGCGCTGGCGGACGAAGGCCAGCGCCTGCTTGCCGGTGAGGGTCTGGTCGCCGGCCTTGAGGTCGAGGCCGGAGTCCTTGTCCTGGACGTCCTGGTCGATCTTCATCTCGACGCCGCCGATCGAGTCGACGATGCCGACGAAGCCGCCGAAGCCGATCTCGGCGTAGTGGTCGATCCGCAGGCCGGTGTTCTGTTCGACGGTCTGGACCAGCAGCCGGCCGCCGCCGTTGCCGAAGGCCGAGTTGATCTTCGCGGTGGTGCCCTTGACCGGCTTGCCGTTGCTGCCCGGGTGGTCGGGGATCGGCACCCAGGAGTCGCGCGGGATGCTCATCAGGGTGTTCCCGTTGTCCCCGACGTGCAGGATCATCATCGAGTCGCTGCGCTTGCCCTCGGTGTCGTGCCCGGTGTGCAGGTCGTCCTGCTCGGCGTCGGTTAGGCCCTGGCGGCTGTCGGAGCCGACGATCAGCCAGTTGGTGCCCTTGCCCGCGGCCGGGCGGCCGGGGTAGTCGGCGAGCACGTTCTCGTGGTTGAGCTTGGAGTCCGCCCAGAACCAGGTGGAGACGGCGGTCACCATGACGGCGATCAGCACGCCGAAGACCGACCACTTCACGATCCGCCGCCGCGGCCAGCGCCGGGCCTGGGCGCCGGGCGGGCGGGTGCCGCCGGGCCCGCCGGGCCCGCCGGGGCGGCCCTGGCCACCGGGGCCACCGGGCCCGCCGTGAGCACCGTGGCCTGCGGCACCGCCGGGAGCACCGCCGGGTGCGCCGGGACGGCCTCCGGGTGCGCCGGCCCCCTGCGGGGGGACGCCGCCGAGCCGGGAGGGCCCCGGCTGCCCGGGCTGTCGCGGCTGCCGTGGCGCGGCCGCCCCCGGCCCGCGCGGGTTCAGCGAGGACGGCAGCGGCGGCTCGGCCGCGCCGCCCCCGCCGTTTCCGCCGTACGGGTTCCCGCCGCCCCCCGGGCGGCCCTCCTGCCACGTGTTCATGCCGACGAGGATGCCCGACCCCGGTCGGGCTGACTCCCCCCGGGGGGTCCACCGGGCTTCTTGTAGCAGTTTTGATGCACGTGCCGGATCGTTCCGCCGCAACGTCCGGACACCCGGTGTTCCAGCTGCTGAAACGTTTCTTGACCAGCCCGAACACAGCGTGTTTGCATTCCAGGCATGGATCAGCGTTGGGCACTCACGCGTCGGCGGCACGTCGACCTGCGGCGCGGTGTGGCCTGTTCGCTCTGTCGCGGCTGACGCGCGCCCGCCGAATCCCCGTACCCGCCGCACGTCCGCCGGCACAGCGCCCCCGCCACAGCGCCCCCGGTGCACGTCCGCCGGCACAGCGCCCGCGGTGCCGCCCCGGCACCGGCCCCCGTCCGCGGCGCCCTCCCCCGCCGCACCCGGCCGGAACCCGCCGCCCCGCGCCGCCCCGCTTCCACCCAGAGGTGAACCCATGGCCGTCGTCCTGTCCGTTTCCGGCTCCCCTTCCCCCACCTCCCGCACCACCCGCCTGCTGCGCCACGTCGACGCGCGGCTGGCGGAGCGCGGCCACCACGTCGTCCCCTTCGAAGCCCGCAGCCTGCCCGCGCACGCCCTGCTGTCGGGCGACTTCGACCACCCCGAGATCGTCGCCGTCACCGAGCTGTTCGCCCGCGCCGACGGCGTGGTCGTCGGCACCCCCGTCTACAAGGCCGCCTACTCGGGCCTGCTGAAGGCCCTGCTGGACGTGCTCCCGCAGTACGCGCTGGCCGGCAAGGCCGTCCTGCCGCTCGCCACCGGCGGCTCGCCCGCGCACGTCCTCGCGGTGGACTACGCGCTGCGCCCGGTGCTCAGCTCGATGGGCGCCGACCACGTCACCCAGGGCTGGTTCGTGCTCGACCGCCACATCACCGCCCGGGAGGACGGGACGACCCTGGTGGAGCGCGAGACCGAAGCCCTGCTGGTCCCGGTCGTGGAGGGCTTCGCCACGGCACTGGAGCGGCTGGCCGCAACCGCGCTGACGAGCTGACGGACCGCCGCCGCGGCCCGTACGGGGCGTCCCCGAGACGGGCCGCGGCTACCCCTAGGGGGAGCGGCGCCGCGGCCCGTAGAACCTTGGTTGAGCGGCTTCATTCCGGCGGATGACGAGCCGACGGCCGTCGACTCCTAACGTGGTTCACACATCCCCACCCGCCAGGAAGCGGCCCGGTTGCGTCGGGTCCGGTGGCCAGGTCCACCGGGAGGGTGGAGACAACTCCCGGTCGAGGACTACCGCCTGCGCCATGTCATGAGGCGGGCGGGCCCGCGAGGCTGGGGGCCAACGGGTGAGCGCATCTTCCTTAGGAGAGTCCAGTGACGACGGCAGCAGCAGCCGTGTACGACCCCCAGCTTCCCGGCGGAGCGTCAGCCGTCGCCGCGTCGGCCCGTCAGGTCACCAAGGCGTACGGTTCGGGCGAGACCAGGGTGACCGCGCTCGACTCCGTCGACGTGGACATCCAGCGCGGCCGGTTCACCGCGATCATGGGTCCCTCGGGCTCCGGCAAGTCCACCTTGATGCACTGCCTGGCGGGCCTCGACACGGTCACCTCCGGGCGGATCCGGATCGGCGACACCGAGATCACCGGCCTCAAGGACAAGCAGCTCACCAGACTCCGGCGCGACAAGATCGGCTTCATCTTCCAGGCGTTCAACCTGCTCCCGACCCTGAGCGCGCTGGAGAACATCACGCTCCCGATGGACATCGCCGGCCGCAAGCCCGACCAGGCCTGGCTGGACCAGGTGGTGGAGACGGTCGGCCTGTCCGGCCGGCTCAAGCACCGCCCCTCCCAGCTCTCCGGCGGCCAGCAGCAGCGCGTCGCGGTGGCCCGGGCGCTGGCCGCCCGCCCCGAGATCATCTTCGGGGACGAGCCCACCGGGAACCTGGACTCCCGCTCCGGCGCCGAGGTGCTGACCTTCCTGCGCCGCTCGGTGGACGAGCTGGGCCAGACCATCGTGATGGTCACCCACGACCCGGTCGCCGCCGGCTACGCGGACCGCGTGCTCTTCCTCGCCGACGGCGTGATCGTGGACGAGATGCACGCGCCCACCGCCGACTCCGTCCTCGAACGCATGCGCCGTTTCGACGGCAAGCGCACCAGCTGAGCGGCGGGACGACTCCATCATGCTGCTCAAGACCTCACTGCGGAGCTTCTTCGCCCACAAGGGCCGGATGGCGCTCTCGCTCATCGCCGTCGTGCTGTCGGTGGCCTTCGTCTCCGGCACCCTGGTGTTCTCCAACACCGCCACCGGCACCTTCGACAAGCTCTTCGCCGCGACCGCCTCCGACGTCTCGGTCAATCCGCCCAAGCCGGCCGAGGACGAGGAGCAGCAGGCCGCCGTCAAGCCGCCGACCGTCCCGGTCGCGCTGGAGCGGCAGGTCGCCGCGCTGCCCGGGGTGAAGAGCGCCGTCGGCCAGGTCCTGGTCGAGAACGCCGTGCTGATCGACCCGGCCACCAACAAGCTGGTCGGCCCGACCACCGGCGCGCCCACCCTGCTCGGCAACTGGACGGACACCCCGGCCAACCCGCTGAAGGTCACCTCCGGCCGCACCCCGCGCGGCCCGACCGAGCTGCTGTTGGACGCGGACACCGTGAAGAAGGCCAAGCTCGGCCTCGGCGGCCGGCTCAGGGTCGAGAACCCCCTCGGCCGGCACGACTTCACCATCGTCGGCATCGGCACCTTCACCACCACCAACCCGGGCGCGGCGCTCGCGTTCCTGGACACCCCGACCGCCCAGCAGGTGCTGCTCGGCGAGCAGGCCTTCAGCACCGTCGAGGCGTACGGCGACGGCAGCCGCGGCAACGACCGGCTCAAGGCGGACGTGCAGTCCGCGCTCGGCGGCGGGTACCTGGTGAAGACGGCGGCCGAGCAGAAGGCGGACCGCACCGAACAGGTCGGCAAGGGCCTGGACTTCATGAAGTACGCGATGCTCGGCTTCGCCTTCGTCTCGGCGATCGTCGGCGCTTTCCTGATCGTCAACACCTTCTCGATGCTGGTCGCCCAGCGCACCCGGGAGATCGGCCTGCTGCGAGCCATCGGCGGCAGCCGGCGGCAGGTCAACCGCTCGGTGCTGGTCGAGGCGCTGATCCTGGGCGTGCTCGGCTCGACCCTCGGGGTCGCGGCCGGCCTGGGCGTGGCGGTCGGCCTGATCAAGCTGATGACCGCGATCGGCATGGACCTGGAGGCGGCCGACCTGCGGATCGGGCCGGACGTGTTCGTCGCCGGGTACGCGCTGGGCATCGTGGTCACCCTGGTCGCGGCCTGGTTCCCGGCCCGCCGGGCGAGCCGGATCTCGCCGATGGCCGCCCTGCGCGACCACGGCACTCCGGCCGAGGGCCGCGCCAACCTGGTCCGTACCGTCCTCGGCCTGCTGCTGACGGCCGGCGGCGGCGCCCTGCTGGTGCTCGGCGCGCGGGCGGAGAAGGCGGCCGCCGGCGGCCAGTACCTGGGCCTGGGCGTGGTGCTCACCCTGATCGGCTTCGTGGTGCTCGGCCCGCTGCTGGCCTCGGCCGTCGTCCGGGTGCTCGGCGCGCTGCTGCCGGCGCTGTTCGGGCCGTCCGGCAAGCTCGCCCAGCGCAACGCGATGCGCAACCCGCGCCGCACCGGCGCCACCGCCGCCGCGCTGATGATCGGCCTGGCGCTGGTGATCGCCTCCGCGGTGTTCAGCTCCTCGGCCGTCACCTCGACCAGCGCGCAGATCGACAAGTCGGTGGGCGCGGACTACATCATCTCCGGTGGCCGCACCGCGATCACGCCCGAGATGCTGGCCGCCGTCGAGCGGACCCCGGGCATCGACCACATCACCACCCAGCGCTTCTTCGCCGCCAAGGTCCGGCTGTCGGACGGGCAGCAGGCCAAGACCCCGCTGACCGCGGTCCCGCCGTCCTTCTTCGGCACCGACTTCCGGCCGACCGTCGACTCCGGTGCGGTGGACTCGCTCCAGCGCGGCTCGCTGGGGATCGGCGCCGCCTTCGCCAAGGACCACAACCTGAAGGTCGGCGACCAGGTCACCGTCGACTACGGCCAGGGCCGCAGCCAGGCGCTGCCGGTCGGCGCGGTCCTCGGCAAGGGCGACCTGTTCGGCGGCGGCTCCTTCGTCGCCATGGACACCATGGCGAAGGCGGTCCCGGCCGCCGAGCAGCCGCCGGTGTGGACCTTCTTCGCCAAGGCCGCCCAGGGCGCCGACGTCCAGAAGACGCTGACCGCGCTGGAGGACGGGCTGAAGGAGTACCCGCAGCTGACCATCAAGGACCGGGCCGGCTACAAGGAGCTCGCCCAGTCCCAGATCAACACCCTGCTCTACCTGATCTACGGGCTGGTCGCCCTCTCGATCACGGTCGCGGTGCTCGGCGTGGTCAACACCCTGGCGCTGTCGGTGGTGGAGCGGACCCGCGAGATCGGCCTGCTGCGGGCGATCGGGCTCTCCCGCCGCCAGCTGCGCCGGATGATCCGGCTGGAGTCCGTGGTGATCGCGCTGTTCGGCGCCGTCCTCGGCACCGGACTGGGCCTCGCCTGGGGCGTCACCGTCCAGGGGGTGCTGCGGGACCAGGGCCTGGGGACGCTCTCCGTCCCGACCACCATGGTGGCGATCACGCTGGTCTCCTCGGTGCTGATCGGCCTGTTCGCCGCGCTCGTCCCGGCCTTCCGGGCCGGACGCATGAACGTCCTCGCGGCCATCGCGACGGACTGAGCCGGCTCCGGGGTCGCCGGGCCCCGGAGCACGGGGGAACGGGGGGAACGGGGGGAACGGGGGACCGGGGCCGGGAGCGCACAGCACCCGGCCCCGGTGCCGTTCCCCGCCCCTTGCCGGGAGGCCGCCGCCGAGGTGCGTTCCGTTTCCCCCGGGCTGGGATGATCGTCCGATGTTCCCCTCGGACGCCCCGCCGCTGCCCAGCGCCGCGCCCCTCACCAGTGCCGCCGCCACCCGCTGGCGCGCCGCCCGGACCGCCTGGCGGCTGGACAGCCGGTGGCTCGCGCTGCTGCCGGTCGCCTTCCTGGCCCTGGCCGCCGCGGTGGAGCCGGACAGCGGAGGGGCCTGCAACGCCCAGGGCATCTGCCGGGAGACCTGGGGCGAGACCCTGGCCCTCTGGACGCTGCTGGCCGAGGCCGTCCTGCTGGTCGGCCGGCCCCGCGTCCGGCCGCTCGTCCCGGTCGCCGCCCTGGCCCTGTTCTGGTACCTCCCGAACGGCCTGGTCACCCCGCTCGCCCGCTGGTCCGCCGTGCTGCTGCACCTGCTGCTGGCCGCCGTCCTGATCGGCGCCGACCTCGGCCGCCGCCGCGCCCGCCACCAGCTCGACGAACTGATGGCCCCGCCCGTCCCCTTCCCCTGGACGGCCGCCGGCGCGCCCTCGCCCGTCCACCCCCCGCACGCGCCGGTCGGGCGGCGGGTGCTCGGCGCGCTGTTCCTGGTCGCCGCCGCCGCGCTGCCGTTGTACGGCCTGTGGGCGCAGTCCCAGCAGGAGGAGCGGGACGGCGCGGCCGTGCGGGTCACCGGCACCGCGGGGGAGTTCGACCGGGACGGCCTGCTGACCGTCCACTACCAGGACCCCCACCGCGGTGACGTGACGGTCGCCGCGCCGCCCGGCGCCGCCGCCGGGCCCACCGCGAAGCTGGACGTGTGGTGGGCCGAGCGACCGCAGCCGGGCCAGGCGATCCCGCTGCTGCTGGACGGCGACCGGGTCCGCGCGCTGGGCGACGACTACGACCTGTCCGGCGGGGCGCTCCTCGGCGGCCTGCTCGCCCTGCCCGGCCTGCTGCTGCTCGGCTCCGCCCTGGCCCACGACGTCCGCCGCACCCGGCCGGCCTTCGAGGGCACCGCTCCGGCCCTGGCCGTCCGGGTCCGGGCCGACGCCCAGGGCGACCTGCTGGTGCTCCCGGTGGACGGCCCGGCGGACGGGCCCGCGCTGTGGCGGCTGAAGGAGTGGGAGCGCTACTACTGGGCCCGGGAGGGCCACCCGGACATGCCGGACCGCCCGGGCCCCGGCTGGCTGCCCGAGCACCCCGACCTGGAGGGCTACGAGGAGGACTACCCCGAGTCGGGACCGCCGCACGACCCGGCCGAGGAGGAGTACGGCGAGCTCTTCGAGCGCGCCACCCCGGACCAGGCCGCCGCCTGGCTGGCCCGGGCCGGCCGCAGCGTCCCGGCCGTGCTGTACCGCGGCCCGGACGGCCCCGACCAGCAGCTCCTGGTCCGCCCGGCCCTGCTGGACGGCGACCCGCACCGGGTGGCCTCCGTGGTCGCGCCCGTCGCCCGGGCCCCGCGGCTCGGCCGGCGCTCCGGGCGCTACCGCGAGCGCGAGCTGGCCGTCGCCGCGCTGACCGCCGAGACCGTCGCCGCCGCCCCCGAGGCCGGCTCGGACGCCCGGCCGCTGGACGCCTGCCGCTGGGAGATGCCGCTGCCGCTGCGGGCGGCGGCCGGACCGCTGGCGGCGCTGCTGGTCGTCGCCGCCGTCGTGCTGCTCGACGACGACGGCTGGTGGGAGGGGCTGGTGCGCCCGCTGTGGATCGGCTCGCTGGCGATCCACGCCTGCGCCCAGACGTTCTCCTGGCAACTGGTGGCCGACCGCGACGGCCTGCGGGTGGCCACCGCGCTGCGCACCCGCAGCTACCGCTGGGCGGAGATCTCGGCGGCGGCGGTGCACCGGAGCCTGCTGACGATCCGGCTGCGCGGCGGCCGGGAGTTCTCCTTCTTCAGCCGCCCGGCGGCCCGGCTGGCCGCCTTCTTCGGCGGGCGGTACGACCCGGCGGCGGTGGCCCGGACCGTCGCCACCGCCGCCCACCGCCCCGACCTGCGGCCGGCGCAGGCCCTGCCGGACCGGCTGGGCGGCCCCCAGCACCTGGTGAACCGGCTCGCGCTGACCGGTTACGCGGTGTTCACCGTCGCTCACTACGCACTCTGAACCCACCCCGGACCGGCACCGGATCCACACCGCTTCCGGCCCGCGCGTAAGGGGGAGTACGGTGTTCTTGATCACAGCACCGGTGCCGCGCCGCGAGGCGTCCCCGGCCGCCCAGACCGGGACAAGACGGGGACGCGTCCGCACCGGTACGGTTGGCCCCGATGAACACCAAGGCTGCTGAGGAGCTGCCGGCTGTTTCCGTGATCATGCCGGTGCTCAACGAGGAACGTCACCTGCGCACGGCGGTCCGCCGCATCCTGGACCAGGAGTACCCCGGGCCGATGGAGGTGGTGATCGCCCTCGGCCCCTCCACCGACCGCACCGCGGAGATCGCGGCCGAGCTGGTGGCCGAGGACCCGCGGGTGCGGACGGTGGCGAACCCCACCGGCCGGACGCCGGCCGGGCTGAACGCCGCGATCCGGGGCTCACGGCACCCGATAGTCGTGCGCGTGGACGGCCACGGCCTGCTCACCCCCGGCTACATCACCACGGCGGTCCGGCTGCTCGGCGAGATGGAGGCGGCCAACGTCGGCGGCATCATGCACGCCGAGGGCGAGACCGAGTGGGAGCACGCGGTCGCCGCCGCGATGACCTCCAAGATCGGCGTCGGGAACGCGGCCTTCCACACCGGCGGCCTGGCCGGCCCGGCGGACACCGTCTACCTCGGGGTGTTCCGGCGCGAGGTGCTGGAGAAGCTCGGCGGCTACAACGAGGAGTTCATCCGCGCCCAGGACTGGGAGCTGAACTACCGGATCCGCCAGGACGGCGGCCTGGTCTGGTTCACCCCGCAGCTCAAGGTGACGTACCGGCCCCGCCCCTCGGTGCGGGCGCTGGCCAAGCAGTACAAGGACTACGGCCGCTGGCGCCGGGTGGTCACCCGTTACCACCGCGGCTCGGTCAACATGCGCTACCTCGCCCCGCCGGCCGCCCTGGCGGCGGTCGTCCTCGGGCTGGTGCTCGGCGCCGCCGTCCACCCGGCCTTCCTGGCGGTGCCCGGCGCGTACCTGATGGGCATCCTCGGCGGCGCCGCGGTCGAGGGCCGGGGGCTGTCGTTCAAGGCCAGGGCGCTGCTGCCGGTGGCCTTCGCGACCATGCACCTCAGCTGGGGCTTCGGCTTCCTGACCTCTCCGCGCTCGCTGGCCCGAAGAGTGATCGCCAGCGTCGGCCCGTCCTCCAAGGACGTGCTCTCGAAGACGGGTTGATCCCGGGGCGTGCCCGACACGCCCTGGCGCCCGCCGATTCGTCCCGGCAGCCCGCGGTGCCGTGCGGCGCCGCTATCGTCGGTGCGCATGGCGACAGTTGAGGGCGGGGCGGGCGCGGCCCGGATCGAGCCGAGCGCGGACGTCGACGAACGGGCCGCGATCGGTGCCGGGACGGCGGTCTGGCACCTCGCCCAGGTCCGCGAGGACGCGGTGGTCGGTGCGGACTGCGTGATCGGCCGCGGCGCGTACGTCGGCCCCGGCGTGCGGATCGGGGACCGGGTCAAGGTGCAGAACCACGCGCTGGTGTACGAGCCGGCGGTGGTCGAGGACGGGGTGTTCATCGGCCCGGCCGCCGTCCTCACCAATGACCGGTACCCCCGCGCGGTCACTCCCGAGGGCCGCCCCAAGGATCAACACGACTGGCGGGCCGAGGGGGTGACGCTCCGTCAGGGTTGCTCGATCGGCGGCCGTGCGGTGCTGGTCGCCGGGGTGACGGTCGGCCGCTGGGCGCTGGTCGCGGCCGGCGCGGTGGTGCACCGGGACGTCCCGGACTTCGCGCTGGTCGCCGGTGTCCCGGCCCGCCGGATCGGCTGGGTCGGCCGGGCCGGCGAGCCGCTGCGGCCCACCGGGGACGGCGGCTGGCAGTGCCCCCGGACCTCCGAGCGGTACCGCGAGGAGGGCGGAACCCTCCTGCCCGGCTAGGCCCTGTCCGGCCGATCTCGCCGCGGACTGATCCGCCGAGATCGGCCGGACAGGACCTGGCTACTTGGCGCAGACGTCGGTGTCGTCCGCCTGGACCCGCTGGAGGTCCTCGGGTGCCTCGGTGGGCACCGCCGCCGGGTTGGCGGCGGCCAGCACGTCCTTGCCGAGCACCAGCACCAGCCCGCCCTTCGGGTCCGACTTCGCGGCCGGCCGGACGGCGTCGCCGGGCAGGCCGAGGGCGGCGGCCAGGGCCTGGGCCTCGGCCTCCCGGCCGGACGGGTAGGACACCGTGGTGGTCTCGGCGGGCGGTGCGTCGCTGCCCACCACGGCCTTGTCGAAGCCCTTCGCCCGGAGCTTCTCCACGGTCGGCCCGGACTGTCCGCGGGTGCCGCTGCCGTTGCGCACCGTCAGCTGGACGCCCTTGCCGGAGACGGGCGGGGTGGTGGCGGCCGGGGCGGGCGGCGGGGTCGCGGCGCCGGTGGCCGGGGCCTCGGCGGCGGGCGGGGCGCTCGGCGGGGCGGCGGTCTCGGTCAGCGAGCGGTCGGCCGCGACCATCGCGAACAGCTGCCCGGCGTCCGGCTGCTTGAGGATCACCCGGTTCTCGTCCTTGGGGTCGTCCAGGACGGGCGCAGTGGTGAAGGTGATGTTCTTGGTGTCCACCTTGCTGATGTCCAGCGCGAGGTCCTTGAGCTTGTCCACGCTGCCGATGCCGGAGTCCACGGTGAGCGCCTTGGTGGCGGCGTCCGCGAGCTTGTAGAGCTTGGTCGGGCTGGTCAGGGTGTCGTCGCTCTTGATCTTGCGGATCATCGAGCTGATGAACTGCTGCTGGAGCGGGATCCGGGTGAGGTCGCCGCCCTGGCCGACCGCGTGCCGGGTGCGGACGAAGGCCAGCGCCTCCTCGCCCTGGACCACGTGCCGGCCCTTGGTCATCTTGAGGTGGGAGCCGGAGTCGTTGATGTCCTTGGCCGCGCAGACCTCGACCCCGCCGACGGCGGTGGACAGGGTCTTCACCGCCTCGAAGTTGACCTGCACGAAGTGGTCGACCCGGATCCCGGTGTTCTTCTCGACGGTCTTCCAGGTGCAGCCCGCGTCGCGCCCCTCCTGGCCGAGGCTGTTGTTGAACTCCTCCCGCGCCGAGCCCTGGATCTTCTTCCCCTGGGCGTTCTGGCACTCCGGTATCGGCAGCATCAGGTCGCGCGGGAGGCTGATCACCGTCGCGTTGGTGCGGTCCTTGGCGATGTGGAACAGCAGCGTGGTGTCGGCGTGCCCGGTGCTGCCCTCGTCGCCGTACTCCCGGCCGAGGCCCTCCCGGCTGTCGGTGCCGATCACCAGGATGTTCAGCGCGTCCCCGGCGGCCGGGGGCCGCTCGGACTCGTCGCCCAGCTGGACCTTGACCGAGGTCAGGTTGTCGTTGAAGTGCCGGTACAGGTAGTACGCCCCGCCGCAGCCCGCCACCATCACCAGGGCGCCCGCCCCGGCCGTCCACTTGAGCGCCCGTCGGCGCCGGCTGCGCTTGGCGAGCGCGGCCGCCCGCCGCCGGCTGTCCCGGCGGCCCTCCGGGGCCGGTGCCGCCGGTGCCTCGACGGCCCGCCGGCGCTGCCGGGGGACGCCGGGAGCCGGGTCGACCCGGTACCGGCCGCCTTCCGGTTGCTCCTCGTGCACGGGGGTTCCCTACCTTCGACCGGTCACGGCTGCGGACCGCCCGTACGGACGGGCCGATCCGGACACACTAGACGAGCCGAACGGGGGAGTCGTTCCCGGTGTGATCTCCGCCATGTTCCGGCAGGGCGGGGATAAATACCGCTCGTGGCCGAGCAATTGCGGAAACGTCCGGATCGGCCGACGGGGCCGGACCGGGGTGCGCCGGCGCGGTCGGGGGCTGGCCGTTCAGTGCGGGGCGCAGGCGTCCACGTCGGCGGTGCGTCCCTCGAAGGTGGGCGCGGCGCTCGCGGAGGGTGACGCGGTCCCCGTCGCCGGGGCCGTCACCGCCGCCGCCGCCTCGGCCGTCGGGCCCGTCCCCGGGCCGGAGCCCGGGGACGGGGACGGGCCCGACGAGGGCGAGGAGCCGGGCGGCCGGACGGCGACCGGCCGGTCGTCCCGCAGCGCCGCGAACAACTGGCCGGTCTGCGGCTGCACGAACTCGTCCCGGTCCGAGTCGTAGCGGTACGGGCGGCGCGGCGCGGTCAGGAAGACCACGTCCGCCGAGGGGACGCCGCGCAGGTCCTGGGTGAGGTCGTACAGCGCGCCGAGCGAGGACAGCCCGCCGTCCGCTCGCACCGAGGAGGTCGCGGCGTCCAGCACCGGCCACAGCTTCGCCGGGTTCAGCAGCACGCCCTGCGACTGCGCCTTGCGGATCAGCGCGGCCAGGAACTGCTGCTGGCGGCCCATGCGTTGGGTGTCGCTGCCGTCGCCCAGGCTCTCCCGGGCCCGGACGTAGCCGAGCGCCTGCTCGCCGTGCAGGGTATGCCGGCCGGCGGGCAGGTCGAGCCTGGCGTCCTTGTCGTGGATCGGCTGCGGCACGCACACCTCGACCCCGCCGATCGCGTCCACCATCGTCTTGAAGCCGCTGAAGTCGAGGATCACGTAGTGGTCGATCCGGATGCCGCTCAGCTTCTCGACGGTCCGGATCGAGCAGGCCGGACCGCCCGTCTCGAAGGCCCGGTTGAACTGCATCAGCGCGGGCTTGCTGCGGGTGCCGTCCGGCTTCTCGCAGGCGGGGACGGAGACCATGACGTCGCGCGGCACCGAGACCGCCGTCGCGTGCCTGCGGTCGGCGGCCAGGTGCAGCAGGATCGTGGTGTCCGAGCGCTCGGTGCCGCTCCCGCCGCCGTACGAGGCGTTCGCGCCGGAGCGGTCGTCGCTGCCGATCAGCAGGATGTTCTCGGCGCCCCGCGCCCCGGCGGTGCGGCTCGGCCGCTCGGCCTCCAGCCGGGCGAGCAGCCGGTCGGTGGCCGAGTCGGTGCGGATGTTGCCGTCCAGCTTGCGGTAGGCGATCCAGAGCAGCGCGCCGGTGGCGACCAGCAGGAACGCGACGGCGCCGGCGGTGATCATCAACCACCGCCGGCGCCGTCGCGGGCGTCCGGTCCCGTCGGGAGGGGTGTCGGTCGGCGGGCCGTCCTCTGCGGGGCCGTTCGCCGGGGGAGTGCCGGTCGGGGGGTGCGCGGTGTCGTCCTCGGCCATGGCAGCGATCCCTACCCGCCGGGCCCGCGCCGGGGGTTAGCCGAGGCGCAGTGTCACCCGTTCGGACTCCGTCCGCTTCTCCCACTGCCCGGCGTCCAGCGCCTGCGAATTGCGGCACAGCACCACCGAGGCACCGGCCGCCAGCGGCGCCAGCAGACCGGCCTCCAGACCGGCCCAGTCGTCGTACGCGAGGGTGGACAGGACGCGGTCACCGGGCTTCAGGCCGAGCCGCGCCGCGCCCTCCCGGGCCAGCGCCACGGTCTGCTCGCCCGTCAGCTTCAGCGGCAGCCCGTCCACCGCGGTCTCCAGCGCCTGCCCGTCCGGGGCGACGGGGGAGTACGGCGCGAAGCGGTCGCCCTGGCCGGGCACCTCGGCGGCGTAGTCCAGGAACCCTTCCGGACGCTGCGGGAAGCGGCCCCCGAGCGGGCGCAGGGCGAGCGCGACCCGCTCGCCCTCGCAGGCCTGGGCGGCCTCCAGCCCGTCCGGGCCGCTGACCACCAGGTCGGCGGCGGCCGGGTCGCCGCCCGGGACCGCCGCCACCCCGACCGACCAGCAGGCCAGCAGCCAGACGGCGCTCTGCCAGTGGGCGGGCAGCAGCAGCGCCGCCCGGTCACCGGGGCCGGCGTTCAGCTCGTCCTGGAGGAGGTTGGCGGTCTTGGCGACCCAGTTGTCGAAGGTGCGGGCGGAGAGCTCCACCCGTTCGCCGGTGGCGTCGTCGTAGAAGGTGACCAGCGGGGCCGCGGGATCGACCGAAGGGGTGCCGCCGCGCAGGAATGCGTGCAGCAGCTCGACGGGGGTGCGGGCATCGGCAGCGAAAGGCGCAGTCATGGTGCGCCCCAGCCTACGGCCTTCGGGTGGGAGGCCGGGAGGGGCGGCCGAACGGGCGCGGAGCGACGTGGCGGGCGGTCCGGTTTGCGGCGACGATCCGGTTTATGCGCCTCTCACTCCCGGCCGCCCTGCTCGCCGGATGCACCGCCGCCCTCCTGCTCCAACCCGCCGCCACCGCGACCCCCTCGCCGACGCCGCAGCGCCGCGAGTTCGCCGGCGGCGGCTCGACCACCACCCTCCCGCTGCCCGCCGGGACCGGCCTCGCCGCGCGCGGCACCCGACCGTTCGAACTCCTCGGCCTGGGCTGGGACGGCCCGGCGGACGCCCTCGCCGGGGCGGTGGTCCGGGTCCGCACCCGGGACGCGGCCACCGGCCGCTGGAGTGCCTGGCACCGCCTGGAGGCCGGTCCCGAGGACGGCCCCGACCACCCGGCGCACGGCGCCACCGCCCCGCTCTGGACGGGCCGCAGCGACGGCGTCGCGGTCGAGGTCCGGCCCGGGCCCGCCGGAGTCCCGGCCGGGCTGCGGCTCGACCTGGTCGACCCGGGGAACGGGGCCGCCCCGGCGGGCCTACGGACCCTGCCCGCGGAGCCGCCGACCGGGCCGTCGACGGCCTCGCCGACGGACCCGCCCGTGAATCCGCCGACGGACCCGCCGACCGGGTCGCCGACGGACCCGCCCGTGAACCCGCCGACGGCCTCGCCGACAGACCCGCCCGTGAACCCGCCGACGGACCCGCCCGCCAACCCGCCGACGGCCTCTCCGCCGGACCCGACAACCGGGCCTCCCGTGAATCCGCCGACAGATCCGTCGACCGGGTCGCCGACGGACCCGCCCGCGAACCCGCCGACGGGGCCCTCCACCGAGCCGGGGCCGTCCACCGAGCCGGGGCCGTCCACCGAGCCGGGGCCCAAGGGCCAGGCTCCGCGCCCGACGATCGTCACCCGGGCCGGCTGGGGGGCCGACGAGTCACTGCGCGAGCGGGACTTCGTGTACACCGGCCCGGTCCGCGAGGTCTTCGTCCACCACACCGACACCGCCACGGACTACGCCTGCGCCGACGCTCCCCGGGTGATCCGGGCGATCTACCAGTACCACGTGAAGACCAACGGCTGGCGGGACATCGGCTACAACTTCCTGGTCGACCGCTGCGGGACCGTCTACGAGGGCCGGGCGGGCGGCGTCGAGCGGTCCGTCCAGGGCGCCCACACCCTCGGCTTCAACGCCGACTCCTCCGGCGTCGCCGCGCTCGGCACCTACGTCGACGGCCGGCCGGCCCAGCCGCTCGTCGACGGCCTCGCCGCGCTCGCCGCCTGGAAGCTCGGCCTCGAAGCCCAACCCGCCGACGGCCGTACCAAGCTCACCTCCTCCTCGGGCGCCAGCCGCTTCCCCAGGGGCAGCGTCGTCGAGTTCGACGCCGTCTCCGGACACCGCGACGCCGTCGCCACCGAGTGCCCGGGCAACGCCCTCTACGCCCTGCTCCCCGCCCTGCGCACTGCGGCCGCCCTCCTCCAGACCCGCTGACCCCTCCCCACCCCGCCCCTTCCCGTGTCCCGACCGGGCACGGGGAAGGGCCGGGGAGGCGATGTCGTCCGGCGGACCCCCGTCGCCCCGCTCGCCGCCCCCGCGGGTCTGTCCGACCCCGCGCGTATCGTTCATGTCCGGAGGCGACGCGGGAGGCGAGAGCGGTGGAAGCGGTACGGCGCTGGCGCCCGGGCTTCCCGCTGGACGTGGCCCGCACCCTGCTCCCGCTGCGCCGGGGCCCCGCGGATCCGGCGTACCGCAGCACCGGTGACGGCGCCGTCTGGCGCGCCTCCCGCACCCCGGCCGGCATCGGCACCCTGCGGGTGCTGCCGCGTCCGGCCGCCGGCGAGGTCGAGGCGAGCGCCTGGGGCCCGGGCGCGGACTGGCTCCTCGACCGCCTCCCCACCCTGCTGGGCGCCGACGACGCCCCGGAGGCGCTGGTCCTGCCGCCCGGCCCGCTGCGGGACGCCCAGCGCCGTACCGCCGGGGTCCGGCTGGCCAGGACCGGTCTGGTGCTGGAGTCGCTGGTTCCGGCGATCCTGGAGCAGAAGGTCACCACCGACGAGGCCTACCGCGCCTGGCGCACCCTGCTGCGGGACTTCGGCACCCCGGCGCCGGGCCCGGCCGAGGGCATGCGGGTGGCACCGTCGGCCCGCGAGTGGGCGCTGGTGCCGAGCTGGGAGTGGCACCGGGCGGGCGTGGACCCGAAGCGCTCGGCGACGATCATGCGCGCGGTCCGGCTGGCGCCGCGGCTGGAGGAGGCCTCGGCGATGGGCCACGAGGAGGCCTTCGCCCGCCTCACCGCCGTCCCGGGCATCGGGGTCTGGACGGCCGCCGAGACCCTGCAGCGCAGCAACGGCGATCCGGACGCGGTCTCGGTCGGGGACTTCCACCTGCCCGATCTGGTCGGCTGGGCCCTGGCCGGCCGCCCCCGCAGCGACGACGCCCAGATGCTGGCGCTGCTGGAGCCCTACCGTCCCCAGCGCCACCGCGTCTGCCGCCTCCTGCTGGCCACCGGCGTCCACGCCCCCCGCTACGGCCCGCGCCTGACCCCCAACGACCACCGCCGCCGCTGAGTGCGGCGGCCCGGCCGTCCGGGCGCGCGGCCGCTACCGCACCGCGATGAAGGCGTCGGCGCCGCGTTCCGGGCGGGCCTTCGGCGGCTCGGCGGGGCGGCCGACGGCGACGGCGCCCATCGGGTCCCAGTCGTCCGGGAGGTCCAGCGCCTCGCGCACGGTGTCGCGGCAGAACATGGTGGACGAGACCCAGGCGGAGCCGTAGCCCTCGCCGGTGAGCGCGACCAGCAGGTTCTGCACGGCGGCGCCGACGGCGACGGTGAACATCTCCCGTTCGGCGGTGGCCCGGCGCGGGTCGGGGTAGTCGTGCGAGCCGTCCGTCACCAGGCAGGGCACCACCAGGTAGGGGGCGTCGCGCAGGACGTTGCCGCGGGCGGTGCGCCGGGCGATCCTCGCCTCGTCCCAGCCGTCGAGTTCGCGCAGGTCGCGCTGCCAGGCGGCGAGCATCGCGTCGAGCAGCCGCACCCGGGTGTCCGCCGATTCCAGCAGCACGAACCGCCACGGCGTGGTGTGGTGCGGGGCGGGCGCGGTGACGGCGGCGGCGACGGCGCGGCGGACGGCGGCCGGGTCGACCGGTTCCGCGGTGAAGGAGCGGACGGTGCGCCGCAGGGTGACGGCCTGCCGCAGCGCCTCGGAGGTGCCGAGCCGGAACATGTCGTCGACGGAGGGCCGGACCAGCGGCCGGACGCCCTCGCCGTCCTCGGCGGTGACGAGGTGCTCGAGCCCGCGCACGACCGCCACCGGGATGCCGGAGGCCTTGCCCTTCACCAGGTCGGCGGCGGCGGCGAGTTCGTCGGCCGTCGCGGTGACGGTCATCTCCAGCTGGTTGCCGTGGCTGTCGGTGCGGCCCCGGTGGTCCTCCAGGACGGAGAGGCCCGCGGCGCCGATCGCGACGTCGGTCAGCCCGTTGCGCCACGGCCGTCCGAAGGTGTCGGTGACGACGACGGCGAGCCGGCGGCCGGTGAGCTGCTGGAGCCGGGCCCGCAGCGCCCGCGCGGAGGCGTCCGGGTCCTCGGGCAGCAGCAGGACGGTGCCGGGGGCGGTGTTGGAGGCGTCGACCCCGGCGGCGGCCATGACGAAGCCGTTGCGGTTCTCCACGATCCGGATCGGTCCGCGCCGGGCGACCAGCCGGACGGTCTCGGCGTCGATCGCGTCCTCGCGGTCGGTGGCGTGCAGCAGCCGGTCCTCGGCCTTGCTGACGATCTTCGAGGTGACCAGCAGGATGTCGCCGTCCTGGTACGTCCCCGCCTTGGCGATGAGCTCGCCCAGGTCCGCCCCCGCCTCGATCTCGGGGATGCCGTCGACTCCGAGGACCTCCAGCGTCACTTCCGCACCTGCTCCGCCAGCGCCAGCGCGGTGCGCGCCATCTCGGCGGTGGCCTCGACGTCGGTCATCAGCAGCGGGACGGCCCGGCAGGCGATCCCGGCGGCCTCGACGGCGGCCACCGAGGCCTCGTCGGCGCTGTCGACCAGCCACCCGTCGAGAAGGCCCGCCCCTCGCCCGTCGCCGCTCTCGCCCGGGCCGCTTCGCAGCGCCGCCCTGCTGCCGTAGTTCAGCGCGACCGCCTCCGCGGTGGCCTCGACGCCGACGGCGGCGAGCACCTTGTCGGCCATGCCGCGCACCGGCGCCCCGCCGATGATCGGGGAGAGCCCGACGACCGGCGCGGGCGCGGCGGCGACCGCCTCCCGGATGCCGGGGACGGCGAGGATGGTGCCGATCGAGACCACCGGGTTGGACGGCGGGAAGAGGATGACGTCCGCCCCGGCGATCGCCTCCAGCACGCCGGGCGCGGGCTTGGCGGTGTCCGCGCCGACCGCGACGACCGCCTCGGCGTCCACCGCGGCGTGCAGCTTGACCCAGTACTCCTGGAAGTGGATCGCCCGGGTGCCCTGCTCGTCGGTGATCCGCACGTGGGTCTCGACCCGGTCGTCGCTCATCGGCAGCAGTCGCACGCCCGGCTTCCAGCGCACGCACAGCGCCTCGGTGACCTGGGTGAGGCTGTACCCGGCGGTGAGCATCTGGCTGCGCACGAGGTGGGTGGCGAAGTCCCGGTCGCCGAGCCCGAACCACTCGGGGCCGACGCCGTACGCCTTCATCTCGGCCTTGATGGACCAGGTCTCGTCGGTCCGGCCCCAGCCCTGTTCCTCGTGGATGCCGCCGCCGAGGGTGTACATCACGGTGTCCAGGTCGGGGCAGACCTTGAGGCCGTAGAGGTGGATGTCGTCGCCGGTGTTGCCGATGACGGTGATCTCGTCCTGCGGTCCGACCGCCGCGCGGAGTCCGCGCAGGAAGCGCGCCCCGCCGATTCCGCCTGCCAGTGCCACGATGCGCATGGGACTCATCCTGCCACGGTCGGACCCTCCGTCAGCCCGTGATCAGTGCGACCCGGCCTGTGCCTGCTGCTCGGGGTGCTGCTCGGGGACGGCGGCGGCGCCGTACTGGTTCATCTCGGTCAGGCCCGGGGTGTAGAGGTGGATGGAGACGGCGGGTTCGAGCGCGCCGTTGACGACCTCGTGCAGGTAGCCGGAGGAGAACACACGCTGGCCGCCGGGCCGCAGGGCGCGGGCGCCCTCGCCCGCGTGTGTGAGGGAGCGCTCGATCAGCTCGCCCTTGACGACGCTCATCACGCCGGAGGACTCGCCGTGGTCGTGGAAGCCGCTGGACTGGCCGGGCAGCCAGCTGAGCAGCCAGACCTCGTAGCCGGGGCCGGTCTCCAGCCGGGCGTACCAGCGGGTCAGCGCGTCGTAGCGGACGAGCGGCTCCCAGCGGGTGCGGTCGGCGGCGATCTCGCGCACCAGCCGGGCGTACCCGGCGACGGTGGTGGGGTGGGCCGGCAGGTCGGTGCGGGCCAGGTGCGGGAAGGCGAGCGGGTCGCCGGCGATGGAGACGTCGCTGAGGCCGTCGGCCCACTGGCGGGTCCGGGGGCCGGCGGGGGTGCCGGCGGGGGCGGTGGCGGGGCCGCGGTGGGCGAGCTTGTTGCGGTCGCGGTTCCGCTTGCGGATGCGGATCATGCGCACGGGAGTCGTCCTCGGAGGAGTCGGCCGGTTCGTGGGATCGGCCGGATCCGGATGTCCTGGGACGGGAATCGCGGGCGGCCTCTGTGCTTCCTGGGGGCGGCGCGCGGTGGGACGCGGGCGCCTAGATACAGCAGGAACAGAGGCGACAACAAGAGTTCACGGCACGGCGGAGGGTGGAACCGCTCCGGGGGCTGGCGAACTCTGACATAGAAGCAAGGACACCGCATCCGCGGGGGCGGTGTCAAACCAAAGGATGCGGCATTCGAGTGGGTTAGGTCCGGATCTTTCCCTGATGGGGTGATTCATCACTCTCTATGTTTCGATGGGAAGATCGCCGGGAAGGCAGCCCGATGACCGGCCTGTGGCGGTGACCGGGCGTCACCTGCCGAATGGTTGCGGATGGTTCGGCACTGTTCAGGACCTTGAGGCAGAAGGTCCGATGTGTCCGTATATGTACACTATTCGTAACGGCTTGGTGCCAGGGAGTGAATCCCGGCCCCAATACCAGAGCTCGGCTTGACTGGGCCAGAGTGACGCAACTGTAATTTCACTCGTGTCGTCGGCCGCACGAGGCAACGGCAACCACGGGGACGCCAAGTAGGGGCAGAGGAGGCGCGCCACATGAGCGAGCTCTTTGAGCTGTTGATCGGGGACGGCATCGCGGAGGACGAGGAGGAACTCGGCTGGCAGGAGCGCGCGTTGTGCGCCCAGACCGACCCCGAGTCCTTCTTCCCCGAGAAGGGCGGCTCGACCCGCGAGGCCAAGAAGGTCTGCCTCGCCTGCGAGGTCCGCTCCGAGTGCCTGGAGTACGCGCTCGCCAATGACGAGCGCTTCGGCATCTGGGGCGGCCTCTCCGAGCGCGAGCGCCGCCGGCTCAAGAAGAGCGCGGTCTGACGGGCGGCCCCGACCCTCGCTGACCCTTCGACAGCGACGGACAGCCGCACAGCCGTACGGGCGCCTCACCGCGGTGGTGGGGCGCTTTCGTGTTCCCGGGGCCCCCTTCACGGTCTCCGCACGCACACCCCGGACGAAGCGGCCACCCGGAGCCGTTAGTGTGGTGCGCCATCCGGTTGCCGTTCACCGGCTGTGTCCACCGAGAACTGGGGCCCGCGCACGCGATGACCGTCTACAGCCACCAGAGCGGCTCCACCGCTTCCCGGCCGCCCGCCTACCCGCGCCACCTGGTCACCGCCGTGATCGTCTCGCACGACGGCGCCCGCTGGCTGCCGCAGGCCATGGCCGGCCTGCTCGGTCAGGACCGCCAGGTCCAGCGGATCCTCGCCGTCGACACCGGATCCACCGACAACTCTCCGCAACTGCTCGCCGACACCCTCGCCGACTGGCTGCCGGACAGCGGCCCGCTGGTCCTCGGCCGCCGGGCCGGCTTCGGCACCGCCGTCGCCGAGGCCGTGTCGAGCAGCGCGCCCCTGCGTCCGGAAGACCTGCCGTACCGGCTCGACCCCTCCGGCTACGACCCGGTCACCGGCGGCTGGGACGACTTCGGCGACCCGCTCGCCCAGGAGGACGACCTCGGCCGCGGCGGCCCCCGCGAGACCCGGCCGGTCGAATGGCTCTGGCTGCTGCACGACGACTGCGAACCGCAGACCGACGCGCTGCGCCGGCTGCTCCAGGTCGCCGACTCCACCCCCAGCGCCGCCGTGGTCGGCCCCAAGCTGCGCAGCTGGTACGACCGCCGCCAGCTGCTGGAGGTCGGCGTCACCATCGCCCACTCCGGCCGCCGCTGGACCGGCCTGGACCGCCGCGAGCAGGACCAGGGCCAGCACGACCAGGTCCGCCCGGTGCTCGCCGTCTCCAGCGCCGGCATGCTGGTGCGCCGGGACGTCTTCGAGGAGCTCGGCGGCTTCGACAGGGCGCTCCCGCTGATGCGGGACGACACCGACTTCTGCTGGCGGGTCAACGCCGCCGGCCACCGCGTGGTGGTCGCCCCCGACGCCGTGCTGCGGCACGCCGAGGCGTCCTCCCGCGAGCGCCGCGCGATCGACTGCGGCCCCTCCCACCCGCACCGGGTGGACAAGGCCGGCGCGGTCTACACCCTGCTCACCAACTGCAAGGGCGCGCTCTTCCCCTACGTCCTGCTGCGGCTGGTGCTCGGCACCCTGCTGCGGGCCGTCACCAACCTGCTCGGCAAGGACCCGCGCCAGGCCTTCGACGAACTCGCCGGCCTCGGCCACGAACTCGTCCGCTTCCCGCGGCTGTTGGCCGCGCGCAAGCGCCGTGCCCGGTCCCGGGCGGCGGACGCCCTGGACGACCGCACGCTCTTCCCGGCCCCCGGCGCCACCACCCGGCTGGCGGTCGAGGGCGTCGTCGGCTCGCTCGGGATAGGGGGCGGCGACGACAGCGGCCGGCACGGCTCGGCCGAGGCCGGCGGCGACGAGGACGCCGAGGACCTGGTCGTCGAGCAGTTCGCGCTGCTCAAGAAGCTCGCCCGGCGCCCGGCGCCGGTGCTGTTCGCGGCCGTGCTGGTGTTCGCCCTGATCGCCTGCCGCGGCCTGTTCGGCAGCGGCGAGCTGTTCGGCGGCGCCCTGCTGCCCGCGGCCGACGGGGCCGGCGGCCTCTGGTCGATGTACGCGGACGCCTGGCACCCGGTCGGCACCGGCTCCACCGCCGCCGCGCCGCCGTACCTCGGCGTGCTGGCCGTGCTCTCCTGGCTGCTCTTCGACCACGCCGACCTCGCGCTCACCCTGATCGTGGTGCTCGCCGTCCCGCTGGCCGCGGTCAGCGCCTACCTGGTGTCCCGGCCGCTGCTGGACTCCAAGGTGGTCCGCGCCTGGGCCAGCGCCACCTACGCGCTGCTGCCCGCCGCGACCGGCGCGCTCGCCCAGGGCCGGATCGGCACCGCCGTGCTCGCCGTGCTGCTGCCGCCGCTGGCCCGCGCCGCCGCCATCGCGGCCGGCCTCGGCATCCGGGACGAGAGCGCCGCCAAGGGCGCCCGCCCGGGCTGGCGCCCGGTCTGGATGGCCGTCCTGCTGCTCACCCTGGCCACCGCCTTCGTCCCGCTGACCTGGGCGCTCGCGGTACCGCTCTGCCTGGCGATGCTGGTCGCCGCGGTGCTGCGCGGCGGCGCCTTCGGCTCCGGCGGCGCGGCGCTGCGCCTGCTCGGCCTGCGCGTCCTGGTGATCCTGGCGGTGCCCGTCGTGGTGCTGGCGCCGTGGTCGCTCGCGGTGCTGTCGCACCCGCAGCGGCTGCTGCTGGAGGCCGGGCTGCCCGGCCTGCACGGCAGCGGCGCGAGCGCGGCCGGCCTGCTGCTGGTCAACCCGGGCGGCGCCGGGGTGCCGCCGATCTGGCTCTCGGCGGGTGTCGTGCTCGCCGCGCTGGCCGCGCTGCTGCGCGCCGACCGCCGCCGCGCGGTGCTCGTCGCCTGGGGTGCGGCCGGTGCCGGCCTGGTCTTCTCGGTCGCGGTGGCGGGCACCTCCGTCACCCCGGCCTCCGGCGGCCCGGCGGTGCCCGCCTGGGCCGGCCCGGCCACCCTGATCGCCGGCATCGCCCTGCTGGCCGCCGCCGCGATCGGCGCCGACGGCGCCAACGCCCGCGTGGCCGGGATCGCCTTCGGCTGGCGCCAGCCGGTGGCCGCCCTGGTGGTGGCCACGGCCGTGCTGGCGCCGCTGGGCACCGGCCTGTGGTGGGCGCTGACCGGCGCCGGCGGCCCGCTGCACCGAGGCCAGGCCGACCAGGTCCCCGCGTTCATCGCCGAGGAGGCCGGCACCACCGACCGGGCCCGCACCCTGGTCGTCACCGGGGAGAAGAGCGGCGGCGCGGTCCGCTACACCGTGCTGCGCGGCGCCGGGCTGACGCTCGGCCAGGCCGAGTCCACCGTCGACCCGGCGACCGGCACCCAGGACGGCCTGAACAAGATGGTCGGCAGCCTGCTGGCCGGCTCCGGTGCCGACCAGGCGAGCGCGCTGGCCGGCTACGGCATCGCCTACGTGCTGGTCCAGCAGCCGGTGATCGACGTCTTCAAGGACGTCCTGGACACCACCCCCGGCCTGGTCAAGGCCAACCAGGACGGTGCCGCCGCGCTCTGGCAGGTCAACGGCACCCCCGCGGTCCGCGCGGTGATCACCGCCCCCGGTGCCAACCCGGTGGTCGTCCCGTCCGGGGCCCGCGACCTGTCCGCCACCGTCCCGGCCGGTCCGGACGGCCGGGTGCTGCGGCTCGCCGAGTCCGCCGCCACGGAGTGGAAGGCCACCGTGGACGGCACCGCGCTGGAGCCCACCACGGTCGACGGCTGGGCGCAGGGCTTCAAGCTCCCGGCCGCCGGCGGGAAGCTGACCGTCACCCGGGAGGGCGGCGCCGCCCACACCGGCTGGATCTGGGCCCAGGTGCTGCTCGGCCTCACCATCCTGGTGCTGGCCCTGCCCGGTCGCCGCAGCCACAAGGACGACGACCTGCCCGAGGAGGCCGTCGCGGCCGCCGCGCTGGCCGCCGCCGCCCAGGCGCAGGCCCCCGCCCCCGGCAGCCGCCGGGCCCGCCGGATGGCCGAGCGCGGCGAGGGCGGCGAGGGCGCGGACGGCGCCGAGGGCGGTGCCGACGAGTCCGGGGTGTACGACCGGCCGGGCGCGATCCCGGCCCAGCCCGCCGGCGAGCCGGTGACCGGAGCCGTCCAGGCGGCCGCCGCCATCCAGGACGCCGAGCAGTACACCGACCCGTACCAGGCGTACCAGCAGGCCGACCCGTACAGCTACGACCAGTACGCGGCCCAGCAGCCGGTCGCCGCGCCGTACGGCGGCCAGGGCTACGACGCCCACGGCTACGAGAACCACGGGTACGACGGCACCCGGCCGCAGGGCTACGAGCAGCCGTACCAGCCCGAACAGCAGCAGCCGTACGGCTACGACGCCCACGGGTACGACGGCCACCAGCAGCAGCCGGAGCAGCAGCCCTGGCTGCCTGGCCAGCAGCAGGGCGAGCCCTACTACGACCCGAACGACCCCAACGGCCCCGGCCGGTACCCGCACCAGCACGGATCGGGGAGCTGACCCGCGATGAAGAAGCCCGCATTCAGGAAGAAGTCCGGCGCCGGCGAGGCCGCCGGGCCGGCCGGGCCCGCCTTCGCGGCGGAGCCGACCGGGGCGGCCCCGGCCGCCCGGCCCGGCCGCAGCCGCAGCCCGTTCGCCGGGGGGGCCGCAGGTGCCGGCGGCGGGGCCAGGACCACCCCGTCCCTGCTCGCCGCGGCCGTGGTGCTCGCGGCGGTGTTCGGGATCGCCGAGGTGCGCCCGCCGGCCGCCCCGGCCAAGGCGGCCACCGGGGCCGCCCCCACCACCGAGCAGGTCGAGCGGACCTCGGTGGTCTGCCCGCAGCCGATCCAGAGCCTGACCGGCTCGACCACGCTCACCGCCTACACCCCGCCCGGGACGGGCTCCGCCACCGGCGGGGCCGGCTGGCTCTCCGACGCGGCCGCGCCGGCCGTGCCCGCCGCCCAGCCGACCGCCGCGCCGGCGGCCCCGACGGCCCCCGCCGCCCCGGCCCCGACCGGCTCGGGCGCCCCCGCCGCCCCGGCCCAGGACAAGAACGCGGCGCCCGCCGACGCCCGGCTGACGGTGCCCAAGCCCGGAACCCCGGCCACCGGCCCGGCCGCCAACGGCGACGCCGCGCCCGGCACCGGGGCGGTCGCCACCGGCGCCCTCGCCCCCGGCTTCACCGTCACCCAGACCACGGTGGTCACCGAGCAGCGCGGCCTCGGCCTGTCCGGCCTCACCTGCGCCCCGGCCGGGACCGGCTTCTGGTTCGCCGGGGCCAGCACCGCCGGCGACCGGGTCGACTACGTCAGCCTGGTCAACACCGAGTCCTCCGCCGCGGTGGTGGACATCAAGCTGTACGGCGACAAGGGCCTGATCGACAACGACTCGGCCAACGGGATCACCGTCGCGCCCGGCAGCTCCCAGGCCGTCCTGCTGTCGACCATCAGCAAGGGCGCGGTCGCCGACCTCGCGGTGCACGTGGTGGTGCGCTCGGGACGGGTCGGCGCCGCGCTGCACGCCGCCGACGGCGGCAAGGGCGCGGACTGGATCCCGGCCTCGGCCGACCCGGCCCCCGTCCAGGTGCTGCCCGGCCTGCCCGCCGACACCGCCTCCGCCCGCCTGGTGGTCTGGGCGCCGCCGGAGGACGACGCCGACCTGAAGATCCAGCTGTCCGGCAAGAACGGCTGGTTCAGCCCGGCCGGCAACGAGTCGATCCACGTCAAGGCGGGCATGGTGGCCGCCGTCGACCTCGGCAAGGTCACCCGCGACGAGGTCGCCGGGCTGCGGCTGTCGCCCAGCGACGACAAGCACCGCACCCCGATCGTCGCCGGACTGCGGATCGACCGGGCGGCGGCCAACGGCAAGACCGACGCGGCCTGGCTCACCGGCAGCAACCCGGTCGGAGCCCGCGCCACCGTCGCCGACAACCGGGCCGGCGCCTCCACGCTCTACCTGACCTCCAGCGGCGAGGCCGCCACCGTCCGGGTCACCGCCTCGGCCGGCAGCGGCGGCGGCACCCCGGCCACCAAGGAGGTCCAGGTCCCGGCCGGCGGCACGGTCGCCCTCCCGGCGCCCGAGCCCGCCGGGCTGAACGGCGTCTTCGCGCTCACCGCGGAGACCGTCTCGGGCGGCCCGGTGGTGGCCGCCCGGATGCTCTCCCTGCCGGCCAAGGACGTGCCGATGTTCACCGTCCAGGCGCTGCGCGACGACCGCAGCACCGTCAAGGTCCCGCAGGCCGGCCAGGATCCGGGCGTCGTCCTGCGCTGAGCAGCCGACGGGGCGGCACCCTTGGTGCCGCCCCGGGGGGATCAGTCCTCGTCGTAGCGCGGGTCGATGGCGTCCGGGGACAGCCCCAGCAGCTCGGCGACCTGCTCGATCAGGATCTCGTGCACCAGCGCCGCGCGGTCCTCGCGGGTCTTCGCCCGGATCTCCACCGGCCGCCGGTACACCACGATCTGGCTCTTGTGCCCCTGCTTGCCCGGCGACACCCGCCCCAGCGGCACGCCGTCCTCGGCGTCGGCGCCGTCCGGCTCGTGCAGCGGCACCTCCTGGACGGCGAACTCCACCTCGATCAACTGCGGCCAACGCCGTTCGAGGCGCTCCACCGACTCGCGCACGTAGTCGTCGAACAGTTCGGAGCGGGTGAGCGAGATCGGCACCTGGGGCGGCGCCAGCGGGCCGCGCAGGCCCCGCCCGTGCCGGTCGCGGTGCCGGGGGCGGCGCGCCGGGCCTGTCGATGACTGCGGTGCGGAGCTGTCCATATCACTGCCGAGGGTAGTCCTTGGACGGTCGGAAGTGGACCACTCCGGCGGGGAATCGCACGGGGCGTTGGATACGCGGCCCCGGCGCCCGCGGTGCGACACGGCACCCCTTCCGGGCAGGCGGTCTTCGCTCCCCGGCGAGGAGTGCGGTACCGTCCACCCTCGTGAGCTCTGTACGTCGTTGTTCGCGGACCGCGTGCGGCCGGCCGGCCGTCGCGACGCTGACGTACGTCTACGCGGACTCCACCGCCGTCCTCGGCCCGCTCGCCACCTACGCCGAGCCGCACTGCTACGACCTGTGCGCCGAGCACGCCGAGCGCCTCACCGCCCCGCGCGGCTGGGAGGTCGTCCGGCTCGCCGCCGAGGCCGGGCCGCTGCGCCGCAGCAGCGACGACCTGGAGGCGCTGGCCAACGCCGTTCGCGAGGCCGCCCGCCCGCAGAACCCCCGTCAGGGCCGCGGCCCCGAGGGCGAGTCCACCGAGGGCGGCCGCCGCGGCCACCTCCGGGTCCTGCGCTCGCCCGACAACTGAGGCCCGGGGTCCGCCGGGCGGATCGTGCCTGATCGGGACCAACCCGGCACGGGGTGTTCGTCCGGCCCGGGTACGCTGCCCGTCTACCGTCACCGCGCCCGTCGATCCGACGCGCGGTGGCCCAGACGTTCCGTGATCAGTCCTAAGACCAGGGTGGAGCCGCAGTGCGCGACCTCAAGCAGCTCGTGAAGGCGTACGACGTCCGGGGCGTCGTCCCGGACCAGTGGGACGAGAGCCTGTCCCGGGCCTTCGGTGCCGCGTTCGTGCAGGTCACCGGCGCGTCCGCGATCGTGGTCGGGCACGACATGCGGCCCTCCTCCCCGGCGCTGAGCCTGGCCTTCGCCGAGGGCGCCGCGGCCTACGGCGCCGACGTGGTGCAGATCGGGCTGTGCTCCACCGACCAGCTGTACTACGCCAGCGGCAAGCTGGACCTGCCCGGCGCGATGTTCACCGCCAGCCACAACCCGGCCCAGTACAACGGCATCAAGCTGTGCCGGGCCGGCGCCGCCCCGGTCGGCCAGGACACCGGCCTGACCGAGATCCGCGAGCTGGTCGAGTCCTGGACCGCCGAGGACGACACCGTCACCGTCCCGGCCAAGGACGTGAAGCCGGGCGAGCTGTCCGCCCAGGACACCCTGCGCGGCTACGCCGACCACCTGCTGGGCCTGGTCGACCTCACCGGGATCCGCCGGCTCAAGGTCGCGGTGGACGCCGGCAACGGCATGGGCGGCCACACCGTGCCGACCGTCTTCGACGGCCTGCCGATCGAGCTCGTGCCGATGTACTTCGAGCTGGACGGCACCTTCCCGAACCACGAGGCCAACCCGCTCGACCCGAAGAACCTGGTCGACCTCCAGGCGCGGGTCCGCGAGGTCGGCGCCGACATCGGCCTGGCCTTCGACGGCGACGCCGACCGCTGCTTCGTCGTGGACGAGCGCGGCGAGCCGGTCTCCCCGTCGGCGATCACCGCCCTGGTCGCCGTCCGCGAGATCGCCCGCGCCCGCGCCGCCGGCGAGGCCGAGCCGACGGTCATCCACAACCTGATCACCTCCTGGACCGTCCCCGAGGTGGTCCGCGAGCTCGGCGCCAAGCCGGTGCGCACCCGGGTCGGCCACTCCTTCATCAAGCAGGAGATGGCCGAGACCGACGCCGTCTTCGGCGGCGAGCACTCCGCGCACTACTACTTCCGCGACTTCTGGCGCGCCGACACCGGCATGCTGGCCGCCCTGCACGTGCTGGCCGCGCTCGGCGGCCAGCCGGGCACGCTGTCCGCGCTCACCGCCGAGTACGACCGCTACGCGGCCTCCGGCGAGATCAACAGCACCGTGGCCGACCAGGCCGCCAGCACGGCCGCCGTCCGCGCCGCCTTCGCCGGCGCCGAGGGCACCACGGTGGACGAGCTGGACGGCCTGACCGTGGCCGGCCCGGACTGGTGGTTCAACCTGCGCGCCTCCAACACCGAGCCGCTGCTGCGCCTGAACGTCGAGGCCAAGGACCCGGCGAAGATGGCCGAGCTGCGCGACGGCGTGCTCGCCGTCGTCCGCGGCTGAGCCTGATCACGGGCCCCGGTGCCCCGGCCGGTAGGATTTCCTATCGGCCGGGGCACCTCCGTGCCACCCCCGAACTTTGGAGAGCCCCATGAAGCTCGAATCCTTCCTGCTGGAGATCCTGGTCTGCCCGCAGTGCCGGGCCGCGCTCGCCGAGGGCGGCACCGAGGAGCAGCCCGAGCTGGTCTGCACCGGCGCGGACTGCGGCCTCGCGTACCCGGTCCGCGAGGGCATTCCGGTCCTCCTGGTGGACGAGGCCCGCCGCCCGGCCTGATGCTGGGGGCGTTGCCCGGGGCGAAAGCCCCACCCCGACCGCCCGGCGCGCAGCGGAGCGCGCGCCCAGAGGACCGCAGCCGGAGGTTCGCCGCATGCTCGACGACACCCTGCTCGACGATCCGGCCGCCCTTCGGCGCGCCGACCACGACCGCGCCCTGCTGGCCCTGGCCGGCGCGGGCGCACGGGTCCGCACCGCGCTGCGCCGGGCCGAGGCGGCCGGGCTCGACCGGCTGCGGCCGGACGGCCGGCCGCGTTCCGTCCTGGTCGCCGGGCACGGCAGCGCGCTGACCGCCGCCGAGATGCTGTCCGCGCTGGCCGGCACGGCCTCCCTGGTCACCCCGCTGCCGCCGACCGAGGCGGCCGCCCCGCGCGCCGACCGGGCCGGCGCCCCGCCCGCCTTCACCGCCGGGCTCGGCTGGCAGCTGCCCGGCTGGGCCGGCCCGCTGGACCTGCTGGTGATCAGTTCCGCCGACGGCGGCGAGCAGGGCCTGGTCGGCCTCGCCGAGCAGGCGTACGCGCGCGGCTGCGCGATCGTCGTCACCGCCCCGGCCGGCAGCGCGCTGGCCGAGGCCGCGCTGCAGGTGCGCGCCCTTCCGCTGCCCTTCGTGGCCTCGGCGTCGTCCGAGGACCTCGCGCCGGTGGCGGCCGCCGAGCCGGACCTGCCGGCCGAGGACCCGGCGGCGCTCTGGTCCCACCTCACCCCGCTGCTGGCGCTGGCCCAGAAGATCGGCCTCACCCAGCTCCCGTACGACGCGCTGCCGGCCGTCGCCGACCTGCTGGACGCCACCGCCGTGCGCTGCCGTCCGGACGCCGCCGCGTACACCAACCCGGCGAAGGGCCTGGCCGCCCGGCTGGCCGGGACGGTCCCGCTGCTGTGGGCCGAGGGCCCGATCGCGGGGGCGGCCGCCACCCGGTTCGCCGCCCAGCTGGCCGACCGGGCCGGGCGCCCGGCGCTGGCCGGGCCGCTGCCGCAGGTGCTCACCGCCCACCGCGGCATGTTCACCGGGCAGTTGGGCGCGGGTGCCGACCCGGACGACTTCTTCCGCGACCGGGTCGAGGAGCCGGACCCGCTGCACCTTCAGGTGCTGCTGCTGCGGCACGCCCCGGGCGCGGCCGGCCCGGCGGCCGAGGACGGGCAGGACGGCCCGGCCGAGGTGCCGGAGGAGGACGCGGGGCCGCGCAGTTTCGGCGTGAGCCGGGCGCACCGGCTGGCCGCCGCGCACGACGTCCGGCTGACCGAGTACGCGAGCGCCCGGCCGGACCCGCTGCACGCGCTGGCCGACCTGGTCGCGCTGACCGACTTCGCCGCCGTCTACCTGGGGCTCGCCGCGCAGTCCTGAGACGGTCGGCCGGGTGGAACCTCCGGGCCGGTACGGTAAGCGCTCGACGAGCTGATCGACCCGTGAGGACTTTCGAGGCATGTGTGAGCGAAGCGAGCTCATCATCAGAGGGCGCGTATTGTGCGAAGCGCCCGCCGAGCGCAGCGAGGCGGTCGCGTGAGTACCGAAGGCGGCACCAAGGCACTGATCGCGGCACTGTCCGCGAACCTGGCGATCGCGGCGGCCAAGTTCACCGCCTTCGGCTTCACCGGTTCCTCCTCGATGCTGGCCGAGGGCGTGCACTCGGTGGCCGACTCCGGCAACCAGGTGCTGCTGCTGATCGGCGGCAAGCGGGCGCGCCGGGAGGCCGACGAGGAGCATCCCTTCGGGTACGGCCGCGAGCGCTACGTGTACGGCTTCCTGGTGGCCGTCGTGCTGTTCAGCGTCGGTGGCCTGTTCGCGATCTACGAGGGCTGGCACAAGATCAGCCACCCGGAGACCCTGGACGCCTGGGGCTGGGCGGTCGGCGTGCTGGTCTTCGCCATAGCGATGGAGGGCTGGTCCTTCCTCACCGCGATGCGGGAGTCCGCCAAGGCCAAGGGCCGGCAGGGCTGGGTGCAGTTCATCCGCACCGCGAAGGCGCCGGAGCTGCCGGTGGTGCTGCTGGAGGACACCGGTGCGCTGATCGGTCTGGTGCTCGCGCTGTTCGGCGTCGGGCTCACCGTGATCACCGGGAACGGCGTCTGGGACGGCGTCGGCACCCTGTGCATCGGCGTCCTGCTGGTGGTGATCGCCGTGGTGCTCGCCATGGAGACCAAGTCGCTGCTGCTCGGCGAGTCGGCGAACAAGGACTCGGTGCACCGGATCCGGGAGGCGCTGGTGGACGGCGAGACGGTCACCGGGGTGATCCACATGCGCACCCTGCACCTCGGCCCGGAGGAGCTGCTGGTCGCCGCCAAGATCGCCGTCAACGCCGAGGACAGTGCCGCCCGGGTGGCGGCGGCGATCGACGCGGCCGAGGAGCGGGTCCGCGCGGTCGTCCCGATCGCCCGGGCGATCTACCTGGAGCCCGACGTGTACAGCGCCGAGAAGGCCGCGGCGGGCGACGACCCGGCCGCCACGCCCGGTGGTCCGGGCCCGGCCGACGCGCACTGAACCCCGCCCCGGCCCCGCGGCCGGGGCCCCTGGGGCCCGGCTGGAGCGCCGCTCGGGCCGGGGGCCGAAATCGGTCATCGGCGGACGGCCGGCGGGGCCGTCGGTGTAGATTCGTCACCAGAGCCAGAACGTCGCTGCTGATGGCGGTCGATCGGCGGTCCGCACCCGTAGGGTGTGCGCCGGTCGAGGGAGAGAGGTCCTCCGACGGTTTGTGCTGCGCAACGGGAAGCCGGTCCACCACGGACCCGGCTGTTCCGGCGTGGCCGTGCACCCGTACGGCCTGACGCACGCGACGCACGCCCGGACCTTTGGCCCCACCCCCATCAGCGAGGAGCAGACGCATGTCGACCGACATCACCGGTGACTTCAAGGTCGCCGACCTTTCCCTGGCGCCGTTCGGCCGCAAGGAGATCCAGCTGGCCGAGCACGAGATGCCCGGTCTGATGGCGATCCGCGCCGAGTACGCCGAGTCGCAGCCGCTGGCCGGCGCCCGCATCACCGGCTCGCTGCACATGACCGTGCAGACCGCCGTCCTGATCGAGACCCTGACGGCGCTCGGTGCCGAGGTCCGCTGGTGCTCCTGCAACATCTTCTCCACCCAGGACCACGCGGCCGCGGCCATCGCCGTCGGCCCGGAGGGCACCCCGGAGAACCCGCAGGGCGTGCCGGTCTTCGCCTGGAAGGGCGAGACCCTGGACGAGTACTGGTGGTGCACCGAGCAGGCCCTGACCTGGCCTGACGGCAAGACCCCGAACATGATCCTGGACGACGGCGGCGACGCCACCCTGCTGATCCACAAGGGCGTCGAGTTCGAGAAGGCCGGTGCCGCGCCGGACCCGTCCACCGCGGACAACGACGAGTTCCGGATCATCCTGGAGCTGCTCAACCGCACCCTCAAGGACACCCCGAACAAGTGGACCGAGGTCGCCGCCACGATCAAGGGCGTGACCGAGGAGACCACCACCGGTGTCCACCGCCTGTACGAGATGCACCGTGACGGCAAGCTGCTGTTCCCGGCCATCAACGTCAACGACGCCGTCACCAAGTCGAAGTTCGACAACAAGTACGGCTGCCGCCACTCGCTGATCGACGGCATCAACCGCGCCACCGACGTCCTGATCGGCGGCAAGGTCGCCGTCGTCTGCGGCTACGGCGACGTCGGCAAGGGCTGCGCCGAGTCGCTGCGCGGCCAGGGCGCCCGCGTGATCATCACCGAGATCGACCCGATCTGCGCGCTCCAGGCCGCGATGGACGGCTACCAGGTCACCACCCTGGAGGACGTCGTCTCGATCGCGGACATCTTCATCACCACCACGGGCAACAAGGACATCATCCTTGCCTCGCACATGGAGCAGATGAAGCACCAGGCGATCGTCGGCAACATCGGCCACTTCGACAACGAGATCGACATCGCGGGCCTGGCGAAGCTGCCCGGCATCGTGAAGACCGAGGTCAAGCCGCAGGTCCACGAGTGGCGCTTCGCCGACGGCCACACCATCATCATGCTGTCCGAGGGCCGCCTGCTGAACCTGGGCAACGCGACCGGCCACCCGTCCTTCGTGATGTCCAACTCCTTCGCCAACCAGACGATCGCCCAGATCGAGCTGTTCACGAAGACCGAGCAGTACCCGATCGGCGTCTACGTGCTGCCGAAGCACCTGGACGAGAAGGTCGCCCGCCTGCACCTCGACGCGCTGGGCGTGAAGCTGACCACCCTGACCCAGGACCAGGCCGACTACATCGGCGTCCCGGTCGACGGCCCGTACAAGGCCGAGCAGTACCGCTACTGATCGGTGAACCGTCCGGCGGCCGGCGCCCTCCCCTCGGGGGGCGCCGGCCGCCGGCGTCTGCGGGGCCCGTCGGCAGGTTCGTCGGCCGCTTCCGTCAGCGGGGCCGGTCCGCGGGCCCCGTCGCCGTCCAGGAGGCCTCGTCAGCACCGAGCACGGTGAACCGGCTGAGCAGGCCCGCCAGTCCGCCGGCCTGTTGCACCGGCCGGCTCCCCGCGGCCGTCCCGTTGGCGCAGAGCCGGACGCCCTTGTCGACGCGGCACACCGGGGTGCCGCCGTCCGGCCTGCCGTCGACGAACACCCCGAAGCTCTCCGGCTGGACGGTGACGCTCAGCCACTTCCCGTCGACGGTGTACGACAGGATGGCGCTCCACGGGGGCTCGGTGTCCTTCGACGGCCGGTGGACCTCGATGTTCCGCGGCTCGAACTCGGCGGGCACGCCGGTCGGCCGCACCGGGAACGGGACGTCCCGGCCGCCGAACTCGACCCCGGCCGCGACCCTGAGCAGGTCCTCCTTGACCTTCGCCCCGATCCACAGCGTGGCCCTCAGATCGGCCCAGCGACCGGAGGCGGTCATCCAGCGCAGGCCGACCGGGACTCCCGAGGCGTCGGTGACCAGCCACTGGGCCTCCCGGCCGGCGACCGCGGGCGCGGCGACCGTGTGCACCCCGGGGGCGAGGGGCTCGCCGGGGCCGCGCAGCAGTTCGAGCTTCAGGGCGGGGACGGCGTTCTCGACGGCGGTCGTGGTGGCCGCGGTGGTGACGGACCGTCCGTCGCTGTTCGCGTAGCCGACGGCCGGTCGGGCCAGCCACGGCGGCAGCCAGCCGAAGCGGGCCTCGGCGCTCAGCGGGCCGGTGGACGCCGTCGGCGTCGGGACGGCGGTCGGGGACGGCGTGGGCGAGGCCGGGGAGGTCGGCGCGGGGACGGCAGGTGCGGGCGGCCCGCCGGCCGGGCGCAACAGCAGCACGCCGGCCAGCACGGTGGCGGTCGACCCGGCCACCACGCCGATCAGCGCCTGCCGGCGGCGGCGCAGCCGGACCCGCCCGCGGGCGATCACCGCCGAGGTGTCGAGCGCGGCGGGCGGCGCCGGGGTCTCGGTGAGGGCGCCCAGCCGGGCGGTGAGATCACGCTGCTCGTGCGTCCTCATGACGTCCTCTCGGCGGTGGTGGGGCGAGCGGCGAGCGTCGTCCGGAGGGTGGCGAGAGCGCGCGAGGTCTGGCTCTTCACATTGCCCGAGGAGCAGCGCATCGCCTCGGCGGTCTGATCGACCGTGAGGTCGCAGTAGTACCGGAGCACCACGGTGGCCCGTTGCCTGGGCGGCAGCGCGGCCAGCGCCCTGCGCAGGTCGAGCTGGACGTCGAGGTCGGCCGCCACCGAGGCGACGTCCACCGGCGTCGCGGTCCGCGACGTCCGCCGCCACCAGGACGAGCGCTGCTCGGCGAGGAAGGTGTTGACCAGCACCCTGCGGGCGTAGCCGTCCAGGTTCTCGACCCGGCCGGCCCGTGACCAGTTCACGTACAGCTTGGTCGCGCACTCCTGCACCAGGTCGTCGGCCCGGTGCCAGTCCCCGCACAGCAGATAGGCGACCTTGCGCAGCCAGCCGCTCCTGGAGGCCACGTACTCCGTGAACTCCGCGTCGCGCGTCCGCTTCGCCATCCGCACCCCCTCTCGTCGTGGTGGCGACGCACAGCCGCGCCGTCCGCCGCTCTAATGCGGGCACCGGGCGGAAGGTTGCACGCGCGGCGCGCACGTAGGCTTTCCGGCATGCCCAACGGCCGGTACTCGCTCCACGACCCTCATGACCACGTCCCGCTCGGGGAGGAGCGCTTCAGCTGCGCGCCCGGGGCGGCCGGGTGGCGGTACGTCTCCAAGACCTACGCGCCGGACGGCCGGGTGCTCGGCAGCACCGACCTCACGCTGGACTCGCGCGCCCGGCCGCTGCGGATGGAGCTGCGGGCCGGGGGCTGGCAGGTGCGCGGCGGAGCGGTGGACGGGGTGGCCTGGGTCCGCACCGACGCGGCCGACCCCGGCGGCGAGCACGCGGCGGAGGGCCACGACCGGGCGCACGCCTTCACCGGCCGCTCGCCGGGCTTCCTGGTCGCCACCGCCCGGCTGCTGAGGCTGGCGGAGGGGGCGAGCGCGCGGGTGCGGCTGGTGGCCTTCACCGAGCCGGTGCTGGCTCCGCGCACCCTCGACCAGGGGTGGCTGCTGGAGGGCGTCGACACCCACGAGACGGATTCCGGGCCGCTGCTGGTCGAGCGGTACCAGGTGGCGGACCTGGAGACGGGCGAGCAGCAGGTGGTGCACCTGGCGGGGGACGTGGTGCTGGCGGCGGAGGGGATCGAGCTGGAGGAACTGGCGTCGCCGCCGAACGCCTGGCGGGTGGGGACGGAGGAGGAGTAGCGGTCCGGCAGGGCCGTGGCGGCCCGGCCGATCCGATCCGACCCGCCCCGGCTCGACCCGGCTCGGCTCAGGCGGGCGGGGCGAAGCCGGTGTCGGCGGCGGGCTTGTCGAGGGACGGAGCCGCCGGGGCCGGGGGCGATGCCGGGGCGGCGGGCGGTACGGGCACCGGCGGTGCGGCGGGCGCGGTCGGTGCCACCGGTGCGAGCCGCTGCGCCGGCAGGCCGAGGACGCGGACGGGCCGTCCGTCGGCCGTGACCGTCGGAGCCGGCGCGGGGACCGGACCGGAGGCCGGACGGGGAGCGGGCACCTGGGCGGGTCCCCGTCCGGCCGCCCACAGCTGCTCCTGGGCCCGCATCCACTCCCGCCGCTGGCGCTCGGTGAGCACCGCGCCCAGGTACGCCGCCGGGTGCAGCCCCGGCGCGATCGGGTGGCCGATCCGGGCGGACAGGTCCTCGGCGAGCCGGGTGGACATCCGGAGCATCACCGCCGGATCCAACTGGCCGACCCGGCCCAGCAGTTGGCGGATGGCCAGCCAGAGCGGCTCGGGTACGGCGGACAGGTCCATCGCGACCAGCTCGTGGCCCATCGCCTGCAGCAGGTGCGGGTGGACCGGCGGCAGCGGGGAGGCGGTGCCGCCCGCGCCCGGGGTGCGCTCGCGGACGACCACCGTCCCGGCGAAGATGTCGCCCAGCCGCTTGCCGTCCGAGTGCACCACCGAGGTGATCACGGCCGGGGCGCCGGTCAGCACGATCATCTCGAAGAAGCCGACCAGCCCGCGCACCAGCGAGTGCCGGAACCGCACCGGCCCGCCGTCGGTGCGCACCACCCGCAGGCCGAGCGCGGCCTTGCCGAGCGAACGGCCGCGGGTGAGGGTCTCGACCATCACGGGCACGGCCACCAGGAAGAACACCGTCAGGCCGATCATCGTGGCGGCCAGCGCCGCGCCGTCGAGCCCGATCAGGGCGAGGCTCAGCAGCAGCGTGAACACCAGCAGGGCCGCGAACTCCACCAGCAGGTCGATCACGATCGCCAGGGCCCTGCTCGGAAGCTTCGCCGTCCGGAGGCCGAGAACGACCGCCTCACCCGTCACCAGGTCGCTCAAGACACCTGTCCGTTCACGTTCTTGGAGCCCGTACGGCTCACCCATGGAGATCCGCTCCTGGGAGTGCGGCAGTGCCGGGGGAGGGAATCACCCCGGATCGGCCCCCCTGACCCGCTCTCCGCAGTCTGATCCGCAGCCGCAAACATACGGGGCCCAGTGGGCGCACGGGAAGTGAGATCCCGGCGGCCGCGGCGGCGGCCGCTGCTGGCATGCTGGGCCGCACGTGTCCGCCCGGACCCGCCGCCCGCCTGGACGCACCCGCCCGCGCACGCACGTCCGCGCCCGCCGCCGATCATGGAGCCGCCGAAATGGACCTGGACGTCTTCGTCGCCACCCACCAGGGGGAGTGGGCCCGGCTGGACGCCCTCGCCCGCCGGCGCCGGCTCGGCGGGGAGGAGGCCGACGAACTGGTCACGCTCTACCAGCGCGCCACCGGACACCTCGCCAAGGTCCAGGCCGCCGCGCCCGACCCGGCCCTGGTGAGCCGGCTGACCGGACTGGTCTCGCGCGCCCGCAGCGCGGTCACCGGCGCCCGGACCAACGGCTGGCAGGACGTCGCCCGCTATTACGCGGTGAGCTTCCCCGCCGCGCTCTACCGCGCGCGCCGCTGGTGGGTACCGGTGGCGATCGTCTCCATGGTGGCCACCGCACTGCTCGCGTGGTGGATGGCCACCCACCCCGAGGTCCGCAACAGCCTGATCGCCCCCGAGCACCTCGGCGAGCTGACCCGCCCCGGCGGCCAGTACGAGGCGTACTACTCGGACCGGCCGGCCAGCTCCTTCGCGGCACAGGTGTGGACGAACAACGCCTGGATCGCCGTGCAGTGCCTGCTGTTCGGGATCGCGCTGGGCGTTCCGGTGCTCTACGTGATGTGGACCAACGTGGTGAACCTCGGCATCGGCGTCGGACTGATGGCCTCCGCCGGGCGGCTCGACGTCTTCCTCGGCCTCCTCATTCCGCACGGCCTGCTGGAGCTGACCGCGGTCTTCGTGGCCGGCGGCCTCGGGCTGCGCCTCGGCTGGACCGTGATCGACCCCGGCCCGCGCACCCGCTCGGTGGCGCTGGCCGAACAGGGCCGCGCGATCATCGGCATGTCGATCGGCCTGGCGACGGTCCTGGCCGTCTCCGGCGTCCTGGAAGCCTTCGTGACCCCGTCCGGCCTGCCGACCTGGGCCCGCATCTCCATCGGCGTGCTGGCCGAGGCGGCCTTCCTCCTCTACGCCCTGGTGCTGGGCCGAAGGGCCGCCGAGGGCGGGGAGTTCGGCGATCTGGAGGCGGCCGACCGGGCGGACCTCCAGCCGGTCGCCGCCTGAGCCGATGTGATCCACAGGCCCCTGACCTGCTAGTCTTCCTCTCGTCCGGCCAAACCATTGACGTGGTGAGGGCGGGCTAGTAGGTTTCAACGGTTGGGACTGACTGGACAACGGTCGGTTCCGGGCGTTAGTGTCTACGACACCGCCGAATCGAGGCGAGTGCATTTCACGAAATGCGCACCCTCCGACGAAGCAAATCCCACGGACTGAGCACTCCGAAAGCCTTGATAGGCTTCGGAACGAAGTTCGCAGGAAATCCCGCCAGCGGGAATCGGATGAATGAAGCCCCGGTAAACGGAGCGGAAAACGTCTGGTAAGCTGGAAACACGAAAGAACGAAGCCCGGAGGGTCCGCTGGAAGGCGGTCCGAAGGAAGCGTCCGTTCCTTGAGAACTCAACAGCGTGCCAAA
>NZ_JBICVH010000035.1:0-45688 GCF_043198905.1 Kitasatospora sp. NPDC048715 | reverse complement strand
AGCCTGCGGGGGCTGGTTCACCGTAGGACCATCCCTGGACCCAGGGATGGTGGCGGGCTTGCCAGGTGACCGCACGTCAGCAAGTGTATCAGTTGTTGCCTGTCGGGGAACCTTGCCGGATGTGCGGTGTGGATCCTGGCCCCCGGGGAATTAACCGGGGCGACAGAATTCCCTGCCATGGTCTCCGGATGAGATGTTTCATAATTCGACTGTCGGGAATTCTTGCCGTTTTCCCTGTGCGGGTTGGACGGGGTGCGGTCCCGGGTGGCCTTGCAGCGGCCCGGGACCGGGGCATCAGAGGTCGATCATGAGCCGCAGGTAGGTGCGGATCTCGTCGGCTTCCTTGTCGGTGACGGTTCCGAGCGGCCTGGCGCCGAGGAGTCGTTGCTCGGAGATGGTGCGCACGTCGTCGGTGCGGGCCCAGCTGGGGCGGTCGAGGCCGGAGCGGCGGGAGGTGACGGGGACGTGGTGGGGCAGGCCGCGGTCGGCGGTGGTGAGGGGGACCACGATGGCCATGGCGGTGGGGAAGGCGGCGAACAGGGGGCTGGAGACGACCACGACGGGGCGTCGGCCTGCCTGCTCGGAGCCGATGACCGGGGACAGGTCGGCCATCCAGACCTGCCAGGGGGCGGACTTGCGGCTCACGCCTCACCGCCCAGGCCGTCGCCGGCCGCGCCGTCCCACTGGTCCAGCTCGTTCTGGTAGTCGGCCCAGGCGGTCTCGTCGGCCTCCAGGCGGGCGTAGGCGGCGAGGATCTGGTTCTTGCGGTGCTCGGTCAGCAGGTGTTCCAGGGCGGCGTTCAGCGTGACTCCGCCGAGGTCGTCGGCCGCCAGGCGCGCGAGCTCGTCGCGCACCCCGGCCTGCACCTTTATGGTCGTCATCGTCATACCGTCGAGGATACCCAGAGGTATACCGTCTGGCATCCCAGCAGAGGCGCCTCTGGGGGCCCGGGCAGGCCGCCGGGAGGCCGGCCCTCCCGGGTATGCGCAGAGAATGGGTCTTCCTGGGCGCTTCTGTTTCCCTGCTGGAGACGGGTAATTCCGCCACAGAAAGCGCTTCGGCCGCCATATCTGGAATCGACATAGCGGCCAAAGAATGAACATTTCTTCAATGCGCCTTTCCTGAAGCCCTACGGAATGGACCGTCCATACGGAATCTGAGTCATGCTGTAGGGGGTTTCTCCGTTGCTTCTGGCCTGCTTCGGCCAGCGTTTTGCGTGGAGGAGACGCACCTGCCACCAGGGGTCGTCCCCGGGCGGGCTGTTCTTCTCGGCGCGGCGGAGGGCGCGGGGGGTGGGCAGCTCCAGGATGATCGGCCGTCCCTTGGTGGTGCGGCGCTGGCGGTCGCAGGACGGGCACTCCAGGCGGTCCGGGTCGGCGTTCCCGTCCAGCTCGCCTGGGGAGTCGTGGGCGCCGCCGAGCGGGCCCTTGCAGGTGTGGCACGGGTGCAGGGCGTCGTTGTGGGCGCGGGCGGCGAGCAGCCGGGCGCGGTGCCTGGCGTCTGCGGCGTCCTGCTCGGCCTTGGCGGCCCGCTGTTCCTCGGCTTTCTCCTGGTCCTCGCGTTCTTGGCGGCGCTGGTCGATCAGGTCCCAGTCGGGTTCGTCGTTGAGGGCGTCGGTGAGGGAGTGCCAGCCGGGCCGGCCGAAGCGCCACCAGGTGGGTCCTTGCCAGCCGTGTTCGCGCAGGCGCTCGACGGTGGTGCCGAGCACGGGGATCTTGCCGTGGAAGGTGGCGTACGTGACGCCTTCCTGCTCGCCCGCCCAGCCCTGCCAGTGCTCGCTGGTGGCGTTGCGCAGGTCTTTCAGGCGCTGTTCCAGGGCCTCGGGGCTGTAGCGGGGGCGGCTGCCCCTGGTGCCCTGGTCCAGGACGAACAGGACAGGCGGGCGGACGGTGCGGCGGTGGCTGTAGCCGTACTCGGGCTCGGGTGCGTTGTAGCGGACCTCGACCTCCAGGCGCTCCTGGCCGCCGTCCTGGACGGTGCGGTCGAAGTAGCGCTTGTAGTTGTCGAGCTTGCCGGCGACCTTGCGCACGTCGGTCATGGTGCCCCGGTCGAGCTCCAGGAAGGCCACCGGGATGCCGATCTCGGGCAGGCGGACGACGGCGTCGGGGATGACGTTGAACTTGCCGGTGATGGTGTGGGGTGTCTCGGTGGCCCAGGCTTCGATGCCGCCGGGCAGTGGGCCGGTGGGCAGGGGGCGGCGCGGGGGTGCCTGGCGGTTGTCGGTGCGGGGTGGGGCGCCGTGGGTGGTGGTGCCGGTGACGGCGGTGATGATGAGCTCGTTGACGAGCATGGCGTGCGGGGCGCCGGTGAGGCCGGCGCCGCGGGCGTGGCCGCCCATGTCGCGGTCGTCGCCGAGTGCTTCGGCGGCGGCGGCCAGGCCGAGCGGGGTGAGGCCGACGATCTTCTCCGCACCCGGCCCGCCCGGCTTCGGCTTGGCGCCCGTTCCCTCGGCCGGGGTGGTCTTGGGTGCGGGTCGGCGGCCCGGCGGCGAGGTGGCGCCGCGTACGTCGACCAGCTTGTGCTTCTCCAGGTCCCGGACCGCTTCGGCCACGTGCTCGACGCGGTGGTGGGCGCGGTACTCGTCGGCGGCGATCAGGGCGTGCAGCTGCTTGTAGGTGGCGATCTTCAGCACGCCCAGCGCCGCGAGGACGTCGGCGCGCAGCGGGGCGGTCGAGCCGTTGGGGTTGCGGGCGGAGCGGCGGAAGTGCACCCGACCGGGGCGGCTCGGGCCACCGGGCTGCTGCTCGTCCTGGTCGTCGTGGTCGTCCATGCTGCTCCCCGTGGTGATGATCGTCCTGCCTCTCTACCTCACACCACCGACATCGCCCGGCCGCCGCCCGTCCCCGCCAACGCCGCCCGCTCCCGCTACGCGCCGACCACCGGGAGGCGCCCGGCCGCCCCGGCCGGGAAGGGGGAGAGCCACAGCGGCTCTGGAGCGGGGTAGGGCAGCACTGGACCCGGCGGTGAACCCGAGCCCGCCCTACCCAACTGCACCACCAACCACCAACAGCTCAAAGAAGGGAAGGGAAGGGGTTGTCGGCAGCACCGGGTAGGCCAGAATCTTGGGGATGACCTGGGCTGATGTCGAAACCTTGGTGAGGGGAGCCCCCCGGGGCAACACCCGGGGACGGCCCCGGGGAGACACCCGGGGATCTGTGGCCGGCTCTTTCGCCTCGCTGGCCCGTGCGCGCGCCGTGACGGCGCTTCGGGTAGCACGCCGGACGTTACCCGGGGCGGGCTGTGGGCGGTACCTCGTACGGCTGGCTCGACGCGGGCCGCGGTCGGCCGGTCTTGCGCTGCGGGTTTGGCGGCCGGGGTGACGAAGGCGGGTCCGGCGGCGTTGGAGCGGGGGTGAGCAGTACTTCTTCGTCCCGTGTGCGGCGCGGTCTTGGGCTGGGGCCGGGTGCCGGCCGGGCTTTGGCCGCTGTGGGTGTCCAGTCGTCGCGGTCGCCGTTGCCGTGGGCCCGGGAGTCGGTCGAGGCGGATCTGCAGCGTGTGCTGGCGGAGCATCGGCGGCTGGTGGCCGAGCGGTGGGCGGAGGTGTTCGAGGACTTGGACGAGGACGTCCTCGGCGAGGCCGGCCAGGAGGCCCGGCAGGACGGGCGGGACCCGGGCCGGGCCGTCGATGTCCTGGTGCGGGGTCTGGTCCGGCAGCTGGAGGAGTGGAAGAAGGCCGGCACCGGGCTGGAGGAGTCGCTGGGGGCGGCGGCGCTGGGGCGGCCGTTGCCGGTGTGGGCGGCCGATGCCCTGGCCGCCGAGCAGGGCCGGCTGTGGGGGGCGCGGCAGGCGCTGCTGGAGGCGATCGCCCGGCACCACCACGGCGGCCCCGCGCCCTGGTGAGGGCCGGTCAGCGGGCGGGAGTCGGCCCGGTGGGCCGGTGGGCGCGCAGGATGGCGTCGAGTGCAAGGTCGGAGCTGGGGTGGGTCTTGGGGCGGGAGAAGTGGTCGACGAGGAGCCTGGCGGTGCCGCGCGGCTGGTGGAGGAGGGCGATCCAGCCGGCCTGGCCCCACGGTCCGTCGGGCAGGGGCGCGGTCCATCCGACCGGCCTGCTGTGGTGGCGCAGCTGGAGGACGCCCTTGGCGTCGGGGGTAAGCCAGGAGCCGAGTTCCCAGCCGGGGCCGAAGGTGGGCTCCAGGTCGTCCAGGAGGTCGGGGAAGTCGAAGCGGGTCTCGGGGTCGGTGCAGGCGGTACGCCGGGCCTGCTCGGCGATGTCGGCCGCCGATTGCCAGGCCGGTGCCTCCTTGGGGGCCGGCTCGGTTGTGGGGGTCGGCTCGGTCGCGGGGGCGGTCGCAGCGGGGGCCGGAGTTTCGCCCCGCGGGGCGTTTGTCTCCTCCGGGGCGGCGCCGTCGTCGTCCGGGCCGTCGAGGCCCCAGTGGTCGATCCGCTCGCGGGAGCGGGCGACGACGCGCTCGTGCGCGCTCAGGTGAGGCCAGCGGGCCTTGTCCCGGATGTCCTGTGCGGCCATGTAGGCGCGGGTGCCGTAGGCGGGCAGCACCTTCGCCAGGTCCGCGAACGCGTCGGCCGGATCACCGGCGGCGGTCTCCTCCAGGAAGCGGGTCAGGCGGCGGCGCAGCGCGTCGGCGATGCCGAGGAGGTGCTGGCCGTCCCGGCCCAAGTGGGCGAGGTCGTCGTCGGCCTCGGCCTCGGTTGCTGTTGCGGGGGTGGCGGGTGCGGCGCTGTGTGGTGCTGCGGTGGGGCTGGGTGGGGTGTCCTCGGCTGCCGCTGCGCGGGTCTTGGCCTTGAGGCGGTCGATCTTGCTTCGGCACGAGCGCGAGCAGTACTGCTTCGGGCGTCCGGTGGGGCCCTTCGGCGCCGGGTTGGGGCAGTCGGGGCGGGCGCACCGCGGGGCTTGGCCCGCGTCGTCGGCCGGCTGGTCGGTGGCGGCGGTCGGCGGGGCGCTGTCCATTCCGGGATCGTAGCCGCCGAGGTCGGCGTGCCGGGCGGGTTTCGCCTCGCATCCGGTGGCGGGGCGATAGTCCGGGCCCGGTGGGCGGGGACAAGGGGGTCTGCGGCACGGCCCCGCCGGGTTGTCCCGGGGCCGTGCCGTACTTCGGTGGCGGCGGCGAAGCGGGTGCGGCACGGTCGTGGGGCGGGGGTGTACCGGTGCGCTGACCTGCGGTGGGGAGTTCGGCGGGGCGAAACTCCCCGGGTGTGCGGGGCGGAACTCACCGGGCCGTTCGGTGCTCTGTTGGCCGGTCACTGTGACTTCGACGGATACCTTGCGAATCCGAACCGCATCTTGCGAGTCGCAGGTGACCGCTCGCCCGCTCCGCGCTGACCTGCGACTTCGCCGGAGCGGCCGGGTCGACCACGTCCTAGCCTCGCAAACTATCGGTCGGAACGACTCGCAGACTTCGCCTCGGAACTTGGCCGTGGCCTGCGGCGACTCGGGGGAGCCTCGCAAACTATCGGTCGCAGTCACAGTCACCGGGTGCGGTGGTGTCCGGCGTCGGCGGAGGGTGGGGTGGTGGGCGTTCTCGTGGTGATCGAGCAGCCGCAGCAGCCGGACCTCCTGGTCGTGCACGCCGCCGGCTCCGACCCGGACGTGCCCGGTGACCCGCTGCCGGTGACGGCCTGCGGGATCGAGACCGCGAGCATGGTCGTCGACCCGTGGCGGCCGTCCGGTCCGGGCTCGCGCTGGTACCCGCCCCGGTACGCCGGGCACGTCTGCCCGCGCTGCGAGCGGGCCGTCCGATCGATGTGAGCGCCGGCTCCTGGGCGGTCGGCCTGATGCGGGTCGGCCTCGGTCAGGCCGGGGCCTGGGCGGCGAGGCCGCCGGGGCCAAGGCGTCGCCGGCTGCTTTGCGGGAGGGCCTGGCCGGACTCGGCCTCGGAGGCGGTCGGGGCGGAGAACGGCGAGCTGAGACGCTCGGCCGGGAGCAGCCGTTCGGCGAGCGGTTCGTCGGCAGCGTCGCCCGCGTGCGAGAACGGCTGGGCCAACGGGCGCCGGGGCGGATGGCCGTTTTGATCACTCATGGCTGACAGTCTGTCACCCCGGGCTCGGCTACGGACGGGATGGGTACGAGGCCGAGCCCGCCCTGGCCCACCGACCCGAGCGAGGAAAGGCGGGTCGGGTTCGCCGGGGTCGGTGCCGAGCTGTACGCCCACCCGTTCTGGGCGACGGACCCGGCGGGCCTGGGCGAGGCGGCCTCGGCCGGCGGGCCGCCGCTCAGGCAGTCGCCGCTTCGGCCTCGCTGATGCGCTTGTGCACTGCGGTCAGGAGCTTCGGGTACTGGCCGTCGGCCCTGGCCTGGACGAAGGCCGGATGCTCGCCCGCCTTCGTCCAGGCGGTGCCGGCTGCCTCTCGCAGCTGCCGGAGCCGCTCGGTGAGATCCGGCGGCCAGAACGAGGCGGCCGGCCCGTCCTGCAAGGCGCCCGCCGGCGGATCGGCCGGCCAGCACAGGCGCTCCAGCCACTGCTCCGGAGCGGGGAATCTTGTACGGGCCTCCGCCGCGATCTCGGCGGTGAACTCCTCGACCGCGCGCTGCGCGGCCCGGGCCGCCAGCTGCAGAGCGATCAGGTCGTCGGGAACAGAGATGTCATCAGGCACAGGAGAGGAGCCTACGGGGCAGGAAGCCCCGCCGGAGTGGACTGCGGCAGTGCCGTGGTCCACACCCACCCGATCGCCCAGCACCGGATCGGCGCGCTCCCCCTGGCCGCCTGCGCCGCCCTCCACCAGGTCGAGGAGATCGGCAGCACCGCCGAGCAGCTGCTCGCTTGCCGCCGCTACGCGCTGACCGACGACGCGCGGGCCGTCGAGCGGTTCTGAGACCGCAGGTCAGGCCTGGGGAGGCTTCCGACAGATCCCTCGACCGGATGTCGGGAAGGCGGCACCCGCCGGTGATGGCCCGTGAGTGCGCGTCTCGGGTCCGGCGGGCGCCGTTGGCAGCGTAGCCGGGCGCGATGGCCGGACCGCGGCCGCCGAGCCGATGGGCCGGCGGAAAAGCTCAAGAACCGCTTGCCGCGCCGCATGCTCTCCCATCGGGCTCCGCCCGATCCTGCAGGCTGTGGTGCCCGGGCCTGGGCAGCAGCTCTACCGTCGAGCCTCCGGCGGGTTTGCCGCCCGTGCCACTGCCGCTGCCCGGGCCCGGCGTCGTAGCCGACCTGCTGACCGTTGCAGCTGGGCTGTACGGCGCCGATCACGGAAGTCCGGCTGCCGCCGGACCCGGGCCTTGACGGCCCTTTCCGCGCTCATCCAACCGATAGCCGGCTTCCGTGCCCTACCGGTACGCGATGGCGGCGCAGGATCATGGGCGCGGGTCGCGACGGGCGGCCCTGCCGCCGCTGCGGTCGTCGTGGATGGTGGTGCGGCTCGTTCTCGTCCAGGTGGGTTGTGGCGGTTGGGCTTCAGGGCCGGCGCGCAGGCTGGTGGGTGGGCAGGCCGGTGCGGCAGGGGCCTTGGCCCCGTACAGGTACCCGCCAACCCGTCGACGGCAACTACCCAGGGAGCGCCGTCCTCGGCGCGAGCGGTGCGGCGACGGGCCGACGGCTGGGCCGGCCACGGCCCGGACGGCGGATCCGGCGGCGCAGGGTAGGCGGCAGCGAAGGATGGTCCAGCGCATCCGGGCGCTGGCCAGGGTGCGGTAGCGGAGCGCGCCGCGGCCGACCGTCCCGGTCGGGATCGACCGCAACGGCGTCGTGGTTGTTGCCCGGGCCCGGTCCGGGCAACAGGGCAAACGGGCTACGTTCCGCAATGGGGAGAGTGAGGGGAGGCCCCTGGCGCCATGCCGCTGATCGGCTCTCCGCACGCGCCCGCCCTCCGACCGGGCGAGAGTGAAGGAAACCGGAGGCACTACGGGAGGCAACGGTGGGCGAAGCCAGAACCGACAAGCCGGACGAGGCACACCGTCGGCCGGCGGGGGTGAACGACGCGACCGTCGAAGCCCTGGGGGTGCTGTCGAAGGCGCTGGAGTACACGGTGCGGGCACGCGGTCACCTGGTGGCCTTCCACCAGATGACCGGCGGCGCGGACAAGATGCTCGCCGAAGCAGCCCGCCTGCTGCGCGAGGCCGGCCACCAGGAGCAGGCCGACCTCGTCGAACACCGGCTGGTGGGCCGCGACGTCCTGCCGGGCATGTGGACCTACCAGGTCGTCGAGGCCTACGACGACACCTACTACCGCATCCTGGAACAGGCCGAGGACCAGGTCCGCCGCGAGCTCGCCGCCGGACGCCGGCACCTGTGGGAGGCCGAGATGCAGCAGGCCGCCCGCTCCCGACGACCGTCCTGACCGACGGACCCGGCGGGGCGCAGCGTGGCCGGGTCCCGGGGAGACAGGGGGGTGGTCCGCGGGACCCGGCCGGTGGGAGGCCAGCAGCGCCGGGTGGCATGGCGCGGCTGCTCTGCTCGGCGGCCCGGTGGTGCTGTGGTGGGGCCGCCGTGGCGGGAATGCTAGACCCGCTGGTCGGCGGGTGGCCAGGGCTTTGACCTCGGTTTTTTCGGCCGCGAACATGCCATCGGCGGCGGCTACGGAGTCCCCGGCGTGCCCTGACCGGTCGGAGGGGCGTTGACCCGGTCATGAATGATCACACGCCGTACCCCACCCTGCCGTCGCCCGCTGCGTCCTGGTGGCACGCCGGTGCCCCGGCCGGTCCGGCCCCGACCGCGTATGCGAGGAAGTGCGCCATCCCGGGACTGGCGTCCTGGGCGCAGCGGGCGACGGCGGCGGGTGTGGAGGTGGGGATCGCGGGCGGGTTGATGACGGCGTATCTGGCCGGGTTGTCGGTGTTGTCGCCGGCGTTCGCGGCGTTGCAGGTGGTTGCGTTGTTCGCGGGCGAGGACATCCGGGGTGTGTTGGCGGGCGGGTACTGGGTGGTCGGCGGCGGGTGGCTGCTTGTGCAGTGGGCCGAGCGCGGGCGTACCGGTCAGGGGCTTGGTGGGCGGCTGGTGGGGATCGTGCTGGTGGACGAGGACACCGGTGCGCCGATCGGGGCGGCGCGGGCTCTGGTGCGCGGTGTTCTGCACGTTCTGGACGCTCTGCCGGGGTTCGCGGGGTTCGTCCGTCCGGTGACCCAGGTGCGGCGTCAGACCTGGGCCGACAGCATCAGCCGCAGTGTCGTCGTGCGCCAGGACGTGATCGATCGGATCGCCCTGCCCCGCCAGGGGCAGTAGTCGGCGACGGCTCGCCCGTGCCGCGGCGCGGGCGCCGGGGCGGGCGGCGCACGGGCGTGGCGGTGTCAGCGGTGGGGGCCGATGAGCAGCACGGTGAGCACCGCGTCGTCCTGGCCGTCGCGCTCGGGGCGGCCGGTCTCGTCCTGGCCCCAGGTCCAGTAGATCCGCCAGGCGCCGGCGCCGTTCTCCACGTAGGAGTCGAAGACGCGGCGGCCGGTGTGGCCGGGCAGGGCGTGGTAGCGGTGGGTGCGGAGGCCGGGGTGGCGGGGGTCGGCGGCGAGCTGGTCGAGCGCGCGGCGCACCCGGCGCAGCTTCGCCGCACCGGTGCGGCGGCGTTCCAGGCAGCGCAGGGTGCGGGCGGCGGCGGGGGCGTAGTGGAGCGTCGGCATCGGCATCTCCTTCGTCGGGGCATGCAAAAGGGCCCGCCTCCCCGGTGGTGGGGAGACGGGCCCGTGGTGCGGTGAGTGGGCGGACGCGTTGTTCGTCGGACCGGACGGCGTCCGGGCGCGGGTGTGGTCAGCCGGCCGGGTGGGCGTGGCCTGCGGTGGCGATGCACTCGACGTCCAGCTGGTCGGCGAGATCGGCCAGCACCGCGCTGAGCCCGGTGGTGGTCACCGGGTCCATGCCGGGCACGTCCTGGTGCGCCCACTCCTGCCAGGTGGCGGCGATGCCGCGCAGCAGGCCGGTGACGAAGTCGGCCGGGACCACCAGCGCCCCGTCCTGGTCGCGGTGCACCGGCAGCCGGAACTGCTGCTCATGGAATTCCATGGATTTCCTCCGGATGTATTTCGCTCGGTCGGTCAAAGAAAAAACCCCGGCCGATTTTTCGGCGGCCGGGGCTGGCCTATTTCGGCGACACGATGGCCACTGAAGGGGTACTACAGCTCGACGTCCATCCAGGCGATGTCGTTGAGTTCGACGTCGAGGCTGCGGGCGCGGTGGCCGCCGTCCTTGAAGTACTCGTCGCGCAGGGTCTCGGCGAGGGTCTGCTCCTGCTGGGCCTGGCTGGCTCCGGCGTCGCGGGCCCCTTCGACGGGATCCTCGTCCGTTCAAAGGGTGGTGATCCTCAGGAGGTGGCCGGTGGGAAGGATGCCGTCGCCTCGGGATCCGAAGCGGCGGTGCTCAAGCCGGGCGGGCAGACCGGCAGCGACGGCCTCGGCGGCGGTGCGTCGGACGTGATTGGCGCCGGTCCCACCGATCGTGATCTCCACGCTGTGGTCGGTGCCGTGGTCGGCGAGCCGCAGGGTGCAGATCTCGCTGGTCGGCAACCCACTCGCCCATGGCGCCAGGGCGCGCAACAGGGCGGCGGTCCGGGCGGTCGTGGTGGTGCGCGGCGCCGGGGGCGCCGTTGGGAGGTCGGGGTGCGGAGTGAGGACGAGCAGGCCGACGGTGGAACCGCTGGGCAGTGCGGTGTAGGCCTGGTAGCAGTACGTACCGTCGGCAACCGGCTTGAGCTCGCCCTTCGCTCCAAGGATGTCACCGAGGTGGTCGAAGGCAGAGCGCACTTTGGCGATCGGGGCGCCGAACGGCCCGGTGACCTGGATGTCGGGCATCGCGGCCAGCTGCAGGTTGATGGCGACGTTAAGGGGCTGGTCCAGGTTGCCGGCTCGCTCCAGGAGGTCGGCGGCTTCGGCCATCAGGCGAACCAGGTTGGTGCTGGTGCTGGTCACGGCTGGATTCCTCTCAATCAGGTGAATGAGCAGCGCCCACTCGGGCTGGAGAGACGGCCAGGGTGTGGGTGTGTGGGCAGGACGGTCTGTTCGGCGTTACAGCCCCTCCAGGTCCATCCAGGCGACGTCGTTGAGCTCGACGTCGAGGCCGGAGGCGCGGCGGCCGCCGTCCTTGAAGTACTGCTCGCGCAGGGCCTCGGCAATGATCTGCTCCTGCTGGGCCTGGGTGGCTCCGGCGTCGCGGGCCTCGTAGAGCCGGCGGGCGACGTCGCCGGGCATCTTCTGCGTGATCATGCGCTCGCGCGGGTCGTCGGTCGAGCCGCCGGCCGCCGAGTAGCCGAAGGTCGCCTGGATGTGCAGCATGAAGCCGTTCTTCTCGGCGTCACGGCGCACCCGCTTCTTCACCCGCGGCTGCCAGCCGGCGCGGACCTTGGTCTCGATGGCCTTGGCGGCGGCGGGCTTCGGGGTGCCCTGGCCCTTGAGCCAGCGCTGCACGGTGCGCTGGCTGACGCCGAGGTCCTGGGCGAGCTTCCTGGTGGAGCCCTTGGCGCCCTTGAGCAGGAACCGCATCCGGGCGGCGGTGGACTGCGGGATCGGGCGGGTGCGCTCCGCGCGCTCCAGGCCCTCGTCGATCTCCCCCATCGGGCTGTCCTTCCTCGGGGTCGTGATGGTGGTGAGGACCGCCCGGTGCCGGGCGGTCGGGTTCAGCGGGTCCAGCCGATGAGGGTGAGGCGGTGGCCGCGGTCTTCGAGGTCGCGGCGGGAGACGACTTCCTCGCGGGCGGTCACCAGCGGCAGCGCCAGGTCGTCGTCGCCGTCGCTGGTCGGGACGTCGTTCCACACGCCGCCCTGGTCGTCCAGCCACAGGGCGGTGTGGTCCTCGCTCGGCGCGGCGGGCGGCGCGATGATGCCCGCGGCCTGTGCGGCGCGCAGCCAGGTGTCGGCCTGCTCGGTCAGCTCGGCCCGGATCTCCGGCTTGAGGCGGATCCAGGCGGCCGAACCCGTCCGGGTGTGGTTCCAGTAGGCGGCGGCGAGCTGTTCGGCGCGCGGGTCGTGCTGCATGGGTCCCTCCCTGTTCCGGGCCGCCGGTCCTGGCGGCCCGCTGCTGATGGGTCGTGCGGTGCGGGCGCCGGCCGGGCCCGGGTGGTGCGCGCCCGGCCGGGGCGCCGGCTACTCGTCGGCGGAGACGACGCCGGTCTTGATGTGTCGGGCGGGGTTCGCGTCGTCGGCGAGCAGCTCGGCGATCTCCGGCATCGGCCTGCTGCCCTCGAACTTGACCATCCCGGGGCTGACGCCGAGGCGCAGCGAGGTGGTGAGGGTGCCGTCCGGCTTGGTGAGGATGTCGAGGGCGCCGGGGCCGGGTGAGGCGAACACCGCGCAGTCGGAGAGCACCGCGAAGCAGCGCAGGCCGGTGTCGCCGGCCATCTTGCGGAGTTTGCGGTGGAGGTTGACGGTGGCGGTGTCGATGACCAGGGCGCGCATCAGCGGGTCCCAGGTCGACCGCTCCAGGGCGGCCCAGCGCTCGCCGGGCTTGTAGCCGTGGCCGCGGGGGCGTTCGCGCATCTTGCCGATGGTGCCCTTGGCGGTCTGCTTGATGGCGGTGAGGATGGCGCTGAGGATGGCGAGCTCGGCCGGGTCGCCCTGCTTGACGGCGGCCATGGCGTTCAGGAACGCCACCGGGTCGTCGGCGGTGAGCGGGACGCCGAGGGCGGCCATCGTGTCCAGGTACGCCTGCCGCAGCCGCTTGTGCCACGGGTCGAGGTAGGGGCCGTGCTCGTAGCGCAGGTACGCCTCGGTGGGCTGTACCTGGGCGCCGAGTTCCATGGCGTAGGCGACCTTCACCGTGGAGTACCAGGCCGGCCCGGTCGGGCGGGAGCCGTCCGCGGTGAACGGGCTGGGGAGCAGCGGGTTGGTGTCGACGGCGGACAGGTCGACCAGCCAGCTGCCGGGGGTCTTGGGGTCGAAGGCGGGGTTGAGCTCGTGCACCGGGCCGGACAGCGGCAGCGTCAGGCGGCCGGCGGCGGCGAGGAAGGCCATGTTCACATCGAGGCCGACCGCGAACGGCGCCGCCTGCTCGGCGTCGGTGAGGGGGCGGTGCCAGTCCCACGCCTCGGTCACCAGCTCGCCGCCCGCCTCGCGGTCCTGGGCGAGCGGGTGGACGTCCGGGACCTCCGGCGGCGCCGGGTCGAACGCGTCCTTCGGGCGGGAGCCCTCCACCGGCCCGGACATCCAGCCCGTTTCGGTGCGCACCGCCCGGGTGGGCGGGCGCAGCGCGGTGACGAGTTCGAGGCCGGAGACGGCGGTGGAGCCGCGCGGGGTGAGGACGCGCTTCGCGTAGGTGCCGAGCAGGCGGGCCAGGTCGGCCGGGCCGAGGCCGTCGGGGATCTGCCAGCCACCGGACGCGAGCGCGCCCCAGGCGGGGATGCACAGCTGCACGCAGACCCGCTTGCCGTCCTCCGGAGTGCGGTAGATGCGGGCCCAGGGGCCCAGGCCGCGCTGGGTCAGCAGCCAGCCCGCCTTCTCCACCTGCTTAACGGCCTTGTGCGTCTTCGGCAGCTGACCCAGGCGCTGCACGAACTCGCGCTTCTCATCCCGGCCCATCGGCGGCAGGCCGATCTCCGCGAGCGCGGCGTCGGTGAGGACGACCAGGGCGTCGCCGTCCTTGCCGTGCCGATGCAACCGCGGCGAACCGAGCTTCACCTCCAGCGCCCACTCCACGACGTCGGCGAGCGTGCGCCCGGTCGGCGCGGTCGGCGCCTGGGTGCCGTCGGCGAGGTAGGCGACCAGCGCCCGGCCGGACGGGGCGACGTCCAGCACCGCGAGCGGACCGGCCGGGAAGCGGGCCGATGCGGCCTGCTCCCAGTCGGCCGGGCCCTCGGCCGCGGCCGGCTTCTTCGCCGGGGCCTTGCGCGCCCGCGACGACGCCGCTGGACGCGACGACCCGGGACGGCGCGGCGCAGCCGCAGGGGCGGCCCCGGGCGCGGCCTGGCGGGGCGCAGCGACCGGAGCGACCGAGGCAGCCGGCTCCGGCGCCACTGCGGCGGCCGGGGCGACGGGGGTGGGCTGCTGCTGGACGACCGGAGCGGCGGCGGGGCGGCAGAACCCGCCCAGGTGCATCGGGTGGCCCTGGGCGCGGTAGACCGACGGCTGCCCGCACTGCACACACGGCGCGGGCTCCGCCATCAGCAGCGAGCCGTCCGGGTTCTGGTCCAGCATCACCAGCTGCGCCGCCGGGGCCGGCTGCTCGGCCACCGGGGCGGCAGCGAACGCCTCCGGCACCACGGCCGCCACCGGCGACTGGGGCGCGGGGAAGCGGGCGGCCAGGCCGCGCAGCAGCCGGGCGTAGTCACCGCGCTGCGGCGGCCGCGGGTCGCTGCGCCCGGTCTCCCAGGCCCAGATCGTCTCCTCCCTCACCCCGACCCGCTCGGCCACCCGGCCCCGGGTCAGCTTCGCCGCCAGGCGCAGCCGCTTGCGCTCAGCCGGCGGCGGGAGCTCCTCTTCGTCGATCTCCGCGAGCAGCGCGTCGATCGGGTCGATCCCCTCGGTCATGACGTACCTCCTGCCGTCCATCGTAGTGCAGTTTCTAATGCTGGATCTAATGCTTTGCTAACCCGTGAGGGTGATTCCGGACAGTGCCGAATGTGACGGAGCAGGACAGTCTGCGAGTGGAGCACCGTAGGTTGCGATGCGAGCCCGGCGCGGCCAGCGCCCGTAAGGCGTTGACCTGGGATTCTTGAGCTGGCTGCCCCGGCTGCTGCTGCCCGGCTCGCAAGATAGGGCGCTCCGCCCTCGCAAACTGCGGTGCACCGCTACGCCGCCGACCAGCAGGTCCTAAACGATCACTCGCGAACTACGGTGCTCCGTCACACCGAAGAGGGCGTGGTCATCGGGCCGGGGCACCCTGGCGAGGAGCCCTACCGGTGGCGACGCCACCGGCATCGCCCCCGCTTCCTGACCGGCCGCCGCCCCGACTTCCCGCCTCCGCGCCCGGTCCGACGGCCCCGATCCCGCGCACGGCGACGCCGCCGGGTATCACCCCCTGGGAGGCCGTTCGCGTCCGGCCGGTTTCCGGGAACAGGCCCCGGACGGGCGGCGGCTCTGGCATGCTCACCCGAATGGCGGCAGGCACCGCGTAGCCGGGGCCTCACGCGGAGTCAAACTGAAGGCCGGGGTGGGCAGTGCAGATCAGCGCGACGGTGTTCCTCGCGATCGTCATCGTCGTCCGCCTGCGGCGCATCACCCACGCCCGCAGCCGCGTCGACGAGGCGTTCACCGTCTTCACCGCCGTCGTCTTCGGCGTCCTGATCGCCGCCACGTCCTGGGGCCGCGCCATCCTCCAGCTCGTCGGCGTCGCCGTCAATGCCACCCACTGACACCACCCGGGCACCGGGGATCACCCGCGGGTGATCCCCGCACGACGTGGGACGGGGCGATCGAGCGCGCCAGCTGCGCGCCAGCTACACCGTGATCACTGTCTGGGTGCCGCCGACGAGGGCGCGGCGCTTGTCCGGCAGCAGCTTCAGCGCGTGGGTCGGGCCGACCACGAGGTCGACCACGGCGATGCCGTAGTGCGCCGAGAGCCGGTCGAGGTCGGCCACCGCCCAGCCGTGCCGGCCGCCCAGTTTCCGGCTGACCTGCGCCTGGCTGAGCCCGAGCCCGAGCGCCAGGTCGGCCTGCGACCCGCCCGTGGCACGGAGCAGCGCCGCAATCGTGTCCCGCAGCAGGCCCTCTGACGTGCCCATATACGCCTCCTCCCGCATGGGTCATGCGTTGCACGTATAAGTGCCTGTTTCTGAACCCCCGGCCGGGGCTGGCTCGCTAGCCTGATACCAGGTGGACCGGAGACCAAGGTCGCCATGGCGACCTTGAGAACGATCAAGGAGCGCGATGCCTGGAACGCAGCGGCCGCGGCCTGCTCGGTGAGGGCGTAGGCGCGCCGGTCGCCGGTCGCCGGTGCGGGAGGCCGGGACGGCGGCCAGGTGGATCAGCAGCACTCCGGCCGGGATGGTCCGGGGCGCGGGTCCGGCCCAGGTCCTCCGGCCGCCGCGCCCGCCGCTCTTCTCCGGCGGCGCCGACGACGACGGCCGGGCCCGCGGAGTCCGGCAGACGGTCGAACATCTCCGCCTCGGTCTCATTGGACTGCGGTCAGGAGTCCGGGATCTGACGTGTGGCATCGAGCTCCAGCAACCCGAGAAGGATTGAGTCCCGCGACGCACGCTCAGCACGTTCCTTGGTAAGAGCGACAAAGCGTGCGACGACCGCGGCCTCGGACTCGCTGAACAGGCTCCGGGTCTCTTCCGCAGCTGTGGCGACTGCCTGTGCCCGCTCGTACGCCCGCCGGGCCTCCACGAACTCGGGGTTCAAAACCTCGATGTACCCAGCATCCGCGAGACGTCGCAGCCCTGCCTGTGTCTCATCGGCCGGCAGATCGAATTCGTTGATGAACCACTCGACATCACCGATGTCACCGCAGACCTCGTTCAGCCACCGGCATCGCATGTAGAGCCCCAAGTCCGCGAGTGCCAGGCTCCTGTCGGTAACGGGTTTGTGCGCAACGACGAGGTAGTAGTCCTGACCTCCAAAGTCAGAGTTGATGGCGGTGATCGGCGGAACCTTTTCCATGCTGATCCAATCGGTGGGTGGCGTCGGCACCACGTGGATTGTCCTCTCGCTTGTAGGCCCGCCCGACTGGATCGCTAGATCGTCTTCTGCGGGGCGATCATGGCCCCGCCCGATCCTGCGGACGCGGGCGGGGCCGCAGGCGCACTGAGGGGCGCTCAGGGACCTTCTCGCGCCACCTACAGTCCGAGGTCCGACGCCATGTTCGGGCTGGGGGTCCATCCGGCGCCGGCGTAGGCGTCGGCGGCCGGGCTGGCTTCCATGTCGCGGGTCATGTCGACGATGCGGCTGTAGTGGCCCTGGAACGCGGCTGTGATCACGGCCTGCGGGCCTCCGCGGTGTTTGGCGACGTTGAGCTCGACCTCACCGGCGCGCGGGGAGTCCTTCTCGTGCAGGTCCTCGCGGTGGAGCAGGATCACGATGTCGGCGTCCTGTTCGATCGAGCCGGACTCGCGCAGGTCGGAGACCATCGGCCGCTTGTCCTGGCGCTGCTCGGGGCCGCGGTTGAGCTGGGACAGCGCCACGACCGGGCACCCCAGCTCCTTGGCCATCAGCTTGAGGCTGCGGGAGATGTCGCTGATCTCCTGCTGCCGGTTCTCGAACCGCCTGCTGCCGCCGGACTGCATCAGCTGGAGGTAGTCGACGACGACCAGGTCGAGGCCGCCGTGCTGCTGGGCGATACGCCGGGCCCGGGAGCGGATCTCCATCAGCGTGAGGTCCTGGGAGTCGTCGATCACCAACGGCGCGTCCATGATGGCCTGCGTCCGGCGGGCCATCCGCTGGACGTCGTCGTCGACGAACGTGCCGGCCTTGATGTGGTGCAGCGCCACCTTCGCCTCGGCGGAGAACAACCGCTGGACGATCTCCTTGCGACCCATCTCCAGGGAGAAGAACACGCAGGTCCTCAGCTGGTGAACGGCGCAGGCGCGGGCGAAGTCCAGGGCGAGGGTGGACTTGCCGACGCCCGGCCGGGCGCCGATCACGATGAGCTGGCCGGGCAGCAGGCCGCTGGTGAGCCGGTCCAGGTCGGCGAACCCGGTGGACAGCCCGGCCAACTCCTTGCGGGTCTTGGCCGCGTCCAGGTCGTCGAAGAACTGCTCGACGTCGTCGCGCACCGGCGCGTACGGCGTGCTGACGGTGCGGGCGGTGACCGCCTGGTAGAGCTCGGCCTGCGCGGCCTGGACGATCTCGTCGACCTCGCCCTCGGCCGCGTAGCTCATCGCGGCGATCTTCGTGCCCGCCTTCGCCAGGCGCTTGAGCACCGCGCGCTCGTGCACGATCTTGGCGTAGTAGTCGGCGTTCGCGGCGGTGGGGACCGTGTTCACCAGGGTGTGCAGGTAGCCACGGCCGCCGACGCGCTGGAGCTCGCCGCGCTTGGCCAGCTCGTCGGCGACGGTGATCGGGTCGGCCGGCTCGCCCCGCCCGTACAGATCCAGGATCGCCAGATGGATCAGCTCGTGCGCGGGCCGGTAGTAGTCCGCCGGCTGCATGACCTCGACGACCTCGCCGATCGCCTCCTTGGACAGCAGCATGCCGCCCAGCACCGACTGCTCGGCGGGGATGTCCTGCGGCGGAACCCGCTCCAGGCCGCCCCCGGTGGGCTTGTTCCCACCCTTGGCCGGCCCGCCCCACCGGGGCGCGGGCAGCTGCTCGACGTACGGGTCCTCGGCCGGAACGTAGTCGTCCTCCGGCACGTCCTCCGGCACGTCGTCGGGCTCCAAGCCAGGGTCGCCGGGCAGTACGCTCATGGGGAATCTCCTGTTCGAGGGATGGTTCGATCCGGCGGCCGGGGGTGCAGACCCCGGCCGCCGCTTGCTGTCCGAGACGGGTTTCGAGACGGGTCAGGCGTGGGCCTTCGGCAGCCACGGCAGGCCCTCGGCCGCCAGAATCTCCGCGACCGACCGCCCCTCCGCCCTGCCCTCCCGCCGCTGCTCCGCCTCGATCACGCAGGCCGGACAGTCCAGCGGGAGCGCCGGGTGCCGCGAGCACTTGCCCGGATCCAGTCGGCGGGGCGCAGCCGGCTTGGCGGGGGCACCGGCGTACTGGGCCGTGGTGGCCTCCGCCAAACCGACCCAGGTCGGCTGGGTGGTGCCCATCCAGGCCGCCACCGAGATCAACCACTCCACCGAGGCGCCCGCTGCGACGAGGGCCCGGGCCGAATCGGTGAACTCGGCCACCGCGGTGCGGCGCCGGTGCGGTCCGAAGCCGGCGCTGTTCCTGGCGTCGGACCAGGCCGCCACGATCCGCAGCACCTGCGGGTCGTCGGCAGCCGGTGTCGTATCCGACCGCTGGCCGGGCACCGACGGCGCAGCCCTCTCGCTGTTTTCCTTCTCGATCTTCTCACTCTCCGTTACCTCGGAGGCTCCTGGGACGGTCGCGTTCGACGCGACGTCCGGGAGAGAGAAGGGGACAGAGTTAAAGGACAGATTTGGGGTGCTTGAAGCACCCCCTCCCGGTGCTTCAAGCACCCGGGTGCTTGAAGCACCCGGGGCAAAATCGGGCGAATCAGCTGAAATTTCAAGGGGGGTGCTTGAAGCACCCGGGGTGCTTGAAGCACCCCCCTCCTCACTCGCAGTGCCCTTCGGGGCGTCCTTCGCGTCCTTCTTCGGGCGCTTCGTCCCCTTGTCCGCGCGGGCCTTCTTCTCCGGCGCGGGACCCAGGTTCGGGCGGTCCTCCGGGCGCAGCGGGGCCAAGCCGCGGTCGACACGCTCCTGGTTGACCTTCTCCATCTGGTCAGTGCTGTAGAAGGAGTACGGGATCAGCACGTCGTAGACCTTCGGGCGGACGTGCTCCGGGATCCGGAACGCCGCCCGCTGGTCGCCCTCGCGGATCAGGCCGCGCCGCTCGAGCTCGTTCAGCCGCCGGGTGACCGTCGACTTGTCGCACAGGCCGGACTTGGCGAGCGTGTTGCGCGACGGGTAGGAGTCGGTCCCGTCGCTGTTCGCGCGGCGCGCCAGCGCGATCAGAAGCAGGCGCTCATAGGGGTCCGACACGGGCGAGTGCTCGGCGGCCCACTCAACAGGCAGAAAGCTCATCGGGTCACCTCCGATCCGGTGGCGAGCACCAGGAGTGGCCCGACCTGGACGGCCGGACGGTGGGAGGGGCGGATCTGGACATGGGTGTGGTTCTGCATGCCCATAGAGGCCGGAAAACCGGGCACGGTGTGACCCGGGCTGACATGACGTGCGTCACGAATGAGCGGCGCGGCCGGGACGACACGGCAACGCTGAGTGACGGGGCGGTGCAAGGGGGCGCTACCTCTCTAAGGGGCGCCGCCACCGGCCGGGCTCCAGGGGTAGCCCGAGCGGGCGAGAGACGGGTGTCTCTCGCCGAAGCCGGGGTACCCCTGGTACCGTCGGGGCGACGAATGTAGACAGCGGAGCAGCCCCACAGACGCCAATCTTGGGCTGCTTTTGCTGTTTCTGGACTTGGTGGCACCCGCAAGCGTGGGCACCGGGCAGAGCCTAGTCCTGCTGAGTCGAGGTCCCCCTCTGTCAAGCACCGCTGGCGTGTCCGGCAGCAGGGGGCGGTCTCAGCTGCGCGTGATCCAGGCGTGAAGCGCTTCCGCGCGCTCCCTCATGACGTTCATCCGGGCTTCCCACTCCTCGCCGGTCGAGTGGTGAGGGTGACGGGTGATCTGGTGCTCGTGCAAGCGGTACATCATGCCGACCTCCGGGATGAACCACCCGTTGCTCAGAGCGTCCAAGCCGAGCAGGAGGCCGGTGTCGCCGGAGGCCGGCAGAGCGAGCCAGCCGCCGAGCAGCGCCACCAGTTCGCGGCGGGCGCAGAGGCTAGCGGGGTGGACCTGGGCGCGACGGTGCTGCTTCCAGTGCTCCAAGACGGAGCCGCTGGTAAGTACGCCCTCGGGCGGGTCCATGTCGAAGCCACGGGTGCTGCCATCCTCCAGGAGATCGAGGACTCGGGAGGTGGTCCAGCCGACTTCCGGGTGCTCCGTCAGGACCGTGATGTCGCGGTGCAGAGTGCCCGCCGGGAGCAGGTCGTCAGCGTCGGCAACCTTGATCAGAGAGCCGCGTGAGCGACCGAAGGCCATGGTGCGAGCAACCTGCGGTCCGCCCCTCCGCGAGGTCGAGACCCGAATTCGCGGGTCGTCGGCCGGCAGGTAGCCAGATGCTCCGACGTTGTCGCCGTCTTCTTGGACGAGCCACTCCCAGGTCCAGCCGTCGGGCAGGTCCTGGTCGAGCAGCGACTTGTACGCCTCCGGAAGGAACCTGGCGCTCGGTCCGTAGACGGGGGTGACGATGGAGATCAGACGCTCGGTCACAGGCATACCTTCGGTTCGGTGGTGGGGGTCCAGCGCCAGCCGGAGCGGCGCAGGACATCGAGTCGGGTGAGTAGGACGGCCGCGAGCGCGTCGCGCTCGGCCTTCTGCCAGTGCGCGGCCTGGGCGGTTACCTGGCCGTTGTGCTTGCGGTAGATCTCACCCGGTTCGGCGATCATCCAGCCGGGGGCAACAGCCTCCAGCAGCACGAGCAAGGCCGCGTCCTCAGAGGCCGGGACGGCGGGCCAGCCGCCGACGGCGTGCAGCAGATCGGTGTGGACGGTCAACGTCGTGCCCATCACGGCGAACTGGCCGGCCCGGTAGCTATCAGCGAGCAGCCCGGGGGGCAAAGGGCCAGCCGGTGGGTCGATGGTTGACCCGCGCAGGGAGCCGTCGGGCAGCAGATCAAGCGCCGACGAGACGACCCAGCCGATTTCAGGGTGCTCGGTTAGGGATTCGATGCTCCGGCGCAGCGCACCAGCGGGAAGCATGTCGTCGGCGTCGAGCGCACGCACCAGCGAGCCCGTCACCCGAGCCAGCGCCATGGTGCGCGCCATTGCCGCGCCGCCGCGACGGCCCGTGCCGTACGAGATCCGCGGGTCACCAGGCAGGGCAGCGCCCGGCAGCCCGGTCTCCCCGTCCTCCTGGACGACCCACTGCCAGGTCCACCCTTCGGGCAGATCCTGTGCGGTCAGCGAGTCGTACGCTTCGCTGAGGAAGCGGTGGCCGCCGTCGTAGACGGGGGTGATCACGCTGATGACCGTCACTGCGACCACCTCGGCAGGGCGGTGCGGAACACCATCTCGACGCGGTCGCCGGGCAGTGGGATGAAGGCTGCCTCCACCGGTCGGCCGGTCGTGTCGTACGTGACCTTCTTGATGTGGATCAAGGGCACACCCGGCGGGATGTCGTAGTCGCGGGCCTCTTCAGCCGTTGGCATGGCGACGGTGACGTGGTCCACGATCTCTCCGACCTCGATCCCGACGGTCCAGAGCTCGTTCATCAGGCCGCCGGGCCAGCGGGCTAGCAAGGCAGGGTTGAGCAGGTCAGGGTTGTCCTTGATCAGCTCGTATGGCACGTAGGCGGTCGACCGGCTCAGGCCGGCCTTCTCCTGGTGGCGGCGCTCGTAGATAACCCGCCGCACCTTTTCGCCCGGGACGAGATCCAGGGCAGAGGCGATGTCCTCGGGAGGCATCACTACGTCGACCTTGACACCGTTGTGGTGCAGTGCGTCGACCGTGATGCCGGTGTCGTACTCGCTCACACCCAGCGCGCCGCGCTCGCCTGCGTCTGCCAGTTTCGCGCGTCCTTTCTCGTCCAGGTAGCGCTTGGTGTCGCGCTTCGACATGACGGGCGGGACACGGACCCACGTCTTGCCGCCAGCGGCTCCGGAGAGGAGTCCGCCGGCCTTCAATGCCTGGATCACCTTGCTGGCGGTCTGAGGGCTGACACCGTGCTGGGCAGCAAAAGTGCTGGTCGTAGGGAACTGGTCGCCCGGCCGCAGGCCCGGTTGGTCGCCGCGGGAGATTGCCTCCGTCAGCTCGGCGATCAACCCCTGCGTAGGCCGGGGGTCTCGTGTGCTCATGGTTGAACCTTTTCACCTCGGAGCAACGAAGGCAAGACCTTTCATGAAAGGTGCTTGCGCGTCGGTCGACGGTGTGTCAGTCTTCTTCCCGCAGCAACCTTTCGAGAAAGGTCGGAGGCAACTCTGATCCTTCAAGAAAGGAAGCAGCCCTGACGAGCTTGCGGCGGTCAGGGCTGCTCCTCGGACCGACTCGTCAAGGGAGTGATCCGTATGACCAGCATTGCGCACCAGGGCCCGATTGGGAGCACCGGGGCCACCCTGATGCTCCACCCTCAGGCGCTCAGCGCCTACAGCATCGTGGACGCCATCGCCGCCCACCGCAGCGCCCCGCTGCAGATCCAGTACGAGGGCCGGGTCCGGTCCCTCATCGCCCGTGACCTCGCGGCCGTCGCCCCGACCGCCGACGAGACCACGGTGTCGGCGCTCGTCGCCGACGTCTGGCGGCAGGCCGAGGAGCACCTCGCCAAGGCCGGCCGTACCGGCTGGGCCCACCTCAGCTGGTTCGTCCAGAACGCCATCGCCCGGCTCGTCAGCGGCGCGCGGCCGCAGATGGCGGGGTGCTGACGATGTCGCAGCCCGACGCGGCGCAGGCTGCCGCCCTGGACGCGCTGAACGCGGAGCGCCTGCGCGCCGCGCAGGAGGCCATGGCGGCCGCGGAGCGGGCCCGCCAGGAGGCGGACCGGCTGCGCGAGCAGACGCCGCAGCCGCCGGCGGAGCCGAAGGCGGGGGGCCGGTCCTGATGGCCCTGTTCTCCCGCCGCTCCTCCGAGTCCCGGCCCGCCACCCGTACGGACACGCCCGACCACGTCGCCGCCGACGGCCGCGTGTGGGCCGGTTCGGACTACGACGAGGCCCGCGCCAATGGCCGACCGGTCCTCGCTCCCCGAACCGTGACCAGCGCCGACGGGTTCGGCCGGTCCTGCGACCTGCACGACGACGGGGGTGCGCGGTGACGATCGTCCCCCTCTGCCGCAGCTACGCCGGCGGCGGTACCCCCACCCCGCCGAAGACCCCGCCCGCCGCCCCGAAGGGAGGGATCCGGTGATCACCGTCCTCTCCAACCAGGCCGACGAGGCCCTGCGCCGGATGCGCGAGGACCAGGCCCGCCGCGACGCGGCGAAGGCCGGCGGTTCCGGCTCCGGCAAGTAGCCGCCCCCTCCTCTCTCCCCTCTCTATGCAGCACGGCATCCCGCCGCCTGCCTCTCGGAACCGTCCTGGCATGCCCATGCCGGAACGGCGCCGGGAGTGGTGCGGCGGGCCCCCAGGGCCCACCACCAACCCCGTCCCCCCGCCCCACCCGATCCAGGAGGCACCCGCATGTCCCGCACGCTGACCGGCCGCCGCCAGGCCGAGCACATCGCCCGCACCACCACCGTGTCGTCCTGGGCCTGGGTCGCCGAAGCCCAGGGCCCCGAGCGCGTCCGCCGGGCGGCCGCCCGCCGCCTGGCCCGCCTGACCGGCACCACCCTGGTCCGCTGGGACGGCGTCCTCTCGGACTCGGACTGGGACACCCTGCTGTCGGCCGGCGCCGACGCGCTGCTCGCCCAGGCCGCCACCGCCGACAACGAGGACCGGCCGTACAGCCTGGGCCTGGTCGACGCCGCCGCCGACCTCGCGGCCGAGGCCGCCGCCGCGACGGACACCGTGCTGGAACGCACCACCGTCCTGCCCGACCTGCCCGCGCCCGGCCGGTTCGTCGACGCCGCCGCCGCCGAACCCGAGCGCCTGCCCGACGAGCAGCAGGCGGTCGAGCGCTGGTCGCCGTTCGAGGGCGGCCCCCGCCACATCGTGCGCTGCGCCGACGGCACCCGCCGCTACGGCACCGGCCAGCTCGCCGACTAGACCGCCGGCCTCCACCAGCTCCACCCCGTCGCCCCGCCCGGGCCCTCGCCCCCGCCGGCTCCGCCCGGAGCTGCCCTGACCGGTTCGGCCGCCCGATCGGCGCCCGCACCGGTGAGGGGAGCCCCGGGACCACCCAGGTCCCCTCCACCACCAGGAGGACACCCATGTTCGAGCGCCTGCGCAAGGCCGCCACCGGCACCGTGACCGAGATCGCGGGCCACCGCGAGCTCACCCGCGACATCAAGGCCGCCGTCGCCGCCGGAGACCAGGAGGCCGCCGAGGCCTTCCGCACCGGCACCCTCGCCGCCGCGCTGACCACCCGGGGCCGCGACGCCCGAGGCGAGGAGATCAGCGACTACGTCGGCAAGGTCGTCGACGCCGACGGCAACGCCGACCGCGTCCGCTGGCTCCACCGCCGCCGCTGACCACCCCCAGACCCCTTGCCTGTCCGGGAGCCGCCCGCCACGGCGGTGCGGCTTCCGGGCAGGCCACCACCCCTCGCATCACCACCCCGTCCCGCATGGAGCCGGAGGCCCACGATGAAGTACCACGCCCGTGTCTCTTCGCCCGCCCGCCGCGCGTACTACGCGGCGGACAGCACCCGCCGCTGGATCGCCCGCGCGATCGGCCCGCGCCGCGTCGGCGGCATCTACCGCGGCGCCTACGCCGGCGACACCCCCTACGAGGTCCTGGCGATCGACCCGGGCCCGCGCGAGGGCTGGCCGATCTGGCAGATCACCGTGCGCACCGTCGGCGAGGACCAGGTCCGCCCGCACTGCACCGCATGGGACCACGAGCGCGACGTCGTCGTCGCGCAGCCCGAGGACGAGGACTTCGCCCAGGCCTGGGCGGCCTGGCAGCTGACCCACGACCCCAACCCGTGGACCCGGCGCGAGTCGGACAGCCCGGCCTGGCAGCACGTCCTGGACGAGATCGCCCACCCGGTGAGCACCGCCGCGTTCCAGCACCTCGCCCACACCGCCCGGATCAGCTGACCGCCGGAGGTCGTCATGGACACCATCTTTTTCACCTTCTTCGCCGCCGCCACGGCCGCCCCGGCCCTGGTGCTGCTGCTCTGGGCCCTCAAGCAGTGCCGCGAGAAGACCGCCCCGGCCCCGGCCGAGGAGGCCGACGCCACGCTCGGCCGCTGGAGCGCGGCCGCGACGGACCCGGCCGCGTTCATGGCCGAGCGGATCCGCAGGGCGGCGGGCAGCGATGTCTGACACCACCACCGAAACGTCCTTCAACCTGTTCGCCGCCGCCGGGCCGTCCGGCGTGGGCGGTATGGAGATCGTCGACGCCGAGATCGTCGAGGACGACACGCCGCCCGCCGGAGGGGCCGGGCAGCCGCCGCACGGGGGACAGCGCATCCACACCCCGCCCCCGCCGCCCGGCCCGCCCGCCCCGGCCGCCGAGCCGGACTGGGCGCAGTACGCGGCCGCCGCAGCAGCCGCGGCGGCCGCCCACTACCAGGCCCCGCCCCCGCACGTGCCGATCCCGCCGCAGTACAGCTATCCCGACCCGGGCTCGGTGGTGCCGGTCGAGGTCGTGGCCCCGCAACCGGTCCCGGTCATGGTGGTCGCCCCGCCCGCCGAGCCCGAGCCGTTCTGGGATTTCTCCTGGCTGCAGCTGGGCGCCAACGCCACCGCCGCCGCCCTGGCCGCCGTCCCCGCCTGGCTCCTGCACCACCAGCTGCCGATCATCACCGGCTCCTACGGCGCCGACGCCGCCGCCGCCATCGCGATCCTGTGGGGCGGCAAGCGGGCCCTGCGGTCCCTGGCCCTGGCCGGCGCCGCCTACTACGGCTGCGCCGCTTTCCACGCGAACACCGCCACCACCGCGGCTGTCGAGCTGGCCGCGATCGCCCTGCCGCTCGTCGGCGCGAAGCGGGCCGAGGTCTCGCTGCTGCGCCGCACGGCGGTGTGGATTCCCATCCTGTCCGGCTGCCTGTCGCTGCCGGCTGTCACCGATGCCATCACCTGGCTCACCACCGCGTTCACCGGAGGACACTGATCATGGACGTCACCCTCGGCACCTACGCCGCTTTTTTCGGCCTGACGGGCTGGCAGCTGGCCCGTACCTACGGCATCCCGCTGCCGAAGGTCGGCGGCAAGGGCGGCGGCAACTTCGGGCGCGCCGCCGGCGCCGGCGCGGACCACGCCAGCCTCTTCCCCTACGCCATCGGCACGGGGTTCGGCGTCCTGTGCGGGCTGTGCGCCGGCGGCATCCTCGGCGGCCTGGGCTGGCTCGGCTACAAGGCCTCCGCCTGGGGCGGCCAGCTGTCCCTGTGGGGCTCCACCGGCGCCGCCTCCACCGCCCAGTTCCAGGGCGCGACCCCGGTGCCGGTCGGCGGCGGCGGCGCGCTGCTCCTGTTCGTCGTCGCCGTCGTGCTGGCCGGCGCCCGCAAGTCCGCCAAGGGCGCGGCGGGCGCGCGGACCCCGGGCACCACCGCCAGCGGTCTGGACAAGTGGAAGGTCCGGTTGGGCTTCGTCAACGGCGCCTCGCTGGCTGCGATCCCGCTGGTCACCTACTACGCCAACGAGGCCCTCTCCAAGGGCGGCCAGGTCGTCCTGGACGCCCTGAACCACGTCGCCTCCAGCCGCTGAGACCCGAACCGGAAAGACACAGAAGGGGGACCCCGCCCGTGAGTATCGATCTGCGCCTGGAGCCGGTCGAGGAGGAGATCCTCGAAGGCGAGCTGCTGGACGACGACGACCCGGGCCCGCGCCCGGCCGAGCCGGACCCGGCCGGGCCGCGCCTGTGGTGGCGCCGCCAGCTCGGGCACCTCCCGGCCGGCCTGCGCGTCCTGGCCGCCGAGCGCTCCGACTGGCTGTTCGTCACCGAGGGGCACCTGAGCGACCGGGCGGTGGCGCTGCACATCCTCAACGCCCGCCACCAGGTGTGGGAGGCGTCCCGCGGCGCGGAGCACGCCATGCTGGCGGGCCGCGCCAAGCAGGAGCTGGACGCCGCCAAAGCCTCGGGCGCGGCGGCCCAGGCCCAGGGCGTCACCGCGGCCGGCCACACCGCGGCCAAAAAGGCTGAGCTCGCCGCCCGCACCGCCGCCGCCCAGTGGGAGCAGAAGGCGGCGGCCGTGCTGGCCCTCACCTACACCGGGCACGCTCCCATCACCCCGGGCGAGATCGGCGACCACCGGCGGCGCATGTCCCACCGGCGCCGCGTCCGCCTGGCCCTCACCGTGCTGGGCGTCTACGGGCTGCCCGGCCTGGCCAGCGGCCTGCACACCCTCGTGGTGGAGTGCGCGGTCACCGGCGCGGCCGTGGCCCTGGCCGCCCTGGGGAAGAGCGTCGTCCCCCGGTGGCGCTCCGGCCGCCGTGCCGACCCCGACCTCGCCTACGAGCTGCCCGCCGGCGCCGAGGTGATCGCCCCCACCGACCAGAAGGCCACCGGGAACCAGGCGACCAGCACCGGCATCGGCGCCGACGGCACCGCCCCGGCGGCCCCGCCGGCGCCGCCGAGCGGTGACCCGTACCCGATCCGCCGAGTCCAGAACGCGCAGCAGGCCGGCGAGTGCATCCACCTCGCGCTGCTGGCCGAGGGCCTGGCGGTCGGCGAGGTCACCGACGTGACCCAGGAGCACTGGGGCTGGCGTGCCGTCGCGCACCTGACCAAGGGCCGGCCCTCCGGCCTGGTCGCCAAACTCGCCGACCTCGAAGTGCTGCTCGGCGTCCGCGAGGGCGGGGTCATGGCCCAGCCGCAGAAGGCCGCCGCCGGCTCTGTCGTGCTGCGCGTCCTCACCGGCGACCCGTTCGACCCCATGCCCCCGCACCCGCACTACCCGCCGTGCTCCAACAGCATCCTGGAGCCGATGGTGCTGGGGCCGTCGATGGACGGCGAGGCCACCAGGATCACCCTGGCCGGGCAGAACATCCTGGTGATCGCCGATTCCGGCGGCGGCAAGTCCGCGATCGTGCGCGACCTGGTCGACTACATCACCAGCTGCACCGACGCGGTGGCGTGGGACATCGACCCCACCGGGCGCGGCTTCGGTCCGCTGCGGCGCCTGGCCGACCGCAGGGCCTACACCGAGGAGGAGATCGACCAGGCCCTGGACGACGCGCTCGCCCGTGCCCGCTCCCGCGCCCGCGAGATGGGCGACGACGTCGACAACTGGAAGGTCACCGACGCGTCACCGGCCGGGTTCGTGATCATCGACGAGCACCCGCAGCTGACGAACAAGCAGAAGCAGAAGGTGGTCAAGCTGGGGCGGATCGGCCGCAAGGCCCGCTGGACCGTCGTGCTGATCTCGCAGGACGCCACCAGCGAGGTCCTGGGCGACGCCATCGCCGACGCCTTCGGCATTCGGATCATGCTGCCCTGCCGCAAGGCCGATGTCCCCCTGGTCGTCGGCTCGGACACTGCGGTCAACGAGGGCTGGATGCCGCACCGCCTCGTCCCCTCCCCCGGTGACTGGGACCCCGCCGACGCCGGCACCTTCTACATCATCGCCCCCGGCCTGCGCGACCCGATCCTGCGCAAGGCCACCCACCTCGATGCCGCCGCCGCCCTGCTGCGGGTCGACGAGCGCCTGGCCGCCGCCGCCCAGGCCCGCTCCGAGGATCCCGAGGACGACGCGGTCGACCTCACCAAGCCGGCCGCCGAGGAGGTGACCGAGGAGGACTGGGAGATCCTCACCGCCACGGTGGACGGGTTCGGCGGGCAGCTCAACGTGCTGTGCCGCCAGGTCGCCGAGGCCCTGCAGGCCCAGGACGGGGAGCGCTGGGCCGACGCCAGCGCCGCTACGGTCGGTGAGGTTTTCCGGCGTGCCGGGGTGTTCCGCAAGACCGTCCGCGTAGCCGGCCAACCGTCCTCGACGGGCGCCGCCCTGGAGGACATCCGCGCCCTCCTCAAGGACCGGGCGCTCTGACCGGGACCGGCTGCATCCCCGACTGCCCCACCGACTACGGGGCGACTACCGGAAAGTGCAGTTGCTGGTAGTCACTCCGTAGTTCGCCCCGTAGTCAGCCCTGTAGCTGGTGCCTGACCTGCGATGTCGTCGTGTAGTCGGCGAAACGCCCCACCCCCCGCCCCCAGCCCGGAAACCGGCTCCCGGCGGCGCGGGGGCCCAAGGGCGACTTCGCCGACTACACCCGACCGCATCGCGGCACCGCGCCCCGCCCAGGCCCCGCCGTGAGCGCGCCCCCGGGCCCGGCACCCGGCCCCGCATCCGCCCGACAGCCCGCCACCGAGCGGCTCGGCCCGCCCCGTCCCTTCCCTCCCCCACGTGACGCACAGTCACGCTCCCGTAAGGAGACCAGCCCCCGATGAGCCCGACCAGGACCGCCCGGACCCAGACCTCGGCGGCCTCCCGCAAGCCCGCCGCGACCCGCAAGAAGGCCGCCGGCAAGCCCCCCGCCGCTCCCCCGAAGACCGCCCCGCCCACCCTTCAGCACCCCGCCGCCACCCCGGTCCGGTTGGCCGCCGACCCGATCCTGGCCGACGCCGCCGACCGCGCCGCCGACGTCCTGGCCCTCGCCGAGGACCAGGCCCTCGCCGTCCTGGCCCGCGCCGCGGCCACCGCCGACCGCGACCTGGCGACCGCCGCACAGTGGGCGAGCGAGGCCGAGCAGCTGCGCGCCGACGCCGCCGACCAGGCCGAGACGGTCACGCAGCATGCCGAACTGGCGGTCCGGCAGATCCTCGACCTGGCCACCGACCAGGCCGACCTGATCCGCCAGGACGCCGTCCAGCACGCCCGGGAGCGGCGCGAGGAAGCCGACACCGACGCCCACGCGGCCGCCGACCGGCTGCTGGAGGACGCCACCCAGCGGGCCGGGACGCTGCTGGCCGACGCCGAGGAGCGCGCCGCCGCCGTCCGCGACCGCGCCGGACAGGACGCGGAGCGGATCGTCGCCGACGCCGAGCAGCGGGCCCAGGCCGTGGCGGCTGGCATCACCGCCACCGCCGAGGACCAGGCCGCCAAGCTCCTCGGCGAGGCCGAGCGCGCCAGCGCCTCGACACTGCGCCGCGCCGCCTCCGACCTCGCCGACGTCCAGGAGCAGACGGCCGACGCCCGCCACCAGCTGGCGCGTACCCGGGAACTCGCCGCCACCGACCGCGCCCGGGCCGAGCAGGACCTGACCGGCGTTCGGGAACTCGCCGCCGCCGTGCAGTGCGACGCCACCGCGGCCGCCGACCGGACCCTCGCCTCGGCCGCCACCGAGGCCGAGGCGATCCGTACCCGCGCCGCCGCCACCGCCCGACAGATCCTCACAACGGCCGAGGAACAGGCCGAGGAGGCCCGCAGGGAGTCCGAGGCGACGGCCGACCGCGTCACCGAGGCCGCCCGCGCCGAGGCCGACACCGTCCGCGAGGACGCCGCCGCCGAGGCCCACCGGCTGCGGGAAGAGGCCGAGGCCGACGCGCGGGAACTCCGCGAGGAAGGCGCTCGGCAGGCCGCCGACCTGCGCGAGCGCGGCGAACAGGCCGTGCAGCGACTGCGCCGGGACGCCCAGGCCGCCATCGACGAGGCCACGGCGGCCACCGGCGAGGAACTGCGCCAGGCCGGCTCGAAGCGGGGCAAGGCCGAGGCCGACGCCCAGCGAATCCTCAACACCGCCCGCAAGGAGGCCGAGCAGGTCACCACCGACGCCCTGGCCGAGCTCGCCGAGACCCAGCAGCACGTCGCCGAGCTGCGCGCCGAGCAGCAGCAGCTGGAGCAGAAGCGGGCGGACCGGCAGAAGGGCCGGATCCGCCGGGCCTGGCGCTGGTGGGAGGCCAACATCGCGAAGCTGCTGCCGAAGTTCGCGCTGTGGGCGGGCGTCGCCTACACCGCCGCCGGTGAGCACCACCTCGCGGTGATGGCCGGTATCGACAGCACGCTGGCCTGGCTGTTCCCGGTCGCGGTGGACGTGTGGGTGGTCGCCGCCACCCGCGCCCACGCCAAGGCCCGCACCGAGGAGGAGCGCAAGCGGATCACCTGGGAGGTGATCACCGCCCTGGCGGTGATGATGGCCTGCCAGGTGGCCGCACTGCTCGCCGAACTGCACATCGCCGGCGTCGAGCCCCGTGACGGACAGTGGCGGGTGAAGTGGGGCCTCGCCGTCCCGCTCGCCATGGTGGTGCCGGTGGTCATCTGGCGGGTGCACGCGCTCATGGGCCACGGCCCCTCCGCTCACGCCGCCCCCGCCGCGCACGCGGACGAGCGCACCGCGCCCGCCGAGAACGGTGACGGCGCCCACAACGGTCCCGACCCGCGCCCACCGCACGGCGGCCAGCCGCTGCCCACCGCCCACGGCCTCTTGCTCCCCGCACAGGGCACACATGCCGAGCGCTCACATGAGCGCGAGATCACCGCAGGTCACGGGACGAATACCGCTCACCGCGCACTGCCGAGCGCACACCCGCAGAACGCCGACGCTCACCCGTCCCCGGCGCTGACCGGCGCCGCGCTCCTGTACGCACGCAAGGCGCTCGTCCGCCCGCTCTACGACGCTCTCGGCCGCCGCCCCCGCGTCACGGAGATCCACGCCGCGCTCACCGCCAAGAGGCTGCTGACCGGCGACGAGAAGACCACGCGCAGCACCTGCCAGCGCGTGCGCGACGCGGTCGAGGACGCCGAGCCCACACTCCGGCCCGCCGTTCGCTCTGCGTAACCAAGCGCACAGACACGAGCGGCCTCCGGGATGAAGAAGACACCCCGGAGGCCCATGGCACCCGAGGGTGCCGGCGGGCCGGTCTCGCCACCGGCCCGCCCCCATCCTCCCGCACCCGAACCGCACACCACCCCCGTCCCCGGAAAGGACCGCCGCACTCTTGATCACCATCGAGCGTGACACCCGGATCGCCGCCCAGCGCCGGCTGCTCCACGAGCGCAGCCTGACCCTCGCCAACATCCCGCCCGGCAACCGTGCCCACCACCGCCTCGCGGCCGAGTGCGAGGCCATCAGCGACGAGATCGACCGCCTCCAGCACTGCATCAACATCCCGCGCTCCGTCGCCCTGGCCGTACCCGCCCTGCTCGCCGTCCTGCTCCTCGCCCTCATCAGCCGCTGACCGAAGGAACCCTCATGCGCTTCGTCTACCTGCTCGGCATGTTCGCACCCCTCGTCCTCCTGGTCGTGCTGCTCGCGCGCTGACCGGCCGTCCGGCCTCGCCCCCGACCCGCGCCGCCCGCCCGGCACCCAGCCCGGCGGGCGGCGCGCGCTCCGGGGACAGGGGCCGGCCGCCCGGCCGGCACCACCCGCAGAAGGGATCCGCGATGCAGCCCACCGTCCAGCCCCACACCACCCAGACCCCGCCCCGACCCGCCGTCGGCGCGTTCGTGCTCTACCGCGACGCCAACCGGTTCCTCACCGGCCGACCGGACCACACCCGGGTCTGCCAGGTCCTGCGCCACAGCGACCTCCCGGACCGGGTCGGCCTGCGGGTCCTGGAGACCGATGAGGTCATCCACCACGCTCCCGTCGCCTTCACGCGCCCGCTCGACCCGGCCGAGCTGATGCACGACATCGACACCGCCCCGCTCGACGCCCTCGGCGACGGCCGGCTGATGACCGCGGCCGGCGCCTGGCTCGCCCTCCAGCACCGCCAGACCACCACCGCGCCGTCCGCCAAGGTGCTCCCGCCCGGCCGCAGCTGACATCCCACCCGGCTTGGCCGTCCGCACCCCCACTCGCGCCGCCGGCCGGCGCCCGGCCACCGACGCTGCCCACCAGCGCGCCTGCTCCCGGCGAGGCCGGTGCCGGCGCGCGGCGCGGCGTGGCCGCCCGACATCACCACCCACGGAAGGACCCCGTCATGCAGCCCCACCCCACTCACCACCAGGCCACGAGCGTTATCGACACCCGCACCCACGCCGTCCGTGAGGCCCTGACCGCCCTGCTCACCGGCCTCACCCCCGACCCGTTCGACGACCTGCTGTGCCGCGACGACGCCTACACCGTCGTGCTGGGCCTCCTCGCCCACCTGGAGACGAACGGCCACCGCCGTACCACCGTCGGCGAACTGCACACCTGGTCCCGCGTCACCCCCGGCGGCCAGGCGCTCGGCGGACACGACCGCCTGCTGGCCCTGCTCCAGCAGGCCGCCGACCACGGCCACATTCGCCTCGACCACGGCCTGGCCCACATCGGCGACGCCCCCCGGGGCCCGGGCCTGGGAGCCGGGCGCGGGCACCTGTGGGCCCGCTACACCAACCGGTCCGGCGCGGTGGTCGAGCTCGCCGGTGCCACCCCGTGGCCCTGCGACCAGGCCTGGCCCACCGGCACTCCGACCGGCGACGACCCGCTGGCCTGGTGGTGGTGCACCGGCTGCCGCGACGGGCACCGCTGGGACGGGCAGCCGCTCGGCGTTGCCCGCGAGCGGGCCACCGGCCACGCCGCGACCTGCACCGCCCTGCCCGCGCTGCCCGACAGCCGCTGACCGCAACCGCGCCCCGGCCCCGGGTCGGGGCGCGCGGCATCCCCGACACCACACACCCACTCAGAAGGGAACGAGATGATCGAGTCCATCCGCTACACCGCCGACGTGGTCGCCCTCACGCCGAACGGCCGTGTCCTGCTGATCGAGCGCGACTGGCCGCCCTTCGCGGGCTCCTGGGCGCTGCCCGGCGGCCACGTGGACCCCGGCGAGACGAGCCGCGTCGCGGCGGCCCGGGAACTGGCCGAGGAGACCGGCCTGCGAGTGGAGCCCGCCGACCTGCTCCAGCTCGGCGCCTGGGACACCCCGCACCGCGACCCCCGCGGCCGGTACGTCACCGTCGCCTACCTCGCCGTCGTCCCGGACGACGCCCGGATCACCGCCGGAGATGACGCCCGCACCGCCCGCTGGTGGCCGGTCGACGGCCTCCCGGAGCAGCTGGCGTTCGACCACGCCGAGATCCTCACCGCGGCCGTGAGCGCCGTGGCGACCACCACCGGCCCCGCCGGTACCACGGCCTGACGACGCCTCGGCGCCGCCCACCACCGAGCCCCGCCCCCACACCGGCCAGGCCGGGACGGCAGCGCGCGGTGGTGAGCGGCGCGCCCACCCCGGCCCACTTGTCCCCGATCCGAAAGGCACCACCCGTGAACACCACCTTCGTCCCCGTCCCCGGTTCGCTGACCGTCCTGGTCGGCGGATCCGGCGCCGGGAAGACCACGTTCGCCAGCCGCTGGCCGGCCACCTGGCGCCTGAGCCTGGACGCCTACCGGGCCATGGCCACCGACTCCGCCGCCGACCAGTCCGCGACCCCGGTCGCCGACCAGGTCCAGTCCCTGCTGCTCGACGCCAGGCTCTCCCGCAACCTCACGACCGTGGCAGACAGCACCGCGCTGCTGCCCCACGTCCGCGCCGGCCTGCTCGCCCGCGCCCGCTACTGGCAGCGCCCGGCCTGTGCGGTGCTCTTCGAAGTGCCTCTGGCAACCCGCCGCCTGCTGAACGCCGGCCGCGAGCGCGTCATCCCGGACCACGTCCTCGTCGACCAGGAGCAGCAGATGCCCACCCAGGCGCAGCTGCTCGCCGAGGGCTTCGTCCGCGTCGACCGCGTCACCGTCGACCCGGCTGTGCACGTGACCGACCCCGGCCCCACTTGCGAGCCCCGCGACGGCCTCGACCTCGCGGCCCGGGTCTGACCGGCCGCGACCTCGCCGCCCGGACCACCACAGTGCGCACCGACCCGCTCCCTGGCCCGGCCGACGGCCGACGGCGGGCGGCTCGGTGCGTGCCGCGGCCGCCCGGCCGACACCACGACACCACGACGCCACGGAGGCTTCGTTGACCACCGAGAGCACCCCGAGCACGAAGACCGCCACGAACGACACCAAGAGCACCGAGGCGGCGGCCGTGCTCGGCCTGGCCGCCGCCGACCTGGCCCGGATCCTGGAGCAGACCGCACCGCACCGCGGCGACCACGAGTACTGGCCGCGCCTGGCCGTCACCCGCCTCGACGCCGACGACCGCCACCTGCACGCGATGGCGACCGACCGGTTCACCATCGCCGTCGCCCGCGCCACCACGACCACCGTCACCAAGGGCCGGCCGTGGGCGGCGTCGGTGAACGCGGACGACGCCGGGCTGCTGGCCGTCTGGGCCCGCGGCCGCGGCTACGACGAGCCCGTGCGCCTAGTCCTGGACGGCCAAAGCCTGCAGGCCTCCACCCTGACCAGCCGGCTCACGGTGCCCGTCAGCACCGGCGACTACGTCGTCCAGTGGCGGCCGTTCCTGCGCCAGCACCTGGAGCAGCCGCTCGCGCCGATGGACCTGACGGGCCTGGACACCCAGTACCTGCGCCGCTGGGAGCAGGCCGACACCCGCCTGGCGTACAGCCAGGCCGGGCCCGAGCAGCCGCTGATCGTGTCCGGCGAGAACTTCATCGGCATGCAGATGCCCGTGCGCCGCGGCGACGGCCAGACCCGCGCCACGCTGGCCGCCGACTGGACCGCCGGCCCCGGGGACGAGACGGAATCCGGCGCGGCGGCCACGCTGCCGCTGCCCGACCCGGACAAGACCGTCACCCAGATGACCAGGGACCTGCTCAAGCGGGTCCTGCTCTCCACCCAGGACCTCATCGCCGCGCCGCCCGGCGACCACCGGGCCACGGCCGTCCACGCCAGCGCCGCCGCCTACGCCTGGATCGGCCACCGGGCACTCCAGACCCTGGCCGAGACCGATCCGCGCCTGGCCGACCGGCTCGTGGTGGACCTGCACCAGGAACTGGACGCCGGCGACTACTCCGAGACCGCCTTCGACGAGGCCAGCCAGGCCGGCCACGACCCGATGGCGTGGATCGACGCGCACCACGCCCGCCGCGCCCAGGCCGAGCAGCCCGCGGGCGAGCCCGCCGCGCAGACGAAGTGAGCGCCCGACCGCTCTGACCCGTCCGCCACCGGCCCCGGCACGCACGCCGAGGCCCGGATCCGTACGACCGGTACCCCGCCCGGCGGGCGGCCCGTCCACCCGCGCCCGGCACACCGAGCGGATTCCCCGCCAGCCCTGAACCACCCCAGCACCAGCCGCCGCCCAGGCCCGGCCCGCCCAACTCGACGGGCCGGGCCTCCCGCTTCCCGGAGGCCCGATGACACGCGCAGCACCCGGCCCGCACCCGCACCCGCTCACCCCGGACGACCTGCCGCCCGGCACCCCCTGGTGGAGCTCCTGCCCCGACTGCCGCTCCCCGATCCAGGGCGGCCCGCTCGGACTGCGCGCCCACCGCCGCACCGCCCACCACCCCGACCCGCACGACCGCCGCATCCCGATCACCATCCGCCCCTACACCTAGGAGAGCCCTTGACCGTCGTCCCGCTCAACCCCGACTCCCCCGCCAGCCACGCCGTCGGCGTCGACTTCGACCTCACGCTCATCGACCACAATCGCGGCTGGCAGGACGGCCGGATCTACGGGCGCCCGATCCCCGGCGCCCTCCAGGCCCTGCGCACCCTCCAGGCCCACCGTTCCGTTTTCGTCTACACAGCGCGCGGCCGAGAGCACCACCCCGCCATCGCGGCCTGGCTGCGCCGCCACGGCTTCGACGCCATCGTCAACGACGACCCCGACCGCGCCTACTGGCGAGGCAGCGAGATCATCGTCACCAACCTGAAGCTCGGCGCCGCGCTGTACATCTGCGACCGCGCGCTCACCTTCGCCGGCAACTGGGACGCCGCCCTGGCCGAAGCGCTGTACCGCATCGGCGAGGGCGGTGCCCCGACGGCGCAGCCCGCCGCCGACATCCCCGCCCTGACGATCCGCCAGCCCTGGCTCGCCGCGATCCTCACCGGCGACAAGACGACCGAGAACCGGTCCTGGCCGACGAAACACCGCGGCCCGGTCGTCCTCCACGCCGCCCGCGCCCTCGCCCGCGACGGCCAGGCCGACCCCCTCGTCCGCGCCGTCCTCGCCCGCCCCGGCGCCCCCGCGCTGACGACCGGCGCCCTCGTCGCCACCGCCAACGTCACCGACTGCCATCGCGACACCGGCTGCTGCCGACCCTGGGGCCTGCCGGGCCTGTGGCACTGGGGGTTGGCCGACGTCCAGGCCCTCGCCGACCCCATCTCCGCCGCCGGCCGCCTCGGCCTCTGGCGCCTCGACCCCGGCCAGCACGCACTGCTCCATCGCCACCGGGCCGATGCCCGGCCCGCCCACGCGCACCGCTGAGCTGCCCCGCTGCTGACGCCTAGGCACTGACGCTGCCTGCCATCGCGTCCCGCCGCCGCGCCCACCAGGCCCGGACGGCGGTGCGCGGTGGTGCGCGGCGCGGCCGCCCGGCCGACACCCGACCTCGTACCAGGGAGAACACTTCATGGCCACCACCCGCACCCTCACCGCTGCCACCACCGGCGCGACCACCGTCGACCTGTCCCTGCTCGGCGCCTCCGGCCGGGTCGACATCCAGGCCGTCCCCGGCCTCGCCACCGCCGAGATCACCATCAGCACCACCGACGACACCGGCGAGGCGGCCGACGCCGTCACCGGCGCCGACCTGTACTGGGACCCGCGCGGCGCTCTCGTCGCCCGCGTTCAGGGACAGGGCGCCGGCGGTGGCACGACCACCATCGTCACCCGCTCCGGACGCACCATCACGATGCAGGGCGCCGGCACCGTATACGGCTCGGTGACCGGCATGGTCATCGACGGCGACCTGACCATCGTGGGCGGCCGGGTCGTCGGCGGCCGCGGCGCCACCCTGGTCCAGGGCTCCGCCCCCGTCGTCGTCACCGCCCGGGTCCCGGAGGGCAGCTCCGTCATCGGCCGCACCCAGTCCGCCGACCTGACCACCACCGGCCGCCTGACCGTCGTCGTCGCGACCACCCAGTCCGGGGACCTTCGGGTCGCCACGGCGCACACCTTCGTCGACCAGGTGACCGCGACCACCCAGTCCGGCGACGTGTCCGTCGGCACGGCCAGTACCGTCAGCGTCCGCACCCAGTCCGGCGACGTCGTCCTTGAGCGCGCCGTCACCGCCGAGGTGCACACGATGTCCGGCGACATCCGCGCGAGCTGGCTGGGCGCGAGCGCCGACCTGCAGACCATGTCGGGCGACATCCGGGCGCGCGCGGCGAACCCCGGCGCCGTGACCGCCGGCTCCATGTCCGGCGACGTCACCGTCACCGCTTCCCCCGACGCCCCGGCCGGCGCACCGGGCACCCACGCCACGCCCATGACCGGCCGGGTCTCCATCCCGCGCTGAACGCCGTACCAAGCGCCCGCTCTTCCCGCCGCCCCGCGCCCACCCGGCCGCGGGGCGGCGGCACACCGCGACCGCCACCCGGACCCGATCCGCCCCGCCCGAAGAAGAGGACCATGAAGCTGACCATCGTCGTCCAGAACCTGCAACGCGGAGGCCTGCGCGACAGCGACGGCGGCCGCGAAGACCGCTGGCCGCAGCTCGCCGAGCGGATCAGCAGCGTCGAGCCCGACCTGGTACTGCTCCAGGAAGCCGAGGGATGGGCCGACGCCGGCCACCGCCAGCTCGTCCGCGCCGAGCACGACCTCGGCATGGACGGACTCCTCGCCCCCTCCCGCTCCGGCCGCGGAACCGCCCTGCTCTACCGGCGCGAGACCCTCGGCCGCCGGGCAAGCTGGAACACCGACTACGCCGACGAAACGCACCACGGGCTCGGCGTCGCCGCGTTCGCAATCCCCGGCCTGCCCGTGCCGCTTGCCGTCACCAGTGTGCACCTCACCCCGTACAGCGCCGACAAGGCCATCGCCGAGGCCGACTTCGCGGCCAGCCGCGCCTACCGACACGGCCCCTACTGCATCCTCGGCGGCGACATCAACTACCCACCTGCCGTCGGCCCCGACCCGGCCTGGGACCGCATGCGCCCCTACAACCGCGGCTCCCGTACCACCCTCACCGACCCCGCACTCCAGCAGCAGACCGCCCCGGTGCCGGACCGCCGGGTCGCCTGGAAGCTCGCCGCCAATGGACTGGTCGACACCGCCTGGCACCTGCACGAGCAGACCGGCGACGAGGCCCTGCTGCGGCGCACCGGCAACGACGACCGGATCGACCAGCTCTGGGTCTCCGCCCCGCTCGCCCCGGCCATCGTCTCCTACACCCTGCTCGACGCCCCGGCCGATGCGAGCGACCACCACGGCCTGGCCGTCGCCCTCGACACGGACCGGATCGACACCAGCGAGCCGTGGACCTACCGCTGACCATCCCGGTCACCGACTACGCATCCCGAACTGACCCACCCCGGCCCGGCCGCCCACCCGCGCGGCCGGGCCGGGGTGGGTCAGCAGGACGAAGGAGAACAGTGGAAACCGAACAGATCGCGGCCGCCCTCACCACCGTCACCAGCGAGATCGGCAAGGCGGACAACAAGGCGAACATGTTCCTCGCGGTCGACGGCATCCTGGTCGCCGCCGTCGCGAACCTCGACAACCTCCACACCCCCGGCCGGATCCTCGCCGCCGTCGGCGTCCTCACGCTCGTGGCCGCCATCGTCGTCGCGATCCTGGTCGTCCGCCCCCGACTCGCCTCCACCCCCGGCACCACCTCGTTCGTGCACTGGGCCAAGAACGACCCCGCCACCCTCCAGGTCCGCCTCGCCCAGGAAGACCAACTCGTCCGCCTCCAGCACCTCTCCCGAATCTGCACCGCCAAGATGCGATTGTTGACCGCTGCCGCCGACCTCACCCTCGCCGCCGGCGCCGCCCTCGCCCTGGCGGCGCTGCTCTCGGCAATCTGACCGCCCCGAACGCGAGAAGGCCCACACCCTGACGGGTGTGGGCCTTCTCGCGTTCGGCTCGCTACCGGTTAGGCCGCCGCCGACTCCGGAGAGGCGGCCTTGATCTCCACCTCAATCCCTACCGACGACGACAGCGCCTCGATCAGGTCGCGGACCATCGCGCGTGTGCCGTCGGGATCGCGCTTCAACGCGGCCTGGACGGTGTCGGCGTCCAGCTTCTTGGTGACCCGGCGCAGTGCCGCGAACGGGTCGGCCGCCGGGGAGTTGGTGATCTCCTTCTTGCCCTCCAGGCTCGCCAGGTAGGAGACCACGGCTTCTTCGGTGGCCTTCTTCTTGCCGACCGCTTCCGGGGGCAGGGCCTTGGCTGCGCCGGCCACCATCGCAGCGGTGACGGCCATGCCCTTGAGCTGAATCAGGGCGATGTAGAGCAGTGCGGCGGCATCGACGTTGTGTTCCTCGGACAGGGCGACCAGCTCCCACGCCTGCCCGTAGCCCAGTCGCTTAGAAACAATTGTTTCCAGGCCGTTCGATTTCTGCCCCAGGGAATCGAACACCTTCTCCGCGACCCGCCACGACCGGATCAACTTCCCCGCGTACTGCGGGGTGATGTCCCACTGCTCCAGGCAGTACGCCTCGAACGTGCCGTGGCTCACCCGGTACAGCCGGCCTCCCCGGATCGCCTCCAAGGCCTTGCCCGCCGCCCAGTACGCGACCCGCAGGTTCTCCAGCGCGGCCTCGCACTTCACCAGCAGCTCCCGCTCCTGGGCGATCAGGACCGGGGTCTCGGCGAGCTGCTTGGTCGGCAGGCTGTTGATCGCGCGGGCCAGCGCGACCGCCGTCCCGGGCTTGCCCGGCCCCTGAGAGCCGATCTGCTGTCCCATCAGAGCATCTGCTCCATCGTCAGGGCAACGCGCATGAAGTCCTCGCGGGCGTTCAGCGCGGTGCCGCTCATCTTGTACTCGGTGACGACCGCGCCGTTCTCGTAGGCGTGCTCGTGGATGGTGTACCGGCGGATCGGATCCGAGACGCGCGGGTAATTCCGCTCGTCGACCCATGCCTTCACCTTGTTGAGCTGCGTCTCGAACTTGTCCTTACCCGGGTCGTGCATGTTGATCACGACCAGGAAGGGGATCGACCTGGGCTTCAGTACACGCTCGATCGTGAACTCCGCCTCGTCCCACGTGATCATGCTCGGAGTGATCGGCACGATGGCAAGGTCGGCCAGCTCCAGGACCTCGCGCAGGGCATCGGCCACCGGGCTCTGCCCGAGCGGATCCTCGCCCCACTCAGTATCCGGGTCGACGTCCATGAAGCCGGGGGTGTCGACGATAAACCTGCGCCGCGACGGATCCTTCACGAGCTCCGACAGGATGCCGACCTTGCCGCGGGTGACCACGTAGTCGAAGGGCAGAGCATCCTCGCGGACAGCCGAGCACCACTTCTCCAGGCTGCCCTGGACGTCAGTGCCGGCCGCGACGACGGGCGACGCACCGTCCGACTGGACCGCGCTGCGCCCGCTGCACGCTGCGGTGTTGATGGCGATCGTGGTCTTGCCCGATCCGCCCTTCTGCTGGATGACGACGATGACCCTCGTCGTCTCGGGGCGCGCCGTGGCGACGTCGACCGCGGCCTGCGCTGCTGCGGATGTTGTCATCCCAGAACCTCTCGTCGTCCGTTGATTTCACCGCACGTGCGGCTACTCGGACGCCCCTACCATGCCAGATGGCCTCACCCCACTGTGGAAGCGGGGCCGAATATGACAAATCGTCATTCCTGCTGGACGTCAGGCCCTACCGTGGAAGGCCGACCGTCGGTGCCCGTCCAGGCATGTCGGCCTGCCTGGACGGGCACCCTTCCCGCAGGCCCAGCAGCACGAGGAGGACCCGGTGGGGGTACGAGAAGCAGCCCAGTCGGTCCTGCGGGTCCTGATCGACCGGGACGCCCACCCCGACCCGTACCTGGAGCTGGTGCGCCTGGGCGCCGAGCACGAGGACATCGAGGCCAAGACCAAGGTCACCCTGATCGTGCCCGGAGGCATCGTCACCGGCACGGTCATCTCGCCGGCGGCCTGGGAGCAGCAGTTCGTCCGCCAGCTCCAGGACGAAGACCACGACCTGCGCCGGGCCGTCCGGACGGCCCTCGACCGCGTCGAGGACAACGCCGACAACGGCAAGCGCCGGGTGCTCGACCGCTGGCACATCCACCTGCGCGACGTCACCATCCGGGACGGCCGGACTACCCACACCCTGCCGACCTGGCGCGGCCCGATCGCAGCGGTCAGCGGCTGGACCCTCGGCCACCCCGAGAAAGGCTGACGCCCCTACATGTCTACAGGTGTCTCTCCTGAACAGGTGCGCTTCGCCGAACGAGTCACTGCCGCATTCGGACTGGAAGCGCGGTTGCTGCGACTGCTTACCGCGGTTCACGAGGCCGGGCACGCCATCGTGGGGCACACGGTGGGGCTGCACGTCACCGGCGCCACGGTGACCAACGCGGAGGCGATCGGCCTCGGTGGCGACCACATCGCCGTCGACTACGCCGCCTATCCCGCCCCGATCATCCCGCTGCCCCACACGCTCGCCATGGGGGTCGCTGGCTTCCAGGCCAGCTGTACCTGGCTGGAGGGACGCGGCCTGGACGGGGACAGCGAGCCGTACAGCACGCTGTTGAACCTGCTGGCCAACACCGACCTCCATGGGTGCGCCGAACTCTGCCGCCTGGCCGGCCTGCCCGCCAGCCGCACACACGACGCGGTCGAAGCGGCCGGGCGAATCCTTCACCACCGCTGGCGTGCCACCCTCCGCCTCGCCTACGTGCTCACGGCCGCCGAAACCATGGACCGCACCGCCCTGCTGCCGTACCTGGAGGACGATCCGGCACAGCTCCAGGCGGCGAAGGAGGACTACCGCGTTTGGCGCCGGGACACCGCTCACCTCTGGTGCGCCGGACAGTGAAGTTCCGCCACCCGCAGCACGAGCCCTAGCCACCCAGGTATGCAGGAAGGCCGCCACCCCGCAGGGTGGCGGCCTTCCTGTGCCTTCTCGGGGCCACGGCGGCGTACCGCCGGGCAAGGCCCCGGCCCCGGCCCGATGGAGGCCTACCAGCCGACCCCGAGTGCCTCCAGCTGCCCGAGCTGCTCCGCGGTGAGCTTGTCCCGCCGGGCCTTCTGGTTGTTCAGCCAGGACCCGAGCGAGACCCCGTTCTCCTTGTGGGTGCGCGGCACCCGGACGTGCCCCTCGCGCTCGACGAAGGCCGCCAGCGCCGCCAGGCCGGCACCGAACCGGTCGGCGCGGGATACCTTCGGCTTCGCCGCGGCTGCGGCCCGTGCGGCGGCGAGCGCCTGGTCCTCCTCGATGCCGAGCGCCGTCAGCAGGTCCTGCTGCTCCTGGTCGAGCTCGGCCCACCCGGCCCGCTGCGCCCGCACCCACCGGCCGAGCGCCTCGCCCTCGAACGCGGTCTCCACCGGCAGCCGCGCCCAGTCGACCCGGCCGTCCGACTCCAGCCACCACTGCCGGGCCACCGCGTAGGAGCGCTGCCAGGTGATCGGCCACCGCGGGCACCACCACGGGTCGATCTCCTCCAGCGCCGCCCGCCGCTCAGGGGCGAGCGCCCCCGGCTCGCCCTCGGGCACCTCGGCCGCCGCCCGAAGGCCGGCGAGCCAGGCCCCGATCGCGTACCCGCCCACGGCCGCCCGCGCCGGCGCCGCCAACGACCCGCCGTGCTCCGCCGCCCAGACCCGCGCCCAGTCGAGGCCGGCCTCGAACCGCGCGTCCGACACGGACCAGATCATGCCCAGCGCGTCGAGCATGTCGACCCGGTGGCGCGCCAATTCACCATTCGCGAATTCTACCCGGCGCTGTGCCAGCCATTCTCCGAGCCGAAAATTCTCCTGCTCACCAACCCGCTTCGACCACGGAACATCCAGTCCGCCGGTCTCCTCGAACCAATTCCGGCAGTGCCCGATCCCCTCACGCCAGAGCTGATTCTCACCCGTCAGCACGCGAGTCGAGATGAACAGCGCCAGCACGTCCGAGCCGACCGGCGACTGGAACCGCACCGGCAGCGAGAACGACGGCGAACCCTCACTCACACCCGGCGCCACCTGCGCCTCGGCGCTGCGCCCGGTGGTCCGCTTGCCCGACTTCTGGGGCACGGCCAGAGACTCGACCACCCGCGCGTCGTGCGACCGGATCGCACTGAGAATCTTGACCAGCGGCCCGTACGAGTCCGACTCCAAAATATCCCCGGGTTCCTCTCCGGGCTTGAGGAAAACCGGCACGATCAGACTCGCGGTCTTTCCCTCGCCCGGCTTCATCCGCAGGGCCCGGCCGATGGCCTGGACGATATCCACCATGCTGCCCCGGCCCTGGAGAAGAACCGCATCCGCATTCGGAATATCGACACCCTCGCCAAGAACTCGGCAGTTCGAGAGCACGGCGTGCGCCAGGCCCTCATCCTCCTCGGCCGTTCCGAAGTCCCGGATGGTCTCCTTGCGGAAATCCACCTCGTGCTCACCGGAAAGCCACTGCGCCCAGAACTCCTCCGGATATTTCGCGGGATTCTCGGCGTGCAGCCGGTCAACGGCCTGGTTCAGCGTCTCCGAGAAATACCTGGCCTCGATCGTCCGGTTGTGGAACGTGATGACCCGCCTCAGCCTCCGCTCCACGATCGTCTTGGCCAGCCCGGCCTGGATGGCCGCGATCCGCTCGGCCGGCACCTGGTCGTCCTCGCCGTCCTCGGCCTCACCCACCCCCGGCCCCCACGGCACCGGCTGCCGCTCCGCCGCCGTCCGGTCCGCGCCCGGGTCCCGCAGCTCCAACACCACCACCTCGAACGGCGCCAACAGCTTGCGGTCGATCGCCTCCGCCAGACCCAGGGACACCACCTGACGCCCGTAGACCTGCTGATCGTCCATCGACACCGCCAGTTCCTCTGGCAGCGGCTGGTGCGCCCCCTCACGCTGCCGCGCGCGGGCCTTCGGCGGCGCCCAGATCCGCGGCGTCGCCGTCATGTAGAGCCGCCGCAACGCCGGGATCCGGTCGTTGTTGTGGACGACCGTCCAGGTCTTCTCTGCGTGGCCGGAGGATCGGTGCGCCTCGTCGCAGACCATCAGCTCCAGCGGCGGCAGCGCCTGGCCGCGCTCGGCGTAGTAGTCGTAGGCGTCCTCGACGGCCCCCACCGAGGCGTAGGTGGCGAACAGGGTCAGCGGCCGGCGCTTGCGGGCGGCCTGCTCGATCCACCACCCGATCTGCCGCCCGCCGGTGCTCGCCCGGACGCCGAACGGCAGCTCGCCCACGGCCAGCGAGCACACCGCGTGCATCTCCCCGGCCCGCCCGCCCCGGCGCCACTCCCGGATCATCTGCACCAGCAGGTCCAGCGTGGGCACCACCACCAGGACCACGCCACGCGTGGCGAGCTTCTGGCCGGCCGCCGCCCCCACGAACGACTTGCCCGACCCCGTGGCCATCTGCGCGGTCACCCGCAACCCCGCCGGCGCACTGTGCCCCGGACGCAGCGTCAGGCCCCGCACGATCGCCTCCAGCGCCTCCACCTGGTGCGGGCGCAGCGTGATCTCCTCGGGCCCCTGAACCTCCGCCAGGAAAGTCTCCACGCTCACAGAAATGTTCTCCCCTCGAATGCCCCAGGCCGGACCCGGGATCTGACAAGAACTGCTGACAGTGCGTTTCTGATACATTCACCGGCCGGTCCGAGAGGCCAGAAAGGACGGGAATCAAAGCCAATATGCGGGCGGCTTTCGGTAGCCTATCAGTCGGCCCGGAGAAAAACCGGGAAACTTCGGAAGTTCCGGAGGCGGACCCCACATCCGGCAAGGTTTCCTGACAGATGCCAACTGATACACTGGTCACCGTTGCTCACCCTCCGAGGGTAGCGCACCCCAACCTCACCCGGGGTCGAAATGCTGGTCTGGACCCCGGTCTAGACCTCTCTGAGA
>NZ_JBICVH010000034.1:10790-59673 GCF_043198905.1 Kitasatospora sp. NPDC048715 | reverse complement strand
ATGGGCGGCATCCGACCCGGCCACCAGCACGGCCTGCACCGCTGGTTCACCACCGGCAACCTCACCGCCGCCTACCTCTCCCTCGCCGCCGCCCGGCCGATGCCCCGCACCGGCAACCCGGCCACCTACTGGACCGCCCTCGTCACCGCCGGCGAACTCCTCACCACCACCCCCAACCCCGACACCCGCATCAAGTACGCCCTCGCCCACTGCCGCACCCAAGCGGCGAAGGGCCTTTCCGGGTAGTGCGATGATCATTCGCTGAGTACTGTGTGCCGTCGAACAGTTGGGCAGCTGTTCGACGGCTGCCCCCGTACGACGTGCATGCCGCCGACGCACGGAGGTCAGAAAGTGAGCAGACAGATGCAACCGACGTTCGTCCTGGTCCACGGAGCCTTCGCGAACTCCTTCTCCTTCGCGCCGCTCCAAGCCGAACTCGGCCTCCTCGGGCACCGGTCCGTCGCCGTCGACCTCCCGGGGCACGGATTCGCCGCGACGTACCCGGCCGCCTACCAGGCGCCGCAGGACCTCGAAGGGCTCGCCACCGCGCCCGGCGCCATCAAGGGCGTCACCCTCGCCGACAACGTCGCGCACCTCATCGGGATCCTGGAGCGGGCCAAGAGCAACGGGCCCGTCGTCCTCGTCTCCCACAGCCGCGGCGGCCTGACGGCCACCGTCGCGGCCAACCAGCGGCCCGACCTGATCGACCGCATCGTCTACGTCTCCTCCTGGGCCCCCGTCGACCTCCCCGTCGGCGCCTACTACGCCGAGCCCGAGATGGCCACGGCCGACGCCGCGGGGATGGCGGCGGCACTCGTCGGCAACCCCGCCGAACTCGGGCTGCTGCGCTGCAACTTCCGCACCGCCGACCCGGGCGTCCTCGCGGGCTTCAAGGCGGCCTTCCTCGCCGACGGCACGGACGACCAGTTCATGGTCTTCCTCAACTCCTTCCAGCCCGACGAGAACCTCGACACCGGCACCCCCGATGACCGGGCGCAGGCCGACACCTGGGGCAGCATCCCCAGGACGTACGTCCGCCTGACCGAGGACGCCGGCATCCCGCTCGCCATGCAGGACCGGATGATCCGCGAGGGCGACGCCCTCACCCCGGACAACCCCTACGACGTCCGCACGCTCCCCGGCAGCCACCTGAAGTGGCTGGTCGACCCGGCACCGGCCGCCCAGGTCCTGGGCGAACTCGCCGCGCTCCTGCCCACCGAAGCCTGACCGCTCCGTGACGCCTCCCGCGCGGACGTAACCACGCCCCTGCGGCCCCTGGCCCGCGCGGGAAGTCGGCCCCGCCGACTTCCCGCGCTCCGAAGGACCGGGCGCGGGGCGCGCGGCAGCTCGTCGTCAGGTCGCCCAGGGCAGTCGTACCGCCTCGATCCCGGTGTCGTCCACCAGCGCCTCGATGAGCCCCGGCGGCCCGGCGACCTTGGTGGCCCACAGGTCGTAGTCGGTGCACAGGACCCATGAGCGGTCCTCGGCCCAGAGGTTGGACGGGCTGAAGTCGGCCTCGGGATTCTCGTAGAGAATCCCGGCATCGCCGAGGCGGCCGGCCTTCACATGGAGGTTGTCGAAGTCGATGGCCCGCAGCATCAGCGGGTTGTAGTAGGCCAGGCAGGGAGTGTCAGGACCTTCGGGACTGTGCTCGACGAGGACCGCGATCAGCCGGTTCCAGCTCTCACGGTCCAGGCTCCCCTCGGTGGGCGGTTTGATGCCCAGCGGCCAGCTGCCCCCCTTCTTGGCCGAGGGGAAACACCGGTACGAGGGCATGAGCCCGTCGGGCACGACGGGGTCGCCGACCCGCCGGGCGAGTTCCGCCCACCGCAGCCGCCGCCAGCCGCGGCCCGGGTGCCCGGCCCGGCCCAGCCCGCCTCCCGTGGCGATGCCCACTTCGAGGTCGATGCCCGCGAAGGTGACGGGCTGGATGCTCCCGTCCGCCAGACCCGCCTGGCGGTACTCGTGGTACGACACCTCGGACGGCCCCTGTTCGTGCTCGTACATGGCATTGAGCACCCAGCCGGCATCGGGCAGCGCGGGCGGCATGAACCCGGTCACGCCGCCGTCGGCGCACAGCTCCACCAGCCAGTCGGCGGCACTGGACGGCGCGGGCTGCCACGGACCTGACAGCGGGTTCGGTTCCTCGGACATGCGTTCATGATCCCAGGCACGGCACGGAACCCCTGCCCGAGGCCACCGCCCCACGCAGCTCGAACGGCCTGTGCACTCCCGGTCACACGGCGGTGCGCTGACGACCGACTCCGGTGGCACGACGGCTCCTAGGCTCACGCCGCGACAGGACCTACGCCCCCCTTCATCCGGAGAGACCGAGAAGACCGTGCTGAAGAAACTCTGCTCCGCCCTGCTGACCCTGGCCGTCTCCCTGGGCCTGGTCACGACGCTCAGCGGCACCGCGTCCGCGGCCAACTACCAGGTGGTCGACTGGCACATCTCGAACATCACCGCGGGTGGGAACAACCACCAGCAGAACTACTGGAACCTGATCGACGCCATCCACCGGTACACCTACGGCAGTCCGACCGGCCTCAACGGCGTCGCCGAGACCACCACCGAACAAGGCCGCCTGATCCAGGTGCGCGTCCTCGACACCAACAACACCCACCTCGTCTCCGTCTACCTCTGGGCGAACGACCTCTACGTCGCCGGCTTCTACGCCCCGCAGAGCAACACCCACTGGGCGTTCCAGGACCGGATCAACGAGTTCCAGAGCGCGCTGGGCGTCACGGTGCCCGGGAACCACCGCATCGCCAGCGGCAACTACAGCCACATCCCGGGCGGCAACGAGCGGGGAAGCCTCGTCCTCAACCCCGAGCACATCTACAACGCCATGCGCACCCTCGGCCGCGCGACGGCGTACAACGACTCGACGGGGCGGGCGCTGCTGACGGCGATCCAGATCTTCTCGGAGGCGTCCCGCTTCGGCGTGGTCTTCGACGTCGTCCGGGGCAACATCCAGAATCCCGGCCGGAACCGGCCGCTGAACTACTTCGATCCGCAGCGGGGCAACATCCTGGCCGCCAACGTCGAGAACCAGTGGGGACAGATCAGCGAGTTCATCCGCAACGCCCGCAACGACCCGTCCACGGCGACCATCTCCGTCATGGGCCACACCGTCGCCACCATCGCGGCCGTGCTCTACTACACCGGCTTCTTCGAGGCCAACGGCGCCATCATGCACAAGCCCAGGTAAGGCGAAGCCCGGGGCGGCCCACCGGCACCGGCCGGCGGGCCGCCCCCGCCGCCTCGCATCCCTAGCCCCGCCAGCTGACCAGCCGGGCGAGCAGGACCGTCACGGTGGCACCGCCCGCCGCCGCGGCCATGCCCCGCACGAAGTGCAGGCCGACCGTCCGACGAACGACCCGCCACCGCCGGCGGCGCCCCGCCCCACCGATCCGACCGCGACCACTGAACCAGGCGAACATCGCGCCTCTCCTCTCCGGGGGACGGCCGCCCCTCGCGGCCTGGTCCAACCCTCACCGCACCCGACAGCGGCGCCACGCCCGACCGATGGGATCCGACGAAGCCTGAAGTCGGCTGCCGGGAAACGGCGTTCGCCTGACAGCGGCGCGCCTTCGGTCCATGATGAACTGACAGCAGCGGACGAAATCTGACAGTTCATCGAGGGCAGCCTGTGGCGGGAATCGTCGTTCCGACCAATGAGAAGCTTCCGCCCGGACCGCGGAGGGACTTGGTCGGGGCCCTGCACGGGCTGTACCGGGGCGCGGGCAAGCCCAGCCTCCGCGAGATCTCCGACGGCATCAGGCAGCGCGGCGACCTGCCGACGACGGTGAGCCACGACACCGCGAGCCAGCTGCTGCACGGCGTGACCGTCCCCTCCTGGGCACGGGTGGAGTCCATCGTGCGCTACCTGGCCGATGCCGCCGTCGGGCGGCAGAAGCCGGATCCGGAGGCCGAGGTCGAGCGGTTCCACCGGCTCTGGCTGGACGCCGAGGACGCGGACCCCGCCACGCCGACCCGGCCGGCCACGGCGGACGCGGCGGACGCGGAGCTGTCGGCGGACCTCCGGTCCCCCGACCAGGAGCGCCGCATCGCCGCCCTCTACCGCCTCGAACGTCGGGCCTGGCGCACCCCGTCGCCGGGGCAGGAGGACTCCGCCCCACCATGGCTGACCGTGCTGGCCCACTTCCTCCGGACGGCACGCCCGCTCGGGGTGCCCGGCGACCCGGTACCGGCTCCGGCCGAGGAGGTCCAGCTGGCGGCGCTGATCCTGGGCCGTCTGCCCGTTCGGCACTTCGCCGGCCCTTTCGACCTCTCGGGGCTGGACCTCCGGCACCTGACGTGGGAGGGGGCGCGGCTGTCGCACGCGGACCTGAGCGGGAGCCTGCTGTCGGGCAGTTCCCTGCGGTTTGCGCGGCTGGGAAAGGCCCGACTCACAGAGGCAACGCTCACCGATGCCGACCTGGAGGCGGCCAATCTCTTCTCGGCCGACCTCACCCGCTGCGACCTCACCCGTGCGAGCCTGGTCGACACCTCCCTCAAATTCGCGGACCTGTCCCACGTCGCCCTCCTGGAGACGGACCTGGACGATGCCTCAGCGCCCCTGACCAGGTGGGAGGGATGCTCGGCCGACCAAGCCGACTTCCGCCGCGCCGACCTGACCCAGGCCAACTTCACCGGAGCCGTCCTGACGAACTGCAGCTTCCTCCACGCCAAGCTGGTCGGCGCGTTCTTCACCGATGCCGATCTGAGGGGCAGTTCCTTCAGCGGCGCCGACCTCTCCGGTGCGCTCTTCACCAGGAGCAGCCTGGCCACGGCGCAGCTGACGCCCGAGCAGCTGGCGTCCATCGAGGTCGTGCGCGAACCCGACGGGTCGATCGTTCCCACCTGATCCCCCGCTGCCGCGCGGCGGCTACAGCCCGGCCCGGTACGCCTCCAGTCGCTCGGCCAGCTCCTGCGGGTGGCCGAGCATGGGGAGGTGGTCGCCCGGCATCTCGTCCGGGCGGAAGCCGAGCCGCTCCTCGACGTGCCGCCGCAGGAACGCGGGCGGGAAGAACCGGTCGCCGGTGGCCAGCAGGTACCTGGTCGGCACCTGCGGCCAGGCCTCCAGCGGCCACGGCGTCCCGAACGGGGTCGCGGACTGCCGCCTCCCGTGCTTCGCGAGGAGTTCCTCGGCCAGCGCGGCCGGGGTGTCGTGCAGGAACAGGGCGCGTTCGTCCTCCTCCGCGCCCTCTGCCACGCCCCTGCTGCGGTCGGATTCGCGGCGGGCCGCCCAGTAGCCGGTGTTCTCCCACCACTCGCCCGGTGTCTCCCCGGGCGCCGACACCTGGGCGTGCAGCATGACCAGCAGGTCCACCGGCATCCGCGCGCAGACCAGCGGGCCGGTGAAGCCGCCGAACGAGTGCGCGACGACCACGAGCTCGCCGGGCCCGTCCCCGACGGCCGCCACCGCCGCGTCCGCGTACTCGGCGAGCCCGGCCGCGTCGTCGTCGCACGGCAGGTCCGGCGCGACCACCTCGTGGCCCCGCCCGCGCAACTCGGCCGCCAGCGGCCCCCAGTACCAGGCATCGGCCGCCGCGCCATGGATCAGAACGTACGTCGCCACGGATCACTCCTCGTCCGGAACGGATCACTTCTGGACCGCGCCCGAGCCTACCGAGCGGTCCGCCCCCGAACTGCCGGGCGCCACCCGCATACTCGTCCCAACGACCGATCAGCCACCACTCGTTGGGAAAGCCCTTGTTCCGCGACACCGGCCCGCGCAGCATCCGCATACCGACCCACCGCGAGACCGCCGAGGAGTGGGGCGAGCAGATCGCCGCGCTCCGCGCCGCTCCGCCCGGGTGGTCCTTCCTGCTGGGGCGGTTGTCCTCCGACGGCTACCTCTGCCACCTCGACCTCAACTACCACCTGGACGGCGAACTCGTCGCCGTCGTCCAGACCTCGCGCCCCGTTCCGGCCGGCCACCGGGTGGGTTCCCTCACCACCCCGCAGTCCCAACTCTCCACCTTCCTGGCGAATTCGGACCGCCTCGACCCGCGCACCCACCTCGCCCCGCTCGACGGCCCGCCCACTCCGGGCGAGGTCCTGCTCCACGGCGTCCGCGTCCCGGTCGAGGTCAACCACAGCCACGGCTGCCGCAGCGCCCTCGTCCCCCGGCTCCCCTCCCAGCAGGGCTGCGTGATCGTCACCGCCGCCACCGAGCACTGGGCCACCGCCACCGACCTCGCCCTGCGGCCCCCGGCGGCGTTCTGAGCGGTGCGCCGCACCGGGCCCCCGATGGTTCACCCGGACGGGGCGGCGCGCGCGATGCCATTGACATGACGGACCGTCATGATTGCGCCGATGGCGATGCGTTCACGCCAATTACCGGCGGAACATCCCCGGCACGACGGTGCGGGTGGGGTTAGCCTGTGGCCATGGTTGCAAACTGCAAGGAAGAAGTAGCCATGGGCGACGCGGAGTTCGTCAGCGGCCCCGCCCTGATCCTCCGGTCCCTCGCCTCCGACCCCGACCGGCGGGCCGTCGTCACCGCCGACGGCGCCGGGATCACCGCCGGCGACCTCGCCGCCGCCGCCTACCGCCTCTCCCACGAGCTGATCGCCCGGGGCGCCGCCCTCGGCACCACCGTGACCCTGCTGACCGGCAACACCCCCGAGGCCCTCGTCGCCCGGTACGCGGCCGGCCTCGCGGGCGCCCGGGTGGTGAACCTGTACGACGGCATGAGCGAGCCGGTCCTGGCCGAGATCACGGCGAGCGTCGACACGACCCTCCTGCTCGTGGACGCCGAACGGTACGCCTCGGCCGCCCGCTTGCTCCCGCTGCTCGACGGGCCCACCGTCCTCACCCTGGGCCCGGGGCCGGCCGACCGCGCCCCCGGCGCCCTCGGCGAGGACGTCATCGCCGCCGCCGCCCACCGCCCCGCCGAACCGCCGGACGTCCGGATCGGCCCGGAGGACGACCTCGGCATCCGCCACACCGGCGGCACCACCGGCATCCCGAAGGGCATCCTCAGCCTGCACGGGCCCTACCGCCGCGTCTTCGACGCCCCGGTCGGCAGCGACCCGGTCGACGGCGCGCCCCGCCTCCTCGCCGCCACCCCGCTCGCCCACCTCGCCGGGATCATGTCCGACCTGACCCTCCAGCGCGGCGGCACGGTGGTCCTCCAGCGCTCCTTCGACCCCGGCGCGGTCCTGGCCGCCGTCGAACGCGAACGCATCACCGACCTCTGGGTGCTGCCGGCGCTGCTCCACCAGTTGCTCGACCACCCGGCGATCGGCCGCACCGACCTGTCCAGCCTGCGGCAGATCCTCTACGGGGGCAGCGCCGCCTCGCCGACCCGGATCCGCGAGGCGCTCAAGGTGTTCGGGCCCGTCCTGGTCGGCGTCTACGGGATGTCGGAGGCGCAGCTGATCTCCTACCTCACCCCGCAGGAGCACGACCGGATCGGCCCCGACAGCGTCCAGGTCCCGGTCGGCCGGCCCGCCCCGGGCGTCGAGGTGGCGATCCGCTCCCTCGACGGCACCGACCTGCCGACCGGCGAACAGGGCGAGGTCCACCTGCGCTCCGACGGCATCATGGCCGGGTACTGGAAGCGGCCCGACCTCACCGCCGCCGTGCTGCGGGACGGCTGGCTGAACACCGGCGACGTCGGCTACTTCGACGAGGACGGCTACCTCTACCTCTCCGACCGGGTCAAGGACCTGATCATCGTGGTCGGCGGGCACGTCTACCCGTCCGAGGTGGAGGACCTCCTCCTCACCCACCCGACCGTCGCCCGCTGCGCGGTCTTCGGCGTCCGCGACGACCAGGAGACGGAGCACGTCCACGTCGCCGTCGTCCCCGCCCCGGGGCAGCGGCCGCGGCTCGACGAACTCCGCGCCTTCGTCACCGAGCGCAAGGGCCGGATCTTCGCCCCCGAGGCGCTCCACCTGGTCGACGAGATCCCGCTGACGCCCGTCGGCAAGCCCGACAAGAAACGCCTGCGCGAAGCCGCCACGGCCTGAGGGCGGCGAATCCCGGGGGTGGCGGCGCCGAGGGCCGCCACCCCGCAGGCCCGCACGCCCGGCCCTCGCTGCCGCCGGCCCTCCCCGCTACCCCTCCTCGCGGCCGCGGAAGGCCCGGCGGTACTCCCTCGGGGCGACGCCCACCCGGTCCGTGAAGACCGGCCGCAGGGAGACCGCCGAGGCGAAGCCGCAGCGGGTGGCGACGGTGTCGACGGGCAGGTCGGTCTCCTCCAGGAGCCGCTGGGCGGTGAGGACGCGCTGGTCGAGGAGCCAGCGCATCGGGGTGGTGCCGGTGGTGGCGGTGAAGCGGCGGGCGAAGGTGCGGTCGGACATCAGGGCGGCGGCGGCCATCCGGCGCACCGTCCAGGGAGCGTCGAGGGAGGCCGCGACCTCGGCCCGCAGCCGGGCCAGCGGATCGTCACCGGCGGCGGCGTCCGGGACCGGGGAGGGGATGAACTGGGCCTGGCCGCCCGCCCGGAAGGGCGCGGTGACCATGGCCCGGGCGATGGCGGCGGCGGCCTGCTGGCCGTGGGCGGTGCGGACGAGGTGGAGGCAGAGGTCGATGCCCGCCGCGACTCCCGCCGAGGTCCACAGGCCGTCGCCGCCGGTGAAGAGCACCTCGGGCCGGACCGTCACCGCCGGGAAGCGGCGGGCGAGTTCGGGGGCGAGCGCCCAGTGGGTGGTGGCCTCCCGGCCGTCCAGCAGGCCGGCCTCGGCGAGGACGAAGGCGCCCGCGCAGAGCGAGGCGACCGGGACGCCGGCGGCGGCCACGGCCCGCAGGGCGTCCAGGATCTCCGGGCCGCGCCGGGCGGCCGGGTCCTCGACGCCCGGCACCACCACCAGGTCGCAGGCGGCCAGCGCCGCCAGCCCGTGGTCGGGGACCCGCTCCAGCCCGCCGCCCAGCCGCACCCGGGCGCCCTCCGGCCCGCAGACCCGCAGGTCGAAGGCGGGCAGGCCGGGCCGGGAGGTCCGGTTCGCCCACACCTCGCCGATCACCGCGTAGTCGAAGGCCCGGACACCGTCGAAGATCAGACAACCCACCGTTCGCATGGCAGGAACCTATCGATGGGTGGCCCCGCTGCCCATCACGCCCGCCCGACGACCCCGACCACCATGGACGGCATGACGAACACCGACGCCTTCGACGCCCCCCTCACCCTCGACCAGGACGCCGTCCTGCTGCTCATCGACGTCCAGAAGGGCTTCGAGGACACCGCCTTCTGGGGCCCCCGCGACAACCCGCGGGCCGAGCAGCGGATGGCCGAGCTGATCGCCGCCTGGCAGGCCACCGGCCGCCCGATCGTCACCGTGCAGCACACCTCCCCGGCCGGCCCGCTCGCCGAGGGCACCCCGGGGCACGGGCTGAAGGACTTCGTCGCCGACGTCACCCCCGCCCTGCACGTCACCAAGACCGTCAACAGCGCCTTCTACGGCACCCCCGACCTGCACGCCTGGCTCCAGGAGCGCGGCGCCCGGCAGGTGGTGGTCACCGGGATCATCACCAACGTGTGCAACGAGACCACCGCCCGGATGGCCGGCAACCTCGGCTACGACGCGGTCTTCCCCGTCGACGCCATGCACTCCTTCGACATGACCGGCCCCGACGGCACCACCGTCCCCGCCGCCGACCTCGCCCGCGCCACGGCCACCACCCTGCACGCGATGCGCTTCGCCAAGGTCGTGACGACGGAGCAGGTGCTCCGGGCGGCTAAGGCCTGAACAGCGGCTCGTACGCGGTGCCCTCCTCCGCCGCCTCCGCGCTCTCCTCGACCCCACGGACCGCCACGGACACTCCTCAGCCCGCCAGCCGCTCCGCCAGGTACTCCTCCCAGGTCCGCCGCCCGTGCTCGGCCCCCGCCGGGGCCAGGTTCTCCCCCGCCCGGTACGCCCGCCCGACCCTGCCCGGCACCCGCAGCGGCACGTGCCGGCGGCTGCGGCCGCGCGCCGCGAGGTAGCCGCGGGTCAGCTCGCCCATCTCGTACACCCTGGGGCCGGCCAGGTCGGGCACCGGCCCGGCCGGCCCGTCCAGCGCCGGCTCCACCAGCCGGGCGGCGACCTCCCGCACGTCCACCGGCTGCCAGCGCACCCCGCCGGGGGCCGGGACGAGCGGCAGCCGGGCCATCTTCTCCGCCACCGTGAACGCCAGGTCGTGGAACTGCGCGGCCCGCAGGATCGTGTACGGCAGGCCCGACTCGGCCACCGCCCGCTCGGCGGCGTGCTTGGCCCGGAAGTAGCCGAGCGGCAGCCGGTCCGCGCCGATCACCGAGATGTACACCAGGTGCCGCACCCCGGCCCGCCGCGCGGCGGCGACCAGCAGCCGGGTGGCGACGTCGTCGCCCTTGGGGCCGCCGGCCAGGTGCAGCACGGTGTCCACCCCGGCCAGCGCCGCGTCCAGCTGCCGGGCCGCCGTCGCCGGGTCGCCGAGCAGGTCGCCGCGCACGTACGCCACGCCGTCGGCGTCCCGACGGTCCTGCCGGCTGAGCACGCGCACCGGCGGCCCGGCCGCGCGCAGCAGCGGGACCACCTGCCGGCCCAGGGTTCCGGTCCCGCCGGTGACCAGCACGGTGTGCTTCGTCATGATCGTCTCCGTTTCGTCCCGGGCCGGGAGTTGATCTCCCCGCCGCGGCCGTTGTTGGGTGGCTCCTGCTGCCCTGACCCCCGGCGACGAAGGAATGTGACACGTGGACGAGAAGGTGGACGAGAGCTCTGCCCGGGCCGCGCTCTTCGAGGAGCAGCGCCCGCACCTGCGCGCCGTCGCGTACCGGATGCTCGGCTCGATCAGCGAGGCCGAGGACGCCCTCCAGGAGGCCTGGCTCCGCTACGACCGCACCGACACCGCCGGCGTGGCCAACCTCGGCGGCTGGCTCACCACGGTGGTCTCGCGGGTCTGCCTGAACCTGCTGCGCACCCGCGCCCAGCGCCGCGAGGAACCGCTGGAACCCGCCGGGCCGGACGGCGAGCCGGGCCCGCCGCGCATCCCGGACCCGCTGCTGCGGCGCGAGGGCGTCGTGGACCCCGAGCAGGAGGTGATGCTCGCGGACTCGGTCGGGCTGGCGCTGATGGTGGTGATGGAGTCGCTGTCACCGGCCGAGCGGGTCGCCTTCGTGCTGCACGACCTCTTCGCGGTGCCGTTCGAGGAGATCGCCCCGCTGATCGAGAGGACCGCCGCCGCCACCCGCCAGCTGGCCAGCCGGGCCCGCCGCAAGGTGCAGGGGCAGGCGCCCGCGCCCGACCCGGACCTCGGCCGGCAGCGGCGGGCCGTGGACGCCTTCTTCGCCGCCGCCCGCAACGGCGACCTGGACGCGCTCGTCGCCGTGCTCGACCCGGACGTGGTGCTGCGCTCGGACGGCGGCACGGCGATGGCCCGGCACACGGTGGTGCTCTCGGGCGCCGGCACGGTGGCCGGCCAGGCCGTCCTGTGGGGCACGCTGTCGCCGTTCGCCCGCCCGGCGCTGGTCAACGGCGCCGCCGGCGCGGTGGTGGTCGGCGACAACGGCCGGGCGCTGTCGATCATGGCCTTCACCGTGGTGGACGGCGCGATCGTCGCGATCGACGTGCTCACCGACCCGGAGCGGCTGGCGGCCCTGGACCTCACGGACTTCCGGGAGCAGTGACGCGCGGGCGCACGGAAGCGGGGTGGGAGGGCCGTCGCCCTCCCACCCCGTTCCACACCCCTGCGCCCCTTGAGCAGGCGTCACCCTGAGCAGGCACGCCCCTTGAGCAGGCGTCACCCTGGGCAGGCGCCGCCTTGAGCAGGCGTCACCCTGGGCAGGCGCCGCCTTGAGCAGGCGTCACCAGCCCTGGGCGACCACCCAGTCGGCCAGCTTCCGGGCGCAGTCGTCGACCGCCTCCTTCCAGCTGTGCTCCGCACCGTCCCCGGCCTCGTCGCTGACGTGCTTGACCAGCCGCACCGGCAGCCCGGCCCGGTGCGCGACGGTGGCGACGGCGTAGCCCTCCATGTCCACCAGGTCGGCGTGCTCGGCGAGCCGGTCGCGGGCGGCCGCGTCGGAGACGAAGAGGTCCCCGGTGGCCAGCACCGGGCCGTCTCCCTTGCCGATCACCAGCGGGGCGCCGTACTCACGCCCGGTGAGCGCGTGCAGGGCGGCGGTGTCGAGGTCGTGCTGGATCACCTGGACCACGTGGTGGGTGCCCTCCCAGCCGGGGCGCAGCGCACCGGCCGTGCCGAGGTTGATCACCTCGGACGGCTTCTCGCCCTGCGCGAGGACGGTGGCCAGCGCGACGGCGGCGTTGACCTTCCCGATCCCGGTGAGCAGCACGGGCAGGCGGTCGTCCAGGTGGGCGGCCTCCTCGCGCACGGCGACGACGAGCAGCGGGCGGTCGGGCGAGATCGTTCCAAGCAGGCGCATACCTCCATCGTACGGAGCGAGGGGTCGCCGCACCCGGGATTGCGCGCCCTCGACCGGACCCCCGCGCTCCGCCCGGCCGGGGGAACCGCGTAGGGTGCGGCCCGCGTCGGACGGTTCGCCACCTCTCGGGACGACCGGTGGGAGCGGCCCGGGCCGAAAGGGCCGGACCGACGGCACGGGCGGTACCGGCGGCACCCGCCGCACCAGTGGTACCGGCCGTCCCGGGAACGTGCACGACATGCTCAAGATCGGCGCAAGTCAGGTGTGGCCGGGGGGAGTCACGGCCATACTGCTGCCATCGGTCGGGCCCCGGGAACGGGCCCGGCCCCAGGGGAGGATGAGGCGGGTGGCAACACCAGTAGGCAGCGGCGCGTCCGGCGCCGCGTTCCCGGCACGGCCGAACCAGCTGCCGGGGGCACCGGGCGCAGCAGTGGCGACGGCCGCACCGGGGGCACCGGCCGTCCCCGGATCGGCCCCGCTCGCGAAGTCCGGCGGGGCGCCCCCGGCACCCAGACCCGGCGGGGCGCCCGCGAAGCGCCCTCCGGCGGCCGTCGCCACCGGCGTGCGCGCCCGGCTCGCGCAGGCCACCCGCACACCCCCCGGCCGGCTTCGGCTGGCCGGCGTGGTGCTCGCGGTGCTCACCGTGGCCTTCGGCGGGCTCACCGCCTGGCAACTGGAGACCAGGGCCCAGGCCGCCGACCGGGTGGTCTCGTACAGCCAGCCGCTCAGCCGGGACGCCGCCGAGATCCACCGCAACCTGGCCGACGCCGCCACCACCGCGGCCAGCGGCTTCCTGCTGGCCGGCGCCGAGCCCGACGAGGTCCGCAACCGCTACGAGCAGGACATCGCCACCGCCGCCAAGCTGATCGCCCAGGCCGCCGCCCGGACCACCGCGACCTCGCCCGCGCAGGGCTCGCTCGCCCGGCTGAACCAGCAACTCCCGGTGTACGCCGGCCTGGTGGAGACCGCGCGGGCCGACAACCGGCAGGGCATACCGCTCGGCGGCGCCTACCTGCGGTACGCCTCCGAACAGATGCAGACCGTCCTGCTGCCGACCGCCGCCGAACTGGCCGCCGTCGAGGACCGGGAGCTGTCCGACGACTACGCCGAGGCCAGAGCGGTGCCGTGGGCGGCGTACGGCCTGGCGCTGGTCGCCCTGGCCGCGCTGGCCTGGGTGCAGCTGACGCTGTTCCGCCGCACCAACCGGGTGTTCAACATCGGGCTGCTGGGCGCCACCGCCGCCGTCCTGTCCGGCGCCCTGTGGCTCACCGTCACCGGGCTGACCACCAGCTCGGCGCTCCAGCGGAGCAACCGCGAGGGCGCGGCCCCGCTGCGGGCGCTCAACACCGCCCGGGTGGACGTACTGACCGCCCGGCTGGCGGAGAACCTGCACTTCGTCGCCCGCGGCTCGACCACCAGGTACGCCGACCAGTGGACGAAGGCCACCGAACACCTGGCCGGGGCCAAGGACCTCCCGCCGGACCGGTCCAACGGCTCCCTGCCGCAGGCCGTCCGGCTGGCGCCGTCGGCCGCCGTGCCGAGCGTCGTGGACGCCTCGAAGCAGTTCGAGGAGTGGCGCCGGCGGCACGACGCCGCCCGGACCCTGGAGGTCGACAACGCCGACTACCAGGGCGCCCTGGAGGCCACCGTGACGGCCAAGGGCGACGCGGCCACCGCCGACGCCGCCTTCAACGCCACCGACAAGGCGCTCGCCCGGGCCGCCGACATCGAGCAGGACCGCTTCGACAAGGCCGCCGAGGGCACCGGCGGGGACCTGCGCGCCGCCGCCGTCGCCGCCGCGCTGCTCGGCCTGGTGGCCGCGACCGCCGCGCTGCGGGGCCTGGGCCGGCGACTGGCCGAGTACCGGTGACGGGCAGAGGGGGAGACGCGATGCACACCAGAGGATCCAGCGGATCGAGGAGAAGGACCAGGACCGCCGCCGCGCTCGCGCTGCTGGCGGCCGGTACGGCCGTGCTCACCGGGGGCGGCCCGGTCGGCGCCGCGCCGGCGGCCACGACCGCCGCGCCGCTGGCCGTGCACCAGGACCAGCAGGACCAGGCCGACGGCTGCGACGTCTACCGGAGCGTGCCGCCGAGCACCGACGACGGCCCGGCCGTGAAGGCCGTCAAGGCCCGGCGCAGCCTGGTGATCGGCGTGGACCAGAACAGCTACCGCTGGGGCGCCCGCAACCCGAACACCGGCCAGATCGAGGGCTTCGACATCGACCTCGCCCGGGCGATCGGCGCGGCCGTCATGGGCGACCCGGACAAGGTGGTGCTCAAGCCGGTGGCCACGGCCGACCGGATCGACGCCATCAAGAAGGGCCGGGTCGACCTGATCGTCCGCACCATGACAATCAACTGCAAGCGGATGGAGGACGTCGCCTTCTCCAAGCCGTACTTCAACATCAGCCAGCGCGTCCTGGTGCCGAAGTCGTCGCCGGCGAAGAACATCGACGACGCGATCAAGGACAAGGCGGTCTGCGCCGCCGACGGCTCCACCGCGCTGACCGTGGTCAAGGAGAAGAAGACCGCCCGGCAGGTCGTCACGGTGGAGAACCAGCTGGACTGCCTGGTCCTGATGCAGCTCGGCAAGGTCGACGCCACCATGACCGACAACGGCCTGGCGGCCGGCCAGGCCGCGCAGGACCAGACCGTGCGGATCGTGGACGGCGAGGCCCAGCCGGAGGTGATCGGCGTCGCCATGCTGAAGGACAGCACCGACCTGACCGCCCGGGTCAACCAGGTCCTGGCCGACTACTACGCGCGCGGCGACTGGACCCGTTCGTACGAACGCTGGCTCAAGCCGTACATGCTCAACGAGGCCGAGCACTACTGGCCCGCACCGCACTGATCCGGCGTCGGGGCAGGTCCGGGGGCGGCGCGCGGGACGGCGCAGAACGGCGCGGGGGACGGCGCGGGAGAGGTGGCGCACGATCCGTCAGCGGGGCGTCGACGGCACGTTGACGCCCCGCGCCCGCTCCGCCCGAACGGCCACCGGCTAGGGTTCGGGACGATCACCACGGGGAGACCGGTGGTGGACACGGGGGTTGTCGTGGGACCGCACGTCCGGTACGTCAGGTACGTCGGGATCGCACGCGAGGAAGGAAGGACACCGCGGTGGCGGCATCGGCTGGCCCGGTACTGAGCCGGGAGGAGGTCGACCGCGCGCTCGCCCGCCTCGGCGCGGAGCGGGACGCGGTCGAATCGGCGCTGCTCGCCCTCCAGGACCACCCGGGCCTGCGGCTGCTGGACGGCGCCGAGCTGTCCGGGCGCACCCTGGAGCGCTGGTCGGTCGCCGGCAAGGGACTGCCGCTGCTCTGGGCGCTGTTCGACCGCTACTCCGAGGCCCTGGCCTCGGCCCGGGCCGTCCGGGCCCGCAAGGCCAAGCCCGGCACACCCGAACTCGCCGAGCTGAGCGAACTGCTGACCGGCGACGCGGTGACCGTCCCGGGCGGGGTGGTGCCGGACGGCCCGCAGGTGCTCGGCGCGCCCGCCAAGCTGGTCGAACGGATCAGCCTGGACGCGCTGATGACCCGGATGAACTCCTGGTACGCCACCGTGCTGGAGGTGGTCAGCGCCGCCGACGCGGTCTGGTCGGCGCTGCCGGCCCGGATCGACCTGCTGCTGGCCGAGCTCCAGCGGGTGCGCACCCTGGCCGCCTCGCTCGGCGTGCGCACCGGCGCCCACCCGCTGGGCGACGACCTGGCCGGCATCGAGAAGGACCTCACCGAGCTGCGCACCGAGGTGCGCGGGGACCCGCTGGCGCTGTGGCGCCCGGCCCGGGTGCCCGCCCAGCGCGGCACGGTCCCGGAGGGCTCGGCCTTCGCCGGCCCGGCCGGGGTGGTGGACACCGAGCGGTTCGACCGGGCCGGGCGGGCGCTGGACGGCGTCCGGCTGGAGCTGGAGGACCTGCTGCGGCTGCGCGACGAGGCCGAGGACCGCCTCCAGGGCGTCGGCGACCTGCTCCAGCGGGCCGACGCCACCCTGGCCGAGGCCCGCCGGGCGCGCGGCGAGGTGCTGGCGAAGATAGCGTCCAGCGACGTCCCGGCGGTGCCCGGACCGGCCTCGGCGCTGCGCGAGCGGATCGTCGCGGCGCTGGACCTGCGCCAGGCCGGGCAGTGGGGCCGGCTGGCACCGCTGCTGGACACGCTGGAGGACGCCGCCGCCAAGGAGCTGACCCGGGCCCGGCAGTCGCTCACCGAGGTGACCCAGCCGCTGGCCGTCCGGGCCGAGCTGCGCGGCCGGCTGGACGCCTACAAGGCGATGGCGGCCCGGCTGCGGGTCTCCGAGGACCCGGAAGTGATCGAGCGGTACGAGAAGGCGCGCTGGCTGCTGTGGAGCGCGCCCTGCGACCTGCGGGCGGCGGCCGCCGCGGTGGCCCGGTTCCAGCAGTCGCTGCGGCCGGCCCACACCGAGGCCGGAACCGGGCAGGCTCAGGAGGCGGCCGGCCGGCCGCCGACCGACGGAGAGGTTCAGGGGGGCTGAGGTTGATGGGCGGGACGTGCGAACGGCCGGAGTGCTCCGGCAGCGGCAGGATCGACGCCGACGGCTACTGCGACGAGTGCGGGCTGGCCCCGGCGGCCAGGACCACCGCCACGCCCGGGGGGGCGACGACGGGGACCGCGGGGACGGGAGCACCGACGACGGGAGCACCGGGAACCGGAGCACCGGCGTCCGCCGGCCCCGGCTCGCCCTGCCCGCGCGACTGCTCCGGCACCATCGACCCGGACGGCTACTGCGACGAGTGCGGCCTGACCCCGCCCGGCGGCGACACCGGCGTCACCCAGCCGTACGTCCCCTCCGCCCGGGTCTCCCCCGGCTCCGGCCACGGCCCCACCGGCCCGGCCCGTTCGATGTCGGCCCGCACCGGCTCGGCCCGTACGATGTCCGGCCGCTCCCGCTCGCACCGCTCCACCCGCACCGGCAGCGGCCGCTCGCTCTCGGTCCGCTCCACCCGGGGCGGCGGCACCGCGGGCACCCGCAGCCGGCTGGGCGCCGGCCTGGTCACCGTGCCGACCGTCGAGGCGGCCGACCCCTCCCGGGCGGTGCTGGCCAACCCCGAGGTGCCCGAGCGCAAGCGGTTCTGCTCCAAGTGCGAGGCCCCGGTGGGCCGGGAGAAGAACGGCAGCCCGGGCCGCCCGGACGGCTTCTGCACCAAGTGCGGCACGCCGTACTCGTTCACGCCCAAGCTGCGCCGCGGCGACCTGGTCGGCGGGCAGTACGAGGTGGTGGGCTGCCTGGCGCACGGCGGGCTCGGCTGGATCTACCTGGCGGTGGACCGGCGGGTCAACGACAAGTGGGTGGTGCTCAAGGGCCTGCTGGACACCGGCGACGAGGACGCGCTCGCGGTGGCCGTCGCCGAGCGGCGCTTCCTGGCCGAGGTGGACCACCCGAACATCGTCCGGATCATCAACTTCGCCGAGCACCCCGACCTGCGCACCGGCGCCACCGACGGCTACATCGTGATGGAGTACGTCGGCGGGAAGTCGCTCAAGGACATCGCCAACGAGCGCCGCACCGCGGACGGCCGGCGCGAGCCGCTGCCGGTCGAGCAGGCGATCGCCTACGCGCTGGAGGCGCTGCCGGCCCTGGGGTACCTGCACGGCCGGGGCCTGGTGTACTGCGACTTCAAGATCGACAACGTGATCCAGAGCGGCGACACGCTCAAGATCATAGACATGGGCGCGGTCCGCCGGCTCGACGACGACGGCCCGATCTACGGCACCATCGGCTACCAGGCCCCGGAGATCGCCACCGACGGCCCCTCCGTCGCCTCCGACCTGTACACCGTGGCCCGCACCCTCGCGGTGCTCACCTTCGACTTCCAGGGCTACAGCGGCACCTACCGCGACTCGCTGCCCGGCCCCGAGCAGGTCGAGGCCTTCGCCCGGTACGAGTCCTACTACCGCTTCCTGGTCCGCGCCACCGACCCGGACCCGGCCCGCCGCTTCGCCTCCGCCGAGGAGATGGCCGACCAGCTCACCGGCGTGCTGCGGGAGATCATGGCCCTCCAGGACGACCGGCCCCGGCCCGCGCCGTCCACCCTGTTCGGCCCCGAACTGCGCGTCGTCGACACCGAGCTGGTGCTGCCCACCGAACAGGCCGGACAGCTCCGGGTGGCCCCCCTGGACCCGGCCGCCGCCGCCCTCGCGCTGCCCGTCCCCCGGGTCGACCCCGGCGACCCCAACGCCGGCTTCCTGGCCGTCCTGGTCACCCCCGACCCCGAGGAGACGCTCGCCGCGCTGGCCGCCGCGCCCACCGTCTCGGTCGAGAGCCGGCTGCGCGAACTGCGCACCCTGCTCGAACTCGGCCGCCACCCGGACGCCGTGCGCCGCCTCGCCGAACTGGAACAGGACCAGCCGGACGACTGGCGGGTGGTCTGGTACCGCGGCCTGACCGCGCTGGTCGGCAGCGAGGCCGCGCCCCGAACCGAAGGGCGCGCCGGCACCGAGAGCGAGGAGCGAGGGAGCGACGCAGGAGCGAGGGAGCGACGACCGTCGGCGCCGGGACAGGAGCGCCCGGAGGCGAGCGGGCGAGTCGCAGCGCTGCGGGCCGCCGCGGAGGCCTTCGACGCGGTCTACGACGCCTTCCCCGGCGAGGCCGCCCCCAAGCTGGCCCTCGCCATCTGCGCCGAACTGCTCGCCGACGGCGGCGACGCGGCCGAGTTCTACCGACTGGTGTGGGCCACCGACCACGCCTACCTGAGCGCCGCCTTCGGGCTGGCCCGGGTCCGGCTGGCCGAGGAGGACCGGACCGGCGCGGTCCGCGTCCTGGAGACCGTCCCGGCCACCTCCAACCAGTACACGGCCGCCCGGATCGCCGCCGTCCGGGCCCGGCTGCGCGAGCGCCCGGCCACCGACGACCTGGCCCTCGACCTCGGCGCGAGCTCCGCGCAGCTGACCGCGCTGCGGCTGGACTCCCGCCGCCGCGAGGAGCTCGCGGTCGAGGTGCTCGACGCGGCCCTCGGCTGGGTCGGCGCCGAGGCGGCCGCCGGCCGAAGGGCCACCGACCTGGTGGTACTGGGACGTCCCGCACAGGAGCGGGAACTGCGCTTCGCCCTGGAACAGTCCTACCGGGTACTCGCCCGGTTGGCCGACCGGGCCGAGATCAGGATCGAGATGGTGGAACGGGCCAACCGTGCCCGTCCCAGGACGTGGGTGTAGCAGATGCCGCAGCAGACCGAGTGCCCGAGCTGTTCGGAGCCGATGGACCAGGAGGACGCCTTCTGCGGCTCCTGCGGGACCGGCCGGAACGGCCGGGCGGCCCCCGGCTCGATGCCGACGAGCTGGGCCGCCGCGCGCGGCGAGGCCGTACCGTCGCCGCGCGGGCCGGTCTGCGTGCACTGCGGGCAGCCGCAGGTCGCCCCGGACGGCTACTGCGAGGGCTGCGGCGGCGCCCAGCCGCGCCCGCGCGACCACATGGAGAAGTCGCTCGGGGGCGTCGCCGGGGTCAGCGACCGCGGCGTGCGCCACCACCGCAACGAGGACTCCTTCACCGTCGCCGCGACCTCGCTGCCCGGCGGCGAGCCGGTCGTGGTCGCCGTGGTGTGCGACGGCGTCTCCTCCTCCGACCGCCCGGACGAGGCCTCGGAGACGGCCGTGGACGCCGCCTCCGAATCGCTGCTGACCGCCCTGGAGGCCGGCCGGGACCCGAACCGGGCGATGCACCAGGCCATCGCCGACGCCGCCAAGGCCGTCGCCGACCTCGCCACCGACGGCGCCGGCCCCACCCGCCCCGACCTCAACGCGCCCGCCTGCACCTACGTCAGCGCCATAGCCGCGGGCGGACGGGTCACCATCGGGTGGGTCGGCGACACCCGGGCGTACTGGATCCCGGACGACCGCGCCGCCGCCGAGCCCTTCCGGCTCACCCAGGACGACTCCTGGGCGGCCCGGATGGTCGAGGCCGGGCTGATGAGCGAGGCCGAGGCCTACTCCGACCCCCGCGCGCACGCGATCACCGGCTGGCTCGGCGCCGACGCCGAGGAGGTCGTGCCGCACACCCTCGACTTCACCCCGCACGTCCCCGGGGTGGTGCTGATCTGCACCGACGGGCTGTGGAACTACGCCGAGGCGGCCACCGACCTGGCGTACTACGTGCGCCCGGACGCCCGCACCGAGCCGCTCGCCACCGCACAGACCCTGGTGAAGTTCGCGGTCGCGGCCGGCGGCCACGACAACATCACCGTCGCCGTGCTGCCGATCGACCCGCCGGCCACCGCCGTCGAGGAGGCCGAGCAGACCCCCACCGCGCTGGACCTGCCGGTGATCGCTCCGCGGCCGGCCGGCCGACCGGCCGCGGAGGAGGACGAGGACCACGATCCGACCCTGCCGGACCTCCCGGTGATCGGCTCCCCCGCCGCCCCGCTGCCCCCGGTCCCGCCGGCGCCGCCGGAGGTGCCCCCGGCGCCGGCCGTCCCGCCGGTCGTCCCCGCCGCTCCGGCCCCGCCCGTCGCCCCGCCCGTCGCCCCGCCCGTCCCGCCGCAGCCGCCGCACCCTCCGACGGCCTGACCGACCACCCGCCGGACGCCCCGGCAGCACGGCCCGCCGGCCCGCCCGGCGGGCCGCCCCACCGTCCTGAGCACGTCCACCCCTCACCCGACGGGAGCCGACCGCCCCATGGCAACACTGGCGAAGCCGAACCTGCCCAGGTTCAACGTGGAGATCTTCCAGAACGAGTACCTGGCCGACGGCGCCCGCGAGGTCAACGCCATCGTCACCGTCACCGCGACCGGCGGCGGCACCTCCGGCGGCCGGCCGCTCGGCTTCGCCGACGCCGCCCCGGCGGGCACCGGCGCCGCGGCCGCCGTGGTCGTCCTGGTGGACTGCTCGGGCTCGATGGACTACCCCAAGAGCAAGATCAACGGCGCCAGGGAGGCCACCGCCGCCGCCATCGACGCGCTGCGCGACGGCACCGCCTTCGCCGTGGTCGCCGGCACCCACGAGGCCCGCGACATCTACCCCGGCGACGGCACCCTCGCCATCGCCTCCGCCACCACCCGCGGGCAGGCCAAGGAGTCGCTGCGCCGGCTCACCGCCGCCGGCGGCACCGCGATGGGCACCTGGCTGGCCAAGGCCGACAAGCTCTTCCTCACCCGCCGCGACATCGCCATCCGGCACGCCGTCCTGCTCACCGACGGCAACAACGAGCACGAGTCCGCCGAGGACCTGGCCCGCACCATCGAACTGGTGACCGGCCACTTCACCGCCGACTGCCGAGGCGTGGGCACCGACTGGCGGATCGACGAGCTGCGCAGGATCTCCTCGGCGCTGCTCGGCACCACCGACATCGTCGCCGAACCCTCCGGCCTGGCCGAGGACTTCCGCTCGATGATGGCCGGGGCGATGGGCAAGCAGGTCGCCGACGTCGCCCTGCGGATCTGGACCCCGGCCAACGCCACGGTCAGGTTCGTCAAGCAGGTCGCCCCCGCGGTCGAGGACCTGACCTCCCGCCGCACCGAGGCCGGGCCCCGGGCCGGCGACTACCCCACCGGCTCCTGGGGCGACGAGAGCCGCGACTACCACGTCTGCGTCGAGGTGCCGGCCGCCTCGGTCGGCAACGAGATGCTGGCCGCCCGGATCAGCCTGGTGCTGCCCGACCAGGTCGCCGGCGGCACCCCGGAGGTGCTCACCCAGGGCCTGGTCAAGGCGGTCTGGACCGACGACCTGGCCTCCTCCACCCGGATCAGCCCGCAGGTCGCCCACTACACCGGGCAGGCCGAGCTCGCCTCCTCCATCCAGGAGGGCCTGGAGGCCCACCGGGCCGGGGACGTCGACCGCGCGACCGCCAAGCTGGGCGCGGCCGTCCGGATCGCCCACGCGACCGGGAACGAGGGCACCTACAAGCTGCTCCAGAAGGTGGTGGACGTGGTGGACCCGAAGGAGGGTACGGTTCGGTTCCGTAAGAACGTGAGCGAGGCCGACTCGATGACCCTTGAGACCCGGTCGACCAAGACGGTACGTGTGAAGAAGTGACCGCTGAAGACGTGACCGGGCCGGCACCCCGGCGCGACGCCGCACCGAGCCGGCCCGAAACGAGGGGGACCTGATGCCGATCTGCCCGAGGGGCCACGAGTCGCAGGCCGAGGACTGGTGCGACTTCTGCGGCTTCCCGATGACTCCGCCGGCCCCCACGCCGGGGGCGCACGGAGGCTACCCGGGGGCGCCCGGGGCCGACCCCGCGCCCGGCGCGCACGCCGGACACCACCCGGGGTACGGCGGCGCGTCCTTCGGCGCTCCGCCGCCTCCGCCGCCGATGCCGCCGGGGGCCGTCCCCCCGGGAGCCGTCCCGCCGCCCGGGGCACCCCTGCCGCCCCCGGGCATGGTGCCCCCGCCCCCGCACGGGGCCGTCCAGCCCCAGGCCGGGCCGCAGGGCCTCACCGCGGGCCTGGCCGTCTGCCCGATCTGCCGCAGCCCGCAGACCGGACGGTTCTGCGAGGAGTGCGGCTACGACTACGAGCTCTCCACGCCCTCGCGCCGCCAGGCGCCCGGCGCCGGCCACCTCCCGCCCGGCCCGGCCCAGCAGCCGCCGCTGAACATCCCGGCGGCCTACGGCGGCACCCCGCCGCAGGCCCCGCCCGGTCACGCCCCGGCCGGCCAGCCCCCGTTCGGTCACGCCCCCGCCGGCCAGCCGCCGTTCGAGCAGCCGCCGTTCGGTCACGCCCCCGCCGGCCAGCCCCCGTTCGGAGAGTCACCGTTCGGACAGCCGCCGGCCGCCCAGCAGGCCGTCGCGCCGCCCGTCCAGCAGCAGCCGCAGGCCCCCGCACACCCGCACACCTACGGCTACCCGCCCGCCCAGCCCGGCACCGGGCCGACGGCACCTCCCGGCCACCACGCCGGGGGCGAGGGGCCCGCGCCGGAGGGCGCGTTCCCCGACACCTCCGTGCGCGAGGACTCCGGCCCGGTCTACGCCCACCCGGCCGGCCCCGGCCCGAACAGCCGCGGCGGCGACTTCGGCACCTCCTTCAACCTGGCCCCGCCGCAGCAGGCGCAGCAGGCACAGCCGCAGCAACCCCGGGAACCCGCCCCGGCCGAGCCGGTGCGGACCAACTGGATCGCCGTGGTCGCGGCCGACCGGGACTACTTCACCGAGATGATGGCCCGCAGCGGCCCCGAGGCGGCCGGCCTGTTCTTCCCGCCGTACTGCCCCGAGCGCCGGATCCCGCTGACCGGCCGCGGCCAGCTGCGGATCGGACGGCGCAGCCAGCACCGCGGCACGGTGCCGGAGATCGACCTGTCCGTCCCGCCGGAGGACCCGGGCGCCTCGCACCAGCACGCGCTGCTCGCCGAACAGGCGGACGGCAGCTGGGTCCTGGTCGACCAGGACTCGACCAACGGCACCACCGTGAACGGCGGCGCGGAGCCGATCACCCCGCACACCGCGATCCCGCTGAACGACGGCGACCGGATCCACATCGGCGCCTGGACCACCATCACCGTGCACCGCGGCTGAAAGACCGCCACATCATTCCCTGATGGGCCGTCAGCGCCAACTCCGGTCGGGCCGGGCGGAATTCGACATCCGCCCGGCCCGACTTTGTTTGAGTCCTCTTCAAAATATCCGCAAATTCGCTCGCACGGATGTGCACAGCAGCCTTCGCAGCCCCTAGGCTCAGGCCACATGACTGCTGCTATATCCGCTGACGGCATACGTCAGCGGTACGGGGATGTGCAGGCCGTCGACGGGGTGTCGTTCACCGTCGAGGCCGGCGAGTTCTACGGGATCCTGGGCCCCAACGGCGCCGGGAAGACCACCACGATGGAGATCCTGGAAGGAGTCCGGAAACCGGACGAGGGCCGGATCCAGCTGCTGGGCATGGAGCCCTGGCCGCGCAATCCGAAACTGCTGCCGCGAATCGGCGTGCAGTTCCAGGCGACCGCTTTCTTCCGGAAACTGACGGCCCGGGAGACCATCCGCACCTTCGCGTCGTTCTACGGGGTCGGCCCCAAGCGGGCCGATGCGATGCTGGAGCGGGTCGGCCTCTCGGACAAGGCCGAGACCCTGACCGACCAGATGTCCGGCGGCCAGGCCCAGCGCCTGTCGATCGCCTGCGCACTGGCGCACGACCCGGAGCTCGTCTTCCTGGACGAGCCCACCACCGGACTCGACCCGCAGTCCCGGCGCAACCTGTGGGACCTCCTGCGGGACATCAACGCCGAGGGCCGCACGGTCGTGCTGACCACGCACTACCTGGACGAGGCCGAGGTGCTCTGCGACCGGGTCTCGATCATGGACCACGGCAAGATCCTCCACACCGGCGCCCCGGCGGCGCTGATCCGCGAGATCGACGACACCGTCCGGATCAGCGTGGCCTCCGGCCAACTCCCGCTCGCCCGGGCCCGGGAGCTGATGACCGCGGCCGGCGCGGACATCGCCAACCTGGAGGACGACACCGTCTCGCTCTCCGTCTCCACCCGCGTTCCGGCCCCGGTGCTCAGCGTCCTCGCCGAGCAGAACGCGCTGCGCGGCCTGGAAGTGCGCGGCGCCACCCTGGAGGACGTCTTCCTCCAGCTGACCGGACGGGAGTTCCGCGCATGACCGCCAGCACCTCCACCGAGCCGCAGGCCCCGGCCCGGCGCGGCGGCCCCGCCACCGACGAGCGGGAGCGGGTCAGCGCGTTCTGGAGCCTGTCCCGCGCCATGCTGCTCGGGATGAAGCGCGACCGCACCGCGACCTTCTTCATCCTGCTGTTCCCGCTGGTGTTCCTGGTGTTCTTCGGCAGCGTGACCAAGGGCTCCGGCAGCCCCCACGCCAAGGTGGCGCAGGTCGGCGCGGTGAAGCTGTTCGACTCGATCCAGGGCGACGAGCGGGCCGGGCTGGACAAGGTCCTCACCATCACGAAGACCGACGACGAGGCCGCCACGCTGGAGAAGGTCCGCAAGGGCGACTACGACGCGCTGATCAAGCAGGGCCCGGACGGCACGGTCGAGCTGCGCTACACCGCCGCCGACCAGGTCCGCGCCGGCGCGCTCCAGGGCATCCTCAACTCGGTGGTCCAGACCGCCAACCAGGCGGCCACCGGCCAGAAGCCGGCCTTCGTGCTGGACTCCCAGCAGGTCGAGGACAAGTCGCTCAAGCCGATCCAGTTCCTCACCCCCGGCCTGCTCGGCTGGGCCGTCGCCACCGGCGCGGTGTTCGGTGCCGCGCTGACGCTGGTCAACTGGCGCAAGTCCAAGGTGCTGCGGCGGCTGCGGCTGGCCCCGATCAACGCCGGAACCGTGGTCAGCTCCCGGATCCTGGTCTCGCTGCTGACCGCGTTCCTGCAGACCGCCGTCTTCCTGGTGGTCGCGACGAGCTTCTTCGGGCTCAAGCTCACCGGCAACTGGTGGCTGATCATCCCGCTGGTGGCCTGCGCGACGCTCGCCTTCATGTCGATCGGCCTGCTGGCCGGCTCGGTCGCCAAGACCGAGGAGGCGGCCAACGGCATCTCGCAGATCATCGTGCTGCCGATGTCCTTCCTGTCCGGCTCGTTCTTCCCGCTGGACGGCGCCCCGGGCTGGCTGAAGGCCGTCTCCGAGGTCATGCCGCTGCACTACCTGGTCAACTCCGCCCAGTCGGTGCTCACCCGCGGCGGCGGCGTCATGGACGCCCTGCCGACCATGGGCGGCCTGCTGCTCTTCGCGGCCGTGCTGACCGGCATCTCCTGGAAGCTGTTCCGCTGGGAGGACTGACCCTCCCCGGTTGACGTCCACCGATCCCGACGGGGTCGTACGCCTTTGGTCCCGGTGTACGACCCCGTCGGCGTCTGCGACCATGGTCGGGTGAGAGAGATCCGGCGAGGCACGTTGAGCGAGGAGACCTTCTACGACCAGGTCGGCGGTGAGCCGGCCTTCCGGCGGCTCGCCCACCGGTTCTACGAGGGCATCGCCGAGGACGAGTTGCTGCGGCCGATGTACCCCGAGGAGGACCTCGGGCCGGCCGAGGAGCGGATGGCCCTCTTCCTGATGCAGTACTGGGGCGGCCCGCGCACCTACAGCGACCGGCGCGGCCACCCCCGGCTGCGGATGCGGCACGCGCCGTTCAAGGTCGACAAGGCCGCGCACGACGCCTGGCTCACCCACATGCGGGCGGCCGTGGCGAGCCTGGAGCTGCCGGCCGAGCACGAGCAGCAGCTGCTCGAGTACCTGACCTACGCCGCCGCCTCGATGATCAACACCCCGGGCTGAGGCCGTTCCCTGGGTCCTTCCTGGGGCTTTCCGGGCTTGCGGCCGGGGTTCGCGGGCCCGGCTACCGGACCGGGCTGAGCCCCAGCCCCGCGCCCGGCGCGGCCACCGTGCGCACCGCCACCGAGCCCGCCGGGGCACTCAGCCGCAGCCAGCCGCCCGCCCGGTGCACGGTCAGCGGGGCACCGGGCCGCAGGAAGCCGATCACGTACGCGGCGTGCAGCGCGCGCAGCGGCAGCTCGGGCAGCACCGTGACCGGGCGGGACCAGATCTCGTCGGCCAGCGCGTCCAGCACCGTGCGGCCGCGGTGGTGCGCCGGGACGGCCTCGCTGCGCTCGCGGAACTCCTGCACCCCGGCCATGAGTTCGGGGTACACCTCGGCCACCGGCGGGGCGCCCACCGGCCGCCAGCCGGTGCGCGGCGGCAGCAGCCCGGCCCAGGCCGGGCCGGTCACCGGCGCGGGCAGCGCGACGGCGCCCGCCTCGGCGTCCACGCCGTCCAGCAGCTGACCCGCCGATACGGTCAGGTCCACCGGGCCGTCCAGACCGTCCAGACCGTCCAGCCGCACGGTACGGACCGCCAGCGCGCCCGAACCGCCCAGCGGCAGCCGTCCGAAGACCGCCAGCACGCCGTCGCCGTCGCCCTCGCCCGGGCCCACCGCCTGGAGCCGGACGGCCGCCGCCCGGTCGAAGCGCAGCAGGCGCAGCAGGAAGGCGGAGAGGTCGGCGGCCTCCCCGGTGTCGGTCAGGGCGAGACGGGCGGTGATGGTCACAGCGGTTCAGCTCGAATCGTCAGATGGGGTCAGACGGTGGCGACGGCCGGCTCTACGTCCATGAAGCGGCCGAGGAACTCCCGCTCCACCGGCGAGATCCGGCGCGGCCGGCCCTCGGCCAGGTCGTAGGGGACGACCACGGTGGACGCCCGGACGTACACGATGTCGCTGCCGTCCTCGGCGACGTCCTTGATCTCGTACGAGACCGTCAGCGAGGCGCCGCCGATCTTCGTCACCCAGGTCTCGATGGTGACCGGCTCGGGCCGGTGCACCAGCGGACGCTTGTAGTCGATCTCGTGGCGGGCCACCACCGAGCCGCCCGCGAACTCCCCGGCGCCGGCCGCGGCGGCCTGGGTGAACATGAAGTCGATCCGGGCCTCCTCCAGGTAGCGCAGGAAGACCACGTTGTTGACGTGCCCGAAGGCGTCCATGTCGGACCAGCGCAGCGGGCAGGCGTAGATGTGGCGGGCCACGGCAGTTCTCCTCGGTGTCCGGTCGCCCGCCGCCGTCCACCGCCGGTGGCGTGGGACGCGACGCGGCGGACGGTGGCGACGGGCCGCGGCCCGGCAGGCCGCCCCGGAGGGCAGTCTGCCGGGCCGTGGTGACGGCTGGGTGTCAGCCTCGGGTCAGCTTCTTGTACGTGGCCCGGTGCGGACGGGCGGCGTCGGCGCCGAGCCGCTCGATCTTGTTCTTCTCGTACGACTCGAAGTTGCCCTCGAACCAGAACCACTTGCTGTCGCCCTCGTAGGCGAGGATGTGGGTGGCCACTCGGTCCAGGAACCAGCGGTCGTGGGAGATGACCACGGCGCAGCCGGGGAACTCCAGCAGGGCGTTCTCCAGCGAGGAGAGCGTCTCGACGTCCAGGTCGTTGGTGGGCTCGTCGAGGAGCAGCAGGTTGCCGCCCTGCTTGAGGGTGAGCGCCAGGTTCAGGCGGTTGCGCTCACCACCGGAGAGCACGCCGGCCGGCTTCTGCTGGTCCGGGCCCTTGAAGCCGAAGGCCGACACGTAGGCGCGGGACGGCATCTCGACCTGGCCGACGTTGATCCAGTCCAGACCGTCGGAGACGACCTCCCAGAGGGTCTTCTTCGGGTCGATGTTGGAGCGGGTCTGGTCGACGTAGCTGATCTTGACGGTCTCGCCGACCTTGACCGTGCCGCTGTCCGGGGTCTCCAGGTCCTGGAGCATCTTGAACAGGGTGGTCTTGCCGGCGCCGTTCGGGCCGATGATGCCGACGATGCCGTTGCGCGGCAGGGTGAAGCTCAGGTCGTCGATCAGGATCTTCTCACCGAAGGCCTTGTTGAGGTTCTCGACCTCGATGACGACGCTGCCCAGACGCGGGCCCGGCGGGATCTGGATCTCCTCGAAGTCCAGCTTCCGCATCTTGTCCGCCTCGGCCGCCATCTCCTCGTAGCGGGCCAGACGGGCCTTGGACTTCGCCTGACGGCCCTTGGCGTTGGAGCGGACCCACTCCAGCTCCTCCTTGAGGCGCTTGGCGCGCTTGGCGTCCTTCTGCCCCTCGACCTTGAGGCGCGACTGCTTGCTCTCCAGGTAGGTGGAGTAGTTGCCCTCGTAGCCGATCGCGCGGCCGCGGTCGAGCTCCAGGATCCAGCCGGCCACGTTGTCCAGGAAGTACCGGTCGTGGGTGACGGCGACGACGGTGCCGGCGTACTTGGCCAGGTGCTGCTCCAGCCAGTTCACCGACTCGGCGTCCAGGTGGTTGGTGGGCTCGTCGAGCAGCAGCAGGTCGGGGGCCTCCAGCAGCAGCTTGCACAGCGCCACGCGGCGCTTCTCGCCACCGGAGAGCTTGGTGACCTGCCAGTCGCCGGGCGGGCAGCCCAGCGCGTCCATGGCCTGCTCCAGCTGGGCCTCGAGGTCCCAGGCGTTGGCGTGGTCCAGGTCCTCCTGGAGCTTGCCCATCTCGTCCAGCAGCGCGTCCGAGTAGTCGGTCGCCATCAGCTCGGCGATCTCGTTGAAGCGGTTGAGCTTCCCCTTGATCTCCTTGACGCCGTCCTCGACGTTCTCCAGGACGGTCTTGGACTCGTCCAGCGGCGGCTCCTGGAGCAGCATGCCGACGGTGAAGCCCGGCGAGAGGAAGGCGTCGCCGTTGGAGGGGTGCTCCAGGCCGGCCATCATCTTCAGCACGGTGGACTTACCGGCGCCGTTGGGGCCCACGACGCCGATCTTCGCTCCGGGGAGGAAGCTGAGCGTCACGTCGTCAAGGATGACCTTGTCTCCGTGAGCCTTGCGCACCTTGCGCATCGTGTAGATGTATTCCGCCACGTGAGATCGCTCCGGCGTCGTCGGGAGTAATTCGGCTTGCAGCCTTCCATTGTGCCGCACCCGGCCCGGAGCCCGAACCGCCCAGGTGACCCCACGGGGGTATCCGGAGCCGCTCCCCGCCCGCCCGGGCCCCGCCACCAGCGTCCCTTCCGCCCCGCCCCGCGAACGCGACGGCCCGGCTCCCCGCACGGGTGCGGGGAGCCGGGCCGGTTTCCGCTCTCAGGGTCTCGGGAGGTCAGCGCCTCCCGGCCCGCTCGGGCGGTTCAGTCGGTTCAGGCGGTGGTGCGACCGTGACGGCCGCGGCGGCGCAGGACGAAGACGGCGGCGCCACCGGCCACGACCAGGCCACCGGCGACGGCGGCGAGGATCGGGGTGGTGTCATTGGCACCGGTCTGGGCCAGGCCACCGGTGCCGGGGGCGGCGCTGGTGGTCGCCGGGGTCGGCTGGCCGGCACCGGTGCTCGGGGTGCCCGACGGGGTCACGGACGGGCCGCCGGACGGGGTGCCGGTCGCGGCCGGGGTGGCCGGGGTGGTCGGGGCCGGGGTCGGGGTCACGCCGGTCTTGCAGTCCAGGACGCCGGTGAACTGCTTGGAGTAGCCGTTCGGGCCGGTCACGGTGAAGTCGTAGCTCGCCTTCTCCTCGACCTTGACGAGCACGCTCTCGGTCTTGCCCGGCTGGACGGCGACCTGCTGCTTGCCGACCGTGACGGTGGCCGCCTCGTCACCGGTGTTGGCGACGGACACCCGCACGCCGCCGGCGGCGCACTCCTCCTTGGCGGAGCTGTCGATCAGCGCGCCCTTGCCCTGCTTCCAGGTGGCCTTGGCGCCGGCCGCGACGTTCACCTTGGTGGAGCCGGCCAGGATCATGGTCTGGCTGTGGCGGCCGCGGTTGTCCACCTTGCTCATGAAGACCCGGCCGCTGAGCACGGTGGCCTCGGCGGTGGCGTTGATGGCGGCCTTGCCGTCCGGGGTGCCGGCCGGCACGTCCAGGTACAGCGGGGTGTCCTTGTTGATCGGGCCCGCCAGGGCGCCACCGACCGGCTTGTTGTCCTTGTCCAGCAGCTTGACCTTGTCCGCGGCGTCGCCGGTGACGGTCAGCTTGACCTCGTTCGCGCTGGAGTTCAGCAGGAACGGGCCGAGCTTGCCGCCCGACTTGCCGGAGACCGAGTCCGGGGCGAGGGTCAGCGAGGGCTTCGGCTCGGCCGCGACGCCCTTGTTGGCGTCGCCGACCAGGTAGTCGCGGAGCTTCTTGGCCTTGTCGTTGCGCGGGACGGCGTTCTTGTTGTCCGAGAACTTCCAGATCGCGGCCTGGGTGCCCGCGGCGGCGTCCGCCTCGCTCAGACCGTCGACGTGGATTGCCGTGGCCAGGGAGGCCAGGCTGGCCTGCGGGTACGAGTTGTCCAGGATCCAGCGGATCTTGGGGGCGTTCGCGTTGCTGTTGAGCGAGCTCGCGGCCCAGTCCGCCTCGTGGTACTTGGCGTTGCTGTCCAGGTAGACCGGGTTGTCGAAGTCGATGCAGTACGTCCGGAGCTTCTCGCCCGCGTCCGTCTTGAGGGTGAACAGGCCGCCGTCGACGGTTCCCTTGCCCTCGACGTCGATCTTCTCGCCGAGCATCTCGTTCTGGACCTCGGCGGTCACGCCCGAGGTCGGTGCGCCGGCCGCGCCGGCCGCGGCCGCCGCACCGGCCGCGAACAGGCCTCCGCCCAGCGCCAAGCTGGTCGTGAGCATGACAGTGGTTATACGGGACAGACTCAGCCCCTGCCTCTGGAACATCTGGGATCCCTCCGGGCCGGGCCGCACCGAGTGGGCAGTCCCCGCCGACTTGCCGATCCGCGCGTGCCCCCTGTGGCACTGCTGCGGGTATGAACCAGACGAATCCTATTGAGCCCCGGAGGCCCCGAAACCCCCATGCGAAATCAGGACGATTCCGTATCTGGATCGTTATCAATCCCCTCAGGTCCCACACAAGCTGACGGCCCGGCAGAAACTCACGGACGGTTTTCTGTTATGCGGTCGGATTGCGCGCGCGGGCGCAACGACGTTCTCGATCAACATATTTGTCGACAGGGAAGGTCACCCGACCGGTCAGGTCGGCACATCCGCGGCGCCACCTCCCCGTGCCCTCCCGTCCACCTCCCCCGGCTCCCCCGCGACCGGCCCCCCGCCGGGCGGCAGTGCCCGCACGGCGGATGCCGCCACCGCCGCCGGGGCCGCCGGGGAGCCCGCCCCGGACCGCGACGCGGAGCCCCGGCGCGCCTCCACCGCGCTGACGATCCACTCCGGCACCACCTCGTCACCCGTCTCCGCCCCGGCCGGCCCGGGGCCGCCCGGCGGCTGCCCGCGCACCCCCGCCGCCCACCGGAACGCCGTGGTACCACGGGTGAGGTCGTGTCCGACCGATCGCGCGTCGATCTCGGCCCGGCTGCGCTTCACCTCCCCGTCCGCCCACTCCCGCACCCGCAGCCGGCCGCTCACCAGCACCGGATCGCCCTTGGCCAGCGAGCCGATCAGATTGACCGCCAGCGCCCGCCGGGCCGTCACCGTCACCCACTGCGTCTCGCCGTCCACCCAGCACTCGCGCTGCCGGTCGTACCGCCGCTCGGTGCAGGCGAGCCGGAAGTTGGCCATCGGCACCCCGCCGCCGGTTTCGCCGTAGCTCACCTCCGTCGCCACATTGCCGACCACCGTCACATGCGTCTCGTTCACGGCACACCCTCCGTTCCCGCCGATGCACCGTACGGAATCGACCGGTGCGCCTTGAGCGTGCACTTCGGGGGAAATCCCGGCCACCGAGTTCCGAAATCCTGTGGATAACTCGGGCCTGTGGAAACTTTTGTCACTCGCAGGGGTGAATTTCAGCCTCCCGCAGCCTCTGCATGGCCCGAATCTTCGCGGCCATGACAACAAACCCGCTGCTCGCCGCCCCGTCGGCACGCCCCGGAAGCCACCGGGGAACGGGCTCCGGAACGCACCCGGACGGCCGTCCGCGCACGTCATCCGACCGGCGCAACGGCGATAAAGACCCCCCACCCGCTCCGTCGGCGGCACATTCTCCGTGCCGAATCCATAACGGGTGAGGAGGCAGCCCCGTAACGACTGCACAACGTCCGGCGCGGAACACTCCCAGACCGCTGCACTCACGGCCTTCACCTGCGATTATCGGACCGCTCCACCGAACCGACACACCAACGGCGGTGTCGTCGCACCCGGCCGGGGAAGCGGTCACCCTTATCCTGTCCCCGACAGGGCGAGGGCCCACCACCCCCACCCCCACCCTCAGGCACGGGGCCGGACAGCGCGCGCCCCGGCGCCCGCCAGCCCGATCCCGGCCACGGTCGCGCCCGCCAGGGCGCCGCCCGTCCCGCCCCCATAGCTCAGCGGATAGAGCACCCGCCTTCTAAGCGGTAGGTCGCAGGTTCGAATCCTGCTGGGGGCACCATCCGGCAATTCCGCAGGCCACCGCTCCGGCGAACACCATCCGTGTTCGTTCCGGACCACCCGGTCATCCCGTACACCAACCGTTCCGCGCACCCTTCGCGCAGAACTCGTGACGATGCGTATCGCGGCCGCCGTGAAACAGGACCGAAAACGGGGTCAATCGGAACAACCGGAATTCCCGGTGAATCCCCGCCCCGCACGCGTCGGAGCACGCGCCGCCCCCGGCGGCCGAGCCGAGCCGATCCGACCCAGTCCGACCCGATCCGACCGGACCGGCGCACTCCGGCTCGGGCCCGCCTGCCCCGCCTGCCCCGCCTGCCCCGCCTAGCCCGCCAGCCCGGCCAGATAGGCGTCCAGCAGCTCCGCCTGCCGCTCCGCGGGGAACTCCTCCGGAGCGAACAGCGCCTGCACCACCAGACCCAGCACGAAGGCCTGCGCCCCCGCGGCGAGCGCCGCCGGGTCGGCCTGCGCCGGGAGCTCCCCCAGCCGCTGGGCGTCCGCGACGTGCGCCGTGAGCGCGGTGCGCGAGCGCGCGTAGCGGCCCGCGTGCGCGGCCGCCAGCTCCGGGTCGGCCAGGGCGTGGTCCCAGGAGCCGACCCAGATCCGGTTGTCGGCCGCGGCCTCGCCGTCCAGCGGCAGCACGTCCAGGAGCGAGGCCCGCACCCGGGCCAGCCCGGCCGGCGGCGGACCGTCGGCCGGGTCGGTGCGCCGGGGCCGGGCCAGCGAGCGCCGGTCCAGCTCCTCCAGCGCATGGCTGAGCAGCGCCCGCTTGTTCGGGAAGTAGTGCGTCAGCATCCCGGTGGAGGCACCCAGTTCGGCGGCCACCGCGCGCAGGGTCAGCCCCTCGAAGCCCCGGGTGGAGAGCACCCGCCACACCCCCTCGGAAACATCCGAGCGTCGGGCGTCATGGTCTCCACGGGCCGGTGTCATGGGGGCTATCGTACATACCAAACGTTTGTTATGAATGGTTTCGCCAACCTCAGCACCACCCGTGAAAGGCCGCCCGTGTTTGCCGTACCGCTCACCGAGAACGCCGAACTGCGCCCGCTGGAGCCCTGGCAGGCCCCCGAGTTCCTGACCCACCTCGACCGCGCCCGCGCCCACACCGACCCGTGGATCCCCTGGGCGACCTTCTCGGTCGACCTGGACTCCGCCCGCGCCACCCTCCAGCGCTACTCCGACGGCCAGAACGCCGACCAGAAGCGGATCTACGGCATCTGGCTGGACGGCACGCTGGTCGGCGGCGTGATGTTCGTGAGCTTCGACGCCCGGTCCGGCGTCTGCGAGATCGGCGCCTGGACGGAACCGGCCGGCGAGGGCCACGGGCTGATCACCGCCGCCGTCAAGCTGCTGCTCGACTACGCCTTCGCCACCCGCGGCATGCACCGCGCCGAGTGGTGGTGCTCCTCCGTCAACGCCCGCAGCCGGGCCGTCGCCGAGCGGGTCGGCATGACCCGCGACGGCGTGCTGCGCGAGTGGTACCCGTACAACGGGGTCCGCTACGACAAGGAGATCTGGGCCGTCCTGGCCTCCGAGTGGACGGCCGCCGCCCAGGGCTGAGCCGCCCGCGAAAGCGGCGGGGCCCGGTGGACACCTCCGTGCCACCGGGCCCCGCCGCTCCAGCACCGCCCGCTCCAACACCGCCCGCTTGAACCCCCTCGCTCGAACCCCCTCGCTCGGACACCGCCCCGCTCGAACCCCCTCGCTCAGGCCGCCCGGGCCCCGACCGCCGGGCGCTCCGCCGCCGCCCCGGCCGGCGGCTCGGCGGCCCCGCCCGCACCCGCACCCGCTCCCCCGTCCAGGGCCGCGCCGCCGACCACCCGCAGCCGCCACACCAGCAGCAGCACCAGCACCAGCACCCCGCCGGCCGACAGGAGGACCACGTCCACGGCGTCGGTGAAGCTGCGCACCGCGTGCTCGCGCGCGGTCCCGGTGAGCGTCCGGACGGCGCCCAGCGGCCGGCCCTGCTCGCCGTCCGCGAAGACCCTGGTCAGCACGGTGCCGAACACCGCCGCCCCCAGCGCGTTGCCGAGGTTCTGGAAGAACCGGATGCCGGTGGTCGCCACGCCCAGCTGGTGCGCCGGCGCGGCCTGCTGCACCACCACGATCAGCTGGCCGATCAGCTGACCCAATCCGCAGCCCAGCAGGGCGAGTTCGGCCATCACCGCGGGCAGTGCGGTGGTCGGCCCGCTCAGGCCGAGCAGCAGCAGGGCGAGCGCCGCGCAGCCCGCGCCGGCCAGCAGGAAGGTCCCCAGCGAGTGGCCCCGGGCGAGCAGCCGGCCGACGACCAGGCCGGAGACCGTCATCCCGGCCGCCATCGGGATCAGGTACAGGCTGGCGGTGGTCGGGGCGACGCCCCGGGCGAGCTGGAGGTAGAGCATCACCTGGACGATCGCGCCGATCATGCCCATCCCGACCAGGCCCTGGATCGCGAAGCCCAGCCGCACGACCGGGATCCGGAACAGCGACAGCGGCAGCACCGGCGCGGTGGCGACGGCCTGGCGCCACAGGAAGAGGCCGAACGCGGCGAGCGTGCCGAAGGCCAGCCCGAGGATCACCGGGGACGTCCAGGCGTAGTCCTTGCCGCCCCACTCGGTGACCAGCAGCAGCCCGACCGCGAACGCCGCGGCCAGGGCGGAGCCGAGGAAGTCCAGGCCGCCGCGGCCGGTCGCCCTCGGCAGCCTGATCACCAGGGCGACACCGACCAGCACCACCAGGCAGAGCGGCAGGTTGACGTAGAAGATCCAGCGCCAGCTGACGTGGTCGGCGAGCAGCCCCCCGACCAGCGGGCCGACCGACATGCCCAGCCCCGCGACGATCCCGCCCATGGCGCTGCCCTTGGCGTCGGCGCGCCCGTCCGGCTCCTTGAACTGGGCGATGACGACCATGGTGACGCTCATCAGCCCGCCGCCACCGATGCCCTGGACGGCCCGGAAGGCGATCAGCTGGCCCATCGACTGCGCCGCTCCGCACAGCGCCGAACCGAGCGTGAAGGTGGCGACCGCCCCGAGGAGCACGCGCTTGGCGCCGTAGGAGTCGCACAGCTTGCCGTAGAGCGGCAGCAGCGCGGTGGCGGCGAGGGCGAACGCGCTGATCAGCCAGGGCAGCCGGTCGACGCCGTGGACCGGGTCGAGGTCGCGGACGATCGGCACGGTGGCCGCCGAGACGATGTTCATGTCGAGCACGGCCAGCACGATCGTGACCAGGCAGAGCAGCATGCCCGCCTTGCGTCGGCCGGGTGTCATCGGCGCGGTGGTGTCGGGCGGTGCGGGTACGGCGGTGGCCATGGTCAAGTCCCCCCAGGGTCGGTCGAGTTCGCGTCGGGGCCGGGGTGGCCGGCGGCGCGTCCTCACCATGGCAGCATTTTTGTACCCGGTCAATTCTTCATCCCGACCAATCTTTCAGCCTGGCCAATCTTTCGACTCGACCAATCTTTCGGACCGGTCAACATTTGAGCCTGGTACAGTCCCCAGCATGGCGATGCGACCCGCACAGGACCCCGGCTCCGACGTCGACCTGGACGCGCTCCCGCTGCGCGAGCGCAAGAAGCTCCAGACCGGCATGCGGATCTTCCGCACGGCCATCGCGCTGTTCACCGAGCGCGGCTTCGACCAGGTCTCGGTCGCGGAGATCGCCGCCGCCGCCGAGGTGTCCAAGATGACCGTCTTCAACTACTTCCCCACCAAGGAAGAGCTGGTCATGCGCCCGATGGAGCAGCACCTCGACGAGCCCGCCCGGGCGGTGCGCGACCGCGCCCCGGGCAGCTCCGCGGCGACGGCGCTGCGCGAGCAGTTCCTCGCCGCGCTGGAGCGCTTCGACCCGGCCTCCGGGCTGAACGACGACCGGATCGTGCTCGACGTGGTCCGGCTGATCCACCGCACCCCGGCACTGACCGCCCGGGCCACCCACGGCTTCGACCTGCTGGCGCACGCCGCGCTCTCCGCCGAACTGATCGCCCAGGACCCGGCCCACGACGAGCTCACCGCCCGGGTCGCCACCGCCCAGGCGCTGGCCGTCCGGGTCGCGCTGATCGCCGCCAACCACCGGCGGATGCTCGCCGGCGAGCGGGCCGCCGACGCCCTGCCCACCGCGCTGGAGGAGGCCCGCCGCGCCTTCGCCCTGCTCGAACACGGCCTCGGCGACTACTGCACCCGCGCCGCCTGAGAGAGTTGGCGCACCACGACCGACCGGAGGTGCGCATGGACCAGCCGCTGCTCACGCGGGACCGCTCCGCCCTGCCCGCGCAGGCCGAGGGCCTCAACGCGTACGTCGGCGAGGACGGCGTCGCCGTCCTGGAGTTCGCCCGCCCGCACCGCCGCAACGCGGTGACCCTGGCGATCTGGCAGGCGCTGCCCAAGGTGCTGGAGCAGTTGGCCGGCCACGAGGGCGTGCGCGTCCTGCTGCTCACCGGCGCCGGCAACACCTTCAGCGCGGGCGCGGACATCGCCGAACTCTCCGAGGTGTACGGCGATCCGGACCGCGCGGAGGCCTACCACGCGACCAACGTCGCCGCCGAGGAGGCGCTGGCGGCCTTCCCGCACCCGACCCTCGCCGTGGTGCACGGCGCCTGCGTCGGCGGCGGCTGCCAGCTCGCCGTCGCCTGCGACCTGCGGTTCGTCGCCGAGGACGCCCGGCTCGGGATCACCCCGGCCAAGCTCGGCGTGGTCTACTCGGCGGTGCCGACCGTACGGCTGTCCCGGCTGATCGGCCCGGCCCGGGCCAAGTACCTGCTGTTCTCCGGCGAGTTGGTGGCCGGCCGGGACGCCCTGCCGCTGGGCCTCGCCGAACGCGTCCTGCCGGACGCCGAACTGGACGCCGCCGCACTGGACTTCGCCCGGGTGCTGACCCTCCGCTCGACCCAGACCATCGGCGCGGCCAAGGCCGTCCTGGACGCCCCGCCCGAGCGGGCGGACGAGGTCCTGGCCCCCTGGCTGCTCCGCGCCCGGGAGGGCTCGGACATCCGCGAGGGCCTGACGGCCTTCCTGGAGGGCCGCCCCGCCCGGTTCTGAGCCGGGCCGCACCACCACCCGTACGACCCCGTCCGCCCCGTCCGCCCCTTCACGCCCCCGGAGCACCCACCCCGATGACGACCGAGGCCGAGGCCGCGCCCGCCGCCCCCACCAGCCGGACGATCTGGGCCCGCCGGATCACCGACGGCCTGGAGCCGAAGAACGTGATCGTCGCGCTGCTCCCGGTGCTGGGCGGCCTCCGCTACGGCCTGCCGGGCATCGGCTGGGCGCTGTTCGCCGTCCTGTTCGCCGCCGTCGTCCCGACCCTGATCATCCGGCACGGCATGCGCAAGGGCACCGTGGCGGACCGCCACGTCGGCCACCGGCAGCGCCGGCTGACCGTCTTCCCGCTCATCATGGGCTCGGTGCTGCTCAGCTTCGCGGTGATGATCGGTCTGGACGCCCCGACCGACCTGACCGCGCTGGTCCTGGCGATGTTCGCCTCGCTGGTCCCGATCCTGGTGATCACCGCCTGGTGGAAGGTCTCCGTCCACACCGCCGTGGCCACCGGCGCGGTGGTCTGCCTCGCCATCGCACTGGGCCCGCTCTGGCTGCTGCTCGCTCCGCTGGTTCCGGCGATCGGCTGGTCCCGGGTGGTGCTGCGGGACCACACCGCCGCGCAGACGGTCGTCGGCGCGGCGGTGGGCGCGCTCACCGCCGGGCTCACCTTCTGGCTGGCCCGCTGAGTCAGCGGATCGGCACCCCCGAGATCGCCCGGGCGATCACCAGCCGCTGGATCTCGCTGGTCCCCTCGAAGATCGAGTAGATCGCGCTGTCCCGGTGCATCCGCTCCACCGGGTACTCCCGGGTGAAGCCGTTGCCGCCGAGGATCTGCATCGCCTGCGCGGTCACGAACTTGGCGGTCTCACCGGCGTACAGCTTGGACATCGAGCCCTCGGCCGCCGTGAAGGGCTGGTTGTCGGCCGCCATCCAGGAGGCCCGCCACACCAGCAGCCGGGCCGCGTCGATCCGGGTCCTCATGTCGGCGAGCTGGAAGGCCACGCCCTGGTTGTCGATGATCGGCCGGCCGAACTGCTCGCGCGTCCTCGCGTAGTCCAGCGCCACCTCGTACGCGGCCCGCGCGATTCCGATCGCCTGCGCGCCGACGGCCGGGCGGGAGGCCTCGAAGGTGGCCATCGCCGCGTTGCCCCTGCCCCCCGGGCGCTTGACGCCCTCGCGGGCCCGGGCCAGGCGCTCGTCCAGCTTCTCCTTGCCGCCGAGCAGGCAGCTGCCGGGCACCCGGACGCCGTCCAGCACGACCTCGGCGGTGTGCGAGGCGCGGATGCCGTGCTTCTTGAACTTCTGGCCCTGGCTCAGTCCGGGGGTGCCGGGCGGGACGACGAAGGAGGCCTGGCCCTTCGCGCCGAGCGCCGGGTCGACGGTGGCGACCACCACGTGGACGGCGGCTATCCCGCCGTTGGTGGCCCAGGTCTTGGTGCCGTTCAGCACCCACTCGTCCGCGGCCTCGTCGTACACCGCCCGGGTGCGCAGCGCCGAGACGTCGGAGCCGGCGTCCGGCTCGGAGGAGCAGAAGGCCGCCACCTTGACGTCCTCCGGCGTGCCGAACATCTGCGGGGTCCAGGTGCCGATCTGCTCGTCGGTGCCGTTGGCCAGCACCGCGACGGCGGCCAGGGTGGTGCCGACGATGGACAGCCCGATGCCGGCGTCGCCCCAGAACAGTTCCTCCATGGCGATCGGGATGCCGACGCCGGAGGGGTCGAAGTACTGCTGGGCGTAGAAGTCCAGCGAGTAGATGCCCAGCTTGGCGGCCTCCTGGATGACCGGCCAGGGGGTCTCCTCGCGCTCGTCCCACTCGGCCGCGGCCGGGCGCATCACGTCGGCGGCGAAGCCGTGCAGCCAGTCGCGTACGGCGAGCTGGTCCGCGCCCGGGTCCAGCGAGAACGTGCTGCTCATGGTGCGTGCCTCCGAAGACGTGTGCGGCCGACCGGGGTGTTACCTCGGGTAACATCGTGGGAGTCTGCTACTGATTGGTAACCGGTGTCAACGCCCAGGCAGACCCCGCCGAACCCGATCCCGAGGAGCAGCGCATGTCCCGAGAGCCCCGCCGCGAGCAGCTGCTCAACGCCGCCGACCGGGTCATCCAGCGCGAGGGGCCGAGCGCCAGCATGAACGCCATCGCCGCCGAGGCCGGGATCACCAAACCGATCCTCTACCGCCACTTCGGCGACCGGAACGGCCTGATCAGAGCCCTGACCGAACGTCACACCGGCGGGCTGCTCGCCGCCGTCCGGGCCGCCCTCGCCGAGCCGCTGGAACGCCGCGACCGGGTCGAACACGTCCTGGACACCTACCTCGCCGGCATCGAGGCCCGCCCCCAGGTCTACCGGCTGCTCACCCACCCCGAGCCCGGCGACCCCAGCAGCGCGGGCAACGCGCTCGCCCCCGCGCTCAAGCAGATCGCCGAGGAGATCACCCGGGCCGTGCAGAGCCAGGTCGACCTCGGCGCCGACCGCGACCTGCTCGCCGAAGCCTGGGGCCGCGGCATCACCGGCATGGTGCTGGCCGCCGGGGACTGGTGGCTGGAGACCAGGCCCTGCTCCCGCACCCGGATGGTGCAGGCGCTGGCCGACCTGCTCTGGGGCCGGCTCGCCGCCGCCGCGGACCTGCCGACCGCCGTCCCACCGACCGCACCCGAGCCGACCGCCGACTGAGGCCCGCGTCGCCCGACAGCGTCCGCCGACCGGAGCGCCCCTCCCCCGCGCCGTCCGCCGTCCGCCGTCCGCCGACCGCCGGGGGAACCGCCCGGTGCCCGAACTCTTGTGCCGCGCACGACAGTCCGGGCATCATCGGGCCCCACCCCCACCCCTGCCGTGCGAGGTCCCCGATGCGCCTGCGCCGCACCGCCGTCGCCCTGCTGCTCGCCGCCACCGCCGTCCTCACCGCCGTCCCGGCCTCGGCCCACGGCGGGCAGCCGGGCCGTTCCCCCGCCCCGGACCGCTTCCCCACCGGCACGGTCACCGCCGCCGACGGCCGCACCTCCCTCACCGACGTCCAGGGCCGCCGGCTGCGGCTGCGCGGCTTCAACCTCGACAAGTACGCCGAGGCCACCCCCGCCGACCTCGACTCCGTCGCCGCCCAGGGCTTCACCCTGGTCCGGCTGCCGGTCTCCTGGACGAGGCTGGAGCCCGAGCGGGGCCGCCTCGACCCCGCCGAACTGCAGCGCGTGCGGCGGCTCCTCGACCGGGCCGACCGGCTGGGCCTGCTGGTCCTGATCGACTTCCACCAGGACGTCTACGGGCCGAAGTTCGGCGGCGGCACCAACGGCGTGCCCGTCTGGGCCACCCGGGACGACGACCTGCCGTTCACCCCCGACCCGGACGACTGGTTCGCCGGCTACTTCCAGCCCGCCGTCCAGGCCGCCTTCCGGCACCTCTACGACGACCCCGACCTGCGCGCCTGGCAGGCCGACTTCTACACCCGGCTCGCCCGCGAACTGCGCGGCCACAGCTCACTGCTGGGCTACGACCTGTTCAACGAGCCGTTCGGCCCGGTGGACGGCGACCCGAGCGACCCGGCCGTGCTGGCCGCCGCCTCGGCCGCCCTGGAGCAGGGCCGGCTCGCCGACATGTACCGCCGCCTGATCACGGCCGTGCGCCGGGTCGACTCCCGCTCCTGGCTGTTCGTGGAGCCGACCGTGCTGGTCGGCCAGGGCGTGCCCACCCGGCTGCCCGGCTTCGCCGACCCGCGCCCCGGCGCACCCCGGCTCGGCTACGCGCCGCACTTCTACGACACCGCGGTCGAGGGCGGCGCCGACTGGGACCCGGCCGGCGGCTTCGTGGAGCAGTACACCGCCGCGATCACCGGCTACCCGGCCGCCCACCGCCTGCCCGTCCTGGTCGGCGAGTGGGGCCCGCCGAACTCCCGCACCCCGGGCAACGCCGAGCTGGTCCGCCGTCAGGTCGCCGCGATGGAGGGCTTCGCCGAGGGCTGGACGATGTGGTACTGGTGCCGGGGCAACGGCGGCTACTGCGCGCTCGACCCGGCCGGACGCCCCGCCCCCGGCGACGAACCCGCCTTCGGCCCGTACCCGGTGGCCGTCGCGGGCACCGAGGTCCGGACGGCCGCCACCACCGTGGGCTGGCGCTCGGACGGCACCGGGCGCGGCAGCGAGATCCTGCTGCCCCCGGCCGCGTTCCCGCGCGGGGCCGATGTCACCGTCGCCCCCGCCGGCGCCCGGGTCGAGGTCGAACAGCCGACCGGCGGGCGGGCGGGAACCGTACGTGTCCGGCTCCCGCACGCCCACCGGGGCACAACCGTGACGGTCACGCTCACCGCTCGATGAGCGGGCCGAGCGGAACGAACGGAACAAGCGGGCCGAGCGGAACGACCGGGCCGAGCAGCATGCGCGGGCCGGTCACGCCAGTCCCCGGCGGGCCAGCAGCGGCCCGGTCTCCGGCGCCCGGCCGACCACCGCACGGAAGGACTCCAGCGGGTCCCGGCTGAACCCGCGCGCCAGCAGCTCCCGCCGGAACAGCTCGCCGCTCTCCCGCACCGGGCGCCCGTTGCCCTCGAACCACTGCACGGTGTCGGCGTCCAGCACCTCCGACCAGATGTACGCGTAGTACGCCGCGCTGTAGCCGCTGGAGAAGATGTGCTGGAAGTACGCCGTCCGGTAGCGCGGCGGGATCGCGTCCACCGCGATCCCGGCCGCCGCGAGCGCCCGCGCCTCGAACTCCTCGGCGTCCGCGATCTCCTCGCCCTGCGGCACGGTGTGCCAGGCCCAGTCCAGCAGCGTGGCCGCCAGGTACTCGACCGTCCGGAAGCCCTGCCCGAAGCCCTCGGCCGCCGTCATCCGCTCGACCAGCTCGGCCGGCAGCGGCTCCCCGGTCGCGTGGTGGCGGGCGTAGTTGGCCAGCACCTCGGGCCGGACCATCCACATCTCGTTGACCTGCGAGGGGAACTCGACGAAGTCCCGGGGCACCGAGGTGCCCGAGAACAGCGGGTAGCGCACGTCCGAGAACAGCCCGTGCAGCGCGTGCCCGAACTCGTGGAACAGCGTGCGCACCTCGTCCCAGTCCATCAGCACCGGCTCGCCGGGCGCCGGACGCGGGATGTTGAGGTTGTTCAGCACCACCGACCGCTGCCCGGTCAGCCCGGACTGGGAGACCAGCGCGTCCATCCAGGCGCCGCCGCGCTTGGACGCCCGGGCGTGGAAGTCGCCGATGAACAGGCCCAGCGGGCTGCCGTCCTCCTCGAACACCTCGAAGACCCGGGCGTCCGGGTGGTGGGCCGTCAGGTCCGGCCGCTCGGTGAAGCTCACCCCGTACGCCAGGTTCGCGGCGAAGAAGACGCCGTCCCGCAGCACCCGCTCCAGCTCGAAGTACGGGCGCAGCACCGCCGCGTCCACCTGGTAGGAGCTCTGCCGGACCTTCTCCGAGTAGTACGCCCAGTCGTGCGCGGCGAGCTCCCCGATCCCGTCCGCGGCGGCCGCCCGGGCCAGCTCCCCGGCCTCCCGCCGGGCCATCGCCACGGCCGGGCCGACCAGCCGGGACAGCAGGCCGGAGACCGCCTCGACGGTGCCGGACGTCTCGTCCGCCACCACGTACGCGGCGTGGCTCGGGTACCCCAGCAGCGCGGCCCGCTCGGCGCGCAGCGCCGCCATCCGGATCGCCAGCGGGCCGTTGTCCTCGGCGCCCCGGCCGAGCGAGGCGGCCAGCAGCCGCTCGCGCACCGAGCGGTCGTCGAGCCGGGCCAGCTCGGCCTGGCCGGAGGTGCTCCGCAGGCTCAGCACGTAGCCGCCCGGGCGGCCGAGCACCCGGGCGTTCTCCGCGGCCCCGGCGACGGCGCCCTCGGACAGTCCGGCCAGTTCCCCGGCGGATTCCAGCACCAGCGCGGCGGAGCGGGTGGCGGCGTTCACGTTCTGCTGGAACGTCGTTCCGAGCGCCGCGAGTTCGGCGTTCAGCTCGCGCAGCCGGGCCTGCTCGGCCTCGCCCAGCCGGGCACCGGAGCGCACGAAGGCGGTGTACCGGCGCTCCAGCAGCCGCAGCGACTCCGGGTCCAGTCCGAGCCCGGCACGGGCCTCGTGGAGCGCCTCGATCCGGGCGAACAGCGCGAGGTCCAGGTGGATGGCGTCGTGGTGGGCGGCGAGCAGCGGGCTGACCTTCGCCTCCACCTCGTCCAGCACGTCGGTGGTGTCCGAGGAGGACTGGTTGCGGAACACCGCGTCGACCCGGCGCAGCAGCTCCCCGGAGCGCTCCAGGGCCACCAGGGTGTTCTCGAAGGTCGGCAGGCTCCGGTCGGCGGTGATCGCCGCGATCTCGGCCAGCTGCTCGGCCATTCCCCGCTCGTACGCGGGCAGGTAGTGCTCCTCGCGGATCTCGGCGAACGGCGGGAGCTCGTAGACCAGCGGACTGGCCTGGAAGAACGGGTTCTCGGTCATTTCGCGAACCCTACGCCGTGTCACCCGCGCTGCCCACGCGGTTCACCACCCCTGCGGAACACCCGCCGGGGCCCGTCCCGCCGGGCGCCGCCGTGCCCGCCTGCCACGCGTTGTCACACCCACCCGTTAACGTCGACGGCGCGGGCCCGTCGGTCGCGGGCCGCCGCGCGCCCGCCCGCGGGCCCGCACCCCCGTACCCGTCCCCGCACGCCCGACCGCGCGCCGGAGAGGAGCAGCCCCCGTGGCACCCAGGACCGCCCTCGCGCCCGACCCGCACGGCCCCGGCGGCCGGCTCCAGGCACTGGACGACGCGGGCGCCCCGCTCGGCCCGCCGGAGGCCGTCCGCGACCTCGCCACCGCCGTCGCCGCCCGGGAGGCCGCCGACCACCCGCGCTGGGTCTGGGCCGCCACCGACTCCGGGTACGCCCCGCTGCTGCCGAAGCTGCCCGACCGGCTCGCCCGCTGCCACGACCTGCGGCTGGTCGAAGCGCTGCTGCTGGCGCACGAGGGCCGGTTCGGTGCGCCCCGGTCGCTCGGCGCCGCCTGGGCCCGGCTGCGCGGCCTGCCCGTCCCGGCGGACCTGCCCGAACCGGGCCTGTCCGACGCCGACGACGGCCAGGACACCCTGTTCGCCCCCGACCGGCTGCAACTGCCGCCCGGCGCCGACCCGTTGGCGGCCGTGGTCGCCGTCCACGCGGAACAGCAGCGCCGGATCGCCGCCCTCGCCGACCCGGGCGCCCGGCAGCGGTTCCGGCTGCTGGTCGCCGCCGAGTCGGCCGGCGCCCTGGTGGCCGCCGAGATGGCCCACGACGGCCTGCCCTGGCGGGCCGACGTCCACGACCACCTGCTCACCGAGCTGCTCGGCCCCCGCCCGACCGTCCCCGGCACCCAGCCCAGGATCCTCGCCGAGCTCGCCGTCGACCTCCAGCAGGCGCTCGGCGCCAAGCCCTTCAACCCCGACTCCCACACCCAGGTGCTGCGCGCCTTCGCCGAGGCGGGCATCCAGCTCGGCTCCACCCGCTCCTGGGAGCTCAAGGGCATCGACCACCCGGCCGCACAGCTGCTGGTCCGCTACAAGGAGCTGTCCCGGATCCACGTCGCGCACGGCTGGGCCTGGCAGGACGCCTGGGCCCGCGGCGGCCGCTTCCGGCCCGAGTACGTGGTCGGCGGCGTGGTCTCCGGCCGCTGGGCCAGCCGCGGCGGCGGCGCCCTGCAGATCCCGCGGATCCTGCGCCGCGCCGTGGTCGCCGACCCGGGCTGGCTGCTGGTCGTCGCCGACGCCGCCCAGCTGGAGCCCCGGGTGCTCGCCGCGCTCTCCCAGGACGCCGGGCTGGCCCGCACCGCCGCCGGCGGCGACCTGTACGAGGCGCTCGCCGCCCACGCCTTCCAGGGCGACCGGGACAAGGCCAAGCTCGGCCTGCTCGGCGCCATGTACGGCCAGACCAGCGGCGACATCGGCCCGCTGCTCAACACCCTGCACCGGCGCTACCCGGCCGCGATGGGCTACGTCGAGGCCGCCGCCCGCACCGGCGAGGACGGCGGTGTGGTCGCCTCCCGGCTCGGCCGGGTCTGCCCGCCGGCCTCCGCCGACTTCCTCGACCTCACCGAGGGGGACGCCGCGGGCGAGGCCGGCGGCCGCACTGCCCGCGCCCGCGGCCGGTTCACCCGCAACTTCGTCATCCAGGCCAGCGCCGCCGACTGGGCGCTGGCCCTGCTCGCCGCGCTGCGCCGCCGGCTGAACGACCTGCCGGCGTCCGGCCCGGCGGACCGCCCGCACCTGGTGTTCTTCCAGCACGACGAGGTGGTCGTGCACACCCCGGCGAACCTCGCCGACGAGGTGGCCGCCGCCGTCGCCGAGTCGGCCGAGGAGGCCCGCCGGCTGGTGTTCGGCGACACCCCGGTGCGCTTCCCGCTCAGCACGGCGGTGGTGGACTGCTACGCGGACGCCAAGTGAGCGGGCTCCACGTGAGCGGGCTCCGAGTGAGCGGACTCCGAGTGAGCGGACTCCGGACGCTCAGAGCTTCCTGAACCCGCGCGCGTCCTCGGCCGCCGCGACCACCTCGGCCAGGTCCGCCCCGGTCGAGGCGGTGACGGCGGCGGCCACCGCGCCCTCCACGAACGGCGCGTCCGCCAGCCGCACGCCCGGGCGCGGCTCGTCCTCCAGCACCGTGACGGCGGTGAGCACCGAGCTGCCGAGGTCCGGCAGCACGACCACGCCCGCCCCGGCGTCGGCCCGCGCGATCGCCCCGGCGATCAGGTCGTAGCTGGTGCCGAGCCCGCCGTCCTCGGTGCCGCCCGCGACGACCACCCGCACGCCGTCCGGGGCGAGTTCGCCGAGCAGCTCGCGCAGCCCCTCCGCGAGCCGGGCGCTGTGCGAGACCAGAACAATGCCCACGTTCTCACTCATGCGGCCGACCCTACGGCCGGAACCGACTGCTCCGGGAGAGTGATCGGAATCCCGCGTGTCGCACCCCGTGCCCCCCACCCCCGTCTGGCGTAGCGTCGGGTCCACGGCGTCGACCGCCGTGGCGTCCTCACCCCGGTCACCAAGGGAGCGAAGAGCGTTGAAGAAGCTGATCAACACCCCGGAGAGCGTCCTGGAGGACGCGCTGGCCGGAATCGCCGCCGCCCATCCGGAGCTGGCGGTGGACGTCCCCAACCGGGTGATCACCCGGGCCGCCCGCCCGGCCGGTCCCAAGGTCGCGCTGATCTCCGGCGGCGGCTCCGGCCACGAGCCGCTGCACGGCGGCTTCGTCGGCCCGGGCATGCTCGACGCCGCCTGCCCCGGCGAGGTGTTCACCTCGCCCGTCCCGGACCAGATGCTGGCCGCCGCCAAGGCCGTGGAGAACGGCGCCGGCGTGGTCTTCGTGGTGAAGAACTACACCGGCGACGTGATGAACTTCGAGCTCGCCGCCGAACTCGCCGCCGAGGAGGGCCTGGAGGTCCGCACCGTCCTGGTCAACGACGACGTCGCGGTCGAGGACTCCACCTGGACGGCCGGGCGCCGGGGCACCGGCGCGACCGTGCTGGTGGAGAAGACGGCCGGCGCGCTGGCCGAGCGCGGAGCCCCGCTGGACGAGGTCGCCGCCCTGGGCGAGCGGGTCAACGCCGCCTCCCGCTCCTTCGCGATCGCGCTCACCGCGGCCACCGTCCCGGCCGCCGGCAAGCCCGGCTTCGACCTGCCCGAGGACGAGATCGAGGTCGGCGTCGGCATCCACGGCGAGCCCGGCCGCCGGCGGGAGAAGCTCCGCCCGGCCCGCGAGCTGGCCGCCGAGGTGGTCGAGACCGTCCTGGCCGACCACCACCTGACCCCGGGCGACGAGGTGATCGCCCTGCTCAACGGCCTCGGCGCGACCCCGCTGCTGGAGCTGTACGTGGTCTACGGCGAGGTCGCCGCCAGGCTCGCCGAGCGCGGCATCACGGTGGCCCGCAGCCTGGTCGGCAACTACGTCACCAGCCTCGACATGGCGGGCTTCTCGCTCACCCTCACCAAGGCCGACGCCCAGCTGCTGGAGCTCTGGGACGCCCCGGTCGACACCCCCGCCCTCAAGCGCTGAGCCGCACCGAAGGAGACCCGATGGACTTCGACACCCCGCTGGCCGGGGCCTGGATCCGAGCGATCGCCGCGGCCGTCGAGAAGGAGCAGTCCCGGCTCACCGAGCTGGACTCCGCGATCGGCGACGGCGACCACGGCAGCAACCTCCGGCGCGGCTTCGCCGCCGCCCTGACCGCCCTGGACGGCCTCCGGCCGGCCGGCCCCGGCGCCGTCCTCACCAGGACCGGCAGCACGCTCATCTCCAAGGTCGGCGGCGCCTCCGGCCCGCTCTACGGCAAGGCCTTCCGCGCCATCGGTGCCGCCCTGCCCGAACCGGCCGGTCCGGCCGACGTCGCCGAGGCCCTGTCGGCGGGCCTGGACGCGGTCCGCCTCCTCGGCAAGGCCGAACCCGGCGACAAGACCATCGTGGACGCCTGGACCCCGGCCGTCGCCGCGTTCCGCGCGGCGGCCGCCACCGGCGCCGGCCTCCCCTCGGCGGCCGCGGCGGCCGCCGACGCCGCCGAGCAGGGCGCCCGCGACACCGTCCCCCTCCGGGCCCGCAAGGGCCGCGCCTCCTACCTGGGCGAACGCAGCATCGGCCACCAGGACCCGGGTGCCGCCTCCACGGCCCTCGTCTTCCGCGCCCTCGCCGACGTCACCGCCGCCTGACCCTCACCCACCCACAGCAACCACCCCCACCCACCTCCCCCCTCACCCAACCCAGCGAGAGGGACGCGCTGCGGAAGGGGCGGCGCAGGGGGTGGCCCGGAGAGGGGCGTTGCGGGTGATTTTCAGACTGCCAACGGCGGCCAACCCCCACCCCCAAAGTCGGCAGTCTGAAAATCATCCAGCCCCCCGGGGCGGGCCCCCCCCCGGGCCCCCGCCGCCCCCCCCCCCCCCCCCCCCCCCCCCCCCCCCCCCCCCCCCGCCC
>NZ_JBICVH010000034.1:0-10785 GCF_043198905.1 Kitasatospora sp. NPDC048715 | reverse complement strand
CCCGGCTCACGTCTTCTAACCAACACGCCGCCCCCGCGGGCCCCCCCCCCCGGCCCCCCCCCCGCCCCCACCCTCCCGAAAGCCCCCACCCACAAGCCCGCCCCGCAGGGGCCCCTCACCCGTCCGTCCGCGCGATCAGCAGGAGCAACGCGTCGTCCCGCAGCTCCCCGCCGGTGTGCGCCAGCAGGTCCGCGTACACCCGGCCCACCGCGGCCTCCAGCTCCCCCTCCGAGCGCGCGGCTCCCCGCACCAGCTGCCCGACCCGCTCCGCCAGCGGGTAGAACTCCCCGCTCGTGCGGTGCCGCGCCTCGATCACCCCGTCCGTGCAGAGCACCAGCACGTCCTCCTCGCCGAACGGCTGCCCCCAGGTGGTCGGCTCCCCCGCCGCCAGCCGGCCGAGGCCCAGCGGCACCCAGGGGTCGGGCGCGTGCAGCACCTGCGCCCGCCCCTCGGGGTCCACCCGGATCGGCGGCACGTGGCCGTACTGCAGCAGTTCCATCGCCCCCGGCGTACGGAACTCCGCGAACAGTGCCGTGGTGAACTCCCCGTCCGGCACGTGCCGTTCGACGCTGGCCTCGATCCGCGCCGCGACGCCCCGCAGCCCGGGCTCGTCGTAGGCCGCCTCGCGGAACGCGCCCAGCACCACGGCCGCGGTCTGCACCGCCGCCAGTCCCTTGCCCCGGACGTCCCCGACCGCGACCCGGGTGCCGTGCGGCGTCTCCAGCACCGAGTACAGGTCGCCGCCGATCCGTGAGGCGTCCGCCGCCGACACGTACCGCACCGCGAGCCGCAGCGGTCCGACGGTCGGCCCGGGCAGCTGCAGCAGCGCCCGCTGGGCGGCCTCGGCGACGGAGCTGACGGCCGCGAAGGCCGCCGCGCGCCGCATCCGGATCTTGGCGACCCAGGCCGAGAACAGCGTCAGGACGACGTAGCTGACCATCGCCCCGTACAGGAAGCGGGCGTCGTTGATGTTGTCGACCTCGTCGTAGTGGCTGAGCCCGAACACCGTGACCAGCCCGAACGCGCAGACCACGAGCAGCTCGCCGGGTTTCAGGGTCAGCGCCGCGATGGTCGGCACCACGGTCATCAGCGGGGCAAGGTAGCGGTCCTTGCCGGAGAGGAAGTCCGCGAGCCCGACCAGCAGGACGGCGATCAGCGCCGGCGTGGCGCGCCGCCAGAACGGGACGTCCTGGAGGTCGGCGGCGAGCAGGGCGCCGCGCTGCCGGTCCGGCGGCAGTCCGGCTGCCGTGGGGGCCGAGGGAGACTGGGCGCGGCGGAGCGGAAACACATATCGAACATAAGGGACGATCACGGAGGAGGCCCGACCGGCCCGGCTCCCCGCGCTGCGGAGCATTCCGCCCCGCCGTCTCCGGGAATACCCTAGAGGGGTATGGTGTTGTCGCAAGAGCCGTTGCCAGCGCCGCGTCCCGGACGAACACCCGGGCCGCCCGGACCTCCCGGAGGCCTCCGATGTCCACCACCGTCACCTACACCGTGTCCGGCATGAGCTGCGGCCACTGCGAGAAGGCGATCAGCGAGGAGGTCTCCGCGCTGGCCGGGGTCACCGGGGTCGCCGCCGACTCCACCGCCGGTACCGTGACGATCTCCTCCGCCGCCCCGTTGGACGACGAGCAGGTGCGCGCCGCGATCGACGAGGCCGGCTACGAGCTGGTCGGCCGCAGCGCCTGACCCACCCGGCACGGCGGGGGCGCCGCGGCGCCCCCGCCGGCCGCCCGACCGAGGAGCTGATCCGCATGAGCACGTCCACCCCGGACCTCGGGGCCCGGGACCGGGTCGAGCTGTCGATCGGCGGGATGACCTGCGCCTCCTGCGCCGCCCGGATCGAGAAGAAGCTCAACCGGATGGACGGCGTCGAGGCCACCGTCAACTTCGCCACCGAGAAGGCCCGGGTCGACTTCGGCCCCGGCACCACGGTCGAGGAGCTGATCGCCACCGTCGAGCGCACCGGCTACACCGCCGAGGTCCCCCCGCCGCCGGCGCCCGCCGCCCCCGAACCCGAGCGGACCGCTCCGACCGGGCACCCCGACACCCTGCGGGACCGGCTGCTGATCAGCACCGTCCTCAGCGTCCCGGTGGTCCTGCTGTCGATGGTGCCGGCCCTCCAGTTCGACAACTGGCAGTGGCTGGCCTTCGCGCTCACCGGCCCGGTCGTGGTCTACGGCGGCCTGCCCTTCCACCGCGCCGCCTGGACCAACCTGCGGCACGGCGCCGCCACCATGGACACCCTGGTCTCGCTCGGCACCCTGGCCGCCTTCGGCTGGTCCTGCTGGGCCCTGTTCCTGGGCCACGCCGGCATGCCCGGGATGCACCACGACTTCTCGCTGTCCGTCGGCGACACCGACGCCTCCGCCACGCTCTACCTGGAGACCGCCGCCGCCGTCACCGTGCTGATCCTGCTCGGCCGCCACCTGGAGGCCCGCTCCAAGCGCCGGGCCGGCGCCGCCCTGCACGCCCTGCTCGACCTCGGCGCCAAGGACGTCGCCGTCCTGCGGGCCGGCCGGGAGGTACGGCTGCCGGTGGACCGGCTGACGGTCGGCACCCGCTTCGTGGTCCGCCCCGGCGAGAAGATCGCCACCGACGGCGTGGTGGTCGAGGGCGCCTCGGCCGTGGACGCCTCGATGCTCACCGGCGAGTCCGTCCCGGTCGAGGTCACCGTCGGCGACGCCGTCACCGGCGCCACCGTCAACGCGGGCGGGCGCCTGGTGGTCGAGGCCACCCGGGTCGGCGCCGACACCCGGCTGTCCCGGATGGCCCGGCTGGTCGAGGAGGCCCAGAACGGCAAAGCCGCCGCCCAGCGGCTGGCCGACCGGATCTCCGCCGTCTTCGTCCCGGTCGTCATCCTGATCGCCCTGACCACCCTGGTGGTCTGGCTGCTGGCCACCGACAGCCCCACCGAGGCCTTCACCGCCGCCGTCGCCGTGCTGATCATCGCCTGCCCGTGCGCCCTGGGCCTGGCCACCCCGACCGCGCTCATGGTCGGCACCGGCCGCGGCGCCCAGCTCGGCATCCTGATCAAGGGCCCCGAGGTGCTGGAGACCACCCGCAAGGTCGACACCGTCGTCCTCGACAAAACCGGCACCGTCACCGCCGGCCGGATGGCCCTGGTCGCCGTGCACACCGCCGAGGGCGTGGACCGGGCCGAGGCGCTGCGACTGGCCGGCGCCGTCGAGCACGCCTCCGAGCACCCGATCGCCCGGGCGGTCGCCGAGGCCGCCGCCGAGGTCGGCGAACTGCCCGCCGTCACGGACTTCCGCAACGTGCCCGGACGGGGCGTGGAGGGGGTCGTGGCGGGCCGCACGGTGGTCGCCGGGCGCGAGGCCCTGCTGGCCGACCGCGCACAGCACCTGCCGCCCTCCCTGGCCCGCGCCAAGTCCGCCGCCGAGGCGGCCGGCCGCACCGCGATCGCGGTCGGCTGGGACGGCGAGGCACGGGCCGTGCTGGAGGTCGCCGACGCGGTCAGGCCGACCAGCGCCGAGGCGATCGGCAAGCTGCGCGCACTGGGCCTGACCCCGGTGCTGCTCACCGGCGACAACCGGGCGGTGGCCGCGGCCGTGGCGGCCGAGGTCGGCATCGCGCCGGAGCACGTGATCGCCGAGGTGCTCCCCGAGGACAAGGTCTCCACCGTCAAGCGGCTGCAGGCCGAGGGCAAGGTCGTGGCGATGGTCGGCGACGGCGTCAACGACGCCGCCGCGCTCGCCCAGGCCGACCTGGGCCTGGCGATGGGCACCGGCACCGACGCCGCCATCGAGGCCGGCGACCTCACCCTGGTCCGCGGCGACCTGCGCTCGGCGGCCGACGCCATCCGGCTCTCCCGCAGGACCCTGGGCACCATCAAGGGCAACCTGTTCTGGGCCTTCGGCTACAACGTGGCGGCGATCCCGCTGGCCGCGGCCGGCCTGCTCAACCCGATGATCGCGGGTGCCGCGATGGCCTTCTCCTCGGTCTTCGTGGTCACCAACAGCCTCCGGCTGCGCCGCTTCCGGCCCGCCTGAGCCCGTACGTGCGGCGGGCCCCGACCGGTTACCGGTCGGGGCCCGCTGTCCGTCTCGACGCCCGGCGGCTCAACGCCCCAGCAGCTCGCCGCCGTTGCAGTGCAGGATCTCGCCGGTGATGAACCCGGCCTCGGGCGAGGCCAGGAAGTGCACCGCCGCCGCGACCTCGCCGCTCTCGCCGATCCGCCCGAGCAGGGTGCGGGCGGCCCGGCGGGCGACCTCGGCCTCGTCCAGCCGCGGCCCGAAGAACTCGGTGCCCGCGACGGTGCCCGGCGCGACGATGTTGGCGGTGATGCCCGAGGTGCCCAACTGGGCGGCCAGGAAGTGGTTCCAGGCGTGCAGCGAGGCCTTCGCAGCGCCGTACGAGCCGGCCCCGCGCAGGGCGGCGATGGAGCTGACGGTGACCACCCGGCCGGAGCCCGGGGTGAGCCGGTCGCGGACCGACTCGGTGAGCAGCACCACGGTCAGCACGTTTCGCTCGAAGTCGCCGCGCCAGCGCGCCAGCAGGGCGTGCGGCCCGCCGCCGACCACGGTCTCGCGGCTGCCGGCGTTGTTGATCAGGACGTCGATGCGCTCGGGCAGTTCGGCGAGCGCGGCCTCGACGGCGTCCGGGTCGGCGAGGTCGCACACCAGCGGGGTGACGTTCGGTCCGAGGTCGGCCGCGGCCTTCTCCAGGACCTCCCGGCGGCGCCCCACGATCATCACGTGGTCGCCGGCCTCGACGAACCGCCGCGTGACTTCGTACCCGATTCCCGTGCCACCGCCGGTGACGACGACGTTCCTGGCCATCTGCGCACTCCCTCCCCAGTTCCGCCGTCGCGCGGCGAATGTGCGCGACGGTCCGTACCGGAATGCCACGATTCCTATCACGCTCGGTTGCCGTGACTGCGGGGAGGGTGACGTCCCGCGCGAGCGAAGGTGTGATATGGGCGTGGTACGACGCGCACACGGAGCGTGGCGAGAGGCAGCTCACACCCCCCGGGCGTAACTTCTCGCACCCTGATACGTCTTAGGTTGGTAGTGCGGCAGTTTTTCCGATGGGCGGGGACACGCTGAACGGCAATGTGTCCCCGCGCTTCCAGGACTGCCGCCGACGGGGCTCCGGCGGGCCCCGGGAACGGTCGTCGAACCCGACGGCCTTCGCGCACGACGCCGGGGTTCTGGCGGGCCTGGGACGCTTTGAGCGGCCGTCCCCGGCTGCGGCCGACCCCGGAGTCGTGCGCCGTACGGTTCCGTCCCCGCGCGGGCCCTCGGGCGCGCCACCGGGACGCGAAGGGGCCCGGCCGCTCGACAGCGGCCGGGCCCCTCTCAGCTTCCGCGCGGGCCGGTGGTCGGCTCCGCCACGGTCAGCGGGCGTCCAGCGGGACGTAGTCGCGGATCGCGGTGCCGGTGTAGATCTGGCGCGGACGGCCGATCCGGCTGGTCGGGTCGTTGATCATCTCGTGCCAGTGGGCGATCCAGCCCGGCAGCCGGCCGAGCGCGAACAGCACGGTGAACATGCTGGTCGGGAAGCCCATGGCGCGGTAGATCAGGCCGGTGTAGAAGTCCACGTTCGGGTACAGCTTGCGCGAGATGAAGAAGTCGTCCTTGAGGGCGTGCTCCTCCAGCTTGAGCGCGATGTCCAGCAGCTCGTCGCTCTTGCCGAGCTGGCCGAGGACCTCATGCGCGAGCAGCTTGACCTGGGCGGCGCGCGGGTCGAAGGCCTTGTAGACCCGGTGACCGAAGCCCATCAGCTTGACGCCGGCTTCCTTGTTCTTCACCTTCGTGATGAAGGCGTCGACGTCGCCGCCGTCCTTCTGGATGCTCTCCAGCATCTCCAGCACGGCCTGGTTGGCGCCGCCGTGCAGCGGGCCCCACAGGGCCGAGATGCCGGCCGAGATCGAGGCGAACAGGTTGGCGTGGCTGGAGCCGACCAGGCGCACGGTGGAGGTCGAGCAGTTCTGCTCGTGGTCCGCGTGCAGGATGAGCAGCTTGTCCAGCGCGTTGACGACGACCGGGTTGAGCTCGTAGTCCTCGGCGGGGACGGCGAAGGTCATCCGCAGGAAGTTCTCGACGTAGCTCAGGTCGTTGCGCGGGTAGACGAAGGGCTGGCCCATCGCCTTCTTGTACGCGTACGCGGCGATCGTCGGCAGCTTGGCGAGGAGGCGGACCGTCGACAGGTGGCGCTGGGCCGCGTCGAACGGGTTGTGGCTCTCCGGGTAGAACGTGGACAGCGCGCCGACGACCGAGGACAGCATGGCCATCGGGTGGGCGTCCCGCGGGAAGCCCTGGAAGAAGCGCTTGACGTCCTCGTGCAGCAGGGTGTGCTGGGTGATCTCGCGGTTGAACTCCGCCAGCTGGTCCGCGTTGGGCAGCTCGCCGTTGATCAGGAGGTACGCGGTCTCGATGAAGCCGCCATCGGAGGCGAGCTGCTCGATCGGGTAGCCGCGGTACCGCAGGATGCCGTTGTCACCGTCCACGAAGGTGATCGCGGACTTGTACGCGGCGGTGTTACCGAAGCCGTTGTCCAGGGTGACCAGGCCGGTCTGCGGGAGCAGCTTCGAGATGTCGAAGCCGGAGTTGCCCGCAGTGCTCTCGACGACGGGGTACTCGTACTCGCCGTCCTGGTACCTCAGTACTACCGAGTTGTCGCTCACGTCTTCCTCACCGACGAAATGAATCCTCTTCCAAGGTGCCCTGACTGTCTCTACCATCCCCCATCCGGAGGACAGTCGCGCACCCGGGGTGGCCCGAAAGGGCCCGCCCCTACAAAACCTGCCGCCGCAGCCGGTACGAACCGGACAAGATCGGCACCACCCTAGGCTCTGCCGTAAATCTCTTCACGTCAAGAGAACATTAGAGGCAACCATCCCGTTGGATAATCATCCAGCTGTCAGTCGATGGTCGAGCGCGGTGTGCCTCCGACCTGCGCTGACGGCCCGGACCGCCTGCCCGATCGCCTTGCGTGACCCCACCAGCACCACCAGTTTCCTCGCCCTGGTCACAGCGGTGTAGAGCAGATTTCGCTGGAGCATCGTCCAAGCGGACATGGTGACCGGAATCACCACGACCGGGTACTCGCTGCCCTGCGAGCGGTGGATCGTCACCGCGTACGCGTGGGCCAGCTCGTCCAGTTCGTCGAAGTCGTACGACACCTCCTCGTCCTCGTCGGTGAGCACCGTCAGCCGCTGGTCGTCGACGGCGAGGGCGGTCACCACTCCCACTGTGCCGTTGAAGACGCCGTTGCGCCCCTTGTCGTAGTTGTTGCGGATCTGGGTGACCTTGTCCCCCACCCTGAACGTGCGCCCGCCGAAACGGCGTTCGGCCAGCCCCTCCCGGGCCGGCGTCACCGCCGCCTGGAGCAGGGTGTTCAGGTTCCCCGCGCCGGCCGGGCCGCGGTGCATCGGCGCCAGCACCTGCACGTCCCGGCGCGGGTCGAAGCCGAACTTCTGCGGGATCCGGCGCGCCACCACGTCCACCGTCAGCCCGGCCGCCCGCTCCGCGTCGTCCTCGGCGAACAGGAAGAAGTCCGCCAGACCGTCCGTCAGCGGCGGCCTGCCCTCGTTGATCCGGTGCGCGTTGGTCACCACCCCGGACTGCTGGGCCTGCCGGAAGATCCTGGTCAGCCGCACCGACGGGATCGGCCCGCCCTCGGCCAGCAGATCCCGCAGCACCTCCCCGGCACCCACCGAGGGCAACTGGTCCACGTCCCCCACGAACAGCAGGTGGGCCCCCGGCGGCACCGCCTTGACCAGCTTGTTCGCCAGGATCAGATCCAGCATCGAAGCCTCGTCGACCACCACCAGGTCCGCGTCCAGCGGCCGGTCCCGGTCGTACGCGGCGTCCCCGCCCGGCTTCAGCTCCAGCAGCCGGTGCACCGTCGAGGCCTCCACCCCGGTCAGCTCCGCCAGCCGCTTCGCCGCCCGGCCGGTCGGCGCCGCCAGCACCACCTTGGCCCGCTTCGCCAGCGCCAGCGTCACGATCGACTTCACCGTGAACGACTTGCCGCACCCCGGACCGCCCGTCAGCACCGCGACCTTCTCGGTCAACGCGAGCCGCACCGACTGCTCCTGCTCCGGCGCCAGTTCGGCCCCGGTCCGCTTCGCCAGCCACTCCAGCGCCACCGGCCAGTCCACGTTCCCGAACCACGGCATCCGGTCCGCGTCCGACCGCAGCAGCCGGACCAACTGGTTGGCCAGCGAGATCTCCGCCCGGTGGAACGGCACCAGGTACACCGCCGTCACCGGCTCGCCGCCCTCCCCCGGGACCGCCTCGCGCACCACCCCCTCCGCCGCCACCAGCTCCGCCAGGCAGTCGATCACCAGCCCGACGTCCACCTGGAGCAGCTTCACCCCGTCCGCGATCAGCCGCTCCTCCGGCAGGAAGCAGTGCCCCTGGTCGGTGCTCTGCGACAGCGCGTACTGCAGGCCCGCCTTCACCCGCTCCGGGCTGTCGTGCGGAATGCCCACCGCCTGGGCGATCCGGTCCGCCGTCAGGAAGCCGATGCCCCACACGTCCGAGGCCAGCCGGTAGGGCTCGTTGCGCACTACCCCGATCGAGCCGTCGCCGTACTGCTTGTAGATCCGCACGGCCAGCGAGGTGGACACCCCGACCCCCTGCAGGAAGACCATCACCTCCTTGATGGCCTTCTGCTCCTCCCAGGCCTCCGCGATCTTCTTCGTCCGCTTCGGCCCCAGCCCCGGCACCTCGATCAGCCGGCCCGGCTCGTTCTCGATCACCTCCAGGGTCTCCACCCCGAACCGCTCCACGATCCGCTCGGCGAACCGCGGCCCGATCCCCTTGATCAGCCCCGAGCCCAGGTACCGCTGGATCCCCTGGACGGTGGCGGGCAGCACCGTGGTGTAGTTCTCCACCGTGAACTGCCGCCCGTACTGCGGGTGCGAACCCCACCGCCCGTGCAGCCGCAGCGACTCGCCGACCTGCGCCCCCAGCAGCGCGCCCACCACCGTCAGCAGGTCGTTCCCGCCCCGCCCGGTGTCCACCCGGGCCACCGTGTAGCCGGTCTCCTCATTGGCATAGGTGATCCGCTCCAGCACGCCCTCGACCTGCGCGAGCTGGAGCGGCACCTGCTGCCCGGACTGCGCCGCCTGCTTGCTCACCGGACCCCCTTCGACCGGTACGGGTGGATCAATGCCGCTACGCACCGTACCGCCCCGTACCGACAGCCCCGGAACCGTTGCCTGCCGTGCACCGCCCCGGCCGAGGTGCCAGGCTGGGAGGAACCGAGGGGGACCGCCGTCGACCGCGCCCGCCCGGGCCCCGTCCGAGGAGCAGTGCCGCCATGCTCAACACCGACTTCCGCCCCGGTTCCCCGGACTGGCTCGACCTGAGCAGCCCCGACACCCGCGCGTCCGTCGACTTCTACACCACGCTGTTCGGCTGGACCTTCGACTCCGCCGGCCCCGAGGCCGGCGGCTACGGCTTCTTCCAGCTCGACGGCCGGACCGTCGCCGCCCTCGGCCCGCTCCCCGACGAGGCGACCCCGCCCGGCTGGACGCTCTACTTCGCCACCGAGGACGCCGACCGCACCACCGCCCTGGTCGAACAGGCCGGCGGCCGCGTCCGGTACGCCCCCTTCGACGTCTTCACCGCGGGCCGGATGGCCGGCTGCACCGACCCGACCGGCGCCGACTTCGCCGTCTGGCAGCCGCACGACACCCGCGGCCTGGACCTCGTCACCGAGGAGGGCAGCCTCTGCTGGGCCGAGTGCTACAGCGTCGACGCCGAACGCGCCAAGTCCTTCTACCGCGCCGTCTTCGACTGGCAGGAGCAGGACGTCCCGCTCGGCGAGGTGATGTACACCGTCCTCACCCCGGCCGGCGGCGGCACCGACGACGCCCACGGCGGCATCATGCAACTCGGCCCCGAACACACCGCGCGCGGCACCGGCTCGCACTGGCTCCCCTACTTCGAGGTCCCCAACACCGACGCCAGCCTCGCCATCGCCGCCACCCTCGGCGCGACCGTACGGATCCCGGCCATGGACGTGCACGGCGTCGGCCGTCTGGCCCAACTGGTCGACCCGCACGGCGCCGTCTTCGCCGTCATCACCAGCACCAAGCCCGGGGAGTGACGGCCGATGGGGCCCACGACCCTCGGGACCCACGGCCCTTCAGAAGGGCCGTGAAGGGGTGCTACGGGCGTAGACAGGGTGTGGTGGCCGCCTCGCATGCTTCTAGTCTCTGATCATGACTGAAACGGCTGTTCTGACGATCCGACGGGCCACCGCCGACGACCTGCCGGCGATCGTGGCCATGCTGGCCGACGACCCGCTGGGCGCCACCCGCGAGAGCCCCGACGACCTCACCCCCTACCGCGCCGCCTTCGCCCGCCTCGACGGCGACCCCCACCAGCACCTGGTCGTCGCCGACCGGGCCGGCCGCACCGTCGGCACCCTGCAGCTCACCGTCGTCCCGGGCCTCTCCCGGGCCGGCGCCACCCGAACGATCATCGAGGGCGTCCGCATCCACGCCGAGGAACGCGGCAGCGGACTGGGCACCGACCTCATCCGCTGGGCCGTCGACCGCTCCCGGGAACTCGGCGCCGACCTCGTTCAGCTCACCTCCGACGCGACGCGCACGGACGCGCACCGCTTCTACGAGCGGCTCGGCTTCACCGCCTCGCACGTCGGGTTCAAACTCAAGCTCTGACAATCGCTCAAGCTCTGAGAATCGCCGGGAAATGCGAAGAACCCCCATCCGGATCCCGGATGGGGGTTCTTCTGAATAATTGTTCGGCGGCGTCCTACTCTCCCACAGGGTCCCCCCTGCAG
>NZ_JBICVH010000033.1:0-62737 GCF_043198905.1 Kitasatospora sp. NPDC048715 | reverse complement strand
GCGCGCCGTCTGCTCCGCAGACATGACGCGCCGTCACTAGCGTGACGGAGCGTTGTGGCGCCCCTCCGGGGCGCAGTAGCGGAGAGTGACGTCGGCTCCGCCGCCGTCGGGTCGACGGGGCCTCGGCTCTGCGCCCAATCGGGCCTTGACGGGGGTGCCGGCGCATCCGCGCCGGGGGCCCTTCGGGCCCGGTATCTGGCGAGCTTCGGCTGTATTTTTGCTGTTCAAATGGGGTTTTGGCGCACTCCGTGCGCCTGGCTGACCGGGAGGAGGGGGTGGGCCTCGGCTTCGACGCCGCCTCCCCGCCCCCTCGATGGCCGGCTCTTCCGACCCGCCGTCCGATAGTGACACACAGCCACACCCCACGCAACCCCCTCCCTGGACGACACCACGAACCGTCACCACACCCCCAGGCGCAAGTGGTACAGACCACTCGGCCGGGAATCTGGCCCGGAACTCCCCCAAAATAGCCGCCAGCCCCGTATCAAAATGCCATCGTCACCAAAACCCGCCACACCCGGCACCCAGCCCCGCCCACACCCTGGCAATGCATCACACCGAATCCCTGTGTAACCCCAGGAAATCCACCCTATGCCCCCTCAGAAAACCCATCCAGGGCCGTTGACGATATGACGCAGAATTCCAGTACAACCCCAACCGCCCATGCAAAAACCCCATCAACCACAAGCCAGCGCGGCCCGACCGCACGACCGACGAGCAGCTCCCGGACGGCGGCCCGGCGCAGCAGACGACGAACAGCGGGCTGGCGGCGGGCCGGACGGCGAGCAGGACCAGGACCACGGCGAGCGGCGGGGCCGGCCCGGACGACGGACGGCGGCCAACGAGCGGCTCCCGGACGACGGCGGCCCGGCGCAGCAGGGGTTCGACCCGCCCCGGCGGCGGCCGACGAGCAGCACCAGGACGACGGCCAGCGAGCAGGCCTGGACGGCGGCGGGCGGCCTGGACGCAGGTGCGGCGCCCCCGACGGCGTGCAGGACGACGGCCAGACCGACGCGGTGGCGAGCAGTGGGCAAACCAGGGCGCCCAGGCGCAGCGGGACTGCCGTCGACGAGCAGGCCGAGGTGGGACGGGGACGGCGGCACGGCGGACAGCATCAGGTCGGCGGCGAGCAGCACCCCGGACGGCGGCACGACGCCCTGAGGGCGGGCAGCGGCCGACGAGACCGACGAGGTTACCTGCACGGTGGGTTGCAGGATGGGCTGGAGGGTTGGCCGGACCGGCGCGCCAAGAGGCGCACCGACGGGGGGAGGGAATGGGTCGAGGGCGGCCCTATTCGTCAGGGCCGCCCTCGTGTGCTCTCTGGGTCGGACGTGGCTAAGCGTGCCCGTACCTCGGGTCGGGAGTGGCTGTGTTCTCCGCACACACCCGACACCGCTCGGCGCCTGGCGACATCCTCACAGGAGCTCTGTCTCGCCGTCCGGCACGCCACCTATCGTTCGGTGAGAGGCCGTCCGTTATCCCCCGAACCAACCAGAGCAGTTGGTGTTGACACCACCATTGCACACCTTGAACCGGGCATTGAACCCGAAAGCACCGATGCTGTAGGAGAAGTAGGCTGGCGGACCGTCATAGCCGTTACTGTTCCTCGCTATTTCCTGAGTCGGCCCCCAAGAACTCGAGGAGGTCAGCCCCTGTCCGTAAAGTCGGGGCCCCAGACCGTCCTTTGCGTAGTCGTGCAGGGTGCCGGTTACGAGAACACCTGCCGTATTATCACCACCACTGCCGACGAAGCAATCCAGAGTGAAAGTGGCGTAAGCCCCACCGTCTGAAGACCAGTCACCGGTAGAGCCACAATAGGACGCTGCAGAGGATTCTCCGGCCTGTGCAGGGGCAGCGGAGAGTCCCAGGGCCAGGACCACACCAACAACACCTGCGACTACTGGCATACCACTCAATCTCACGGCGTTCCACCTCTCTGTAGTGGGTTCATGAGCTGCGTTGCCGGTTATCGAGCCTGTCGCATCCGGCTCGTCGTCACCCCCTGGGCTGCCGAGCCAACGCACGGCCTACCTTCCCGTCAGAGTTTGACCTCGTCCACACGGGCCTGGATCGCATGCCTGGGCCCGGATCCGACCAGCAGTCTGCTTCCGGAACACTTCCTTCAGTAGTAAAGATTCAGCCAAAGTCCCATAAAGAGATCTCCCGTCAAATACTGACCTTCTTAAGAATGATCATTCGAAGCGAAACTTGCAGCCCGGCTGATCACGAACACCGGGCGAGAGGCGCTCCAGGGGGTCTGTGACGGCCCGTCGGAGCCGCGGCGGGCGGAGGGCGGGAACGTCGTACAGAGAGGCCGTGGAGGGCCGGGACGGGCACCGGGGCGGTCGGCGACGTCGGCCAGGACGACGGGCTCGTCCTCCTGGCGGCCGATCGGGGCAGCCGGCCTTCGCCGGGCGTGTACCACCGCCACGGCCCGCCCCCGGCGGACAGCGCCGCCCCGGCCCCGGCGCGGCCGGCGCCGCCGGACGCCACCACCAAACCCGGCCCGCCGCAGGCGCCGGGCCCTCGACGACCGCCCCACCCCGTCCACCACCAGGCAGAAGAGGGGCCCAGGAGAGGGTGCCCTGTACGACGACCGTGACGGCCAGGAACGGCGCGAGCGCCACTGCCGATCACCGCCCGGCGGCCGGACGCACCGCCGCGCGGCCCCGCAGAGGTGCTGAACAACCACCCACCGGGACGTGGTCCGCCGGACAGGCCTGCGAGTCCCCCGGAACAGTGAATGCGCCCCCGACTCGGCCGGGGGCGCATTCACTGTCAGATACTAGAAGAAATTATCGGTGAGCCAGTCGACAATGTCCTGCCACTTATCAGAAACGGAGGGAGGCAACGGGATCATTCGGGTCGCGAACCCGAAGGTCCCCATGTAAACACCTCGCCTCCGGACTTTTTTGATAGCTATCTCGACCCTGGTGATCCGCCGTTCCAGATCCGCCGAGGTCGGAGACTCGGAAATCTGATCCGCTCGACAACTCAGGCATTTCAACTCCAGGGTATCGCTCTGTAGGACTTGTTTTTGGGAACAAAATTTGCACTGCCATATCACGTGTCCATCCTGGCCTCCATGTGCAGGCTGTCCCGACTGAGAGTGGTCGGGGTTCGATGCGGGCGCTGACTGATCAACCACGAGTGGCTCCTCTTACTTACTGCCCGGGGCCCGGTGCCCCAGGACGTCTGGGGGGTTCGAACGCAGGGAGCAGGTGCTGGACCGTCAGCAGGCCCTGTTCTCAGTGAAGTTGTGGCAAACATTGTGCTTCCACAGCTTGATCCATACAAGCCCCTGGACCAGAGGAGCCGACCCGCGTAGAGGAGGTCCTACCTGGGCGTCTCCACCTCCCGCTGCGCCGCATGGCCGTCGGGACGGGGCGCGTGCGTCGCGTACGTGCCCGAGGCGGCGCCGGTGCGGTTGCTGGGCCGGAGGGGGCGACACGGTGCCGCGAGACCCTGACTGTCCGGCAGGGGTTTCTTCCCGTGGGGTTATCGGGCTGGGGTTCTGGTCAGGGGGTGTCCCCGGCCCAGTCCCAACGGGCCGGGTCGGCGGGGCGGGGTTCGTAGTGGGCGCGGCCGCCGGCGCCGTAGCGGCCGATCTCGGTGGCCAGCGCGGCGCCGTCGGCGAGCTGGTCGGTGTCCCAGCCGGTGACGTCCAGGAGGAGGCCGTCGAGCGGGCCGCCGACGAGCTCGCGATACACATGGCCGGGCCGGGGTCCGGGGTCGGGGTCGTCGTGGTCGGCGCCGTAGACCCGGCCCCGCAGCAGTGCCTCGTCATCCATGCCGCCCAGCCTCCCAGCCGGCACCGACACCGCGCGGGCGAATCCGGGCGCTGCCGGGGTCACCACCAGGCCGGTTCGAGCCCGGAGTCCTGGCTGTCGTCGTCCTGGTCGTGGTCGGCGGGCCAGGGAGCGGCGGCGTGCCCGGACCGTCGGCCCGCTCCCCGGTTTGGGGGCGGGCCGTTCTGGCCAGGGCGGCGCAGCCGGGGCCGCTCAGAGGTCCTGGACGTGGGCGTGGTGGACGATGCGGGCAGCCAATTCCGGGGTGTCGTAGACGGCGGCCTGCTGGGTGGCCGGGTCTCCGAGGAAGTAGCCCTCGTGCACGGCGACCCAGCCGCTGCTGCCGTCGAGGCCGCGCTCGACCCAGCCCACCGGGTAGCCCTCACCGAGGACCACCATGACGTCGGGCTGCACCGTCCAGCCCGAGAGCACCCAGTTGTAGCCGAAGGTCGCCGGGTCGAGGGGGATGTGGACGTCCATGCTGCGGGGCAGGCCGCGCCGCAGCGGGTCACGCGGCACCGCAACCGTCCCCGGCTCGGGCACACGTGGGCCGATCCACCCCTCGGTCCGGGGTGCCGGGCGGTCGGCGTCCGGGGTCCGGGCGGCGGTGACCGGCGGGGTGATCCGCCCGCCGCGCACCGCCTCCAGTGCCAGGCCCTGGTCGCGGAAGGTGTAGGCCCGGCCGTTGTCATCGAGGATCGGTTCGGCGCGGCCGTCGGCCAGGAGCAGCACCGCGATCCAGCCGCCCCCTCCCCGCGGCCCCTGGCTGAGCGGTGCGGCCCAGCCGGCCCGCACACCGTGCTGGTGCAGCTGGCGGATCCCGGCGGTCTCCGGTGCCGACCAGGACGTCGCCGTCCAGCCCGGGCCGAAGGAGTAGGTGAGGTCATCGGTGCGGTCCGGCGGGCCGAAGCGGCGCACCGGATCGGCGGTGGCGCGCAGCACCACGTCGGGCTGCAGCTCGGTGTCGTCGGGGTGGGGGACCGTGGCGGTCGGGGTCGGCCGGGCAGGCGCGCGCCGGGACGTGCTGCTGGTGAGCGGGTTTTCTCCCCGGGGAGCAGCGGGAGCGGAGGCGGTCGTTTCCGGGGTGGACGTGGTTTCTCCCCGGGGGACAACCTCGGTCGGGAGGTTGCTGCCGGGGGTGCCGAGGGTGGCCTGTCCCGTGGTCGTTTCGTCCCGGGGCGATCCGTTCGTCGGCCCGCTCGGCGTCTGCGGGTCCGTGGTGGCCGGGTGCGGGACAACCGCGGCGGCCGACGCCGCGCCGATCGTCCCGGGGGCGGGCCCGAGAGCGGTCGCGGTTTCACCCCGGGGCGATTGGCGCGGTCCTGTAGCGGGTTGTCCCGCCTCGGGGAGGAGGGCGGAGTGCTCGGCGCGCAGCTGCTCCACCAACTCGTGGTGGCGCTGCGTCACGAAGTGGGCGGAGTGCAGGACGTCGGTGAGGGCTTGGCGGGCAAGGGCCGGATCGGCGTCCCGGCCGGCGCGGCCGAGCTGGAGCAGCAGCCGGCGGTCGGCCCGCGCCAGCTCCTCGCCCAGGCCGAGGAGCTCGGCCGCCACCGGGTCGTCGGCCGGGCCGTCGAGAGGGTCGGTTTCCTCCCGGGGCGATTCGGCCGCCCTGAGGTCGGCTTTCAGCTGCTCGACCTTCTCGGCCTCCCGGTCCCGCTCGGCCTTTTTCGAGCACGCCTTGGAGCAGTACTTCTTCGGTCTGCCCGATCCCTTGGACGGCGGGAGCTCGGTACCGCACTTCACGCAGGCCGGCCCGCCGAACAGCATCGGCTCGACCGCCACCTGATTTACCCCCGGGGAGAAACTCATGCCCGGATGCTACGCCCCGTGATCACTGCCATTTCTCCCCGGGGCGATGCAGGAGGGCGGTGAGGGCTCCGCAAAGCCGGCGCTCATGCGCAGCGGACCCTGCACAGCGAGAGCCGACGGGCTGCGCGGCGCTGCGCCGGGCCCGGCAAGGCGCCCCTTGCTGTACCCGCGGATACCCGTGACTGTCCGGTCCGGCGGGCGGTTGCGCTGGTATGACGACCTCTCCGCTGTCCTGGCCGCCGCTGCCGCCGCTCCCTCCGGCCGACCGTGCCGGGGACGAGCCCGTCTCCGGACCCGACGACCAGTTGCTCGACCCCGTCGAGCTAGCCGCGCTCCACCGAGGCCGCGACGCCGGGGAGGCCGCGGCCGCGTGGGTGCGCGAGCTGGTCGGCCGCCAGGAGGACGAACGCCACGCCCTGGCCCTGGAGCACGCGGCCGCTGGGATCGAGCGGGCCTGCCATCGGGAAGTGATCCCGGGCGGCGACGGCCGACTGGCCGAAGAGCTGCGCTACTCGCTGGCCGCGGACGTGCTGCTCGGCGCCGCCTACACCGGCACCCTGCCCGGCCTCGCGCCGGGCGAGCGGCTGCCGCTGGTCGCGGTGTGCGCGCTCGCGGCCGCCATGCCGGGCTGCGTCCTTGGCGACCTGCCGCGCGAGCTCACCCTGCTCGCCGACGAACTGGACGCCGCCACCGCCGCCGGCCGCGCCGCCACCACGGCCACCGGCTGCGCCGGGTGAGCACCACCAGGCGCCAGGCGCCCGGGCCTGGCGCCGTGGTCGCCGGCCGCCGTCGAAGGCGCCTTGCACGCCGTGCTGGAGGAGTTCGACCAGCGGGCCGAGCCGTGAGCGGGGGCCTTCGAGGAGCTGGACGAGGACGCCCTCGCCGAGACCGCCGCCGAGGCCCGCGTCTTCGGCACCGATCCGGCCCGGTGTGCAGCCTGTTCGGGCAGCAGGCCGGCTGGCGGGCCGCGGTCGGCGGGCTCGGCCGAGCACTCACCGCGGCCGCGACGGATCGGCTGCCGGGGGATTCGGCCGCGGGCACTGTCGCGGCCGCGCAGGGAACGAACGGGCCTGCAACCAGGGGGGCTGTGCGCTGGGGGACCGGCTGTCCTACAGTGGGGCCAGGTCGGCACCGCCCGGCCGCGAACGCGAGAAGACCGCCCGGCCCACTTTCGCAGGGCAAGCCGGACGGCCTTCTCTCAGACCGTCATCTGGGGCCTGGTCCTGCTACATGGGGCCGGGCCCCATGTGGTTGTCGTCGAAGAAGGCCCGGAAGACCGCGCCCACGACCTTCACCACGACGGGCAGGGCGGGTAGCGCGGGCATGACGCGGGCGAGCCAGGACGGCTTGCGGGATGCGGGCTTGATGACGGGGGTGTTGCGCGCCGTCTTGCGGCGCTTGCGGCGGCGATGCGCCAAGGCGACCTCCAGTGTGGCCATGAGGTTGGCGGCCTGGAACGGCCGCCAGGGCACGGATGTGATGGTCCGTCCGTTCACGGTGGCCTAGGAGATCGCGTGTTCGCTTCCGGGGTCGAGTCTACGCGGCGCGCCCCCGGCCTCGGCAAGCTGATCATGCGGGGTGACCACTAGTACTGGGCACAAAGAGGACTCTGCCCACTAGATCTTGTCCTGCGGGGGAGTCCACCGGGCCCGGCGTCAGGACGGCGGCGGGATCCGGGGGCTGATCCGTGGTCGGGCGGGGTGCGCCTGAGGGCCGGGTCCCGGGGCCGCTGTGGTCGGCGGCCCGGGACCGGGCGGGCCTACCGGTGGCCGGCGAGTTCTTCGAGTCGGCTGGCCAGGCCGGGTCCGGGGCGGCGGGCGATGCCGTCGATGTCGGCCCCGGCCTCGTCGTTGTCCTCGACCAGGCGGCCGACCTCCCGGGCGAGCGAGGCGGCGGGCCTGGAGTTCTCGGCGGTGCGCCAGGGCCCCATCACGGTGGGCAGGGTCCGGTAGTAGCCGGGCATCGGCGGCAGACCGGGGGCGGCACCCTGGCCGTCGGCGGCCTGGCAGGCCTGGGCCAGCCACCACTGGGCCTCGTCGAGCTCACCCGCGCCGAGGTGCTGGAGGTAGAGGGCGAAAGCGGCGCGCTGGTCGCCGGCACCGGCGGCGATCCGCCACCAGAACGCCGCGCTGACGGGGTGTCCGGCCAGGTGGAGCAGGCAGCCGAAGATCCGCGCACCCTCGATCTCGATGTCCGCGTCGACCCAGCTGTCGAAGACGACGGCGTGGGCACGGCTCTCCTCGTGGGCGAAGCGGGCGAGCATGGCGGAGGCCTTGGGGCTGCAGACCGCGTCGCGGGACAGGGAGTCCAGGCCGAGGCGGGCACCGTTGTAGTCGCGCCACCACTCCGGCTCCTCGTAGAGGCCGGCCCGGTGGCGGGCCACGTCGGCGGCGATCGCGCGCAGGGCCTGCGCGAAGCCGGGGCCGCCCGGGGTCTCGCCGGCCGGGACGGCGCTGTCGCGCTCGGCGAGGACCAGGTCGAGTGCGACGTCGGCCCGGCCGCCGCCGGCGAGGTAGTGGACCGGCCAGGCGTGCGTGCCGGCGCCGTCGTCGGCGAGGATCTCCAGGTCCTGCTCGTACTCGGCGAACGGTCCAGGGGCGTGGGTTTCCGGGGGACCGGCGATGGGCTCGTTCACCGGCGTGCTCCTCTGTGGGTTGGGCGGGCGGACTTCAGGACGTGCGCGGGGCGCAGCCCCTCCTCCAGCTGGGCGAGGGCGCGTTTGAGGTTGCGGTCCACGGTGCTGGGGTGCGTACCCAGGAACCAGGCGATGAAGAACGTCGACCTCTTCGCCGCCCGGAGGATGACGATGTCGAACTGGCGGGGGGTGAGCCTGCCGAGCTGCTCGAAGAGGCCGGTCTGGACGCGGCCCTCGTCGTCGACGGTGTAGAAGTCGGGCAGGGCGGCGCGCATCTGCGCGAGCATGACGCGCAGGCGTTCGAGACGGGCGAGGAGGTCGGGGTCGCTCTCGCGGCGGCGGACCTCGAAGCGCAGGGCGTGGCAGAGCAGACCCCAGGCGGTGACCACGACGTCGGGGCCGGCCAGGAGCTGGGGCCAGTGGGTCGCGATCTGGACGAGGACCTGGTGGACGACCTTCTCGGCGGCCGCCGGGTCGCCGAGGATCTCCTCGGCGACGCGCAGGTAGCGGCCGCGGTAGGTCAGGGCGAAGGCCTCGTAGTCGATGGGCAGGTTCACCGGCAGGTCCACGGCGGGCGTGGCCGACTGTCCGGCATCCGGGTCACGGGCGGGCTCCGGGCCTATGGCGCGCAGTTCCTCGCTCATCAGGCCCCCCACGGGCGGCCCGGGCCCGGGCGCCCGGAGCGGTGCCCGGTGGACGGAGGGGGGTGTTCCTCTCTGCGCTCGGGTGCGGGTCGAATGTAGGTGCGGTTCATAGGGAGTTGTCCTTGCTTGTCGCAATCTGGCGAGGTGTTGCTTCGCCGGCGCCACGTTGTGGCCTGCCGACAGTCAAGCGGCCGACGCCTCCCGTTCACGCACCCCGACCGAACTAATTTCACTCAAAGATCACTGGCAAACACGGAGAGCAACCGACGCGAGCGGCGCACCCCTCTCGGAAATACGTTCCGGCCGATCGCACCCCAGCGCCCCCTGCTGACAGTTGACTCACGGTCAACTACCCTCCGTCACGAAATGTGACGGAGGTCACTCCCCACTTCCGGTCAGGCGCTGCGTACCGGGACGACCCACGGGCGCGGAAGCGGTCAGACCCGATCCCCCACGCCCCACGCCCCGCGGCATGGCATCCCCGGCCGGCAACACCCCCCGGCCCGCCGTCGTCCCCGTCGGCGGGCCCCGTCCGTCGGCCCGCGGCCGGGCCGGGCTCCCTCCCGTCCTCTCCGTCAGTTGCTCCGCCGCCGCGAGGCCCTGACGCCGAGGTCGTAGGCCATGGAGCCGAGAGCGAGAACGACCAGCGGCCACACCAGCGGGGAGTCCGGCGGCACCGTGCCCGACAGCAGCGCGCCGGCGACCGAGCCGGTGCCGGCCATCGCGGTGCAGGTCGGCGCGGCGGGCACGCGCAGCAGCAGGCCGCGCTCTGCCTCCGGTGCGGGCGGGCGGCGGCTCATCGGGTCGCCGCCGCGGCGGCGAGGGCGCGCTCGGTGTGCCGGTCGCCGAGGTGGCCGAGCTTGCGGCGGACCCGGTCCCCGTAAGCGGCAGGCAGGCCGAGGTCGAGGGCGGCGTCGGCCCAGGTGGCCTTGCGGGAGGCCCAGAGGTTGGCGACGGCGGCCTCCGTCGCGTCCAGGCCGCGGAGCACGGCATCGACCCGGGGGTCCGTGAAGTCGTGGTCCAGGGCGAGAGCGCCGGGGGCGGGCTTGTCCGGGCACACGTCCCGGACCGTCACGCCGTCGCGGTTCGGCGTCTCCAGCAGCCACACCCGCTTGCCCCTGCTCGCGCGGACGGTGCCGTCGGGTGCTCGCCGGTGGAAGCCGCCGGACCGGTGCTCCCACAGCTCCGTCCATCGTCGGCGCTCGGCGGCGGTGTAGGCGCGCAGGATCCTCAGCAGCTCCGGGTCGGTCAGGCAGCCGCCCAGACGGTCGACCCAGTCGTCGAGCAGCCCGCTGATCACCGCATCCCGCCACTCCTCGGCCTTCCGGTGACCGAGCACGTTGCGGGTGAAGTCGTCGACGGCCGCGTGGTCGCCCACGATCGCGGCCCACCGGGCCGCGAGGGCCGCGAGGAGCATCTCCTTCGTCGGCGGCTCCACCTCGAACGCGGCGAATCTGAAGCCGGTGTACCTCAGCAGGTTCGGCTCGTTGAGGATGAACTCGACCTTCCGGTAGGTCCAGGTGATCTCGAAAGGGCCGGCCGGGATGAAGAACACGCCAGGGCCGCCCAACAGCAACACGGCGGCGATCTCGCCGAAAGCCCGGACCCTGGCCGCAGTTTCCGTCTCGGGCCACACGCACTTCACGGCTCGGCCGGTCCAGCCCGCGGGCTCGGCGAGCGCGGCAAGTCCGGCCGGAAGGGCACAGGACTGGCACGTCGTGGTCATCTATCCTCGTTCCTCCGTCTTCCGGGGAAGTTCCCCCACCCCCTGGGGACGGCGATGGGCGGATCCGGCAAAGATCTTGAAAATTCTTATGTGACCTGGATCACACATTGAGCTCGGTGTCGTCACCCCGTCCGCGGGTGCCCGCTGAACGTCCGGTGGGGTGCTGATGGTTCGTCCGGCACCCCCGCCCCGCGGCGACCGCCAACCCCCTTCTGCGCGACCCACGCGGCCACCATCCTGTTGTCCCGCCCGGCAGCCGTACGCCAACCGCCCAACAGCCTGCCTGTCCCGCCTCAGGAGCCGGTGGCGCCAGCCGTCGCTGGCAGCCATCCGACCGGACTGGAGGGCGCCGTGCTCGCCCCGCCGTCCCCGTCCGGCAACAGCAGGTGCGCCTCGCGCGGCCGCCCTGCTCGGCCGCGCCCCGTGCAACGGGCGGCAACCGCCCGGGACTCCAGGGCCCCGTGGCCGTCTCCGAGCCCGCTCCAGACCGATTCGCTCACCGTCAGGCGCAGCTGGGCGCTGCCGGGCCAGGGGAGGGGGGTGAGGAGGGTGGTGCCGGTGGTGCGCAGGCGTTGTTCGAGGCGGGCGAGCTGGCGCGGTGCGGGGGTGCTGATGGGCTTGAGGATGATCGTGTCGCAGGCGTCGGCGAGGACGGAGGCGATCTCGGCCCAGTGGTCGCCGGGTTCGTCGGCCAGCAGGGTGCGCTCCCATGGGAGGCCGTAGGCGCGGGCGGCGGCGAGTCCGAGGTCGGGCCAGCCGATGATCGCGGTCCAGAGGGTGTCGGACGCGGCGGCGGGGCCGGCCGCGGTCGCGAGGAGCAGGGCGGTGTCGAGGACCTCGACGACGGCGCCCTTGGGCAGGCGGCCGTCCGGCAGGAGCGGTTCCAGGGCGGGCAGGACCGGCCGGGTGGCGGCTTCGACGCGGGCGCGGCGGGCCTGCGGGCTGGTGTCCTCCAGCATGGCCGCCAGCCGCTCTCCGCGTTCCGGTGCGGCCGGTGCGGGCACCGCGGTGATCCGGGCGCTCACCGATGCCCTCGGGCGGCGGGGGCCTGTTCGGTGGGCTCGGGTGCGGCGGTCGCGGCCGGGGCGGCGTCCCGCGGTCGGCCCGTGATCGGGCGCACCGCGGCGGGGTCGGCGACCACCCAGCCGGCCTGGCGGTCCTCGCCCCAGCGCACGTGGGCGATCCACGGCAGGTCGGGCGCGGGTCGGCGCTGTTCGGTGAGTACCCCGGAGCGCCAGCGGCCGTCCGTGCGGATCCAGGCCAGGCGCCAGCAGCGGCCGGAGTCGTCCTCGGCGGGCGTGCCGGTCATCTCCTTCGGCACCATGACGGCGTCCGTCAGCGGGGCGGGGCCGGCGGGCTCGGGCAGCGGGCGGATCGTCGCCTCGTCGAACAGCAGCCAGGCCCATTCCTCCGCGCCCGGGCCCGGCCCGTCCGGGCCCCAGCGGACGTGGACGACCCAGCCGGTGCCGGCGGGCGGGCGCCGCCACACGCTCAGCAGCGCGGGCCGCCACCCGCCGCCGAGCCGGACCTCGACCAGGTGCCAGCGCCGTACGTCGCGGTGCAGGCCGGGCAGCGTCATCAGCTCCCGGGGCGCCCGTACGGCGTCGCCCGGCCGCGCCGTCGGGTACGGGCGGTGGGAGAACGGGACGGCTGCGGTCATACCCCCATTATTCGAGCACATGTTCGAGTGATCAAGCGTCAGCGAACCGGGCCGCTCCTGGCACCGGGTGTGCCGAAGCACGGTAGTTGTCACCAAGGCAGGCTTGCCGTCACCAAGATCGCCGGAGCATGGGACACACGCTCGCCAGCAGGACTCCGTTGCAGCTCAGACGACTGGCAGGGCGCCCCGGCCGGTGACAGGTGCAGTGCTTTCTGCGTCGCTGGTGACAAGCAGCGCGCCGACCTGGTGACAACTGCCGCGCCTCGCCGCACCGAGGTTGCAGGTGAGCGGTCGCCCCTGGTGACACCTATCGTGCTTCGGCACACCGGGGCCGGGTGGTGCCGCTACGGTGACGGGTACGGATCGAGGAGGCCTTCATGCGCAGTTCCGACACCGCCCGCCGCGTCCTGGCGGACCTGCCCACCGCGATGGGCCTGCTGTGCTGGAGCACGGCACCGGCCGCCTGGCGCGACGCCGTGGCGCGCGCGGCCCGGCTGCTCGGCCCGGGCTGGGAGCAGGCCCCCGACCGGGACCTCCTGGGCGCGCTCGCGCTCCTCTTCTACGTCGAGGCCGACGAGCGCGCGGTTGCGGTCGGGGACGTCCCGCTGGACGCGGTGCGGTCCGTGCTGGCCGTGGACGAGCGGGGGCTGGCGTGGCAGCTGGAGGCCCGCGTCCAGCGTGTTCTGCGCGGGCAGGGCCACAGCCCCTACCGGGACCTGCGCAGGGCGGAGCGGGACCGGCCGGAGAGTCCGCTGTGGCGCGTCCAGCACCGGCTGATCCACGTCCGGATGCCCGACGAGCCGACCACGATGGTCGAGCCGCGGCCCTCGGCGCTGGCGCGCCAGGTCGAACCGCTGCTCGCCCTGCTGGCCGGGACCACCGAGACCGCCGAGCGGCAGCTGCCCGAGGCGCCGCGCCCGGCCGGGCCGCTGACGGTCCGGATGGACGGCGGACGGGTGTACCGCTGGAGCGGCGGCATGGCCGTCGGCGCGGTCCCGGTCGCCTGCACGCCGTGCGGCACCCTGCCCGGCGGGACCGTCCTGGTCGACGGCCCGGACGCGACCTACATCTGCGTCAACGGGCACAGCGCCGACCGGGGACTGCTGAGCGCCCCGCACGTACGCGTCGCCGTCGCCCACGGCGTGGACGACGACGAACAGCCCGTACCCGTGGTGCTGCCGGACGGCACCGACATCGTCTGGCACGGCGACCTGAACGTCGCTGGCGCCGGCGAGGCGGAGGAGATCGACCCCACCGCCTACTTCATCGGCAGCAGCCGCGCCTGGCGCCACAGCTGACTGCCAGACTGGCGATCATGACGACTTCCGACCGGCGCCCACTGTGGCGCCCCTCCCCCGAAACCCCCGCCGAACCGCTCGCCGACCAGCCCACCCCGGAGGCCCGGCTCACGGCTGTCGAGCGGGCCGCCCCGCTTCCTGAGCCCCTCGCGGACCCGGCCCAGCAGTTCCCGCAGGCCGCCCGAACCCGCCGACCGCTTGGCCCCGGCGGCATCGCCGCCACCGACAGCTGACCGGCCCGCAGCACCGCGGTGACTCGGGTCCGGACACGAATCGGCGAACGCGCGCGCTGTGACGGCTGGGGGGTGCCCGGCGTTGGCTGGGCACCTCCTCGTTGATGTCGGTGGGCTCCGGTAGGGTGCCGCTTCGTACGCAAGAGGGCGCCCGGCCACCACATTTGGCCGGGTGCCCTCTCTGCTGTCCGCGCCCCTGGGGTCTGTGGCGGGGCGCCTGCTGTCAGCCGGCGTTGCTTCGCAGCCTCCGCAGTACCGCCTTGTAGACGGCCGGGTCGCTGCCGTCGATGAACGCCTCGGCGAGGACGCGCTGGACTTCTGCGGGTGTGAACCGGCCCCGGCCGAGGTCGTTGGCGAGGTCGATCGAGCGTCTGGCGACCGCCTGGCGCAGTTCGTGGGCGGTCATCGGTTCGATGACGATCTCGCCTTCGACGATTTCCTCGTCGTCGGCCTTCCCGGTGTCGCCGGTCGGCGCGATGCCGTCGCACGCGGGCCGCTCGCCATCGGCGGACGCGAGGGCCTTCTCCAGACGGGGCTGGGCCGGGATGAGGGAGAGCTCGTAGGCGTCGATGGCTTCCTTGAGCCGCTCGGCGGTGACCTTCCGGCTGGTCGCTTCGATCGAGCCGACGACCTGGAGGGCGGCGTCGCGGCCGCGGCTGCGCAGGAATCCGGCGACGGCCAGGGCCTGAGATTCGTTGGGCGCGGGCAGTACTTGCGCGTGCACGACCTCGGTGACGATCGGCGCGGCTTCGATCAGCTGCCGGGCCCGGCGGTAGCGGATACGGAAACGGTCCCACACGTACTGGGCGAAGGGGAGGCCGGTCGACGCGGCGAGGTCGGTGGCGTCGATGTACCCCAGGATGCTGCCGACCACGATGACGTAGCGGGTCTGGGCGGAGTGGATCGCGCCGTCCAAGCGCTCGCCGGCGGTGTGGACCATGTCCTCCAGCGTCTTGAGCTTCTCGGCGTCGGTACCGGTGAGCTTGCTGAAGTCGATTGCGGCGGGGGGCAGTCCGCCGATCCGGTTGGCCTCCAGCTCCTGCTTGAGCGCGGCCTGGTCGGCCGACATGCCGGTGGCGAGCTTGTCGACGCTCGCGCCCGCGCTGGTGTCGATGACGAACTTCTTGCGCTCTCGGGTCCGGCCGCTCACGCTGCGGCCTCCACGAATCCGAGGGAGACGATCATGTTGCGGAAGATCTTCGCGGCCTCGTCCCTGGGGGCGTACATGCACACGGGCTGCCCGCCGACCTCGCGCGCTTCGGCGATCTTCGAGCGCACCGGCACCTCGCCGCGCACCGGGATGGGCAGGGTGAACAGGGCGTCGTAGACGGACTGGTTGAAGTCGGAGAAGGGGCGGTCGATGCGGTTGATGACGATGCCGCGGTAGTCCATCGGCTTGCGGCCGAGGTCGTTCATCGTCTTGGCGGCCTGGGCCAGGAGCAGGTTGACGGCGCGGATGCTGAACGTGTCGACGTCGACCGGGACGACGGCGTCGGTCGCGGCGGCCAGGGCGGCGTCGGTGTCGTCGTCGATCGCGGGCCGGCAGTCGAGGAGGACGTGGTCGTACTCGCCCTCGATCTGGGCGAGGAGGCGCTTGAGGCGCAGCTCGCCCATCTTCTGCTCCCGCAGGCGGCCGGGCAGGAAGAACATGTCGAGAGAGGCCGGGATGAGGTCGATGCCCGGCAGGGGCCGGATGATGGCGTCGCGGATGTCGCCGCCGCCGATCATCAGCTTCGGGAGGCTGTTGGGCGCGTCCTCGTCCAGGTGCTCGACCTTGAGCGCGGTGGAGAGGTTGCCCTGCGGGTCAAAATCGATCAGCAGGACGCGGCGCCCGTACTCGGCGAGCGCGCCGCCCAGGTTGAGGGTGTCGGTCGTCTTCCCGACGCCGCCCTTCTGGTTGATCATCGCGGTTACTGTCATCGCCGCGGACGGTGTGATTGCCATAGTCCGTGACCCTAACCGGGCCCCCCTCCGGGATCGACAACCACGTCCCCGAGCCGCCCGGTGGGGTGCAAAATTTTTGCACCCCACCTTCTGGCCCGAAATCAGGCCTTCCATGGGACCCGGAAACGCAAAAAGGGCCCACCTCCCCTCGGCATCGAAGCCGGGAGAGAGGGGCCCTTTACTGTGCTGGGGATCAGGCCGGAACGGGGACACCCGCGCGGTCGAGGCCGATCGCGTGGCTGACGGTGGCGAGGGTGTCGTCCCAGTCGCCGGCGTGGTGGACCGCGCGGTCGTCGATGTAGCAGGCCGCACCGAGCTTGTTGTTGGTCACAAGTACCGGCCCGCGGGGAGTCCAGTAGGCCCTGCCTTCAAAGGGATCGACGAAGGCCTCCAGCCCGCTGTACCAGGTGACCCAGTCTGCGATCTCCAGCAGCCAGCGACGCGGTCGAGCGGTGAACACGAACACGGCACGCTGTCGAGCGATGGTGCGCAGTGCCTCGATGGCGCCGGGCTGGGGGAGGCCGATGCGGCCGCCCTGCCACCCCTGGTCGATCGCGAGGGTTCCGTCCAGGTCGAAGCCGACGGCCTGGCTGGCGGGGCTGTCGGGGCGGGGGGCGATGACGGGTCGGTGCATGTGGTCCTCCTTCGGGTGGGCCGGGGTCTACAGGAGGGGGAGCTGGTTTTCGTCCGGCTGCTCGGGGGTGTCCTCGGCGCGGGCGTGGGCGCGGGCGGTGTCGTGGGCGTCGTCGGTGCGGTCGCAGACCAGTCGGCCGTCGGGAAGCTGGGCCCACTCCCGGCTGCCGACGGCGTCGTCTGCGGCGTCCTCGGGGCTGGGGTGGTGGGGGATGAACTCGTCCTCGACCTCGTCGCCGCACACCGAACACACGGCGGTCCAGCACAACGACGGGACGGCGATGCCGGCACCCGATCCCGCCGCACCCCGGCGCCGCCAGGCGTAGCCGTGCTGGAGGACGACGGCGTGGCTGACGGGCTGGAGCGGGGAGCCGTCGTCCAGGTCGGCGGCTGCGGCGTTGTGTTCGGCGGCGGCCATCAGCGCGGTGGCGAGGTCGGGCATCTCCAGCAGGGTGTCGGGGCCGGTGAGCCAGAGCTCCCAGGGCCGGTCCGGGGTGCCGGGGCGCAGCCGGTCGGTGGGGTCGGTGGTGAAGAGGCCGCGGCGGGCGGCCGGGGTCGGGGTGGGGGTGGTCATCTGTGGTGTCTCCTTCGACGGGTCGGCCCCGGTCCGCTGGGGTGCGGGCCGGGGCCGGGTTGGTGGCGGGATGTCGGGTGCGGTGGGTGGCGGGCTGGTGCTCGGGGAGGGGCGGTCCGCCGTCGGGGGCGGTCGGCTACAGCAGGCCGGCGGCGTGGGCCTCGGCCTGCTGGTCGTCGTCGTCCTGGTCGGCCTGGTCCTCGTCGTCGTCGGCGGCCGCGGTGGGGTGGAGTTCGGCGATGGCGAGGTCCTTGCCGAGGACGGCCCACGGGTCGTCGTCCTCCTGCTCGCCGTCGGCGGGCTGTGCCGTGTCGGCGGGTCCGTCCAGGAGCGCGGTCAGGTCGGCGATGGTGTGGATCGGCACCGGCCGCTCGCCGTCCCGGGCGAGCAGGTAGGTGCGGCTGGCGTAGCCGTCGCGGTCGGTCGGGCGGGGGACGGCCAGCAGGCGCGCGGTGGAGGTGATCTCGCACGTCGCACTGCCGTCCGGGTTGCCGGCCCAGTTCTCCGCCTTGGTGAGGGCGCCGTGGCCGTGGTCGAGGCGGGCGGCGCCGGAGGCGGCCCGGCGCGCGGCGTCGGCGCGGACGTCGGCGGTCAGCTGCTCTCGGGTCGGCGTCGGGACCGCCTCGCGGACCGGGCCGTGGTGCTCGGCGCCGAGGCGACGGCGCAGCGGGGCGAGGGCCTTGTAGGCGTGGTGGTCGGTGAGGACGGCGGCGAGGGCGCCGGCGGCGAGGGCGAGGGTGATGCGGATTTCGGTCGGGCGGGCGGTGAGGGTGCGGTAGGTGGTGAGGCCGGTGGCGGCGCCGGCGGTGACGATGGCGAGGCTGTCGGCGGTGTCGATGGCGGTGCGGGCCAGGCGGGTGCGCAGGGTGTCGGTCACGGGTGCCTCCGAGGGGGCGTGGGTGGGTGTCGGCCGGGCGGCCGCGCCGCTCACCACGGCGCCCCGCCTGCCGGACCTGGGTGGCCGGGCGGGCGGGGCGCGGTGGTGGGCAGCGTCAGTGCCCGGTGCGGTGGTGGTGAATCTCGCGGAGCGGGCCGTGCGGGGGGCGTCGGTCAGGACCGCGACCGCGCGGCGCTCGTGGGCGAGGTCGACCGGCTGGCGGTCGGGCTCACGGCTCGGTGGGCGTCTCCAGGGGGATCACGTAGATCTCCACGACGTCCTGGACGTTGTTCCACGTTCCCGCGGCGTGGCGGATGTAGACGACGTGCTCCTTGGCGCCGCTGCGGTCGGTGGTGTCGTACTCGTGGACCGTGTGGTGCTTGCGGGCGCGGCCGGCGGCGGCGCGTACGGTGCCGGTGCGGGCCTGGTTGGGGAACGGCAGGAAGTGGCGGCCGTCCATGAGGGTGAACACCAGGGCGTGGTCGGGGCGCGGTCCGTTGGTGACGAGCCGGGCACCGTGGTCGCGCAGGTCCTGGATGTGGTTGGCGTAGTACTGCTCGGCGATCTGGGTGGTCATGGTGGCTGTCCTTCCTTCTCGGCCTCGGCGGCCGGGCGGTTGTGTCGGGGCGTCAGTGCTGGATGCGGATCGAGATTGCGGCGTCAGCGCCCGGAGCGGCTCACCGCCGGGTAGAGGCGGACCTCGTCGAAGCCCTCGGTGGTCAGGCCGGGGAGGGCGTCGACCGCGAGCCGGTGCTGCCGGCGCAGCACGTCCTCCGGAACCCGTCGGTTCGCCGGCCGTTGCGAGTTCCGCCGCAGGCACACGTCGAGCGGGGTGGTGAAGACGATCGCCAGCAGGGGGCGCCCGTGGTGGCGGGCCCGCTCGACGTGCCGGGCCCTGACTGCGGGCTCCACGTTCGTCGAGTCGAGGTAGAGCGTCCGGGATCGGCGCAGCCGGGCGTCGAGCAGCAGGTTCTGCAGCTGGACGGCCTCGGCGGTGGCCGACTGGTCTCCCGGGTCGCCGCCGTTCACCAGGGCGCGCAGCTCGTCGAGGGAGATGACCTCGCGGGAGGGCACGCCGTGGGTGAACTGGGTCTTGCCGCTGCCGGCGGGTCCGATCAGGGCCACGAGCGTGCCCGGTGCGATCGGCGCGCGGGCGGCGATCATCGTGTGGTCGTCGGGGGTCATTCGGTTTCGCCAGTCGGCCATGCGTTGTTCCTTCCGGTGCGGGGTGGTGGGTGGTCAGGCCGCGGCGGACAGGACGGCTGCGGCGGAGATGGTGAGGACGGCGACGACACTGAGCTGGGCCGCCCGGATCAGCAGGCGCATCTTGCGTTCGCACAGCAGGGACAGCTCGTGAAGGCGGCGGGGGCGGACGTCGTCGGCGAGGGCCTGGAGCAGGTGGTCCGGGTCGCAGGCGGCCCAGCGGGAGAAGCCGTTGGACTTGGTGGGGTCCAGGCGCGGCTTGACGACGAGGACGGCGAGGACGGCGGCCGCGACCATCGCGACGGCGCCGATGGCGACCAGGGCGAGCGCGTAGCCGGAGGCCTTGCCGAGTGAGGCGACGGCGGCGACGAGTACGCCGTCCAGGGCGAGCAGCAGGCTGGCCTTCGAATCGGTTCGGCCGATCTCGTTGACGACTGCGGCGAGTTCGCGGTCGAGGGCCTGGTCGGCCGTGGTGGTGGTGTCCATCTCGGGTGTTCCCCTCCCTGGTGGGTGTCGGCCGGGTGGCCGCGCCGCGCACCACCGGGCCCGCCGTCCCGGCCTGGGTGGCGGGGGCGGCGGGGGCGGTGGTGGGCAGCGTCAGCGCCCGGAGGCCAGCAGGTTCCAGAGGACGAGCGCGGTGATACCGACGACGATCAGCAGCATCTGCGGGGAGATGCTGCGGGAACTCTCCAGCCGCTGGATCTCTGCCCAGGTGGCGTCGGCCTTGGCCTGGAGGCCGATGCGGGACGGGCTGCCCGGGTCGAGGCCGGCGATGGTCGCGGACAGGGTGTGCAACTTCTCGTAGGCGGCGGCGAGCTGTGCTTCTCGGGATATCGCCCAGGACAAGGGGGCTCCTTCGGTCGGTCGTGCTCGGCGGGTACGGAGGGTGGTTGGGGCCGGGGCGGCGGCCGGGTGGGACCGTCGCCCCGGGGGAGGGTCAGTGCTGGTCGTCGGGGCGGCTGGTGCGGCGCCCGTCCCGGTCGACGACCAGGACCGTCTCGATGCGCGGCTCGGGCACGGTCACCTCGACGGTGACCGGCACCGGTTCGGGCGCGGCCACCGTGACGGTCGGCGCCTTGGGCGCCTCGTTGATGACGGTCGTGTGGGCGGTGATCCACGACCCGGTGAGGGCCAGGGCCGCCAGCGCGCCCCACAGCACCACGACCAGGCCCACCGCGACCGACCGCCCGGCACCCGGGGTGCCGTCCCAGACCATCGCCGCGGTCACCGCACCCCACGCCAGCGCGCCGAGCTGCGCCCCGGCGGACCCCTTGGTGCGCAGGGCCCGCCACAAAATGAGCAGGCCGGTGGCGGCCCAGGCGCCGTGGAGGGTGGCGGGCCCGGCGGGCAGGCCGGCGCCGCGTTCGGTGAGGGTGCGGTGGATCGGGTCGTTGACGGTGTGCCAGACCTGGGTGGCGGGGTGGGCGACGTTGGCCGGGTCGAGCAGCCAGTGTCCTGCGGCGAGGACGTAGGGGCCGACGGCGAGGGCCAGGACGACGAGGACGGCCAGGGCGCCGAAGCAGGCCAGGAGCACCTGGGTGTCGGCGTGGCGGCCGGGCAGGCGCGGCCGGCGGTGCGGCTGGGGGCGGTGCCAGATCACGTCCGGGTGCTCGTCCTCCTGCGGGCTGAGCGGGGGCAGCTGGCCGAGTGCGGGGAAGACCAGGTCGTCGTCCTGGTCGTCCTCGTCGTCGTGGTCGGGCCGGTCGGGGGTGCGGTGCTGGGGCACGGAGGCGGCTCCTGGGCTGTGGTGGCGCGCAGCAGGTCGGGAGTGCGGCTCGGGCCGCCGCCGGGGTGCGGCGGCGGCCCGGCGGTGGTTCAGGCGGGCAGGCGGACCGGCATGACGACGTAGCGGTAGGGCAGGTCGGCGATGTCCTGGTCGTCGTCGCCGGTGCGGGCGGTCAGGACGGCGGGCTTGTGCTTGTCGCCGACGTGCAGGACCACCTCGGAGGAGCCGCAGGCCTTGATGCCGTCGCCGAGGTAGGTGGGGTTGAAACAGATGGTGTAGTCGTCGGGCAGGTCGCCGGTGACGGTGACCTCGATGAGGTCGCGGCCGTGGGCGTCGTCGCCGACGCCGGCCTCGATGCGCAGCAGGCCCCGGTCGAGGGTGAGCCGTACGGGGGCGTTCTCCCGGGCGACCAGGGCGACGCGCTGGACGGCGGCGGTCAGCTCGGTGGCCGGGGCGCTGATGGTGCCGACGGCCTTGGGGATCATCGCGCCGAGCTTGGGGAACTCGGCGGAGATGAGGCGGGTCATGAACGACGAGCCGGTGGAGGACCAGCCCCACAGTTCGCCGTCGCTGTGGAGGGTGAGGGGCCGGTCGGTGTCGTAGGCGCGGGCGAGGTCGCCGAACGTCTTCGCCGGGATCAGCACCTGCAGCGGCCCGGACCCGGCGCCGCCGGTCTTCTTCCGGCTGCTCTTGGCCTCCGGGACGGAGGCGGCCGCGGGCTGGACGGCGGTGCGGCGGTGGCTGATCCGGTAGCGGTTGGTGGCCGTCATCGTCAGCTCGTCGCCGTCCAGGGTGACGTGGACGCCGGTCAGCGCCGCGAGGGCCTCCTCGGTGGAGGCGGCGAAGGCGACCTGGGCGACGGCCTCGGCCCAGCTCTCGCCGTGCACGGTGGCGACGGCGGGCGGCAGAGCGGGCAGCGACGGGTACTCGTCGGCCGGCAGCAGCGGCAGCTCGAACCGCGAGCGGCGGCAGCTGAGGGTCAGCCGGGTGTCGTCGGCGTCCAGGTCGACGTCGGCTCCCTTCGGCAGGCGGGCGCAGATGTCGTTCAGGAGCCGGCCGGGCACGAGGATGCGGCCGTCGTCGGCGATCTCGGCGTGGCAGGTGTCGGTCGCGTAGACCTCGTAGTCGCTCGCGGCCAGGTGCAGGCCTCGGGCGTCGGTGTGCAGGAGGATGCCGGCCATCACCGGGACGACCGGGCGGGTGGAGACGGCGCGCACGGTGTGGGCGACAGCGGCGGCGAACTGCTGGACGGACAGGCGCAGTTTCATCGTGGTGTTTCCCCTTCGGGACGTCAGGCGGCGGTGGTGAGGGCGGCGAGCAGGTCCCGCTCGGCGTCGGTCAGCTCCGAGCACGGCACGCAGCAGCCGAGGGTCTTGAGCGGCAGGCAGGCGTCGTAGCGGACCTGGCAGAGCGGGCAGGTCTGCCGCTTGGCCATGGCCCGGTCGAGGGCGGTGGCCCGGCCCGGCGTCATCGGCCGCACCGGCTTCGCGGCGGCGAGCCGGTAGAGGTAGGCGATCCGGCGGCCGCGGCGGCAGACGACCTGCGCGGCGGGCTCCTGGCCGCCGGGGCGCAGGCCCATCGCGCGCAGCTGGCGGCGGGTGTGCAGGCCGGGGTCGGCGTAGCGCCAGGGCCAGGTCGGGAGGCCGCCGTGGTGTTCTCCGGTCGGGTCGAGATCGGGTACGCGCACGGCGGCTTCTCCTTCTTTGCGGGCGGGCGGGGGTGGCGGGTTGTTCAGCTGCTCGGGGTCAGGCGGGTGCGGCCGCGGTTGTAGTGCGGCACCGGGTCCGGCCCGGGCAGCAGAACGGTGTCGTGCCGCTCCAGCTCCCGGCCCTCGCTGTCGCGGTAGCGGGCCTCACCGTCCGGGTCGTCGCCGGTCTCGGTGTGGATGCTGGCCGCGCGCAGCTGGGCCTCGGTCAGGTCGCCGACCTCGTGCGCGGTGCCGGGGGTCACGTCGTACGCCTCGGCCTGCGGCACGTGGGCGAAGGCGGTGTCGAGGTCGCGCAGGCAGGCGACCAGGCGCTGCTGCCACGCGGCGGGCATCGACTGCAGCAGGGTGCGCGGCAGCACGAGGTAGGCGGCGTAGGAGAGGCCGAACCACTCGTGCACCGGCTCGTCGGCCGGGATGCCCGGCAGCGTCTCCTGTTCCTGGATCCGCACGATCGGGGCGGTGCCGGACAGGCCGGTGCGGGCGGCGTGGTGGGCCCGGTCGTCCTCGTCGCACACCAGCCAGCCGCCGCCCGGCTCGCTCCAGCCGCCGTCGACGGCCTGCTCGACCGCCGCGTCGACCGTGCGGTGGTAGCCGTACTCCTCGTCGAACTCGGCCCCGCACACGGAGCAGCGGGCCGACCAGGACAGCGACGGCTGGACCGTGCCGGAGGCGGCGTAGGCGTCCGCGCTCCAGACGCGGCCGCGGTGGAGGACCACCGCGTGCCCGGCCGGGTGGTCGGTGGTGGTCTGGGCGGTGCGGGCGGTGTGCTGGGCAGCGGTGATCAGCGCGGTGATGTGGTCGGGCATCGGCCGCTGTTCACCGGTGCCGGTCGACCAGAGCGCCCATTCGATCGACTCGTCTCCGACCGGAGCCGGGTCGGGGGCCGGGCCGAACAGGCCGGTGCCGGTGGTGGTGGTCATCGGGTGCTCCCTGAGGGGGTGTCGAAGGTCGGCCGGTCGGCCGGCCCCGTCCCCGGAAGCGCCGCGCCCACCCGGCCGCAGTGTGCGGCTGGGTGGGCGGAGGCGGGCCGGGGGCGAGACCGGTCGGCCGGTCAGCGAACGTTGTTGTTGACCGTGCCCTTCCACCCGGCGGACTGGCGGCCGATGGTGACCTCGGTGTGCCGGTGGAACATCGCGAGGACGGGGCCGGTCGCGGTGGCACCGTCACTGCCGGTCGTCGCGGACAGGCCGGACGCCGCTCCGGCGACGGAGCGGAGCTTGCCGAGCAGCGCGGCGACGCCGATCACCACGGTGGCGACGGTGGCGGCCGCCCACATGAGGATCGTGCCGATCTGGTCGGCGTACGGGGCGACCTCGCCGACTCCGGCGCCGACCATCCACGTGACGCCGCCGACGGCGAGCAGGCCGGCGCAGCCGTAGAGGACGCCCTGGCGCAGCGCCAGCGGCAGGCCCGGGTCGGCGGCGGGCTGCGCCGCAGTGACAGGGGCGGCCGGTGCCAGGGCTGCGGGCCGGGCGGGGGCGGCGAGCGGGTCGTACACCGGGACGGCGGCGACCTGGCCGTCGATGATGGCGGGCACGTATGTGTCGTCGGTGGTGCCGGGGCGCAGCGGGACGGCGAGGATCTGGCCGTCGAGGACGGCCGGGCTGTAGCCGGTGGCGAGGAGGGTGATCTGCGGGTCGATCGTCTCCGGGGTGGCGGTGTGCGGGGTGTTGGCGGGGGTGGTCACCGGGGCTCCTTCGGGGGGGGTGTGGGGGCGGGCTGGGAAGCGGCGCGGCGCCGGGCGCCTTCTGGGGCCGCCGGACCCGCCCACCGGGGTGGTGGGCGGGTCCGGCGGCCCTCGGAGAGGCCGGGAGACGGGCGTTCAGGGTTGCCGGTCAGTCCTCGTCGGTCTGGCGGCGGTCGGGGAGGATCTCGGTGCGTTCGGGCTGGTCGAAGTGCTGGCGCACGCCGTCGGGCCAGGCGTCCAGGTGGGTGGTGGAGGCGGTGAGGACGGTGTCGACGGCGGCCTTGCGGCCGGTGACGGCCAGGCGGTGGAGCAGGTGGCCGAACTTGGCGTCGCCCAGCTGCTCGTGGACGAGTTCGACCCGGTCGACGATCAGGCGGATGTGCGGCTCGGCCTGGGTGGGGGTGTGCTCGTGGCCGCGGGCGTGGCGCCTGTCGACCTCGGCGAGCAGTTCGGTGAGCAGCTGCTCGGCGCCGTCGGGGTCGGTGTGCCGGTCGGCGCCGGCCAGCTCGGGGGTGGGGGTGATGGCCCAGACGGTGGTGGTCGGGTCGGCGGCGTGGGCGTCGATGAGCTCCTGGAGGCGGTGGGTCTTGCCGGAGCCGGTGCGGCCGATGATGAGGCGGTTGGTCATGGGGGGCTTCCTTTCGGAGAGGTGCGCCCGCACCCCGGAAGTGGGTGCGGGCGCGTTGTGGTGGGAATCGGCCCCGGTGGGGCCTGGTGGTGCGTCAGGCTGGTGCGGATCGAGGGAGGGTGCGGTGGGCTGGTTGTTCCGGGACGAGCCGGAGACGGTGGAGTTCGAGGCGGTGGTCGGGGACGACGGCACGATCTGGCCGGCGTGGACGGACGACGACGGCGTGCTGTGGATCGACTCCGAGGACGACGTCTACGCGGTCGTCGAGGGCGTGATCATCGACGGTCGGATCTACGCGGCGTGGGTGCTGGAGGACGGCACACTGTGGATCCCGGACTGACCGGTGCTCAGGGCTTCACGGAGCCGGTGACCTGGGCGGTGCCGTCGAGGGCGGACTGGATCGAGGTGGCCAGGCCGGTGGAGGCGAGCAGGAAGCCGAAGACCGCCGCCACGATCGCGGCGCCGACGGTGGAGCGGCGGGAACGGACCATGAGGAACGAGGCGATGCCGGCCAGGACGACGCCGGAGACGGACACGATCACGAGGGGTTCTCCTTCGGGGATACGGGAGCGGGCCCGGCCGGTCGGCCGGGCCCGCTGTGTGGGGTGACGGGTCAGGCGTCGGCGGGCTCGGTGACGAGCTGGTAGGCGCCGCGGCCGACCGACTCGAGCCAGCCGTCCCGCTTGAGTTCGCCGACCTCGGTGTTCACGGAGCCGGTCTTGTACTCCGGGCAGAGCACCTTGCGCATCTCCGGCAGGCTCATGGGCCCGTCGGCCAGGAGGTCGAGGATCCGCTCGCGCAGCGTCGGCCCGCTCTCGAACTCCTTCGTCAGGTCCACCGCGCTGTCGGCGGCGGGCGGGTCGAAGGACGGCACCGCGGGCAGCTCGGGCATGGCCGCCGGGTCCGTGTCCGGCACCGGGCCGTGGTCGGCGTCGGCCACCGGCACGCCGTCCGGTGCCGGAGCGGCGGGCGGCTCGTTGCGCAGCGCGTACGCCTTCCCGGCCGCGTCGGCCTCGCCGTCGGTGATGGTCGCCGGCGGCTCCTCGCCGTACAGCTCGATGAGGTCCGGGTAGATGCCGTTCTTCTTCTCGGCGTAGAAGGTGCGCATGAAGGAGGCCCGGCCGTCGAGGAACATGTACGCCATGCCGGCGGTCGACTGGCCTTCGTCGTCGTCGGTGCCGTGGAACAGGGCCTCGATCTGCCCGGTCTCGTAGATGCGGGCGGGGATGTTCTCCAGCTGGAATCCGGGCGGGGCGACGCCGTCCAGGCCCATGTCCCGGGTGGAGGAGCTCGCGGTGCGCATGAGGAAGAGGACGCCGACCTTGCCCTGCTGGCGGATCGCTTCCTCGTCGCCCAGGTCCTTGAGGTGCAGGGACTGGACGGCCAGGCGGATGCCGATGCCGACCTTGCGGCCGGTCTTCTGGATGTCGGCGATCAGGTAGGCGGCGAGCTTCTTCTTCTTCTCGTCCGGGTGGCTGAGCAGCCGGTTGATCTCGTCCAGGGTGATGTTGATCAGCGGCCAGGGGCAGCCGATCGCGAAGTCCCCACGGCCCATCTCGTTCGAGATCTTCTCGCGGTACTTCATCACCTTGTGGGCGGTGACGAGCATCGTCAGGGCTTCGTCCTCGCCCTTGGCGAACCAGTCGACGCGGCCGTCGGCCTCCGGCAGGCTCATGCCGCCCTGGATGTCGGCCACCCAGGAGACGACCCCCGAGCGTTTCTCGGCGGCGAGGATCAGGTTCAGCAGCACGGACTTGCCGGCGCCGGTGACGCCGGCGACGATGCCGCGCAGCGCGCCCTGCCCGGGGTCCCACAGCCGCATGACGGCAGGGCGCCCGTCGTGGCAGACGCCGACCGCGACGCGGCCGCGCTCGTCCATCGTCAGGTCGGCGACGGTGGCCTTGCGGACGTTCATCAGCGGGTTGGTCCGGTAGACGCTGACGACGGCCTGGCGCAGCCCGTCGGTCTCGATGACGAGGCGGGTGGGGTCGTCGACGCCGAGGGCGGAGCAGACCTCGCTGTGGGGCAGGCGGATCTTCTTGCCGCGCGGGGCGGCGGCGAGGATGACGATGCGGTCGTTCTCGATGCGGGCCCGCACGAACTTCACGCCGGGGGCGGCGCCGCCGGGGTCGGTGACCGCGCTCTCCCACAGCGCCTCCAGGCTGTTGAACGCCCGGGTGGTCTCGCCGACGGTGGGGGTGACGGACAGGACCATCCGGCCCGGGCCGGAGCCGAGCAGCGAGGTGAAGGTGACCGCTTCCTCCGGCACGTCGAACGCCGCCGCCAGGTTGCGCAGCGACAGCTGCGGGACGGCCTTGCCCGGTTGGGCGACGATGACCGCCCTGAAGTCGGGCAGGCCGGGCTGGAAGTGCTCGACCGCGGTGAGCTTGGTGCCGGGCGCGAGCTCGGCCTGGTCCCACAACCGCGCCAGGAACGACGGGTAGTCGTGCGGCGCGTCCTGGGCCGGGACGTCCTGCGGGGGGAGGGCGGCGACCAGGTCCGGCAGTGCCTCCTCGGTCAGGCCGGCGGAGCGGGTGAACGGTGCGGCGGCCGCGGCCGCCGCACCCCACAGCGCGGGGCCCGCGATCTCCCACCAGGCGGTGCCCGGGGCGGCGAGGGCCGCGGCGTAGAGGGCGGAGCCGGTCAGGGCGGGCAGGGCGCGCAGGGCGGAGCGCAGCAGGCCCATGCCCGGGGCGGCGCCGTCCTTGGGGGTGGCCTTGCAGTACAGCCACAGGCCGGTGCCCGCGGCGGTGCCGATCGCGCCGAGGTAGGACAGGGGGCCCTGGTCGCACTGCGGGCCGATCGCGATGCCGGCGGCGCAGGCGGCGTAGGCGAGCCGTTCGGCGTTCGCGCGGCGGCGGATCGTGCCGGCGGGCACGGTCGTGGTGGTGGCGCCGGTGGCCGGTGCCTGGGGCTGGTCGGCGGTGGTCACCGTCGCCGTCCTCTCTTCGGGGGTGCGGGACGGGGCCGCACCCGGTCGTTCGGGTGCGGCCCCGTCGGGGTCGGTGCTGGTGGGGTGTGCGGGGCGGTCAGCGGACCTTGTAGAAGCCGGGCTTGGCCATCGGCACGTCGGCGGCCTGGGCGGCCTCGTAGACGCCCCGGTACTCGCGGTCGTGCTCGGACTCGAAGGACCGTGCGGCCGTCTCCGTGTCGTCGGCGGCGTTCGCCATCTCCCCGGACGCGGTGGCCACCTTCGTGAGCGCGGCCGAGACCTCCAGGATCTGCGCGGTGAACTGCGCGGCGACCTCGGCCTGCCCGCACATCTCCGACAGGTCCCTTGCCTGGCCGGCGTTCTTCTCCATGTGCCGCTGCAGGGACCACATGCCCTCCTTGAGCTTGAGGGCGCTGGCGGTCAGCATCGCGGTGCGGGCCGCCAGCCCGAGGAACCCGAGCACCCCGCCGCCGCCGCGTTCGACCTCACCGCCGCCGTCGTACAACTCGATGTCGCTCATCAGCCGCTCCTTCCTTCTCAGTTCTCGTTGTGGACGCGGGCGGACGGGGTGTTCAGGCCCGCGTCGGCGGTGGCCCGCTGGATGGGCTTGTAGTGGTCGTTCATCGCCTGGTCGGCGCTCTCGGACTGCTCGGCCGCCTCCAACGAGCTGATCTTCATCTCGTCGGCCTTGCGGGCCAGCAGGTCCATCGACTCCGCCAGGCGGGACATCGCGGTCGAGGTGAGGCGGCCGATGACGTTGTGCCGGGTGCGCAGCTCGGCCGCCAGGTCCTCCAGGTCGTAGCGCAGCTTGCGGGCCCGCTCGGCCAGGGTCACGCAGGTGTCGTGCGCGGCGAAGCCCTCCTGGGTGAGCCGGGACAGCTCGTCCAGGACGTCGTCGATGGTGATCTCGGTGGCGTGCTCGGCGGACATGCCGGGCACGGCGCCGCCCGTGGCGGGCAGGGACACGCTGCTGCTCCTTCTGCTCGGCCCGCTCTGCGCGGGGACGGAGGCCGCCACGACCGCGGCGCCCTGCTGGTCGGACGGCCCGGCGGCCGGCACCACCTCGGCCTCGGCCGGAGCCGGGGAGGGGACGGGCGGCATCGGGCGCGGACGGCGGGTGCCGGGCCGCCGGGTGTGCTTCACCGGGGCGGGGCCGAGCGCGGCCGGCCCGGTGGCGGGCAGTCCCTGCTCGGCGCCGTGCTCGGGCGGCCGGTTGCGCGAGGCCCCGGCGTCACCGACCCGGTCCTCCCGGACCACCGTGATGGTCTCGCCGCCCGCGCTCGCCATCCCGGCCGCCCCGAACGGGGTGCTGCGCCCGGTCGTGGTGGTCCCGCCGGGTCCGGGCGGTGGGGCGGTCGCCTTCTTCGCGCGGCCCCAGGCGCGGTGGAAGGCGGCGCCCCAGCCGCCGCGGGCCTTCTTCCCCGCCTTCTTCGCGCCGGGCCCGGTGGACGAGCCGGTGCGCGTGCTTCCGGCCGTGGCGGCGCTGCCCGCCGCGGCGGAGGCCGGCCCGCCCTTCCCCTTCTTCCTCCTCTTCTTCGCGGGGGGCTTCCAGGCCGGGATGAAGTTCTTGCGGCGGGCCTTGAGCCGGGCGGCCGCCGTGCGGTGGATCGCCTCGCCCAGCGAGACCCGACCGTCCAGCCTGCGCTTGAGGAACCGCCGGCACCGACGGCACCCGCAGTTGTACCCCACCCCGTCCCACGTGCCGTGGTCCACACCGGGCACCCGCTTCTTCGACGGGCGGCGCTGCCCCGGACCGGGCCGCCCACCTGCGGGTGCCCCGTTCGGGCCGCCGGCCTTCTTTCCCTTCCCCTTGCCCTTGCCCTTGCGCAGGGTGCCCGAGGAGGAGCCGGTGCCGGACGCGCCGGTCGGCGCCTTCACCCGGCCGCCCTTCCCACGGCCCGGCGTGCCCGGCGAGGTCCCGTCGGCCGAACCGGCCCCGGACCTGCCGGGTCCGCTCTTCGAGGCCGGCTTGTCCGGGGTCCGAACGGTCCCGCCGTTCTTGCCGCTCCGGCCGCCACCGCTCTGCCCGCCGCCGCTCTGCCCGGCGGCGGTGTTCTTCCCGGACTTTCCGTTCGTCCCGCCGCCACCGGAGCCGGTGTTCTTGCCACCGCCCTTGCCCCGGGCGGCGGGGCCGCCGCCCTGCGAGGTGCGGTGCACCGGCCCGCCGGTCGACCCGGCCGGGCCCTTGTCGGAGCCGGACCGGCCCTTGCCCGAACCGGAGGGACCACCCTTGCCAGTGTCCTTGCCCTTCGGGGACATGCCGCTCGAAGCGCCCGCCCCCGGGCCGCCGTCCTTGCCGGTGCCGGACACCTTGCGGGCTCCCGACGTGCCGCCGCCGGGGGAGGCGGCCGGGCCGGGTGCCGGAGCGGATCCTGCGCCCCGGAGACCGCCAGGTCCACCCGGACCGCCGCCGCTCCTACCGCCGCCGGGCCCCCCGACGGGACCGCCGCCCCGGCCGCCCTGGTGGCGGTCGAGGGAACGGCGGCCCCACTCGTGGGAGGGGGTGAGCGTGTCCCGGCCGCCCTTCTTCCCACCCTCCTTGCTCTCCTGACCGGCCTTCTCCGCGACCTCGGCGACGGCCTTGCGCTGCTCCCGGCTCGCCCGGAACGCGGTCACCGCGGAGTGGATGCCGCGCATCGCCGCGACCGACACCGCGAGCATCGCCGCCAGCGACAGCGAGCCCAGCCCCGGCCCGGGGGCCGCCTCGCCAGCGGCCTCGGAACGGAACGCCGCGGGCACCTCGCCGGGCACCGGAGCGGGCACCGGATCCGCCGGCGCCGGCAGCGCCGGAGCCTCGGCGGGCACCATCTCGGCCGGGCCGGACAGGCTCGCCAGGGTCTCCAGCGGAGAGCGCCGACCGGCGGCCGGTGGCATCTCCAGGACGGGCGGAACGGCCGGTTCGGCGGGCCGTGGAGGCGGGGCCTCCGGCAGCGGCGGGGGTGCGAATCCGACCCCTCCACCGGCTCCTCCGGGGAACGGGATGACCGTGCCGGAGCCCTCGTCGTCGCTCATTCCTCCTCCTCTCTCAGTTGACAGACAGTCACGGATACGGCAACCTCGCGCGCGCGCGACGCGCGCGCACCTTAGGGGGCCGCCGCGGCGGCCCCCTGCCGGTTGTGGTTGTGGTTGTTGATTACGTGTTGTGACGCTGCATGAAGTCGTGCAGCCCGCTCGCCAGCTCGTTCCACAGCGGCGGCTTGCCCTCCCGATCGGCCTCCACCGCGATCGACCGGGCGACGTCCCACCAGTAGGCGGCGTACGCGGCCGACCCCTTCGCGCGGGCCTTCTCGCCGCCGTCGCGCCAGTGCTGCTGGCGGTTGCGGCGGCGCCTCGCGTCGGCCTCCGCCTTGCTCATCCGGGCCATCAGCCGACCCCCCGCTTCGGCGCCGGGAAGAAGTCCCCGATCCCGCCGATCGGCGCCGGGGCCGGGGCCTCGGCCGGCGCGGCGACGGGCGGCTGTGCGGGCAGGTACAGCGGCTCGTTCCCGGCCTCGTCGGCCGGCGCAGCGGGGGCGTTCACCCCGGACAGCTGCGCCGCGCTCTTGCCCAGCGAGGCGGCCACCGCGCCCCGCAGCTGGGTGCCGCGCCGGGCCCGGCGCGCGGCCTTGCGGGCCGCCGCCGTCTCCCGGCGCTGCGGCAGTTCCAGCACCTGGTGGACGTAGGCGGCGTACAGGGCCTCCGCCGACGCGGCGGCCCGGCGCGACGCCTTCTCCATCCGGCGCAGCTTGGCGGCGACCTTGCGGGCGCGGCCGTTCTCGGACCGCCAGCGGTCGCCCTCGATCGGCGTGTTCAGCAGGCGCTGCTCCACGATGTCGGCGAGCAGGCCGTACTGGCGGGCGTCCTCCTTGTGCTGGTCGCGCTGGGTCGCGCTGAACTTCCGCATTCCCTCGTCGGTGAACAGGGTGTTCAGGTCCATGGTTCGGCTCTCCCTTCGAGAGCGCGCGGTCAGGCGGCAGCATCCGCCTGACCTGGGGTGATGGGTTTCTCGGACCCGGGCTCCGGCCGGACGGCCGGGTCGATGGTGGTACTCGGCGCGTCGGCGCCTTCGGCGATCACCAGGACGCTGCGGGCGTCCTGGTGACCACCGGAGAGGCCGTGCACTGGTGCGGTTGGCCGGGCTGGTCAGGGCTGGTAGCCCTGGGCGAGCAGCTCCGCGGCCTCCGTGCGGTACTCGGAGGCGGTGGCGGGCGAGGAGACCTCCAGCGCGGCCTGGATGTCCGCGAGCGGCAGCTGCTCGGGCATCCGGTCGGGGGTGGCGAGGATCATCCGGGCGACCTTGCGAATCGCCCGCTCGCGGGGCTTCAGCTTGGCGGCGTCCTCGATTTCGACCGCGCGCCGCTCGATTTCGGCGGCGGCCCGGCGCGTTTCGGCGGCGGCCTTCTCCGTTTCGGCGGCGGCCAGCTTGGCCTTCTCGGCGTTCGCGATGGCGGTCTGCTCGCGCTCGCGTTCTTCAGCGGCCAGGCGGTCCTTTTCGGCGGCGGCCCGGCGCGTTTCGGCGGCGGCCTTCTCCGTTTCGGCGGCGGCCTCGTCGGCTTCGGCTGCGGCCTTGCGGGCGATCGCGATGGTCTGCGTGTCGATCGCCGCCGACTCGGCCGCGGCAACCTTGTCTGCCTCCTCGATCGCGCGCCGCGTAGCCGCTGCCCGCTGCTCCAGCTCGGCCGCCTCCAGGTCGACCTTCGCCGTCGCCTTGCGCTGCTCCGCCTCCTCGCACTCGGCGGCGGCGGTGCGGGCGCGGGCCTCGGCCGTCGCCGCGGTCTCCAGCGCCTCCTTCTCCCTCGCGGCCACCTGCTCGGCGGCCTCGACCTGGGCCCGGGCGTGGGCGCGGGCCTGCCCGGTGGCGCCCTCGACCTCGGCCTTCACCTGCTCCACCTCGCCGTCCGCGCGCAGCCGGTCGGCCTCGGCCTTGGCGGTGTCCTGCTTGCGGCGGGTCTCGGCCTCCAGGCGCCGGCGCTCGGCCTCTTCCTGGCGGGCCTCGGCGGCCTGATCCTGCTCGTCCGGCATCGCGAGGGCCCGGGCGACGGTGTAGCCGTGGGGGGCCATCGTCATCGGCAGGAGCTCGTCCTCGCTGGCCTGCGTCAGGTCGCCCTTGTGCTTGCGCTTGAGCCACAGCTGATAGGCGATGAGCTCCTGGTCGCGGCGGACCATCTCGGGGTAGGAGTGCACGTCGTACAGCCGCATCCGCCGGTAGATGCGGGGCGTGGCGACGGGGGCGAGGATCCAGCGGATCAGCGGGATGGAGTCGCGGTCGGGCCGGTCGGGGCGCACGACGCGGTCGATGGAGTCACGGCCGATGTCGACGACCGCGATGAACAGCACGGGGACGAGGCCGTGCGCAAACGCGGCGACATAGTCGAGCGGCTGCCAGGCCCGGCCCTGCGGGGCGGCCGAGGCGGCGTTGAGGACGACGGTGGCGGCCGTGAGCAGCCACACCGGGTAGCGGATCCAGCTGATGGGACGCTTGAGCCAGGCCATCAGCAGGTCGACCGCGATCAGGACCATGATCCCGGTGTCGACGCCGACCGCGAACAGCTTGCCCTGGTCCAGGGTGGGGAAGTGCAGGTGCAGGTGGGCGAAGGAGGCGACGTTCCCGAAGCTGAGGTAGAGGCCGATGCCGGCCAGGGCGAGCGCGGCCGTCACGATCCCGGCGGCCGCCAGTTTCTGCGGGGTGGTCAGCACCCCGGACGCGGGCGGGGGCGAAACGGGTTCGGTCGTCTCCGAAACCGCCCGGGGCGCGGGCGAAACGCTCCGGGGTGTTCCCGAAACGGGTACGGGCGGTGCCGAAACGGGGCCCGGCATGAGGGACGCCGGGCGGTGCGGGGCCGCCGTCGGCGGCATGTCGGTGATCGTCACAGGGGCCTCCGGAAGGCTCGGTTCAGGTGGGTCCGAAACGGCGGCCGGTGCTCCCGAAACGCGATCACGCGTATCCGAAACCGGCCGCCGCTGAGGCGAAGGAGGGGCGGCCGGGCCCGAAACGCGGACTCGGTCAGCTGCGGGCGCCGGCCTTCCCGGCGTCGGCGGTGTCGCCGGTGGCGGCCGGGAGCGCCCGGCACTCGCCGGCGTGCCGGTTGGCCAGGTGGCGCATGCGGTCCACCAGGTGGTCGGTGTCGAAGCCGCTGTCGTCGCCGCAGGCCAGGCAGCGCCAGGAGTACTCGGCGATCCTGCGGTCGGTTCCGGGCGTGCCGATCACCGCCCCGCGCCCGGTGGTCCGGGGCGGGGCGCGGCGGCGGCCGACGGCGGCTGGTCAGCCGCGGGTGGAGGCGGTCTGGACGACGGCGAGGGCGAACTCGACCTCCTCGGCCCAGGTACTCAGGACGGCGGGCTCGCCGGTGGCCTCCGCCGCCAGGCGGCAGTGAGTGAGCCGGGCGAGCGCGGCCTCCGCGCCGCGGTGGACCTCGTCGGGGTAGACGAAGTCGGCCGCCAACTCGGCGAGCAGCTCGCGGGTGCCGACGCTGATCCGCGTCGCCAGCAGGCGCAGCGTCTGCGCGTCGACGTCCTGCTGCTGGCCGGGGCGCAGGACCGTGGCGGTGACCCGCAACCGGCTCTGTTCGGCGAATTCCTCGACCAGGACGAGCAGGCCGGCGCGGCCCTGGGCCAGCTCCAGCTGCTCGTGGGCGTCGGCAATGCGGGCGGCGGGGATCCGCTGGCTGGGGCGCCGGGCCTCGTCGTAGGCGCGGACGGCGTCGGTGACGGCCGCCTGCCGCTCCTTACGGGCGGCGCGCAAGGCGAAGCGGCGGGCGGGGTCGTCCAGCCAGCGGCCCAGCTCCACGAGCTGCGCCAGCGGCTGGGGGGCGTGCTTGATGCCGAGGCGCGAGGCCATCCAGGTCGGCTTGCTCACGGGGTCCTCCTGTATAGGGGAGAAGGGGCGGGTGCGTCGGGCACCGTCGTTCGCCGCCGTGCCCCACACCCCGGGTGGGCCCGGGGGCGGGGCACGGCGGCGAACGACAGCAACCGGCGGTCAGGCCAGGGCGGCGAGGCGCCGCAGCGCCTCGACCTGCTCCGGGTGCGCGGCCTCGTACAGGGCGTGCCGCTGCTCCAGGAGCGCCCCGCCGGTGGCCGGCTGCTCCAGGAGCGGGTCGACCCAGCGCGCGACGTCGCGGGCGTCGAGCCCGTCCATGTAGGCGGCGTACTCGGCCTGGTCGGCCTCCTCGTACGCGGCGTTCATCGCGGCCAGCTCGGCCTGCCAGGCGTCGTACTCCTCGTCCGTCCTCACGGGCGGTCTCCTCTCGTGTCGTGTCGTGGGTGCTGGCTACTGCTGCTGTCCGCAGGCCTTCTCGGCCTGCGCCTTCGCGTGCATCTCGCGGGCCCGGCGCAGCAACTCGTCCATCTGCTGGCCGGTCCAGGCCTGGTCCTCGGGGCTGCTCACTTGCTCTTCTTCGAGGTGATCGGGGGGTGGGGGTCGGGAGCGGGCTTGCCCTTGCCGTCGCTGCCGCCGTAGGAGCGGTCGGTGCGGATCACTTGCTGCCTCCCTTGGTCTTCTTGAGCGCTGCGGCGGCGGCCTTGGCGGCCTGGGCGGCGGCCTTGTTGGCCGCCTTGGCGATGAGCAGCTGGATCAGCGCGTCGGAGGCCACGAGGTCACCCGGCCAGGGGGAGCGTGCGGAGGGCAGCGACGGAGGCGGAGAGGGTGGCCGGGAACGGCCGGGGGGTCGGGATCGTGGCGACCGGCGCGGTGTCCGCGAGGTCGTCCAGGTCGATGACGACCTCGCGGATCGCGAGGGAGGCGGCGGCCGCGCGGGCGCGGACCCGGCGGACCTTGGTGCGCAGCAGGACGAGCAGGCCGTCCAGGCCGCGGGCGTCCTCGGGGTAGAGGCCGGCGGCGACGTCGTCCCAAACGGCGTCGGCGAGGTCCTCGTCCAGGTCGGTGGCGGCCGGGCTGATCCCGGCGAGCTGCTCGGCGGCCGCCACCAGGAGTCGGCCGGCGTACCGGGTGTAGAGGTCGTCGAGGTCCGGGGTGGCCTGGTGGGCGGCGGGTGCCATGATGGTGTCCACGGTCGTTCCTCTTCTCTGCTTGGGGTTGATGGCGACCGACAACGGCCTCGGGGGTACCGCCCCGGGGCCGTTCTTGTGTTGGCTGCACGAGCAACCACTGCGTTGCCCACCCCGACCGGCGGGGTGGGCAACGCAGTGACGGTTCGTACGTTGTGGTGGGTCAGGCGGATCGACGCGCCGACCGGGTCCCGTCCGGCTCGGGCGCGGCGCCGAGGTACTGCCCGACGAGGTAGCCGGGGACGACGGCCGCGCACTCGTGCCACGAAGGCCGGCCCTGGTTCGACGGGACGCGGGCCACGCCGTGCTCCGCGCCGTCGCTGGTGCGGGCCAGGTAGGCGACCAGGTGGGTGCGCATCAGGCCGCTGCGCGCTGAGGGTGGCGGCGCTCGGTGGCATGCTGGCGGGGGCGGGGGAGCGGCTGGCGGCCGGCCCTGTCCGCAGCGGCGAGGGCGAGCTCGGCGGTGTCGGCCGGGTCGGCGGCGGTGTCGAGCCGGCCGCTGAGGGTCACTGCCGGACTGTTGTGGAGGCGGCTCACGAAGATCTCGGCGTTGACGTCCAGCGTGTCCAGGAGCTCGCCGAAGGAGCGTCCGGTGCGGGCGAGCTCCGCCGCGTGCAGCCACAGGTCACCGCACAGGTCGTCGACGGTGTCGCCGGCGGTGTCCAGGCCGGCCTCGTCCAGCAGTTCCCGCACCAGGTCGCGCAGGCCGGTCGAGTACCAGGTGTAGGCGTCGGCGAGCGGCGTGGCGGCGGCGGGGGTTTCGGGCATCGCGGTCTCCTCGGGGGCGGTCTCGGTGGGCGGGGTTCTGTGCGAGCAAGGCGACGGCCGCCGCCGACCCCGGCAGGGGGTCGGCGGCGGCCGTGGTCGTTCGTACGGACGGTGTGGCTCAGGCGGCGAGGCGGCCCTTCGGCTTGCGGTGCTTCCGGGGCGGCTCGGTGGCCACGCCGTCGGGCAGGCCGAGCGAGAAGAGCGGGCTCCGCGCGCCGTACAGCGGCTGCTGCCGCACCGCGTCGGTGACGAGCACGTCGATGCGGGCGGCTTCCCAGCCCTTGGTGCGCTTCCGCGCGGCCTGCCTGGCGGACTCGGTGGGCTCGGCCGGACGGCCCTGCGCGATGTGGAGCACCGCCGGGGCAACGGGCGTCTTGACCTTGCGCAGGACGGTGGTGGGCCGGCGGGCCGCGGTCTCGGTGGTGCCCTCCTCGATGTCCCGTGCCCAACGCGCCAGCAGGACGTCGATCTCGACGATCCGGCGGGCGGAGGGGCAGCGGGCGTCCCGCTGACCAGCCGCCAGTTCGGCGCCGGACAGGTCGGTGGAGTAGTGGTCGCGGATGGTGCGCGTCCCGCCCTCGATACCCATGATCCGCTGCCAGGTCCGGCAGTCGGGGCAGACCATGGTGGCGACCTCGTCCGGGCGCAGGTTGTAGAGGTGGGGGCGCAGGGTCGAAAGCTTCAGCGGGGGGAGAGCGGAGCGGCGCTTGGTGCGAGTCCTGGCGGGCATCGGGGCCTCCTGGCAGGGAGAAGGGGGAGTCCGGGGAGCGGAACTTGCTGCTCTCTCCGCCCGCCAGGCCCGACCCGAAGGTCGACGTCCTGGCGGACAGGCAGCGCAGCACGCTGCTCAAAAATCGGTTCTGGTGTTGCTATGTAGGCGTCCGACGCGGGGGAGCTAAGGGCTCAACCCCTTGTCACCGAGGTGACCGCCACCGCCCGAAGGCGGGTGACACCGCTGTTACTCAGTGCTGGTATCCGACGCCCACAAGGACGGCTACCACCTGCGGTTCCGTGCTGCTCGACGCTGCCGACAGCACATCGACACCCGGGTGGTGCTTACGGCCCAGCCCATCCATCGCGGACCGTAACCGGCCCGATGCAATCGAAGATAGGGGCCTATCTCCCAAGTGTCAAGATAGTTCAAATCTGTCTTGACGAATGTCAAGATGGTGACGTTCGCTGCTTGACGCGATAGCCTGTAGCCCGGCAGCCGCTCGATAGGAGACTGAACCTTGAACGCCAGCACCATCGCGGCCGAGATTCGGGAGGGGATTTCGGCCGGGCGCTACCGCCACGGGACGCGCCTCCCCGCCGTACGCAAGTTGGCTGATGAACGCGGCGTGAGTCAGCAGACCGTCGCGGCGGCCTACGCGCAGCTAGCGGCCCTAGGCCTGGTCCGCACCGAGGCTGGCAGCGGCACTGTCGTCACCGCTGGCCGAACCGCCGAGGCCCACCTCGGCACGTTCGGCCCCCCTGACTTGAACGTGCCGATCTGGAAGCCGGCATCCGGTGGTGAGGCCAACGAGGTCACCACCCTTGTCCGTCAACTGCCCGCACCTCCGTATATGGCTGCGTGGGGGATCGCTGACACCGATGTCGTGGAGCGCACGCGGGTCCGCTCGGTAGATGGTGTTCCGGTTCAACACAAACTGACCATCGTGCCCTACGAGCTGGCCTCTCGTCAGCCTGAGGGCCACGAAGGCGTCCCGCCCCTGCTGGCCCCGGTTGGTGCCACTCGCATGTCTCCCCCTGCCGGAGTTCGTTTCGCTGACTGGCTCGGCTGGAACGTGCTGCGCACCGACACCATGATCTCTGCCGAACCCATGGATCAGGCCGCGGCAGCAGCGCTCGGTGTGACAGAGGGAACCCCCGGCTTCCGAATCCTGAGCATTGCTCGCGATCCACAGGAGTCCACGGTCTTTGTGACAGTCAGCACCACGCCCCTGCACCATTTGCTGACACTGAGCATTGCTGGCTGACACAGGAAGACACGCTGCGGCAGAGCATGCTGGTCGAGGTTCCTCCCCACATCGTTGGCCTGGACCAATTCCTCCGCCGCGTTCCGCTCATCAGTACGCATCTGTTGTCCTCCCGGTTTGGCTGTCCATGGAGACCAATCACAGCTGAACCGGAGCTGACAAAGAATCACTTAGAGCTACAGCACTTTCTCAACCCGGTTCAACATCCAGCTACACATGGATTTCGACGGGCCGCCCATAGGCTCCGAAGCATGGCGATGACAGAGGTGGTGGGGGACATGGCGAAGAAGTCGGAGCACCCCGGCTGGAAGCCGTACAAGCTGCGTGACCAGCGGGAGGCACACGGTCTGACCCAGGAGCAGGCCGGTGAGGAACTGCGTAAGGTCGCGGAGCAGGCCAAGCTCAGGGGCGTGCCGGCGGGGAATCCGCAGACCATCAGCCAGCACGAGCTCGGTGAGGTGTATCCGGGGCCGCACTACCGGCGGGCCTACGCGCTGCTCTACCGCGCTACCGACGTGCAACTCGGCTTCCGTGACCCGCTGCCAGGCGAACAGGAGGCGGCGTTCTCGCTGACCCCGATGGAGCACAGGCACAACGGTGGCCATGTCCTCGCGGTGGAGCGGGCGCTGACGCACATGGCTCCCGGCACTGCCGGTGTCGACGCCGTCGGCTTCCAGCAGCGGGTGATGGACGCCTGGAAGCGCAGGCACACGGGCGGCGACTCGAACTCGCCGACGCTGGTGCTGGTCGGTGGGTACGCCGGGACGGGGAAGACCGAGCTCGCGAGGTTCCTGTCTGAGCTGACCGGATGGCCGCTGCTGGACAAAGACCCGATGTCGAGGGCACTGGTGGAGGCCCTGTTGGTGGAGCTGGGATCGGAGCCGAACGACCGCCAGTCAGAGTTGTACCGGTCTCGGGTCCGGCCGCTCGAGTACGAGTGCCTGCTGAAGGCCGCCTACGCCAATGTGGACTGCGGGATCAGCACGGTGCTGACCGCGCCGTTCATCGCCGAGATGGTCGATGAGGCGTGGATGCGGCGGCTGGAGAACCGGTGCGCGGCGCGCGGGGTGACCGTCGCTCCCGTCTGGGTGCAGTGCGATGCCGACTCGATGCGGGAGTACATCGGTCAGCGGTCGGCCGCGCGGGACACCTGGAAGCTCCAGAACTGGTCCGACTACATGGCCGGCGTCGACATGGAGCTGCGCCCGGTCGTGCCGCACCTGGTCGTGGACAACCGGTACGGCACCGCGGTCTCCCTCGCGGACCGGGCACGCCTGGCGCTGGGGATGGTGGGCTAGTGGGTAGCCAGGCCAGCCGTTCGGGCGTTCTTCTGTACGGGCCGCCCGCCTCCGGCAAGGACACCGTCACTGCGGCGCTGACGAAGTACAACCAGCGGCACCGGCAGTTCGAGCGGCTGAAGGTGGGCTCGGGTAAGTCCGCCGGCTACCGGATGGGCAGCGCGGAGCAGCTGGCCGAGCTGGAGGCAGCGGGCGATGTCGTCTACTCGAACTCGCGCTACGGCAACACCTACGTTGTCGACCGGCCCGGGTTGGACGCCGCCTTCGAGGTTGGGGTGCCGGTGGCACACCTCGGTCAGGTCGACGGGGTTCGCGCACTGTTGGACGACTACCAGGCCGACTGGCTGAGCGTCCTTCTGTGGTGTCCCCGGGAGGTGACCGCCGAGCGGTCGGCGGGGCGCGGCGACGAGGACACCCTGGCCCGCCTGTCCGCGTGGGATGCGACCCAGGCGGACCTGGACACCAACCAGGGGTTCCGGTTCGACCTGGTGATCCAGACCGACACCGTTTCCCCGGAACGGGCTGCCGAGCTGATCGCGAGGGCGCTCGCTTTTCGTGCTCAGCTGCTGATGGTCGACTTCGACGACACCTTGATCGATCGTCGCGCGGCGGTCTCCGCCTGGATCACCTCCTACTGCGCCGGGGCCAACCTGGTGCCCGCCGCCGAACGTCGGATGCTCGAGGCCATGGGGATCCGCGCCGACCTGGCCACGTTCGAGGCGTTGCAGTCCGAGCTCGGCCTGGCCGAGCCGGCCGCGGACCTCTGGGCCCGCTACAGCGCCGAACTCGCCGCTGCGGTCGCCCCCTTCCCGGGGGTCCTCGACGCACTGGATGCCGTTCGGGCCGAGGGCTGGCAGGTCGTCATCGTGACCAACGGTGGCGGCCAGATCCAGCGCGCCAAGCTCAAGTCGAGCGGTATCTCGGACCGGGTCGACGCAATCTGTATCTCCGAGGAAGTCGGCGCTCGGAAGCCCGACCCGGTCGTCTTCGAGGCCGCGGCCGCCAGCGTCGGCCGGGCCCTCGACCAGGGCGGCTGGATGATCGGCGACAACGCGGAGCTGGACATCATTGGCGGGCGCGGCGCCGGGCTGCACACGATCTGGATCTCGCACGGCCGCCCCTGGCCGGGCGGGGCCGAGCCGGACGTCATCGCCGAGACCGCCGTGGACGCCTTCGCACACGTCCGCGGTCGTGGAGATGCCCGATGACCGAAGGACAGCCGGTTCTCGGAGTGCTCCACCCCGGCAGCATGGGCGCGGCCGTCGCGGCCTGCGCGGTGTCAGCCGGTGCCCAGGTGCTGTGGTGCTCGGCCGAACGTAGCCCCGCGACTGTACGGCGCGCGGGGCACGCCGGGCTGGAGCCGGTGGCCGAGCTCGGCGAGTTGCTCGAGCGGGCCGAGGTCGTGCTGAGCCTGTGCCCGCCGGCCGCTGCCGAGAATGTCGCCCGCGATGTCGCTGAGCTTGGGTTCGCCGGGGTCTACGTCGAGGGCAACGCGATCAGCCCGGCCAGGGCGCGGCGGATCGCCGACCTGGTGGGTCGGAGCGCTCGGTCGGTGGTCGACGGCTCGGTGATTGGCTCCCCGCCGGTCGGTGGCAAGCGCACGAAGCTGTTCCTCTCCGGCCCGTCCGACGCCGCCGCGCTGGTGGCGGCGCTGTTCTCGGACACCGCGGTGTCGACGCCGGTCTTGGGCGAGGAGATCGGGCAGGCCTCCGCGCTGAAGGTCTCCTACACGGCCTATCAGAAGGCCAGCCGCGTGCTTGCCGCGCTCTCCTACGGACTGGCTCAGGACCACGGTGTCGACCAGGCACTGTTGGAGGTGGCCGGCAAGCGGGCCGGCAGCTACCTGACCGAGACTGACTACATCGCCAAGACGGCCGCACGGGCGTGGAGGTGGGCACCGGAGATGGAAGAGGCCGCCGACACGCTGCGCGAGGCGGGCCTGCCGGACGAGGTTCTGCGTGCTGTGGCCGAGACGCTCCGGCATTGGACGGACGCGAAGGACAACTGCGAGCTCTCGGCTGAGGGCGCCCTCAAGCTCCTGCGGGAGTCCAAGTGATCGGGGACTTGTCGGCCTGTCTGGCCGTTGGCTCGTCAGATCGACACGGTGCGCTCGCCGCTACTCCGAGTGTTGTCCACAGCGGTAGGCTTGCCCCGTCAGTGATCCAAAATGAACTTTGCCGCCCGGACCTTGAGCAAGTCCGGACGGCATCAGAGTGGATCGGCGCCCCTTGCCGGGGGCCCGTCCCGGTCAACCACACGGAAGGTGGTGACGCAGTGAAGGGTACCCGTACCCAAATCCAGGCACACATGCGGCACCCCGCCGTGGAGGCGACCGGTTCGAGGTCGCTCCGGCGGGGTGCCGTCGTCGTATGCGGATACACCTCTCCCCCGAAGGGGGTCAGTGTGACTTAGTTGTGTTGGGGGCGCCGGCCTTTGGCGAGGCCAGCAACCCCGGACCGCTTCCAGTGGGGCCAACCACTGGACTGCGGTCTTACGTGATTCGTCCGATTTGGCGATCGGACGAGGCCCGGAACGGGCTCCGACTTGGCGGCCGGGGTCCGGGAAGGGCGGTACTTCGGTTCTCGGCGAACCACACCCCCGAGGGGGCGCTTCTGCGTTCCCGCGTGTGAGAGCAGGAGGCTCTGCCATTTTGCAGCAGGTCAGGACCCCTTTCCAGTCCTCTCCGCCCATGTTTGTTGATCTTGGTGTTCCCGGCGCGGGCCTTGACGCCGATCCCGCAGGGCGGGATCCAGGCGCCTCACCCTCCGTTTCCAGGGGATTCGCTGGGGGACCGGTTGTCGGACCGGTTGTCGGACAGGCCACCCGCAATCCCGGTACTGTGACAGACATCACTCATTTGGGTGAGGGTGTTGGTGTCGCCGTAGACGCCTCGTCGGGTGTAATCCCGGCCGCTCCGCGCGTTCCCAGCCAGCGCCAGAAGTCGGCCGACGTCGCCGCGGTGGCCGACTCCGCAGTGTCGAAGGCGGCGCGGCGGTTCGTGCCGTGCGTGCCGGTGCTGCCCCGGGTGCTGGTGCCGGTGGCGGAGCAGTGGGTGGCCACGACGCGGGGCCGTGTCGCGTTGGACCCGTACGGCTGGATGCAGGCGGTGCACTGGGTCGTCGCTTCGGGATGCTACCGCCCGTCACGCTCCCACGGGCCGCGCGAAATGGGCCGTACGGCGATCCGGACCGCGCAGCTGCTCATGGAGCTGTCGCCGTGCCGTCCGGGCGTGGACTACCTGGCGCGGCGCCTGGGCGTGACCGAGCGGACCGCGCAGTACCAGCTGGACATGCTGCGCGAGGCCGGCCTTCTCGCCTACGTGGCGAAGGGCACCCGGGTCCGCGGTGAGAAGGCGAAGGCCAGCGAGTTCGTCCGGGTGATCCCGGCCGAGTTCGACGTCGCGCTGGGCGTGCGGACCGTGGGGGAGAGCACCGGACGGCGGGTGGTCGGGATCGCGGAGGCCGGGCGGGCGGCGATGGCGCTGCTCGGCAAGCGGGCCTCCCGCAAAGTCCGGGCGGCCCGGGCGAAGGCATCCGCGAAGACCTCGGTGACGACTGCTCAGACCCCGTCGTCCGACTCCTCGTCTCAGGTGTCACAGGCCGCTGACGACACCTCAGCGGCCAACAGCCGTTGCACCCCAATGGGGGGTGGTTGCTGTACTACTCCTGCCGACGGATGTACTCACCTGCCCTCTGAGACGGACGTCGCGAGCGGGAAGCCGAAGTCCACCGCCGCGAAGAAGTCCACGAAGGGCCGGGGCAAGCGCACCGTCAACCGCGTCGGCCGCCGCTACCAGCTGGCCGCCGAACTGGTCCGCCAGGTGCCGTGGCTGCGCCGCGCCCTGGTGCCCCGGATCGCCTGGGTCGTGCAGGAGGTCGCGGACGCGGGCTGGACCGCGGAGGAGGTCGTCGCCTGGCTGTCCACGCTGGAGGAGCCGCAGCGCGGCAGCTACCGGCCCTCCGGCCTGCTCGCCCACCGGCTGCGCGGCATGACCCAGATGCCCGGCTGGCGAACCCCGAAGGAGCGCGCCGCCCAGGTCGAGCACTGGCGCGAGTCCCGCTCCGCCGCGCAGGCCCGCCACAGCCGGAACTCGGACGAGTGGCGCCTCACCGACTGGCAGGACCCGGCCACCCGCGCCGTGGGCCGCCTGGTCGACCAGGCCTTCGCCCAGGTGCGGAAGGCCGACGGCCAGGGCGCCCAGGAACTGGCGCTCTTCGCCCAGGACCAGAACGGCCTGACCGACCTGCACCGGCTCACCCGCGAGGACGTCATCGAGCTGCGCACCCTCGGCCAGCGCGACCCGGAGATGGTCCTGATGGCCATCCGGGACTGCGGCGAGGCATACGCCCGCCAGCTCTACACCCACGGCCTGGTCGACCAGGTCCTGCGCCTGCGGCACACCCACCGCATGACCATCCACCAGCCCTGGAGGTCCGCGTGACCGACACGTCCGGCGTCGACCTCGCCCGCGTCGCCCTCAAGGCCGCCCGCGAGGCCGCCCGCACCCGCGGCGCCGACGCCCCCGGCGGCCGCAGCTCCACCACCCGCCCGACCCGCCGCACCATGGTCCGCACCGGCGGCCGCGACCCGATCGGGCTCGGCGACGCCCTGGCCGGCCTGGTCGCCGAACGGGCCTGGGACACACCGACCGCCGGCGGCGGCGTCATCGACCAGTGGACCGAGATCGCGCCCGAGCTCGTCGGCAAGGTCCAGCCCGTGCACTTCGACGCGCGCACCGGCCGCCTCGACCTCCAGCCCACCTCCCCGGCCTACGCCACCCAGCTGCGCCTGCTCGGCCGCCAGCTGGTCGCCCGAATCAACGGCAAGGTCGGTCAGGCGGTGGTGCGGGACCTGCGGGTCCTGGCGCCCCGCGCCATCGCCGCCACCGGATCCGATCAGCGGACCGAACACCACCAGACCGTCGAGCAGCCCGAGGCCCCGGTCCGCACCCGCAACGATGCGAGCGCCGGCTACCACCGCGCGCTCGCTGAGATCCGCCGCCGCACCACCACCGTCATCGACCCGGCCATCGTCGCCGCCATCGCCCGCCAGGAGCAGGCCATCCTCAACCGGCGCGAACCCGAGGACCACTTCGCCCAGGGCCTCGCCGAGAAAGCCGACCAGGAGGAGGAGACCGCCGCCCGCACTGCGGCCGCCACCAGCAGCCAGGTTCTCGCCGAGCGCCGTGCCCGTGCGGACAAGGCGGCGCGCGGAACAATCCCGCTGCGCCCGGCCCGCCCGCCGATGACCCTCAGCGGTGCCGCGTAGCGAAGACGCCTGCGAGAACGGTCTGATCGCCGCTACTGTCGTCTGCGAGCCGTCGTCAGATGTACGCTCACGAGATTGGATTCTTGAGGAAATGGAGACACCGCGACCGCCAAGGCGGATCGTCTACGCGATGGGTAGCGGCAACGCCTCACCGCTTGTGAAAATTGGCATCACGAAGAATCTTTCTCGACGACTGCTGCAGATTCGCACAATGTCCCCGCTTCCTCTCTCGATCATCTGGCAGCATGAGACGGAAGATTTACAGCTCGAAAGCAAACTGCACCGGCATTTCTCCGACCGCAGGCAACATGGTGAATGGTTCGACTTCAGTGGCCTCGTAGCAGATCAGGTGCTGGACAGTGCCGTCCTCCGCCTAGAGTCCAGCGTACCGACACAGTGCTCAAGCGAGCCGCCGGAGCCCCAGAAGGCATCGGGCCTTGATAGCAATTCGCCTGACTGCAACTGCGAACATTCCGTCTTGCGACATTCAGGGCCGAACGTCACAAGCGATCCGCCATATCCGTGCTCCGCAGATGGCGCTTACGGATTCGACTGCATCTGCCTAGGATACGACCCGGAACCGATGACAATCGAGAAGTGGTTCGGCCTCGGCTTGCCGCCGGACGCCATGAGCTTTCACCCAGCCTTCCAAGCCCAAAGCATCCGGTTCACCTCACCACTCCGCCCTGTCCTGGCTCGTGCCTTCCTGAGCGACCCGAGCGCCCACCCCGAGGGCCGCAGGCTCTCCCTCCGCGATGTCAGCCTCTACCTCACCGTCCTCGACCTGATCGAAAGGAACGGCTCGACGGACGCGGCCGAGATCGTCGAGGCGATCGAAGGTCGGCTGTCCATCAAGGCCGTTCAAGCAGAACTGGAGATCCTCCTGGAGCAGGACTTCCTGTGCCCAGTCCCAGAGCAGAAGACCATCTCGAAATGCCGTCCGATCTCATCGTGGAATCGCGACACGTCCGGCGATCACCAGGGTCCACGAATTGACGGTCACCGAGACCACCCGCCTGCGGTCCCAGATGACCAGACCTCCTAACAGGCCCGCAGGCAACGGCGAGCTGACGATGCCCGCCACCCACATCACCGTCCCGCTGCGCCACGTGGACCACTCCACTCGGCACTGGCCGGACCGCGGCGGCGGCCCGCCGCCACCGGCCTCACCATCAGCCCCGGGCAGGGACCTGGCCAGTGGACCGCTCGCCGGGCACTGGCCGTACGGCACCCGGCCAGCAGACTTCGCACCCGCGACCGCCGATCCGGGTACCACCAGGAGGAGAACCCCTCTATGCCGCAAACAGTCCGTCTGAACATGAAGATCGGCAGCCTCGACCTGCCCTCGGTCGGCTTCGCGTTCGGCGTCGTCCCGTCCGACCCCAGCCGCCGACGGATGGTCCGGGACGGCCAGCACTTCGCCGTGGAGATCCCCGCCGTCCTCGACATCCTCGCGGCCATCGAGGCCGGCACCGTCCCAGCCGCACGGGCCCGCACGGTGCTCCAGCGCGCCATCGCCGTCGCCTACGACGAGTGCGACGGCTTCGCCCACGAGTCCAGGGCCGACAAGGACACGCTGTGCCAGGACAACCAAGACGCCTGCCCAGGCTGCACCACGGCACGCGCGGACTTCGATGCCGCCCTCGCCGCATCGCTGCGCCACTGGCAGCTGGCGCAACGCTCCGACGAATACCCCTTCGCCGTCGGCCAGCGCGGACTCCACACCATCGACTGCCCCGTCACCCGCCGCTACATCCCCGAGCAGTACAACCAGCCCGTCCCCGGCACCGCCGAGTACGCACAGGAACTTCGCGCCGTCGCCCACAGCCGGCCCCACTGGGGCGAGGACCTGTACATCGACGTGGCCGACTGGGCAATCAACTTCCGCCCCCTCACACCCGAGGACGCCCGGGCCTGGATCGCCGAGCGCACCGGTCCCAAGGGCGGCCGCAACTACAACCGGTGCCGGCGTTGCGCCCCGACCCCGTGACAGCGCTCGTACTGCGGCCATCCACGCTGGCCTCCCCGATTCCGCGGCCCCGTACCGGTCTTCCGGCTGTGTTGCGACCAGGCGGTGTTCGAGCAAGTGCCGCACCGGTGTCCGGCCGGCCGGCAACGAGGGCCAGATCCGTGTCTCCCTGCTGGACGGTGTCCGAGTGGCCCCGCCGGACCGTTGACGAGAGTCCGGGCGAAGCCCGGATGCTGTTGGCGCTTGCCCTGTTCCCGTGCTGCGGGCGGCCTCCTCGGGAGGCGGCGGTCGGACGGGGAGCGGGCACGCGTGTAATTCAAACGGAATGTCGAATCCCGTAAATTGTGGGAAAGGGTCCATTCGAAAGTCCTGCCTGTCGATTCTAAACATTCGCACCGGTGTTTAAATTGTCAGTCCTTGTTTCTATTCTCCGGATATGGCGAATGGCGTTTTCCACACCGCGTACGGCATCGAGATCAACCTGACCATGCCCGACTTCGGCCATCCGGACCGGCCCGGCCTGCTGGAGGAGGTCACCACCCCGATCGACCAGCGCGAGCGCGAGCTCCTGGAGTGCCTGGAGCACCACCGTGACGGCGCCTGCCAGGCCGAGGAGGACGGCCGGTCCCCCTGGATGACGATCCGCCGCCGGACGGTCGGCGGTCGCACGGTCTGGGTGGCCGCCCACCTGCCAGTGCGCCACACCCCCACCGTCGAGGAGAGCGCGAAGCACCAGGCGATGAAGGAGCGGATCGCCCGGGCCGCCGAACGCCACGGCCTGCGCGCCGAGGTCGAGGCCCGCGCGACCGACGGGCGGATCCGCACCGATGTCCTCGTCACCGGCGACGACGGCCGGCGGATCGGCTGGGAGGCCCAGTACTCGCCGATCACCGCCGACACCGTCCGCCGCCGCTCCCGCGCGGCCGCCGAGCACGGGATCGTCCCGCTGTGGGTGACCGACACCGACCGCTCCGCAGTGGTCGAGCGAGCACCGTGGGCCCGGGTCGACGACTTCAGCTGGAAGGAGATCGCCTCCCCGCTCGCCATGGTGGTACGCGCCGGGGTGCGGCACCTGCAGCAGTGGAAGTGCCTGCCGAGCAGCGTGCGGCCCTGCCCGGTCAACGGCAGCTCCTGCGGCCGCTTCCACGCCGAGTGGTTCCTGCCCGCGCTGTGCCTGCCCGTGAAGGCGCCCACCGAGGTCGACCGGCTCGTCGTCGCCAGCGCCGACGGCGAGTTCGTGCCGATGCGCATCCCCGGCCAGCGCGACCCGCGCTCCGTCTCCCGGATGTGGGTGCCCGCGGCCGACCGGAACCGCTGGCACGACATGTTCGGCCCCGGCGAGGACGAGGACTCCCCGGCCGAACCCGGGGCCGCGGACGCCGGCATCACCTACACCCGCCAGGAACTCGATGCGACCTGCCGCTACGGCGAGGAGACCTTCACCTTCAACGACCCCCGGCCCCGGCGCGGCAACTCCGCCGGCACCGGCCTGCACACCTTCGACGAGGTCCCCAAGCGGCTGTTCACGGTGCCCCGGCAGGACCGCCGGCTCGACGCCACCGAGACCCAGCGCCGCCAGGCTGCCCTCGCCCACGGCTGCGAGCCCTGGCAGATCGGCCCGTGCGCCGGCTGCGGATCGCCGATCCGCCGCTACGGCGACGCCGGCTTCCACGCCTGCGAGGCCTGCCGAGCGAGGACTACCCGACGGTAAAGGCTCGACTGGGCACCGCTGGTGCCCGGTCAGGCTCGCCATGCCGGCGCGGCGTCGACCGGCCCACTCGCGGCAGTCCGTTGTCAGCCGTTCCTGCCTCGGAAGGCTCTGACGCCGAGGGCGAGAACGACGAGCGGCCACACCAGCGGGGAGTCGGGCGGCACCGTGCCGGGCAGCAGTGCGCCGCCGACCGAGCCGGCGCTGGCCATGGCGGTGCAGTTCGGCGCGGCTGGTCCATGCACCAGCTGGCCGCTCTCCGTCCTGGGGGCAGCCGGCCGCAGGCTCATCGGGTCACCGCCGCGGCGAGGGCGCGCTCGGTGTGCCTGTCGCCGCGGCGGGAGAGTTTGCGGCGAACTCGGTCGCCGACCTCGGCCGCCAGGCCGAAGTCGAGGGCGGCGTCGGCCCAGCTGCCCGCCGTCCACGTCGCCGCCCTGCTGCGCCACGTCGCCGAGACCGTGCGGATGTGGCGCGCGGGGCGAGGTGCCGCCGGACCTGATGACCACCACCCGGATCTACGACTCCGTAGTGCGCTACGCCGCCGACCTCGACACCGCGATCGCCGCGGCCGACACGGGCGGTCTACCCGGCCAGGGCGCGGACCGCCGCGGTGGACGAGCTCGCGCGGGACCTGGCCGACCTCGCCGCCGGCTACCTCGCCGACGGCGAGCCCGTCGCGCCGGGTCTGCCCGGTCCTCCCGCAGCGCACCGGGACCCGGAGCCGGTCGTGTGACGGCGCCCTACGTGGAGGTCGCGTCCCGCGCCCCGGGCGTGGACCCGGACGCTGCTGCTGTCGGCCGTCCCGGCCAACCGGATCCGTGCCACCCTCACCGCGCTGGCGCGGACCTGGCCGGTGACCGCACGCCGTTCCGGGCGCCCCGCCCGCCGCCGGCGGATCACCCCGCCCACCTGTGCCCCCAGCGCGATCAGACCGGCGGCCGCCAGGCCGCCGAGGCAGTCGGCACCGGCCGACAGCAGGAACTCGCTCACCGGACCTCACCATCACGGGCCGGAGTCCACAGCCGGGGGCCGTCGGCGCGTTGCTCGTCGCGCCGGCGCAGCTCACGGACCGCGCGGCGAACCTTGCGCCGCACCGCCTCCCCGTCCTTGTCCGGCCGGGTGCTGCCCGTCAGGGCGGCGGCCTCCGCCCAGGTGGCCACGCCAGGGTGGCCAAGGGCGAGGACGACGGCCCGCTCGCTCGGGGAGAGGAGGACCAGGACCGCGGCCAGGCGCCGGTCGCCGGGGACCTGGTCGAGCACGGGGTCGTCGGCGGCGGTGTCGGCCAGCAGGTCCCGAAGCGTCGCACCCTCGTAGATCGGGCTCTCCAGCAGGGCAACCCGCTTGTTGCCGTACGTCCGCCGCTCCCACAACGGAACCAGCTGCCGGTGGATCACCCGCGTCTCGTCGCGGAGCCGGTCGACAGCGGGCATCCCGAGACCGGTGCCGTCGTACAGCGGGGCGACCCAGTCGCCGAGCAGAGCGGTGGAGACCGCTTCCGTCCACCGCTTGCTGCGGCCGGCGCCCAGGACCACGCGGCCGAACCGTTCCAAACAAGTGGCGTCGGCCGTGCTCGCCGCGATCTCGCGGGCGGCACGCGCCGCGTGGATCCAAGCCAGCGAGGGCCCGGAACCGATGACCATCTGCAGCCCAGCCAGCTCGGAGGGCCCGGGGGGAACCAGAGGCTCAAAAGTCTGCAGGCCCTCGGATGTGCCAAAGGTGAGCAGCTCTTGGCCGTCCGCCAAGTGGTAGAGCCAGGTGTGCCAGATGCTGCCGTTCCGGCCGAGGCCGTGTGTCGCGCGTGTGGTGGTCATGGGGGTGTCCTCCGTGAAGCAGGGTCACCCTCTGGGCGGGGGAAGGCGGAGGAGCGGCAAAGAAACTCGGCCACCGACATGTGAGATGGGACACCCTCCCGGCCCCGTATCGGGAGCGGGTGGCCCCGTCGCTGCTGGTGCTAGCGCTTCCGTGAGGCGGGGACGATCGAACCGTCCTCGCCGCGCACCTTGAGGGGCGCGATCAGCTCGGGCTTCACCTTGTTCTTGCCGCGGTGCAGTTGGCCGGTCTCGTCGCGTTCCCAGTACCGGCCCCGGGCATCCGCGAAGGCCACGGTGACGGGCCGTTGCCTGATCTCCGGCTTCGAGACCTCCGGCAGCTCGATGACCCGGTCCTCCCCGGGCGGGACCAGGCCGACGAAGATGTTCTGCAGATCGGTCTCCCCGGAAAGCTCGCCTGGCTCGGTGGCCCGCCACACCAGTACCGTGTTGTAGATCGGCTGGTCCGACCCGTTGTGCACCACCAGCGAGTCGAAGCGGTACAGGTTTCCCGGGCCGAGCCCGGTGTCCTCACCGGTCCAGGCCGCCACCTTCACCGCGTACACCTCCTCGTCCGCCCGCTGGTTCCGGTAGCGGTTGTAGAAGAAGGTGGACAGCCCCACCAGCGCCACGACCACGCTGATGACGAAACCGGCGTAGGGGATCCACGGGGGAGGGGAACTGCTGGTGCTGCCCGCACCGGTGGCGAGCGCGGTCGACGCGTTGGAGATCATCACGACGCCACCGTAGAGGCCCCGCCCGCACCGGCCCCTCGCGCTGGAGCACGCCCGCAAGGAGGACGAGGCCCGCTGGCCCGCCGCCGTGGCGCAGGAGCAGAAGAACGCCGCGCGCACCTACGCCGCGCGGTACGCCGTGGCGCGGGCGCAGGACCTTCTGGAAGAGCCGCACCCGTCAGGCGTCGTGCCCCTGCCGACGGCGGAACAGGCCGCCGAGGCGGACCTCATCGGCGCCGGCGACGCGGTGGCAGCACGGTGGCGACACGATCCCGAGCACGCGGTCGCCCTGGCGCGCGAGCTCGCCGTGGACGAGATCCTCGACGCGGCAGTCGACTCCACCGTGCGGACCGCCATGGTGACGCTTCAGGACGCCGCCGCCGCGTCCGACCCGAGCACCGCGGCGCAGCGGTGCCTGGAGACCACCCCCCTACCTCGCCCTCGCAGTGGCCCTGGCGAGCGTCGACCTGGACTGACCGACCCTGCCCTGGCGCTCCCGGGCCAACCCTGCACGAGCTGCGTACCGCGCTGTCCCGCTACGGCCTACCCGGCGACCGGGACCGGTTCGAGCAGGACCGGGCCGCGCCTCGCCTGCCTCGCCGGACCACCGGGTACGGGCGGCAACCGGGCCACCATCGCGGCCCGCCGGATCCGGGCCTGGCTGGGCGCGGCGTGCTCCGCCCCCGCACCCGTGGCCAGCGCCAAGGGCTGCGCTGGACCAGCCCCTGCCGCCTGCCCTGCGCCGCCGGATCCGCCGTCAGGGCCGTGGCCGGCCCCGCCGTCGGCCCGTCAGCGCACCGGCCCGGGCCGTGACCGGCCCGGGCACTGGGCAGTTGCCATGGAAGAGGCGGGCCGGTACCCGTGCCGGGCGGAGTCGCCTGCCGATCCGGCCTGCACCCGGTACCGCGTACTGCCTGCTACCGAGCAGGTGCCGATGCCGCGACCCACCTGACGAAGACCTTGTTGCCCACCTTCACGACCCAGGAGCGCTGGCCAGGACCACCCGGTGCCCGCTCCCGCCGCCGGGCCGCAGTTCCGGTAGGGGCAGGCCCGGGCACCAGCTGTTGGACTTCGTAGGCATGGAAAGGGCCCCGGGGCCCGGTTCCGGCGGCGGCCGGAATTCCCTGACTGGCGCTGTGACCTCCATCGGCCTCGGCCGGTAGGTCGACCTGGGTGCCCGGCCCGGGTGGCGGCAGCGGCACGGGTACCTGGCCCACCGGAGGCCACCGTCGGCGGACCGGTACGGGGCCGGGACCTACGGCCCCAGCTGGGGTGCTTCCCGGAACCCGCGCCGCCATGCGTGGCTCGGGCCATCGGGTTGAAGGTCCGCGTGACCGCCTGCCTTTACTACCTAAGAAGGGACATATGCCCTGACCTGCGGTTTTCTCCTCGCTAGCGTCTGGTTTTCCAGACGTTGTGGCCGGAAAACCAGACGTTATGGCAGTGCTCGCCGAGGACACAGTGGCTCGACACGCTGCCAGGAGCCTGCGTTTCTCGGGCCATGTCCTGTAGGTTCTTGCCACTAAGGTCGGGTTTTCCGGAGCTAACGTCTGAAAAAATGGCCCTTAGCAACTTCAAGGCGCACCGGTCGTTGGACCGGGGTTGGACAGCGACTGCATGGTGAGGAGCAGGATGGCTCGCAGGGGCAACATCGCCCTGGTGAACCTGGACACGGGGGCGGTGCTGCCTGCGCCGAAGGCCCGGACGCCGCACACCATGGATGGCTCGTACACCCTTAATGCCTATACCGATGACGCGCCGCTGTATTCCCTGGCGCTGTCCGGTGCGGAGTGGGCGACGATCGACTGGGTGCGCTCGAATGGCGGGGCCGGTGCGGCGGTGAAGGTGACGGCGCTTGCCGTGGCGGAGGCGATCCTGGCGACTGAGACGACTGCGAAGACGGCGCTCGCCCGGTTGGTGAAGCTGAACATTCTGCTCAAGACCAGTCCCCGGAGCCAGACCTACCAGCTCAACCCGCGCCGCTTCTGGGAGGGCTCCGGTGACGCCCAGGTGCAGGCCTGCCGTCGGTTGGACCCGCCGCCGATTACGCCGGACGCCAAGGCGATCGCCGCTGCGAAGAAGGCCGCTGAGAAGGCAGCTGCCAAGACACCGGGTCCGCGCCGCGCTGGCGCGGCCCGGAGTACGACGAACGGAGGCACCCGATGAGCGCCGCCACCCATGGCCACCACGGTGGCTTCGATCCGGACAGCCTCGGCATGCCGCCCGTCTACACGTTGAACCTGTCGGCCAGCCAGCGCAGCGTCCTGGAATGGCTCACCAGCCACGGCGCCGTGTTCGCCCCGATCACGGCCGACGTCGAGGAGATCGCCCACGACTGCGGCACCTCAACGTCTACCGCATACGAGGCCCTGGCCCGGCTGGAAGCGCTCCAGTTGGTGGAGCACCCGGACCCGGGAAGTTACCGGGTTAACCCCCGTTTCTTCTTCGCCTCCAACCCGGAGATTCGTCGCCTGGTCGGAGAAGCGCTGGAAGCCCCCGAGATCACCCTCGATGCCCGCGCCGAAGGTCCCCGGAAGGTCGGCAACGTGGATGCCCGTCGCCGACGCACGATCAAGGCAGTCCCTGACCAGGAGTAAGGTCTGCAGTGCTCAAGCCACGAGCGCTACTGTCAGTGGTGCTTTGTAACGGGCTGTGCTGTGACGGATGCGTAGCCGTCCCGGTGGCCACCTCACCCGAGGGCGGGTGAGGTGGCGGCGGAGGCTTAGCCGCTTCGTTCTGCAGATCTGGAACAGCGGCCGACCCTGTTGGCCCTGCCAGCAGCGGTCTGGCCTACACGGCCCTGTCGGGGCTGCGAGACTGGTGATCATGACTGACCGTCGCAGCCTCTCGCTGCCCGCCTTCTCCGAGCCCGCCGCCGACGTGCTCCTGCCCGCCCAGTCCGGCGTGCGCCGGCTGCCGGTTGAGCAGGGCGCCGATTTCCGCCAGCCGCCCGGTGAGACCGCGGCCGTGCCAGCCCCGGTCCGTCGTCGGCTCTCGCCCGGCGGTCTGACCTTCTCCGACCCGGACCGACAGATCTGACTGGCACCCTCAGAACCCCGGGTACCAACCGAGGACGCCGAGGGAGGACACTGGTACCGGTCCCGCCCGCACGAGACGCCCGGAGGAACTGTGAGCGCAGCGCCCCTGCACGGCCACCACGACGGCCGGCAGCCCATCCCGCGTACCCAGGACGCTGTCGCCGCGGCCCTGCCGCCCGCGCAGAGGATGGAGTTCTACCGGGAGATGGGCGAGGCCGACGTCGAGACGATCGGCGGCGTCCTGAAGCGCTGGTGGCTGCGAGCGGAGCTCTACCGCGACCCGGAGGGCGACCGCATCCACGCCGCCGTCCAGGCCGGCACCGCCCCCGGCACCTCCGCCTCCGCCGTCCTGCGCCGACTCGGGGCCCAGTGAGCGACCACAACGGGTTCCCGGACGACGAGTACGACCCGATCACCGTCTCCCCGGCCGTCGAGGAGTTTCTCGGCGACCCGGGCACACCAGCGGACGTGTTCTCCGCCGTCGTGGCGTTCCTCGTCGACCTGCGCGAGAACCCCTTCCCCCACCTGAGCATGCCCGTCCCCGGCCGACCCGGCATGCACTCCGCGCCGCTGCGCCGGGACCTGGGCCTGGTGGAGTACGTGGTGGACGAAGGCCAGGATCCGCCGCGGATCTACGTCTCCAGGGTTCTGCGGGTCGACTGAGCAGACGGTCCTTGCTGTGCTGCGGGTCCGTGTCTCGGACGGCCGAGGAGATGGTGATGATCGGTCGTCGAAGGGGCGTGGACCCGCAGTCCGTTCAGGAGCCGTCGCCGCGCACCAGTCGCAGTGCCGGCCTCGCGTTCTGCCCCGCCTGCCCGTCCACCGGTCCCGTGAGGACCCGGCGTGCCCTGGCCCGCATCTGTTCCTTGCGTTCGTCGCTGGCTTCCTCGTCGCCCGCGTAGGCGACGACGTGGCGGGTGCCGGTGGTCTCGTCCTCCCAGCTGTAGGTGCGGTAGTTCGGTGTCGGCTGTTCTTCCGGCACGGGGACCTCCGGTCTTCGGGGGGACCCACCGTAGGCGACCTGGCAGTACCGGGGAAGGGCCGTGACAGCGGACAGCCGGCCAGGCAGCCAGCGCTGGCCGGCGGCTTCCTGTCCGGCCGTCGGGCACCGGAGCCGGCGACGTCCGCGGATCGGCAGCCAAGACGCGCCGCATGATTGCGGACCAAGACGGCGGTGCTGGCCCCGGGAGCGGCGATGGCCAAAGGGCGAGGCCCACTCGGAGCCGCCCGGCGCGGTGAAGGCCCTTCTCGGAGACGGGGCCGACGAGGTTCGGTCCCGCCGGTTACATGAACGGCCGAGCGAGGATCCGCAGCTGCTGTTCGGCGATGGCGCCCATAGGGCCGGCCGTTCCGAGGTGGGCCACGATGGTGTTCTCGAACAGGTCCAGCATCGACTGCGCCTCGTGCACCGACTGCAGCGTGAAACGGGCGTGCTTCTCGCGGTCGCCTCCCAACGCCGGTATCCGGCCGTCGACAACCGCATCGTGGATGCCTCTGCTCGTACTGATCTCGCGCCGATACCGCTCGCGCAGGAAGTCGACCATCGCCTGGGTGCCGTTCATCGCGTCATCGTGACGCACCGGCCGCCGGAGCGCATCCCCCAAATGAAAAAGCCCCCCGACCTGGTCAGGAGGCTTTAACGTTCAGCAACCCGGTAGCTTGCAAGCAGAGGCCAGGCGGGTCTTCGCGACAAGAATACGATGTCTGCCACCATGAATTAATCCACGACCCTGCCCCAGCTGCTGGAACAGCGCCTGTCGCCCCCGCGCTTCGGCCCCTACCTCGCCGCCGCAGGAACGCACGACGCCGCGCTGCGCCTGTACCAGTGGAACGTGGCCGCCTCCGGCGCGACCTACGAGGCCCTCCACCTGGTGGAGGTCGTCGTCCGCAACGCCCTGCACGGGGAACTGGAGGCCTGGCACGCAAAACGGAACCGCGGCGGTGACAGCTGGCTCACCACACCCCCGCCGGACCTGACGACCGAGGCGTGCCGGGACATCGCGACCGCGCGGGACCGGGCCCAGAAGGCGATAAGCGCGCGTTGCCGACGCACAGGCATCACCACCGTGCCGACCCCCACCGCCGACGACATCGTCGCCCAGCTCAACTTCGGCTTCTGGCGCTACCTCGTCGCCAAGCGCTACACGCACAACATCTGGGTCCACGCGCTGCGCCACGCCTTCCCCAACCAGCAGAACCTGCAAGCCGTGGAGAAGCCGCTGATGCGGCTTCACCTGCTGCACAACCGCATTGCTCACCTCGAACCGATCCACACCGAGGACCTTGCCGCCCGACGCCGGGACATGATCCAGGTGGTCGGATTCGTGGACCGGAGGGTTCAGTCGTGGTTCGCCTCGGTCGAGCGGGTCCAGGAGGCGGTGAAGAGCAGGCCTTAGCGGGGCCTGTCAGCGGCCGCCGGACCGAAATCGTGCTTGCCGGGCGGTGACGAGGGCGCGCCACCGTCCGCGGACGGCCTGGTCGCCGTCGTACCAGCGCGCACCGGAGGGGAACTGGAGGTCGCGGCCGGCCATGAAGTGGGCGATGTCGGTGTAGTAGGCGTAGTCGTGGTCGCGGGTGAGTTGGTCGAGGTCGCGGATCGCGGTGTCCAGGCCGGCGTCGTCGGCGAGGACGGCGTGGTGGAAGCACAGGGCGAGGGCGAGGGTGGTGCGGGCGGCGCGGACGCCGGAGGCGCGGACCTCGGCGTCGAGGAGGTTCGCGCGGTCGAGGAAGTCCTGGCCGCCGGTGCCGGCGTCGCGGATCAGGGCGGCGATGCGGGTGGTGAGGGTGGTGGCGCGCAGGTCGAGGCCGACGAGGAGCCGGGCGGCGAGGTCGAGGTCGTCGTCGGCCGTCTCGGGGTCGGTGAAGGCGCGGACGAAGGCGAGCTGGGCCTGGGAGGTGGCGGTCTCGCCAGCGACGGAGTGCTGTTCGGCGTCGGTGCGTGCGGCCTGGTAGGCGGCGGCGGCCTGGTCCATTTCGGCGTGGACCCACCACAGGTCGCCGAGGACGCGGTGCTGGCGTCCGGCCCAGCCGAGGTTCTGGGCGGCGGCGAGGGCGGTGGGGAAGTCGCCGTCGAGGCGGGCGAGGTGGGCAAGGCCGCGGCGGGCGGCGGGGGCGAGGCGGGTGGTGCCGGCGGCGACCTGTTGCATGCCCTGGCGGGAGGCGGTGCCGCGGCCGAGGTCGCGGTGGGCCTTGGCCCGGTAGTAGAGGGCCATGTCGGTCAGGTCCTCGGGCAGCAGGGCGCTGTCGATGATGCGGGTGAGGCGGTCGGCGGTGCGGGTGCGGTGTTCGCGCTGGCGGGCGGCGAGCGTGCTGAGGGTCTCCACCAGGGCGTCGGCCGGGGTGGTCAGGACGGTGGTACCGGTCGGCCCGGCCGCTGTGTCGCTGTCGGACAGGGCGGCGGGTGGGGCGAGGGGCTCCCACACCGAGTCGGAGACGTACGCCCAGGCCGCGGTGGCGAGCCAGCCGAGGTCGAGGCGGTGGTCGCGGGCGAGGACCAGGCCCTGGCGCAGGCAGGCGACCAGCAGCATCCGGCCGCGGCTGGCGCCGGCGGCCCACTGGTCGCCGATCGCGGCGAAGGCCCGGACGGCGGCGCCTGCCCAGTCCTGGTCGGACCAGCGGTCGTCGGTGCGGTCGTCGGCCCGGCGGATCGTCGAGCGCACCACGGCGTGCAGGTGGTAGGGCCACAGGGCGAGCGGGTTCTCGCGGACGAAGGGCCGTTCGGCCAGGCGCAGGGCGGCGGCCTGGTGTGCCATGCCGGCCGCGGCGGTGGCGAGCGGGATGTCGAAGGCATCCAGCAGGCTCACGGCGCGCAGTACGTGCCGTTCGTCCTGGGTGAGGTCCTGGAGGGTGCGGGCGACGAGGGCGGGGAAGTCGTGGTCGAAGTCGTCGGGCTCGGGTTCTCGGGTGCGGCGGATCTCCAGGTAGCGCATTACGGCGAGGTCCAGGTACAGGGGCAGGCCGTGGGAGCGGGCGGTGATGACGCGGCGCAGGTCTTCGCCGATGAGGGGCTGGCCGTCGGCGGTGGTGAGGCGGCGGGTGAGGTAGTCCTCGCAGTCCTCGGGGCTGAAGTCGCCGATCAGGATCTGTCGGTCGGCCGCCGTCCCGGTGTCGGCCGGGGCGAGCCCGGGCTCGGGCTCGGCGGTGGTGCGGGCGGCGGGGATGTGGCCGGCGAGCTGTGGCCAGGCGGCGGGCCCGGTGTAGTCGAGCTGCCCCTGCAGCGCGTCGTCGGCCCACTGCAGCCGGGAGCGGCCGGTGACGACGAACAGGGCGTTCGGCATCAGCCACACCACGCGCTGGATCAGGCGCTCCAGGTCGCGGTTGGTGCGGTCGCCGGTGTCCTCGAAGGTGTCCAGCAGCACCACCGGCACGACCGCCTGCTTCGCGGGCAGCCGGTCGATCTCGTAAGCGAGCAGATGCGGGTAGAAGGCCAGCGCGTCCAGGTCCGGGTCCGCCTCCAGCAGGTCCGCCAGCCGTGGACACCCGGCCAGAGCGCGGGCGGTGGTACGGCGCTCGCGCACCGCCCGCACGACGGCGGTGGCGACCTGCCCGACCGCGGAGCCGACCACGCCGGGCAGCGCGAGCTCCTCGGCGGCCTTCGACAACGCGGCCTGCACCTGGCCCGGCAGCGCCTTGGCGAAGCGGCTCACCAGCCCGGCACGGCGCAAGTACTCCTCCAGGCTCTCGCCGGGGTGGTTGTGCTCCCAGTACCGGCCGAGCGCGATGTCGAACGCCGGCAGAGCGCGGTCCAGACCGGCCAGCGCGAGGCGCAGGGTGAGGACCAGGCGCTCGAAGTCCGTCCCGGCGGAGCGCGCGAGGTCGATGCGCACCGGCAGCAGCCGCGGTGCCTGCGGCCAGACGGGCTCGCCCCACTGCGCCGGGCGCCGTCCGGACTCGCCGAGAGCCGCTTCCAGCTTCCGCGACAACGTCGTCTTGCCAACGCCGCCGATGCCGTGGAACACGAGGACGTTGCGTCGCGCCGCTTCCAGCTCCTGGACGTCGAAGCCGTCGGCGGCCACGTGGGCCAGGTGTTCGGTGATCGCGGCCGCGACCCGTGCCCACTGCCCTTCCCGGTTGGTGAACGCCTCCTCGGCGCCAAGGCTCCGGTCGTTCGACCCGAACAGCGCCCGCAGATCCCGCCCCGCCATCGACGACTCCCCCTCCGCACCGATCTGACCAGGCATCAACCTACGCCCAAACGGGCCGCACCGGCCGAGGGCGGGCGAGACCGGGCGGGGACCGTAGGCTCCGACCTGTCAGAACGCGCTGGCCTGCGCACTTTTCGAGAACGAGGCGGATTGCCGTGCACGACCCTGAACTCCCTGACCACCACTCTCCGGTCGGCGCCGGCTCCGGTACGCCCGGCAGTACCGGAGGTGACGATGCCCGCGGCCGGATCGCGGAGAAGATCGAGGAAGTTGCGGCCTGGTACGCCGAGCAGATCCGTGCCGAACGCCGGCGCCCGGCGCCCGCCCAGGCGCGCGTCGCGCGGCTGCTGGCCGAGCGTGCCGCCTGCGTCGATGCGTTGCGCGACCTGCCGGAGATGACCGGGGAGGAGCTGGGGCGGATCGAGGCCGACTACGACGCCAGGCTCAGCGAGATCACCGGGGCGTAGGAGCGTGGCGCCGAGAGCGCGGCGCCGGGAGCGCGGCGGGCGGGGCGAAGGCGAGGCGGCCGGGCTGGAGCGCGGGCGGCAGCAGCGGCCAAGCGAGGCGGGTGATCGCGTCGACGTCCCGCCGGTACTGCGGCAGCGCGGCGCGCAGCTCGCGCTGGTGGGCGAGGAACTGCCGGGCTTCCTGCTCGCTGTAGGGCCGCACCTGCCCGGCTCGGGCGGCGAGTGCGGCACCGGCCCGGCCGGTCCACCGGCCGTTGGGGCCGAGCGTGTTGCGGAAGACGGCGGCGCCGTCGCGCCGGACCACGCTGAGGTGGTCGACCAGGTGCTGCTCCTCGACGGCCTGGACGCACTCCAGCACCGCCGCCAGACACTGGTGGTGCCCGCTGGCGGTGGTGAACCGGCCCGGGCGGGTGCCGCCTCGGCTGACCTCGGCGTAGCGCAGGGCGGTGCCCTGGCAGCTGTCGGCCGCGCGCACGTCCAGCACCAGCAACTCGACGCGGTACCCGGCCCGCCGCCAGGCGGCAGCGTCGTCGAGGAAGGCGTGCGCGCTGCCGGGGGCGACCTCGATCACCGCGTCCGCGCGCCGCTCCCGCACGTACGCCTCAGCCCGGGCCTGCCACGCCTTGTAGTCCGCGCGGATCCGGGCGGACGCGGTGCGCGGGTGCTCGCGCAGCAGCCGGAAGTAGTCCGGGTGGGCCGCCTTGAACAGTTCGCCGGAGATCCACACCGGCCTCCGACTGCGCAGCGCCCGGCGTACCATCATCGTCGCCCGGGTCTTGCCCGCCCCGGGCGCCCCCATCACGTACACGACGACGGGCCGCTCCTGCGCCACGATCTCCCCGAGATCCGGGACGATCAGGTTTCGGAACGTCCACTCGTGCTCGTCGGCGGACAGCCGGTGGTAGTCGACACCGGGTGGCCCGGGAACCGGCTGGGCGGTGCGCCGCACCGGCTCGGCCAGCGCCGCGCACCGCTCGGTGTCCCGTGCGACAGCCAGTACCTGGTCGGTCGGAAGCCGGGTCTGCGCCCGCACCAGTGCGTGCTCTGCATCGGCGAGGGCCCGGCGGAAGGACGCGGTCTCTACCGCGTCCCACCACCTGGCCTGCTCGGTTTCCACTGCTCGGGCCGCTTCGGGCGGCCGTGTCCAGCTTCCGTCGACGAGTTCGTTGCCGTACAGGGGTTCCAGGCCGCGCCGTACGACGGTGACGCGGTCCACCAGGTGCTCGGACTCCAGCACGTCCAGGGTCCGGGCCAGCTGTTGGGCGCACTGGTCGTGGTTGGCCCAGGACACCCAGCGCCCGGCACTGTCCCCGTGGCCGATATAGCGCTCCAGCACCCCCAGCTGGCTGACCGCCGATGCGCAGGCCAGCGCGACCACCTCGATCCGGTGCCCGGCCGCCCGGTACGCCAGTGCCTGGGCCCGGGCTTCTTCGGGGTCGGAGAGCGCGGTCTCCACCACCGCGTCGAGCCGGTGGGCGCGCACGTGCTTCTCCACCTCGGCCTGCCAGCGGCGGGTGTCGGCGCGGACGTGGACACCCGCCGTCCGCACGTCCTTGGCGAGCAGATCCCGGTAGTGCCGGTGCGCGGCCTTGTACAGGTCGGCGCCGACGCGCACGGCGCCGCCGCGCTGGCCCAGGACCGGCAGCAGCAGATCGCCGAGGGTGGTCTTCCCACTGCCGGGCGGCCCGGCGACGAGCAGTACCACCGGCTCCTCCTGCGGTACTGCCCCGCTGGTCCAGGCGGGAAGGATCACCTGGTTCAGGATCCGGTTGCTCTCGGCGCCCGGCAGGACCAGCGGGAGGTTCTCCTGTTGCTCGCGCACCCCAGGGCTCCGATCGTCTCGTGCATAGTCGATAGATGAGGCGGTAAGTCGTGCCAACTATCGACTCTCGCGTGCAGCATAGACGTCAGATACCCTTGCCGCTAAGTCGATCCGGGTATTGGGAGGGTGGATGATCCACATCAAGCTGGGCCCCAGGGCCGCGGCCAAGACGGACGATCCCCTCGGCCGCAACCACATCGGCTGGGAACTCGGGATGACCGACGAGCAGACCTACGAGGCGGGCCGCGGCGCCTGGGTCCTCGGCGCCAAGGCCGACCGTCAGCGCTACATGCTCATCGCCGCCGAAGGCGTCGTACAACAGGCCATCGAGATCCACCGCCTGGTCCAAGCCACCAGCAGTCGCCGCGCAGCCGAGGGAGCCGTCTTGACTGTGGGCCACCCCGTCCACGACACCTACGTCGGCAAGCCCTCTCCGGTGCCGGCGTCCGCGCGCAATCCCGTCACCTACATCGACTCCGCATTCGACGCGAAGGCCTGCGCGTGCGGCTGCGGCGAGAGCACCACCACCGGCTGGTTCGTCCCTGGCCACGACCAGAAAGCCCTTCACGAACGCGTAGCCCGGATCGGCACGGTCTACGAGTTCATCCAGTGGTTCGACCGCACCCACCCGGGCAACCAGGCAGACTGACCGGCCGGACGAATCGCGGCCCTCGGGTATTCCGCGCCACAGGCCCGCGCCACCCGGGCCTTTCCCGCTGCGCCGGCTGCGGCGAGCGGCTGGCGCAGCGGGTCTCCGGGTTGTGCGGGCCCTGCCACCGTGCCCAGCAGCGCTCTGGCGACCCGGGATCAGACGCCCATGGATGACGTCTCCCCCGAGGAGGCGTGCATAGCGCTCGGCCTGATGTACCGCACCGGCGCGACCCGGATCGCGGCGTCGCCGGGCCCCGGCCCCGGCGACGCCGTGACAGGCCCTCAGGGCCCCCGTAGCGGTCCGCCCGCACCCCGGGTCGCACGTGCCCGCTGCGCCCCGTCACTCATTAGAGTGACCTCGTGCGTAATTCATGGAATATCTCCATCAATGATGGA
>NZ_JBICVH010000032.1:0-72249 GCF_043198905.1 Kitasatospora sp. NPDC048715 | reverse complement strand
GCAGGGGGGACCCTGTGGGAGAGTAGGACGCCGCCGAACAATTATTCAGAAAAGCCCCTGATCCACTCGGATCAGGGGCTTTTCGCATTTCCGGTGACGTATCGTCTGGGCATGGACGATCAGACAGCGGTCATTGCGGACGATGTGCTCCGGCCCGAGCAGCGCGACGGTTCCCTGCGTGTTCTGGCGGCGGCCCAGGCGGTGGACGGCCGGGCCGCCGTGTCCGAGCAGGGCCGGCTTCGGTTGCGGAACGCGGAGATCCCGCGGCCGGGTGTGATCCACCTCGTCGAGACCGGGACCGACACCGACACCGACACCGACACCAAGACCGAATCCGGGACCGGGAGCGGCGCCGTCCTCGGCTACGGCCAGCTCGAGGTGCCGGAGAACCCGGCGGCCAACCCCGCCGCCGAGCTGGTGGTCGACCCGGCCGCCCGCGGTCGCGGCCTGGCCCGCCCGCTGGTGGACGCGGTCCTGGAGCAGGCCCACCGGGCGGGGCGCGACGCGGTGGACTTCTGGGTGCACGGCGGCCACCCGGCCGCCCGCCACCTGGCCGGGGCGTACGGCGCCGAGCTGGTCCGCGAGCTGCGGCAGATGCGCCGCACCGGCCGGCAGACCGAGGAGGTGGCCGTTCCCGAGGGCATCGAGCTCCGGACCTTCCGCCCGGGGGAGGACGACGCCGAGTGGCTGCGGCTGAACGCCCTGGCGTTCGCCCACCACCCCGAGCAGGGCGCCTGGACCGGGCAGGACCTGGCCGAGCGGATCGCCGAGCCGTGGTTCGACCCGGCCGGCTTCTTCCTCGCGACCCGCGACGGCAGGGTGGTCGGCTTCCACTGGACCAAGGTGCACCCGGCCACCGCCACCGAGCCCGAGCTCGGCGAGGTGTACGTGGTCGGGGTGGACCCGGCCGAGCAGGGCAGCGGTCTCGGCCGTGCGCTGACCGCGGCGGGCCTGCGCCACCTGACCGGCACCGGCACCGGGGAGCGCGGGCTGGACACCGTGCTTCTCTACGTCGACGCCGACAATCCGGCCGCCGTGCGGGTATATGAACGATTGGGATTCGCCGTTCACGAGGTGGACCTCATGTACCGAGCCCAGTACCGGACGAACCGGTCGGCCTAGTCGGGCCCCCGGGGCGTCCGCGCACCGGACTCCCCGGTCCTCCGGCGGCGTCGAACGCGGCCGGGACGGCCCCGCGAGCGGTCGCGGGCGAGGGACGGGACGGCGACGCCCCTTGCTCCGACCGACTCAGCTTTCCTCCTGGCCATGCGGTGTTTACCGTGGATTCAATTGCTGCCGCGAAGATCACAGGATGAAGTCCGTAGTGTCTCGCTCGTGCAGAGTCGACCGCCACGCACCGGCCGGTCCTGTACGGACCGCACCGGGAGGGTGGGTGCTGTCCCCGGGTCCGGCCCGGGGCGAGGGCGACGGCCCGCAGAGCCATTCGCGTCCGGACGCCGTCCTGCTGCTGGAGGAGCTGGAGCCCATGAGCATCCCCCGCCCCGTCTCTGCCCCGCTGTCACCTACGGCCCGGATGTCCGGCGCGCTGGGTATTCCGCCGGAGCTGCCGGCCACGGACGAGGAGGAGTTCGAAGCACTGCCGCAGGGCCGCTTCCTGGACCGCGAGCGCAGTTGGCTGGCGTTCAACGAACGGGTCCTGGAACTGGCCGAGGACCCGGGCATCCCGTTGCTGGAGCGGGCGAAGTTCCTGGCGATCTTCGCGAGCAACCTGGACGAGTTCTTCATGGTCCGGGTGGCCGGCCTCAAGCGCCGGATCGCCACCGGAGTCGCCCAGCGCAGCGCGTCCGGCCTCCAGCCGCGCGAGGTGCTGGACCTGATCTGGACCCGCTCGCGCGAGCTGATGGCGCGCCACGCCGCGGCCTTCCAGCAGGAGGTGCTGCCGGACCTTGCCGGCGAGGGCATCGAGGTGGTCCGCTGGTCGGAGCTGGCGGAGAAGGAGCAGGCCCGGCTGCACACGCTGTTCCGGCAGAAGATCTTTCCCGTCCTGACCCCGCTGGCCGTCGACCCGGCGCACCCCTTCCCGTACATATCGGGACTCTCGCTCAACCTGGCCGTCGTGGTGCGCAACCCGGTGTCCGGCCACAAGCACTTCGCGCGCGTCAAGGTGCCGCAGTCGCTGGCCCGCTTCCTGGAGGCCTCGCCCCAGCGGTACGTCCCGCTGGAGGACGTCATGGGCGCCCACCTGGAGGAACTCTTCCCGGGGATGGAGGTGCTGGCCCACCACGCCTTCCGCGTCACCCGCAACGAGGACCTGGAGGTGGAGGAGGACGACACCGAGAACATCCTCAAGGCCCTGGAGAAGGAGCTGATGCGGCGGCGCTTCGGCCCGCCGGTCCGGCTGGAGGTCGAGGAGTCGATCGACCCGTACATCCTGGACCTGCTGGTGCGGGAGCTGAACATCACCGAGGCCGAGGTCTTCCCGCTGCCCGGGCCGCTGGACCTGACCGGGCTGTTCGGGATCGCCGAGCTGGACCGCCCGGAGCTCAAGTACCCGAAGTTCGTGGCCGGCACGGCCCGGGGGCTGACCGACGTCGAGTCGGCCTCCCAGCCGGACATCTTCGCCGCGATGCGCGAGCGAGACGTCCTGCTGCACCACCCCTACGACAGCTTCTCCACCTCGGTTCAGGCCTTCCTGGAGCAGGCCGCCGGGGACCCGGACGTGCTGGCGATCAAGCAGACCCTGTACCGCACCTCCGGCGACTCGCCGATCGTCGACGCGCTGATCGACGCGGCCGAGTCCGGCAAGCAGGTGCTGGTGCTGGTGGAGATCAAGGCGCGCTTCGACGAGCAGGCCAACATCAAGTGGGCCCGCAAGCTGGAGGAGGCCGGCTGTCACGTGGTGTACGGCCTGGTCGGGCTGAAGACGCACTGCAAGCTCTCGCTGGTGGTCCGGCAGGAGGGCGACACCCTGCGCCGCTACTCGCACGTCGGCACCGGCAACTACCACCCGAAGACGGCCCGGCTGTACGAGGACCTCGGCCTGCTCACCTCCGACCCGCAGGTCGGCGCGGACCTCTCGGACCTGTTCAACCGGCTCTCCGGCTACTCGCGCCGCGAGTCCTACCGCCGCCTGCTGACCGCCCCGCGCGGCCTGCGCGACGGGCTGGTCTCACGGATCCACAACGAGATCGCCCACCACCGGGCGGGCCGCCCGGCCTACGTGAAGCTCAAGGTCAACTCGATCGTCGACGAGGCCGTGATCGACGCGCTGTACCGGGCCTCCCAGGCCGGTGTGCCGGTGGACGTCTGGGTGCGCGGGATCTGCGCGATCCGCCCGGGCGTGCCGGGGCTGAGCGAGAACATCCGGGTCCGCAGCATCCTGGGCCGCTTCCTGGAGCACTCCCGGATCTTCGTGTTCGGCAACAACGGCGATCCGGAGGTCTGGATCGGCAGCGCCGACATGATGCACCGCAACCTGGACCGCCGGATCGAGGCGCTGATGCGGATCACCGATCCGGCGCACCGCGCCGAGCTGTCCGGGCTGATCGACCTCGGGGTGTCGGACGAGACCGAGTCCTGGCACCTGGGGCCGGACGGCGCGTGGACCCGCCACTCGCAGGACGTCGAGGACCGTCCGCTGCGACACGTCCAGGACCTGCTGATCGACTCGCGCCAGCGCCGCCGGGCCGCGACCTCGCGCTGACGCGTCCACTGATGCGAAGCCGCCGGGACGGCAAGGGGACCTGTCCCGGCGGTCGGCCACCAGCTCCGGGGGAGCACCTCGGAGGAACGGGGATCTACCACGCCATGACCGAAGCGCCGATGACGGCCCAGGCGGCCTCCACAGCGACCGCCGGGGACATCCTTTCCCACCACCTCACCGCCCAGGCCGGCGCCTTCCTGCGCGCGCTGCCGCTGGCGGTGGGCGAGGTCGGCGCCAGACCCGGGACGGCCTCGGTCGTCCCGTCGGCCGGCACCTCGGACCTGCTGCGGGCCGTCCGGCGGGTCGGCGGGCTGCTGCACACCTTCGGCTCGGTCTTCGAGCAGACCTGGGCGCAGGAGTCGCGCACCGAGCTGCGCTGGCTGCTCAACCTGCTGGCGCTGGAGCCCGGCTACGTCCGCCGCTCGGCCCGGCTGCTGGGCGCGCTGGACTCGCTGAGCGGCACCGACCCGGACGGGACGGGCATGCTGGCCGGCCACGTGGGCGCCCCCAAAGCGCGGGCGCTGCTGGACCGGCAGCTGACCCTGGCCCGGACCAGGGCGCACTCCACGGTGCTCCAGGAGCTCCGCTCCGCCCGGCTGCACGCGCTGGCGGACCGGATGACCCTGCTGGTCGGCGACGCCCCGCTGCTGGAGTCGGCGGGCGGCCGGGCCCCCGCGGTGCTGCTGCCGCAGGCCGCCGCCGCCTTCGCCGCGCTGACCGCGGGCGCCCAGCAGCTGCCGCTGCGGCGGGCCGCGACGCCGTACGGCGGGGACGGGCTGCGCCGGCTGGGCACGGTGCCGGCGTCCCGCGGGGCGACCGACGCGGACACCGCGCTGGCGGCCGACGACGCGCCCTGGGCCCGGATGCGGATCCTGGTGAAGCGGGCCCGGTACGCACTGGAGGTGTGCGGCCGCGCCTCCTCCGAGCTGGACGGGCTGGACCTGGTGCTGGCCCGGCAGCAGGAGGCGGCGGACGCCGCCGTCACCGCCGCCACCGCGGCGCGCACCCCGCGGATCACCCCGGCGACCGCGTACGTGCTGGGGGTGGTGCACGCCGACCAGCGGCTGGAGGTGGAGTCCGCGCGGTACGCCGTCGGCCTCCGCTGGCCCGACCTGCCGCCCGGCCCGGACGGCTGGCTGGAGCTCGTCCCGACCGACGCCTGGGGGCACTCCGCCGCGGCCGGGACGGTCTGAGATGGGCGAGCGCCCGCCCGCCGGCCGGGCGGCGACGGGGGCCGTGACCGGGGCGGGGCACGCCCCGGTGGTGCTGGCGGCGGGCGCGGTGCTGTGGCTGCCGGGCCGGCCGAAGAAGAGCGGCCGGCTGGGGCGGCCGCGGATCGCGGTGATCCACCGGCCCAAGTACGACGACTGGAGCCTGCCGAAGGGCAAGCTCGAAGCCGGTGAGGGCGTGGTCGACGCGGCGCTGCGCGAGGTCCGGGAGGAGACCGGGTTCCGCTGCCTGCTGGGCCCGGAGCTGCCCACCCGGCACTACCGGGTGCAGGGCCGTCCCAAGGAGGTCCGCTACTGGGCGGCGGTGCCCTCCAGCGGCTCCTTCCGGCCCAACCGGGAGGTGGACCGGCTGGAGTGGCTGCCGGCCGGGAAGGCGCGGGCCCGGCTCACCCACGACCACGACCGGTCGCTGATCGACGCGCTGCTGGCGCTCCTGGGGGCGAAGCCGGTGCGGGCGGCCGGGGCGGCACCGGTGAAGGAACGGTGGAAGTGATCTTCCCGCGCCCTTGCCGTGACGCAACCGTTACTACCTGACGTAGTTTCCTGTCATCCGTTCGAGGTTCACTCCCCGTTCACTTGCGACCGGCTGTCGTGTCACTTACCCGGCCTAACTTCGGGACCACCGGAGGGCCGAACGGGCCCCGGACCACAGCAAAACCCGTGCTGGGCCGCCGTAGCCGTACGGCCCGCGCAAGGGCAATGCCACAGAAAGGGACACCCCTGTGAAGCTCCAGCGGAACGGCCGCTCCAAGGCCCTCGCGATCGGTGCCATGGCGCTCGTCAGCTCGCTGTCGCTCGCCGCCTGCGGGTCGGACAACAACAACAACACGACCGCGTCCGGTGGCTCCGGCGGTTCCGCCGCGCCCGCCGCCGCGATCAACTGTGGCAAGGCCGGTTCGCTGATCGCCGCCGGTTCGACCGCGCAGGGCGCGGCGATGGACGTCTGGAAGACCAGCTTCGCCGCCGCCTGCTCCGGCAGCACCATCAACTACCAGGGTGGCGGCTCCGGTGCCGGCATCCAGCAGTTCAACCAGGGCAAGATCCAGTTCGCCGGCTCCGACTCGGCCCTGAAGCCGGCCGAGGTCGACGCCTCCAAGGCGGTCTGCACCGGCGGCCAGGGCATCGACCTGCCGATGGTCGGCGGTCTGATCTCGCTGGTCTACAACGTCGACGGTGTCGACAACCTGGTCCTGGACGGCCCGACCTCCGCCAAGATCTTCGACTCGCAGATCACCAAGTGGAACGACCCGGCGATCGCGGCCCTGAACCCGGGCGCCAAGCTGCCGGACACCGAGATCCAGACCTTCCACCGCTCGGACGACGCCGGCACCACCGAGAACCTGACCAAGTACTTCGCCGCCGCCGGCGGCGGCGCCTGGTCCTACCCGGCCGGCAAGGCCTGGGCGGGCAAGGGCGGCCAGTCGGCCAACGGCAGCGCCGGTGTCTCGGCCCAGGTGAAGCAGGTCAAGAACTCGATCAGCTACGTCGAGCTGGCCTACGCCCAGACCAACAGCCTGAAGAGCGCCGCGATCAACACGGGCGCCGCCAAGCCGGTCGAGGCCACCGCCGAGAACGCCGCCTCCACGATCGCCAAGGCGCAGGCCGCCGGCACCGGCAGCGACCTCGCGCTGAAGCTCGACTACGCGACCAAGGAAGAGGGTTCCTACCCGCTGGTCCTGGTCACCTACGAGATCGTCTGCGACAAGGGCAACAAGGCCGAGACCCTCGACACCCTGAAGTCCTTCCTGACCTACACCGCCAGCGACGCGGGTCAGAAGGCCATCGGCGAGAAGGGCTACGTCCCGCTGCCGAAGGCCGTGACCGACAAGGTCAACGGCGTCATCGCCACCCTGGCCTGACCCGACAGGACCCCCGGTGGAGCGGCCCCGTGAGCGAGGGGGGCCGGGGCCGCCCCACCGGAACGGACCACACCCAGCACCACGTCCGGGGCACCGCCGCCATGGTGCCGTCCCCCTTCCGGGGCGGCACCACCAGACCGGAGTAGACCAATGACTTCATCCTCCCCTGCCGCCCCGCGAGGCAGGGAACGCCGGCCGCGCGACAGCCGGGTCGGCGACAAGATCTTCATGAACCTCGCCCGGGGCTCGGGCATCCTCCTGCTGGTCGTCATGGCCGCCATCGCCGCGTTCCTGACCTGGCGGTCGGTCCTGGCCCTGACCACCAACGAGGGCAACTTCCTCACCAGCTTCGAGTGGACGCCGGACGCCCCGAAGCCCGTCTTCGGCATCGCCGTCCTGGCCTTCGGCACCATCGTCAGTGCCGTCATCGCGATGGCGATCGCCGTCCCGGTGGCCATCGGGATCGCGCTGTTCATCTCGCACTACGCGCCGCGCAGGATCGCCCAGCCGTTCGCCTACCTGGTCGACCTGCTCGCCGCCGTCCCCAGCATCGTCTACGGCCTCTGGGGCGCGCTCTTCCTGGTCCCGCACATGGACGGCCTGACCAGCTGGCTCAACGAGTACCTGGGCTGGACGTACATCTTCGACCAGACCAGGACCGGCACCCCGCGCAACCTGTTCACCGTCGGCATCCTGCTGGCGATCATGGTCCTGCCGATCATCACCGCGGTCTCCCGCGAGGTGTTCCGCCAGGTGCCGCGGATGCACGAGGAGGCGGCGCTCGCCCTCGGCGCGACCCGCTGGGAGATGATCCGCACCGCGGTGCTGCCGTTCGGCCGCCCCGGCATCATCTCGGCCTCGATGCTCGGCCTCGGCCGCGCGCTCGGCGAGACCATCGCGGTCGCGGTGGTGCTCTCCGCCAGCAACGTCCTGTCGCCGCACATCCTCGACGCGGGCGGCGGCACCTTCGCGCAGAACATCGCGCTGAAGTTCGCCGAGGCCGGTGACAACGGCCGCAACGCGCTGATGGCCTCCGGCCTCGTCCTGTTCGTCATCACCCTGCTGGTGAACGGTGCCGCGCGACTGATCATCGCCCGCCGCAAGGAGTACTCGGGGGCCAACGCATGACCGTCACCGCCGTCATCGAGGACGCCCGGCCGGTCGGCCGTCCGCTGACCGCCAACCGACTGCCCAAGTGGGCCCCGGCCGCCGTGGCCGTCGGCTCGATCGCCCTCGGCTGCGGGATCGGCGCGGCCGGCGGGCTGGCCAGCCACCTCCAGTGGGGCCTGATCTCGGCCCTGCTCTTCGTCCTGATCAGCTACGTCCTCTCGGCCCGGGTCGAGGGCCGCCGGCAGGCCAAGGACCGCTTCGCCACCTCGGTGGTCTGGGTCGCCTTCATCCTGGCCGTCGTCCCCCTGGTCGCCCTGACCTTCTACACCGTCCAGCAGGGCATCGGGGTGGTCGACGGGAACTTCCTGAGCCACTCCATGAAGGGCGTGATCCAGTCCGGGCCCGGCGGCGGCATCTACCACGCGCTGATCGGCACCCTGGAGCAGGTCGCCCTGGCCACCGCGATCGCGGCCCCGATCGGGCTGCTGACCGCCGTCTACCTGGTCGAGTACGGCCGTGGCACGCTCGCCAAGGCGGTCACCTTCTTCGTCGACGTCATGACGGGCATCCCGTCGATCGTCGCCGGTCTGTTCATCCTCTCGCTCTGGAACCTCGCCCTGGGCTTCAGCTACTCCGGCTTCTCGGGCAGCCTCGCGCTGGCGATCCTGATGATGCCGGTCGTGGTCCGGTCCACCGAGGAGATGCTGAAGCTCGTCCCGAACGAGCTGCGCGAAGCCTCGTACGCGCTCGGCGTGCCGAAGTGGAAGACCATCCTGCGGATCGTCATCCCCACCGCGATCGGCGGCATCACCACCGGTGTGATGCTCGCGGTCGCCCGCATCACGGGCGAGACCGCCCCGGTGATGATGCTGGTGTTCGGCGCCGACTACATCAACAACAACCCGTTCGACGGACCGCAGCAGTCCCTGCCGATGTACATCTGGACCCAGTACTCGCAGGTCAACAACGACTTCGGCTACGCCCGTGCCTGGGGCGCGGCGCTGGTGCTGATCGCCTTCGTGATGGGGCTCAACCTCGTCGCCCGGGGCATCGCACGCTGGCGCTCGCCCAAGGGCGGGCACTGAGCGACCGACTGACGTACGAGACAGACGAGAGAAGCAACGATCATGGCCAAGCGCATCGACGTCAGCGGACTGTCGGCCTACTACGGCACCACCAAGGCCATCGAGGACATCTCGATGAGCATCGAGCCCCGCTCGGTGACCGCCTTCATCGGCCCGTCCGGCTGCGGCAAGTCCACCTTCCTCCGGACCCTGAACCGGATGCACGAGGTGATCCCGGGCGCCCGGGTCGAGGGCAAGGTCCTCCTGGACGACGAGAACCTCTACGCCTCCAACGTCGACCCGGTCGCCGTGCGCCGCTCGGTCGGCATGGTCTTCCAGCGCCCGAACCCCTTCCCGACCATGTCGATCTACGACAACGTGATCGCGGGTCTGCGGCTCTCCGGCGTGAAGAAGAAGTCCGTGCTGGACGAGGTGGTGGAGCGTTCGCTGAAGGGCGCCAACCTCTGGAAGGAGGTCCACAACCGGCTGAACAAGCCGGGGGCCGGCCTCTCCGGCGGTCAGCAGCAGCGCCTGTGCATCGCCCGCGCCATCGCGGTCGAGCCCCAGGTCCTGCTGATGGACGAGCCCTGCTCCGCGCTCGACCCGATCTCCACCCTCGCCATCGAGGACCTGATCGGCGAGCTCAAGGAGCAGTTCACCATCGTCATCGTGACCCACAACATGCAGCAGGCGGCCCGCGTCAGCGACCGCACCGCCTTCTTCAACCTGGCCGGCGTCGGCCAGCCGGGCAAGCTGGTCGAGCTGGACGACACCCAGCGGATCTTCTCCAACCCGCAGGTCCAGGCCACCGAGGACTACATCTCCGGCCGCTTCGGCTAGACCGGAGCCCCGTCACGGGCGGCGCCGAGGCGCCGGGACGCGTGACGGACCGCGAGCTGTCCCGCGGTGCTGCATGGCGGTGCCGCCGCGGGACATGGAAAAGGGCCCGCCCCCGAGATGTGGGGGCGGGCCCTGTCCGTTCGCGCGTCCTGCGGGGCCGTCAGCCCCAGAACAGGTGGACGAACCAGTACATCAGCGCTGCGACGACGGCGGCCGCCGGCATCGTGATGAACCAGCCGAGCACGATGTTCTTCGCGACGCCCCAGCGCACCGCGCGGATCCGCTTGGTGGCCCCCGCGCCCATGATCGCCGCGGTGATCACGTGGGTGGTGGAGATCGGCGCCTTGAAGACGAACGACGAGATGTACATGACCGTCGCGGAGGTGGCCTCGGCGGCGAAGCCCTGCGGCGGGTCCAGCTCGATGATCTTCCGGCCGAGCGTCCGCATGATCCGCCAGCCGCCCGCGTAGGTGCCCAGCGAGAGCATCGTCGCGCAGGAGATCTTCACCCAGACCGGAATGCCGTTGCCGGACTGGTGGCCGGAGATGGTCAGTGCCATGACCACGATGCCCATGGTCTTCTGGGCGTCCTGGAGGCCGTGCGCCAGGGCCATCGCGGCGGCCGAGGCGGTCTGGGCGACCCGGAAGTTGCGCTTGGCCCGGTGCGGGTTGGCCCGGCGGAAGATCCACAGGATCGCCAGCATCACCAGGAAGCCGCCGACCAGGCCGACCACCGGCGAGACGAACATCGGGATGACGATCTTGTCGAGGACCCCGCTCCAGATCACCTCGGTGCCGCCGGCCAGGGCCGCGCCCACCATGCCGCCGAACAGCGCGTGCGAGGAGGAGGACGGGAGGCCGAAGTACCAGGTGACCAGGTTCCAGGCGATCGCCCCGACCAGGGCCGCGAACAGGATCGCCATCCCCTGGTTGCCGGTGGGGGTCTCGATGATCCCCTGGGAGACGGTGTGCGCCACGCCGCTGCCGAGGAACGCGCCCGCCAGGTTCATCACCGCGGCCATCGCCAGCGCCGCCCGGGGAGTGAGCGCCCGGGTGGAGACCGACGTGGCGATCGCGTTCGCCGAGTCGTGGAAGCCGTTGGTGTACGTGAAGAAGAACGCAACGCCGATGACGGCGATGAGTGCTGCCATGTCCACGGGGGTCAGGACTCCTTGACGGCGATGGTCTCCACCGTGTTGGCGACGTGCTCGAACGCGTCCGCCGCCTCCTCAAGGACGTCCACGACCTGCTTGAGCTTGAGGACCTCGATGGCGTCGTACTGACCGGAGAACAGGTGGGCGAGCAGCTTGCGGTGGATCTGGTCGGCCTGGTTCTCCAGGCGGTTGACCTCGATCCAGTACTCGGTGAGGTTGGACATGCTGCGCAGGTTCGGCATCGCCTCGGCGGTGAGTTCCGCGGCGCGCGCCAGCACCTCGATCTGCTGCTCGACGCCCTTCGGCAGGGTCTGGATGTCGTAGAGGACGACCAGGTCGACGGCTTCCTCCATGAAGTCCATGATGTCGTCCAGCGACGAGGCGAGGCTGTAGATGTCCTCGCGGTCGAAGGGCGTGATGAAGGACGAGTTCAGCTGGTGGAAGACGGCATGGGTGGTGTCGTCCCCGGCGTGCTCGGCGGCGCGCATGCGCTCGACGATCTCCGCACGGGCCGACACGTCTGATCCCAGCAGCTCCAAAAGGAGCTTCGATCCGACGACAAGGTTCTCCGCCGCGGCGGCGAACATGTCGTAGAAGCTCGTCTCCTTCGGGGTCAGGCTAAAACGCACGGAAATCTCCGATGTGCGGGGTAGGGACTGAACGATGCTAGGTGCAACCGAACGCAATCACGCAAACGGGGTGTCGGGGAAGGAGCCGGAACCTCCCCTTCCGTTCGGCCGCCGCACCGGCTGATCCGGGCGCACCACCACACGTGGACGCGAGCCCCAGTCTGACGGAACCTCGCCCGGATTGTCCCCGTCGTGCGCACCGGAGAACGGGGCGCCGCTCAGACGGGTGAACCGCCGGGAGCCCCCTCCAGCGCCCCCGCGGCACATGCCGGGACGGCCGTCGGAACACCACGGAGGGCCCCGGTGTTGGACACTTGTGGCCGACGCAGCCACCAGGCACTGAGACGAAGGCGGGGCCGATGACCACGACGCAAGCGCGCAGCGAGCCGGAGCACGCGCAGGGGACCGAGCCGCCCGCCGGCCAGGCCCCGGCCGGGCACCACGGCCCGCACGGCTACAGCGCGCAGAAGGACGCCCACCTCAAGCGGCTGCGCCGGATCGAGGGCCAGATCCGCGGCCTCCAGCGCATGGTCGACGAGGACGTCTACTGCATCGACGTGCTCACCCAGGTCTCGGCCGGCACCAAGGCGCTGCAGTCCTTCGCGCTCTCCCTGCTGGAGGAGCACCTGCGGCACTGCGTCGCCGCGGCCGCCGAGGAGGGCGGCGCCGAACTGGACGCCAAGGTGGCGGAGGCCACCGCCGCGATCAGCCGCCTGCTGCGCAGCTGAGCCGCCGGGCCGACCGCTTCGCTCCGGGGGCGCGTCGCTCCCGGAGCGGGCCCGCCCGCGTCGCGCCCGGAGTCCGTGTCGCACCCGGAGCCCGCGTAGCGCCCGGAGCCCGCTAGCCGTCGGCCTCCCGGTCGCACTGCCCGGGTTCGGACCGGTCCAGCAGCACCTCGTCGATCCGCTCGGTCGGCAGCCGGTCGCCGGAGCTGGCCGTCGCGGCGATCATCAGCTCGCCGGCCAGATCGATCTCGTCGAGGGCCGCGTCGTCGTGGCCGCCGCTGCGGCCGCCCGTGGACGACACCACCTGCACCACCCCTTCAGTGCCTCGCCAGCCCGGGCGGCAGCCACCCGGAGTCCAGCCTAGGCACTTCGGGGCCCGTCCACATGGCACGGACGGGCCATCTCGGCGCCGCCGAAACGGGTGGCAGTCGCTCCCCGGACGGCCACCCGCCCCGGCGGCACCCCGTCTCGCCCCGGCGCCGGAGCGCTGCCCCGGCGGCCCGGGGCGTGTCGGACCAGCCCTACTTCGGGCTCTCCGTGGGCTTCATCCGGTAGATGTCCGAGGCCGAGGGCTCGGCCGCCTCCACCGGCTTGCCGAAGTCCGACAGCGAGGTCGTCGACGTCACCTTCACCTGGTCCTTGGGCTCCTTCGACCCGGCCACCCCGGCGAAGGTGAACACCTCGACCACCTTGCGCAGCCGGCCCTGGTCGTCCAGCCAGGCGTCGTACGGGACCTCCTTGACGGTGAAGGTCTGCGCGCCCGTCCGCAGGCCGTCCCCGCCCCTGCCGCCCGTCGCGTCGGCCGCCTTCACCAGGTCCAGGGTGCCCCGGAAATGGTGCAGCGCCACCCCGTCGACGGTCTCGGTGCCCACCGCCTCCGCCTTCTGCGCCCCGCGCAGCGCCCCCGCCGCCGAGGCCGGGTCGGTGGCCCCGCTGCTGACCAGGTTGCCGTCCGGCAGCTGGCGCACGTCCAGCTTGACCCACTTGCCCGCGGGGACCTTGGCACCGCTGTTCTGGAGGTAGACGGTGCCCGGCAGGACCACCTCGACGATCTTCCCGGTGGTCGCCGCACCCGGCGGCACCTGGACCTCCAGCCGGCCGATCCGCTTGACGTAGTCGTAGCCGCCGGTGCCGCTGAACGAGGCCTTCTTCTCGGTCGACTCGGTGACCAGCTCGGTCGCGGCGTGCGCGGAGCCGGTGCGGCCCGTGATGTCGGGGGCGTTGCGCACCGCCGTCAGCGCGTCCGCGGCGAGCTGGTCGGGGGCGCCCGACTGCTGGTCGGAGGAGCCGTCGACGGGGCCGCCGGAGCAGCCGGCGGCCCCCGCCGCCAGGACGGCGGCGAGCAGGGCGGCCCCGGCCGCCGAGCGCAGGTGCGGACCCGGACGGCGTGCCGACCGTCCGGTGCGCTGCTGGTCGGTCATCTTCATCCTCGCGACAACCCCCTCGGGCCCGACTGCCCCGCCGGCCACCACCGGGCGGGCAGAGCTCTTTCCGGGCAAACGAGTTGGGACGCCAAGGGTTACGGGGGCCGGCGCGGGCGCTACCGTGAACCACGTGCACAGTGAGCTGCCGACGGCACCCGGCACCGCCCGGATGCCCGAACACCGCCTCGCGGTCGGCGAGCGCGGATCCTTCGCCTTCGCGACCTGCAGCTGCGGCTGGTACTCCCCGGCCCGCCGCTCGCGCGATCTGGCCCGCCGCGAGGGGGCCGACCACCTCGCCGAGAACGGCGCCGGACCGGACTGATCCCACCGGGCCCTGGACACCTCCGCCGCGCCGGGCCCGGGAGACGGCGTCAGGCCGCGAGGTCGGACTCCGGCGGCTGCTCCCCGGCCCGCACCGCCCCGCGCCCGCGGCGACGGCCACGCGGACCGGCCCCGACGCGGGCCGCACCGCCGCGCTCGGGCGCCCGGATCAGCGGGGCGACCGCGGTGCGGCTCAGCGCGTGGCAGAACGGCACCAGCACCGCCATCGCGATCGGCGCCAGCAGCAGCACCACGGCGACGGCGAGCGCGAAGCCGCCGATCACGTCGGTCGGGTAGTGGACGCCCATGAACATCCGGCAGAAGCCCTGGAGGAGCGCCAGCCCGCCGGCGATCCAGCCCAGCCTGCGGTTCACCAGGAACAGCGCCACCGCGACACCCATGGTCATGGTCGAGTGGTCGCTGACGAAGGAGTGGGTGCCGGCCTTGCCGTCCACCAGCACCAGCAGCCCGGGATGGTCGACGAAGGGACGCGGGCGGTTCACGATCGCGGCGATCGGCAGGTTGGCCAGTTCGGCGACGGCCACCGAGAGCGGCACCCAGAGCAGCCCGGCCACCGCCACCGGCGCGTCCGGCCGGCGTCTGGCCTGGAGCCAGGCCACCAGACCGAGCATCGCCAGGCCGATCAGGATGCCGTACTCGCCGATCCACGAGACCAGGTGGTCCAGCCACTGCGGGGAGCGCTTGGCCAGGCCGTTGACGGCGTAGAGCAGGTCGAGGTCGGGGTTGGTCGTGTCGGCAAGCGGCGTCGACACGCCGCACCTCCTTCTGGTCCGCTGCACCTGTACGTTCCCGCCGGGGCCCGCCCGGCGCCGAAAGCTGACGAGGGACCACCGGACCCAACGTCATCACCGGGACACAGCGTTCCACGGAAACGCGCGGTTATGGAAACTTGACTCAGCGTCCACAGCGCGCACACAGCTCCCCGCCGTCCCGGCCCCACCGCACCTACCGACCCGCCCCGGCGGGAGCCGGCCCGGCAGGTGCGGGCGGGGCGGCGACGGCCGACCGGGCGGGGGTCGCCGGGGCGCTTCCCGGCGCGCCGCCCTGGGGGAGGCCCTGGGTGCCGCCCTGGTTCCCCGCGGGGGCGGTGGGCTCCGTCCCGCCCGGGCGGGACGGAGCGTTGACCGCGCCGTCGTTGTTGCGGGTCGGCAGCGCCTGGGCCCCGTCCGAGGTGACCCGGGTCGCGCCGATGTACTCCCGGGTGTCGATCTTGTCGTAGCGGATCACCGCGCCGGTGTGCGGGGCGTTGATCATGTACCCGCCGCCCACGTAGATCCCGACGTGGTGGATGCTCCGCGGATCGCTCAGGTCCGTCGCCCAGAACACCAGGTCGCCCGGCCGCAGCTGATCGCGCGACGGGTGCGGCCCGGCGTACCACTGGTCGTTGGCCACCCGGGGCAGGGTGATGCCCACACTGGCGAACGCGGCCTGGGTCAGGCCCGAACAGTCGAACCGCCCGCTCTGCGAGGGCAGGCCCTCACCGCCCCACAGGTACGGGGTGCCGAGCTTGGTCTGCGCGAAGTAGATCGCGGCCGACGACTGCGGGGACACCTCCAGCGGCGCGGTCGGCGAGGCGGGCGCCGTGAAGCTGCGGGCCATCGCCTGGATGTTCCGCACGTAGCCCTGGGTCTCCTTGTACGGCGGCACCCCGTTGTACTTCTCCACCGCGCCCTCGCCGGCGTTGTAGGCCGCCAGCAGGTTGGCCTGGGGGTCGCCCGGGACCTTCGCGACCCGCTTGGCGATCGCGCAGTCGTAGGTCGCCGCCGAGGCGATCGCGTCCAGCGGGTCCCAGACGTCCGCCCTGCCGTCCCCGTTGCCGTCGGTGGCGTAGGCGGGCCAGGTGCTGGGCATGAACTGCGCCATGCCCTGCGCCCCGACCCCGGAGCGCGCCCTGGGGTCGAAACCGCTCTCCTGGTACAGCTGCGCCGCGAGCATCGGAGGGGAGATCTCCGCGCAGAGCGCGCCCCACTTCTGGATCGGGTCCTGGTAGGCCGCGGGGACCGTTCCGGGGGAGAGGGCGGAACGATTCGCCGCCTGCTGCGGCGTCCCACTTGCCGCATAAGTCCCCATCGTCACCAGCCCGATGAACCCGAACGCAACAACTCCCGCAGCGGCGGCGGCCGTACCGGCCTTCCGGAGTACCATCAGCACCATCCCGACGAATCGTCAGTCGAAGTGTCCCGGAAGGCGTTGCTCACCGCAATCATCAGAGATACGAACAGTGAGCGCTATCCTTCGTACGGTGTACATCCTCGCGTACGTGTCCGATGCCTCACGACCGATTCGCGAGAAGTAGCCAAGTCGACATCAGATCTGGCCAAGAATAGGTACCGACCCTTCGCGCGGGCCGGGTCCGGGCCCTTGAATTTGCCTGATCGGGCGGTGAGATGGAAATGAACCTGAGCAGCGTGCACACCAATGCGGTCGGCCACCTGGCCGAGGACCCCCCCAAGAAGCCGAACATCGACACCATCATCGGCGGAATCGCCCCGGACTGGGGGCCGTTCGCGACCCTCGGGTCGGAGGCGCGGGTGATGGTCGAGGTCATCATGGCCGTCGCCATCCTCCTCTGCCTCGGCATCGCGGTCTGGGGCGCGGCCAAGCAGCGGATCGGTGCGACCGCGATGCGCGACAGCTTCGGCGCCGAACAGGGCAAGGGACTGATCGTCGCCGGACTTACCGGCGTGTTCATCATCGGATCACTGGGCACCCTGTTCACCATTGTCTACGGCATGGCGATCTGACGATCGGACAGCAGTAGTCCGACCTGCCTGAGACCGGGCCCCCGCCCGGACCCCCTCCGACAGCCGACCCGCCAGGAATCCACCCCCGTTCCCACCCCCCGTCCGCGCCCGCCCCCGGACGGAGGGCCCCCGGAGCCGCCCCGGCTCCCCGCACCAGGAGGGCCGCCGTGCCGTTGTCCGACGACCAGCCGCGCACCCGTACGCGCCTGCCGGTCGGCGAACAGTCCTCCCCCCCGTCGAACCACCGTCAGACCCGCCCGCTGCGCGCCCTGCTGGCCGTCCTGGCCGTCGTCACCCTGCTCGTCGTGGCCATCGCCGTCGCCAACCGCGTCGCACCCGGCACCGGTACCGGCAGCGACGGCTCCTCCGCCGACCGCGCCGGCTCCGGCACCGGCGCCGGCCCCGCCCCCAGCGGCGACCAGCCCGCCGGCACCACCGTCAACGGCATCCCGACCGGCTACCCGCACACCGAACCGGGCGCCCAGTCGGCCGCCACCAACTACGCGGTGGCGATCGGCTCCGCGGATATGTTCCGCACCGACAGCCGGCACGGCATCGTCGCCACCATCACCGACCCGGGCGCCCTTGCCGGGCTCCAGAGCCGGCTGGACCAGGGCTTCGGCGGCGACACCGCCACCCGCTACGGCCTCGACGCCCAGGGCCGCGCGCCCAAGGGCCTCACCTTCGTCAGCCGCACCGTCCCGGTCGGCACCAAATCGACGGGCTACAGCGAGGGCGACGCCGTGGTCGAGGTGTGGTGCACCGGCCTCACCGGCCTCGCCGGCGAACGCTCCGTCCAGCCGGTGACCACCAACTGGTTCACCCTCACGCTCTCGCTGCACTGGACGGGCAGCGACTGGAAGCTCACCGACTACACCAGCAGGCAGGGCCCCGCGCCGGTGCCCGCAGACCAGCAGGCCGCCACCGCCGATGAGATCACCGGCGCCGTCCAGCAGTTCGGGGGGTTCCGTTTTGCGCGTTGACCAGACCTCACGCCGTTCCGGCACACGGCGCCGTGTGGGCACCCTCGCCGGTGTGCTGGCCACCTTGCAGGTGGCGGCACTGTCGGCGGCCCAACGGGTGTTCGCAGAGCCTTCGCCGACGGCCACTCCGACCTGTCAGAAGGTCGATCTTCCGATCCCCGGCAGTGATGCGGGCTGTGCCCCGGGGGGAGCAGTCGTCATCCCCGGGAGCGGCACCGTCGGGGCCGTGACCGACCCCCTCGGGTCGTTGGCCAAGAGCTGTGCGCAGGCCGCGGCGTGGGTGGTGCGGAAGTTGTCGGGGGCGATCGACGGGACGACGCAGGTGGACTTCACCAATGCGTCGTTCCTGCAGCAGTACGCCGTGGTGTTCGCCGTGTCGACGGTGATCACGCTGGTGCTGTGGCTGCTGGCGGTGGCGAAGCGGGCGGTGCGGGGGGCGCCGTTGACGACGGCGTTCTCGGAGGCGATCGGCTTCCTGTGGCTGACGGTGGTGGCGTCCGCGTTCACGCCGTTGATCCTGTTCACCGTGGTGAGCGTGACGGACGGGCTGACCAAGGCGATAGCGGTCGGGACGAAGACGGACACCGGGTCGTACCTGGGCGGGTTCGCCGACACGCTGGAGAAGGGTGACGTGGGCGGCGGTCCGCTGATCCTGGTGATCGTGTCGCTGGTCGCGGTGCTGGCGGCGGCGGTGCTCTGGATCGAGCTGCTGATCCGGGCGGCGATGCTGTACGTCGGCGCGCTGCTGGGGACGGCGGTGTACGCGGGGCTGGTGGACCGGCAGCTGTGGAAGCACGTGCGGCGCTGGGCGGGCGTGATGCTGGCGGTGGATCTGGCGAAGCCGATCATCGTGGTCATCCTGGGCCTGGCGGGGGCGGTGGCGACGGGGTCCGGGGCCGACGACGATTTCGCCCGGGTGCTGTCCGGGTTGGCGATCCTGTTCCTGTCGATCTTCGCGAGTGCCGCGGTGTACCGCTTCGTGCCGGGTTTCGGCGACGAGCTGCTGAACATGCGCGGGGCCCGGGCCAACGCCGTGCAGGCCGGTTCGGCGATGATCAACGGCACCGCGAACCTGATGAAGCAGGGCATCACCACCCACGGCGACCGCGGTCCGCAGGGGGCCGGCACGGGTGGCGGGGGTGCGGGCGGCGGTTCGGTCGCGCCGGGCATCGCCGCCCACGCGGGCCGGACGCCGGCCCCGCCGCCGCAGGGCGGGCCGCCGCAGGCCCCGGTTCCGATCCGCGACAGCAATCCAGCGAAGGGAGGGTGACGGGTAAGTGAGCAGTGAACCGCTCGGCCAGTACGGTGCCCAGTACGCCCAGCCGTACGTGCACCAGCGCCGCACCTACCTGATCGGCAAGGCCCGCCCGAACGCGCCGATCGGCCGGAACCGGGAGTCCGGCGAGATCGTGCTGATCATCTTCGGGGCCTTCCTCGGCATGCTCTGGGGCCTGCTGATGCCGGTCCTGCCGCTGCGGATCGGTGGTCTGGTCGGTCTGCCGGCGCTCGCCATCGCGGCGGTGTACGTGCCGTACCGCAAGAGGACGTTCTACAAGTGGGTGGAGATCAACCGCACCTACCGTCGGACGGTCCGCAGCGGGCGGGCGGTGTGGCGTTCGGACGTGATGGACGCCGGCACCCGGCTGGACGGCCGGGAGGTGGAGGTGGGCCCGCCGCCCGGGGTGGGGCGGCTGCGCTGGCTGGCGGCGCCGTTCGGGCCGGACGAGGTCGGGGTGCTGATGCACCTGGAGCGGCGTACGGTGACGGCCGCGATCGAGATCGAGGGCCCGGGCGTCGGTCTGCGCGACTCGGAGGACCAGGAGGCCCTGGTCGACCGGTTCGGGACGCTGCTGAAGCACGTCGCCAACGGGGACGGTTTCGTGACCCGGTTGCAGATCCTGGCCCGGACCCTGCCGGCGGACCCGGACGCGCACGCCAAGGACGTCGAGCGGCGCGGTGACCCGTCCTCGCCGCGCTGGCTGCAGGACTCGTACGACCAGCTCCAGTCGATGGTGTCGACCTCCTCGGAGCAGCACCGGGCGTACCTGGTGGCCTGCATGCACTACACCCGTGACCTGGCGGCCGAGGCGCACGCGATGGGCCGGACGGCCACCGGGCGGCGGGCGCGGGACGACGAGGGGCTGGCGGCCGTGATGGCGCGCGAGCTGACGGACATCTGCGCCCGGCTGGCCGAGGCGGACATCCGGGTGCGCCAGCCGCTGGGCCAGGCCCGGCTGTCCTCGCTGCTGCACTCGATGTACGACCCGGACCACCCGATCGACCACATCCAGGCGATGTCCCGGCGCAACGCCTGGCCGGCCGAGCTGGACGCGACCCAGCCGCAGTACCTGCAGGCGAAGACCCGGGAGTCGGCGACCCGGGAGCCGTGGTGCCACGCCACCGCGTGGATCAAGGAGTGGCCGCTCACCCCGGTGGGCGTCAACTTCCTGGCGCCGCTGCTGGTGCACACCCCGGACGTGATCCGGACGGTGGCGGTGACGATGGACCTGGAGCCCACCGACGTCGCGATCGAGCGGATGCTGACCGAGAAGACCAACGACGAGGCCGAGGCCAGCCGTGCGGCCAAGATGAACCGCACGGTGGACCCGCGCGACCTGGCCCACACCGGCCGGGTGGACCAGCGCGGCGACGACCTGGCCTCCGGCGCGGCCGGGGTGAACCTGGTCGGCTACATCACGGTCTCCTCGCGCAACCCCGACGCGCTGGCCCGCGACAAGCGGACCATCCGGGCCTCGGCCGGCAAGAGCTACCTCAAGCTGGAGTGGTGCGACCGCGAGCACCACCGGGCCTTCGTCAACACCCTCCCGTTCGCCACCGGCATCCGCCGCTGAGCGCACCGGCCGACCCGCGCACCCGCGCACCCGCAACCCGCGCACCCGCACGTCCGTCCACCGCTGACCCGTCAGGAGACCGCCCATGGCGCTCGGCAACCTCACCGATGCGTTCACCAGCCTGATGTTCGGCAAGGTGGAGACCACCCGCCTGCCGGTGCGCACCTCCACCGGCCAGGCGCAGGCCGTCTACCTGCCCACCGCCGCCCCGGGGCTGGGGGACTCGGGTGTGATCATCGGCCGCGAGGTGTACAGCGGCAAGGGGTACGTGTACGACCCCTTCCAGCTGTACGGGCAGCAGCTGCCCGCCCCGCACTGGCTGGTGCTCGGGGAGTCCGGCAACGGCAAGTCGGCGCTGGAGAAGACGTACGTGCTGCGGCAGCTGAGGTTCCGTGACCGCCAGGTCGTGGTGCTGGACGCGCAGGGCGAGGACGGCGTGGGCGAGTGGAACCTGATCGCCAACGCGCTGGGCATAAAGCCGGTCCGGCTGGACCCGATGGCGGCCCGGGACGGCGGGGTGAAGCTCAATCCGCTGGACCCGGCGATCACCCAGACCGGCCAGCTGTCGCTGCTGCGCACCATCGTCGAGGTGGCGATGGGGCGCGGGCTGGAGGAGCGGGCGGGCTTCGCGCTGAAGGCCGCGCACGCCCATGTGGTGGCCTCGGTGCAGGACCGCCAGCCGGTGCTGAACGACATCATCGACACCCTGCGCAGCCCCGAGCTGTCCTCGGTGGAGTCGCTGGGCGTGGCGGTGGACGAGGTGCAGTCCTGGGGCCTGGACGTGGCGCTGGTGCTGGACCGGCTGGTCGACGGTGACCTGCGCGGCATGTTCGACGGGTCGACCACCGACGGCATCGACCTGGACGCGCCGCTGATCGTCTTCGACCTCTCGCACATCGACCGCAACTCGATCGCGATGCCGATCCTGATGGCGATCGTCGGGGTGTGGCTGGAGCACACCTGGATCAGGCCGGACCGGAAGAAGCGCATCTTCCTGGTCGAGGAGGCCTGGCACATCATCAACAGCCCCTTCGTGGCCCAGCTGTTCCAGCGGCTGCTGAAGTTCGGCCGCCGGCTCGGCCTGTCCTTCGTGGCGGTGGTGCACCACCTGTCCGACGTGGTGGACGGCGCGGCCGCGAAGGAGGCCTCGGCGATCCTGAAGATGGCCTCCACCCGGACGATCTACATGCAGAAGGCCGAGGAGGCGCGGGCCACCGGCCGGGTGCTGGGCCTGCCGCGCTGGGCGGTGGAGATCATCCCCACCCTGTCGCCGGGCATCGCGGTCTGGGACGTCAACGGCAACGTCCAGGTGGTCAAGCACATCATCACCGAGGCCGAGCGTCCGCTGGTCTACACCGACCGCGCGATGACCGAGGACGCGGTGGCCGAACGGGTGCGTGCGGAACGGCAGTTGGCTTCCGAGCCGGGAGTCTGAGCGGGGTCGTCGGGGCTCTTCTGCACGGTCTCCGCATCCGGCGGACGGCGACGGTTCGTCAGTAGGTAATCCTCTCGTTACGTTCGACGTCCTGACAGCTACGCGCGTTGACCCTAGGCTTCGCAGTCGCAACACATGTTCGAACGCCGATGCTGTCCACAGCCGGTGCTCCTTCCAAGGTGCAGGGGAACCCTTCATGCTCACCGTCAGATCCCGACGGACGGCGCTCGCCGTCGTCGCCGCCGCAGGTCTGTTCGGCACGGTGGTCGTGCCGACGGCCGCCCAGGCCGCCGATGCCGACGCCAAGCGCCACAAGACCGTCAACCTCCAGCTGCTGGCGATCAACGACTTCCACGGCAACCTGGAGCCCCCGGCCGGTTCGTCCGGCACGATCAAGGAGATCGACCCGGCCACCGGCAAGGAGGTCGCCACCCCGGCCGGCGGCATCGAGTACCTGGCCACCGAGCTGCGCAAGGCGCGCATCCCGGCCGACGACTCGATCACCGTCGCGGCCGGCGACATCATCGGCGCCAGCCCGCTCACCTCGGCGCTCTTCCACGACGAGCCGACCATCGAGGCGATGGACAAGCTCGGCCTGGACGTCACCTCCGTGGGCAACCACGAGTTCGACGAGGGCGCGCAGGAGCTGCGCCGCATGCAGGACGGCGGCTGCCACCCGACCGACGGCTGCTACGAGCCCGGCCGCACCTTCAAGGGCGCCAACTTCAACTACCTGTCGGCCAACGTCACCGACGAGAAGACCGGCAAGCCGCTGCTGGCCCCGTACTGGATCACCAAGTCCCAGGGCGTGAAGGTCGGCTTCATCGGCGTCACCCTGGAGGGCACGCCGAACATCGTGACCGCCGAGGGCGTCAAGGGCCTGAAGTTCGCCAACGAGGTCACCACGATCAACAAGTACGCCGCCGAGCTCAAGGCCAAGGGCGTCAACTCGATCGTCGCGCTGATCCACGAGGGCGGGTACCCGGCCAGCAGCGTCTACAACTACGACTGCGGCGCGGCCGGCCAGGGCATCTCCGGCCCGATCGTCGACATCGCCAAGAAGATCGACCCGGCGGTCGGCGCCATCGTCACCGGCCACACCCACAACGCGTACGCCTGCAGCATCCCCGACCCCAACGGCGTCCCGCGCTCGGTGACCAGTGCCGCCTCCTTCGGCCGGCTCTTCACCGAGATCGACATGAAGCTGGACAAGACCACCGGCGAGATCGTGCGCCCCTCGGTCAAGGCCGAGAACCACGTGGTGCGCCGCACGGTCGAGAAGGCGCCCGACATGACGGCGCTGGTCGACCGCTACTCCAAGCTGGCCGCCCCGATCGCCAACCGTCCGATCGGCTACATCGCCTCGGACATCAACGGCCGCGGCAACAGCGACCTGGAGAAGCCGCTCGGTGACGTGATCGCCGACGCGCAGCTCGCCGGGCTCGCCCCGGCCGACAAGGGCGGCGCGCAGGTCGCCTTCATGAACCCCGGCGGCATCCGCTCCGACCTGGTCTACAAGGCCTCCGGCGGCGAGGGCGACGGCGTGGTGACCTACGGCGAGGCGTTCACCGTCCAGCCGTTCACCAACATGATGCAGGTCAAGACGCTGACCGGCGCCCAGCTGATCCAGCTGCTCCAGCAGCAGGTGAGCGGCTCCAACACCGCCGCGCCGAAGGTCCTCCAGGTGTCCTCGAACCTGCACTACACCCTGGACATGCGCAAGACCGGCGCGGACCGGGTGGTCCTGGACTCGGTCCGGCTGAACGGCGCCCCGGTCGACCCGGCCGCCACCTACCGGGTCGCGGCCAACGAGTTCCTGGCCGGCGGCGGCGACGGCTTCCCGGCCTTCGCGGCCGGCACCGACAAGCTGGTCGGCGCCTCGGACCTGGACCTCTTCGCGACCTACCTGAGCGCCCACAGCTCGGCGGCCTCGCCGCTCCAGGCCCCGGCGCAGGACCGGATCAAGATCATCGGCCCGGGCAGCGACATCGACTGACCGTGAGCCGGCCCGGGAGGGGCGGGTGGGGCGCTGTCGGGGCGCCCCACCCGCCCCTCCCGTCATTCCGGGGCGGGGCCGCCGGGCAGCCGGACGGTGGCCAGCGCGCCCGGGCCGCCGTCGGCCGCCGGACCGAGGGTGACCTCGCCGCCCGCCTCCCGGACGCTCTGAGCGACGATCGACAGCCCGAGGCCGGAGCCGGGCAGCTGGCGTGAGGAGGGCGAGCGCCAGAACCGGTCGAAGACGTACTGGAGCTCGTCCGGAGGGATCCCGGGGCCGTGGTCGCGGACGGTCAGCACGCCCTGGTGCAGCCGGACCTCGATGGTGCCGCCGGGCGGGCTGTACTTGACCGCGTTGTCCAACAGGTTGATCACCGCGCGTTCCAGCCCGGCCGCGTCGCCGTGCACGTACCAGGGCTCGGTGTCGGTCTCGAACACCAGCCCCGGGCCGCGCAGTTCGGCCCGCTCGACGGCCCGTCCGGCGATCTCGTGCAGGGCGACCACGGTGAGGGCCGGGCCGCTCTTCGGCGTGTCCGGGCGGGAGAGCTGGAGCAGGTCGCCGATCAGCAGGGTGAGCTCCTGCATCTGTGCCTTCATGTTGCCGAGCAGCTTGGTCTTGGTCGCGGCGGGCAGCGGGCGGCCGGTGTCGTTGCTGCGGATCAGCAGGTCGACGTTGGTGCGCAGGGAGGTCAGCGGGGTGCGGAGCTCGTGCCCGGCGTCGGCTATCAGCCGGGTCTGCCGCTCGCGGGAGTTGGCGAGGGCGGTGCTCATCGAGTTGAAGGAGGTGGAGAGCCGGGCGATCTCGTCGTCCCCGTGGACCGGGATGGTGGTGCCGACCTCCTCGGTCCGGGCGATGTGCTCGACGGCGTCGGTGAGCTGGTCGACGGGCTTCAGGGCGGAGCGGGCGACCAGGCGGCCGGCCACGGCGGCGAGCAGGATGCCGCCGACGGAGACCGAGCCGAGGAGGATGGCGAGGCCCTGGAGGGAGTCCTCGACGGGCTGGGTGGAGGTGGCCACCATCAGCAGGACCGGCCCCGTCGCGGAGCGGGTCAGCGAGATCCGGACGACTGCCGGAGTCCCGTCGGTGAAACGGCCGTCGCGGATGATCGACTGGCCGTTCTTGAGCCTGTACCCGGCTGAGTCACCGGGCTGGACCACGATCGCCTTGGTCGCGTTCGGTGGCAGGCAGACGGCCGTCAGGTTGGCCGTCACGAACTGGGTGTCCCGGGCCACCGCGCTGCCGTTCTCCGACGTGAGGCTCGTCGGCTGGTTCGCCAGGGCCTGTTCCGGGGTCGGGTAGCAGAGCAGGGGCACTCTGGGCCCCGGCGGCAGCGTCGCGCCGGCCAGGTCGGCCCGCACCTGCCCGTACAGCTGCTTCTCCACGATGAACCAGCACGCCAGTGCCGACAGCGCGATCGCCACCGCCACCGCCGCCGCGCTCAGGAAGATGAGGCGGCTGCGCAGGGAGCGGGAGCGGAACCAGCGGAGGAGGCGCTGTCGGCGGTCGGGCGTGCGGGTCCGGGCCTGCGGAGGGGTCAGCGGAGGGGGCGGAACGTTGTTCACGCGCTCGTGCCGGCGGCCTGGCGCAGGGCGTAGCCGACGCCGCGCACGGTCTGGATCAGGCGGGGCATGCCGCCCTGCTCGGTCTTGCGGCGCAGGTACATCACGTACACGTCCAGGGAGTTGGAGGAGGGCTCGAAGTCGAAGCCCCAGACCGCCTTGAGGATCTGTTCGCGGGTGAGGACCTGGCGGGGGTGGGCGAGGAACATCTCCAGCAGCATGAACTCGGTGCGGGTGAGCTCGATCGGCTTGCCGGCCCGGGTGACCTCGCGGGTGGCGGTGTTCATCCGCAGGTCGGCGAAGGAGAGGACCTCGCTCTCGTCCTCGACGGCGGCGCGGGCGGCGGCCTCGGCGGCGAGGGCGTTGCGGCGCAGCAGGGCGCGGACGCGGGCGAGCAGTTCGTCGAGCTCGAAGGGCTTGGCGAGGTAGTCGTCGGCGCCGACGTCGAGGCCGGTGACGCGGTCGCCGACGGCGTCGCGGGCGGTCAGCATCAGGACCGGGACGGTGTCGCCGCGCGAGCGCATCCGGCGGACGGCGGTGAGGCCGTCCATCCGGGGCATCATGATGTCCAGCAGGACGAGGTCGGGCCGGTCGCGTTCGACGGATTCCAGGGCCTCGTAGCCGTCGGTGGCGGTGGCGACCTCGTACCCCTCGAAGGCGAGGCTGCTCTCCAGGGCGTCCCGGAGGGCGGGTTCGTCGTCGACCACGAGGAGCCGGGCGGAGGGGTGGCCGGCCTCGGCGGTGGTGCGGTCGTCGGCGGACGGGGTCATGGGCGGGTGCCCTTTCTCGTCGGGTGGAGGGCCTGCTGGGAGCAATTGTCCGTCTCAGCGAGTGTGGCTCACAGGTTCTGGCCGGCTTCGAGTTTCGGCAGGACCTGCTTGATGTCGTTGATCGGGATGGCGAAGCCGAGGCCGACGCTGCCGGCCGAGCCGCCGCCGGAGGAGCCGGAGCCGCCGGGCGCGTACATCGCCGAGTTGACGGCGATGACCTGGCCGTTGGCGTTGATCAGCGGGCCGCCGGAGTTTCCGGGGTTGAGCGCGGCGTCGGTCTGGAAGGCCTTGTAGGTGGTGCTGCTGCCGCCGGTGGGCTGCGGGGTGGTGCCGCGCAGGCCGGGGACGCCGGGCAGGAAGGGGAGGCCGAAGCCGCCGTTGTTGCTGGTGCTGCCCTCGTCGAGCTGGACGGTGACGTCGCGGTTCTCGGCGCTGATGATGCCGGAGGTGACGGTGCCGGTGAGTCCGTCGGGGTTGCCGATGGCGACGACCGGGTCGCCGACGGCCACGGCGGAGGAGTCGCCGAGGACGGCGGGGGTGAGGTTCTTGGCGCCGGTCGCGGTGATCACGGCGACGTCGAGGGCCTTGTCGGTGCCGGTGACGGTGGCCTGGGCGGTGGAGCCGTCCTTGAAGGTGACGGTGATCCGGCCGCCGGCGGTCGCGGTGTCGATCACGTGGTAGTTGGTGAGGATCCGGCCGTCGGTGTCGAGGACGACGCCGGTGCCGGTGGCGGTGCCGTTGCCGTTCTTGACGGTGATCTGGACGGTGCTGGGCGAGACGGCGGCGGCGATGGCGGCCACGTCGGCGCTGCCGTCGGAGCGGGCGGAGACCGGGCTGGCGACGGTGCCGACGCGGTTGTCGGCACCCTGCCGGTCACCGGCGACCAGGCCGCCGGTGACCCCGCCGAGGACGGCGGCGATCGCGGCGACGGCGGTGACCAGGGCGAGCCGCCCGCGCAGCAGTCCGCGCCGGGCCCGGTTGCCGTGGTCGCCGGGGCCCTCGGGGGAGCCCGGCCCGAGGATCGTGGGCGGCTCGGGCGGGGTGGGCGGGGGCGGCGGCGGGCCGTCGAAGACGCCGCCGGAGTGGTCCTCGCGGTAGCCGTACCCGGCCGGGCCGGTGGTGCCGTGGGCGTCGGCGGTCCGGCCGGCGCCGAGCACGGTGCCCTCGATCACCCGGGGTTCCGGGGCCCGGTCCGGGCCCTGCTGCTCGTACTGGCCGTACGGGCCGTACTGCTCGTACTGGCCGTACTGGCCGTACTGGTCGTGCTGCGGGTGGGACGCGTGGGGCTCGTACGGGCCGTACTGCTCGCCGGGGTACCGCTGCTGTTCGCTCATGCCGACCAAGCTCGTCCCGCTGCATGAGGAGTGCATGAGAACCGGCTCAGAACGGGGAGAGAAGCCCGTTGGGTTCTCATAAAGCCTGGTCAGGCGGCCTGCCGAGCGGAATCGGCTACTCCGGTACGGATCGGCCCGGGGCGGAGCCGCCGCAGCCGCAGGAGCGGCGGATGACCAGCCGGGACGGGAAGGTGCGGACCCGCTCGGTGTCCGAGCCGGGCACCATCAGCGAGTCGTCCAGCACCAGGTCCACGGCGGCCCGGGCCATCGCGTCGCGGTCGGAGGCGACGGTGGTCAGCGGCGGGTCGGCGAGCGCGGCCTCCGGCACGTCGTCGAAGCCGGCCACCGCGAGGTCCTCCGGGACCCGCAGGCCGACCTCGCGGGCGGCCCGCAGCACGCCGATCGCCTGGTCGTCGGTGGAGCAGAAGATCGCCCGCGGCCGGTCCGGCGAGCGGAGCAGGCCGAGCGCGACGTCGTAGGCGCCGTAGCGGTGGAAGGGCGCGTCGATCAGGTGCGGCTCGGTGGGGATGCCGTGCGCGTCCATGGCGCGCTGCCAGCCCTCGACGTGGTCGATGACCGGGTCGCCGGGGGCGGGGGACTCGACCGGGCCGCCGAAGCAGGCCACGTACGGGTGCCCGTGCACCTCCAGCAGGTGGCGCACCACGGCCTCGGCGCCCGCCACGTCGTCGGTGACCACCGCGACGTCGTCGATCGCCTCGGGCCGGCGGTGCAGCAGCACCACCTTGGCGCCCTCCATCGCGGCGAACTCCTCGGCGGCGCGCTGCGAGGGGCCCTGGCTGACCAGGATCAGGCCGGAGACGCGCATCCCGAGGAACGCGCGGACGTAGTGCACCTCGCGGTCGTCCACGTAGTCGGAGTTGCCGATCAGCACGAGCTTGCCGCGGTCGGAGGCGGCCCGTTCCACGGCGTGCGCCATCTCGGCGAAGAAGGGCTGGCGGGCGTCCGGGACGACCATGCCGATCAGGTTGGTGCGGCGGGAGGCCATCGCCTGGGCGACGCTGTTCGGCCGGTAGCCGAGCTGATCGATCGCCGCGAGGACCTTCTCCCGGGTCGCGGGCGCGACCGGGCGCGGCCCGTTGTTGATGACGTAGCTGACGACCGCGGTCGAGGTACCAGCCAGCCGGGCTACATCGTCGCGCGTCACTTTGGCCACGGGGGGAGTCTACGCGTGTGGCCTCCGGGGCGGCAGTGGGGTCCGGGGCCTTGTTCGGCAGGCCGACGGGCCCCTCCAGGAGGAACCGGACAAGCCGGGCGGGGCGCGGCCCGCCCGGCTCCGGAGCGGTGTCCGGGCGGGCCCGGCTCAGGCGTCCAGGGGGGTGGCGGGGCGCTGGGCGAGCTCCGGCCGCTCGCCCTTGTCGGGTTTCTCCGGGACGACGAAGCGGTAGCCGACGTTGCGCACGGTGCCGATCAGCTGCTCGTGCTCCACGCCGAGCTTGGCGCGCAGCCGCCGGACGTGCACGTCCACGGTCCGGGTGCCGCCGAAGTAGTCGTAGCCCCAGACCTCCTGGAGCAGCTGCGCCCGGGTGAAGACCCGGCCGGGGTGCTGCGCGAGGTACTTGATCAGCTCGAACTCCTTGAAGGTGAGGTCGAGCGCCCGGCCCTTGAGCTTGGCGGAGTAGGTGGCCTCGTCGACCGAGAGGTCGCCGTTGCGGATCTCCATCGGGCTGTCGTCGGTGACGACCTGGAGGCGGCCGAGGGCGAGCCGCAGCCGGGCCTCGACCTCGGCCGGGCCTGCGGTGTCCAGCAGGACGTCGTCGATGCCCCACTCGGCGGTGACGGCGGCCAGGCCGCCCTCGGTCACCACCAGGATCAGCGGGCAGCCGATGCCGGTGGAGCGCAGCAACTGGCAGAGGCTGCGGATCTGCGGCAGGTCACGCCGGCCGTCGACCAGGATGACGTCCGCGCTGGGGGTGTCCACCAGGGCCGCGCCCTCGGCGGGCGCCACCCGGACGTTGTGGAGCAGCAGTCCGAGGGCGGGCAGCACCTCGGCGGAGGGTTGCAGCGCATTGGTGAGGAGGAGGAGAGAACTCATGCCCGGTGGTCCCCTTTCCGGGTCGTCGCGGTCGCGTTACGGCTGCCGCCACAGCCGGATGGCGCACGTGCTGAGGGGGAGGGGAGGACGACGGTCGGCCGCGGCGAACCGGGGGAGCGGACGGCGAGCAGGGCGCGACGGCGGGTCGGCCGGGGGTCCCGCAACCCCTGGCGCACCGTTTCTGCCCTGTTCATCACCGCGAACCCTCCGGTCTGGTCCGGTGCCGGGTGGCGGCCCGGTGCCGGTGGCGGTGCCCCGGCCGGCCGGGGCACGTCGTTGTGCCGCGTCAGGCGGGGCGGTTCCTGCTGCGCGCCGGGGGTGGGCCGACGAATCGCAAGAACGTCCGTACTGGCGTCCTGAAAGCACAAAAGGACCCGGGGGCGACTCTGCCCGGATCCCTCTTGGTGGTCGAGGATAGCCGACCGCCCCCTCCACCGGGAGTGCGGGAATCCGGCGGTTCGCCCAATTCGGGCGTGCGCCGGGTGAGGCTGGACACAGCTTCGAGCGCCGGTCCGGCGCGCCCCGGTGGCGCTCAGGTGCGTTTCTCCGTGCCGGCCCGGCCAGGGCGATTGCCGCTCGTGGCGGCGGACACGCCATCATGGGACGCGCATCGAAGTCGCTGTTCGGGTCCATCGTTCGGGTGGTCGGGCGGCCGTTGAGGTGTCGAGCCGGACCGGGACACCGGCACCGGGCGAGGACGACGAGAAGGGGTGGCCCGATGGGCGTGACCACCGAGCCCGCGAGCGGCGCCCGGGCGCGCGGGACGATCCGCTACTGGGCGGCGGCGAAGTCCGAGGCCGGGCTGGCCGAGGAGCCGTACGAGGCGGCGACCCTGGCGGAGGCGCTGACGGCGGTCAGGGACCGGCACGCCGACCGGCCGAAGCTCGTCCGGCTGCTCGGGCACTGCTCGTACCTGGTCGACGGGGCCCAGGTGGGCGGCCGCGACCACGCGACCGTCGCCCTGACCGAGGGCGGGACGGTGGAGGTCCTCCCCCCGTTCGCGGGAGGCTGAGCGGCGTGACGGACATGAACAACCCGAACGACCCGAACCGCGGCGGCTACGGCGGATGGCCGCAGCAGCCCCACCAACCGCAGCAGCCGTACCCGCCCCGGGCACAGCAGCAGCACCCGCAGCAGCACCCGCACCCGCAGCAGCACCCGCGCCCGCAGCAGTCGCACGTCCCGCCGCAGCAGCCGGGCCAGCCGTCGCCGTACGGTTTCCCGGTGGACGACGCGGCGGCGACCACGGTGATGCCGCCGGTGCCCGCGTTCGACGACGCGGCCGCGACCACGGTGATGCCGCCGGTGCCGGCCGTGGACGACGCCGAGGTGACGGCGCTGCTTCCGCCGGTGGTGGTGTCCGGTTCGGTGCCGGTCGCGCCGCCCCGGTCGCACCAGCCCCACCAGCAGCACCAGCAGCAGTTCCAGCCGCAGCCCCGGCCCCAGCAGCCGCAACAGCCCCAGCCGTACCCGCAGCCGCAGCCCCACCAGCCCCACCAGTTCCAGCAGCCGCAGCAGCAGCAGTCGAGGCAGCAGCGGCGCCGGCAGTCGGAGCAGCCGGAGCAGCCGGTGCAGCCCCAGCCGGACCCGACGATCCAGCTCCAGCTCCAGCAGCCGTCGAGGCCGCGGGCCCGGCACGCGGCTCCCGCGGCGCAGCCGGCTCCCGGGCCGCAGCCGGCGGAGGCCTTCGATCCGCCGACCATGACGCTCAAGCGCCCGACCGCCCCCGGCGTGCCGGGTCCGGCCGGGGCCCCCGGCCCGCTGGGCGTCCCCGCCGCGGCGCCGTTCCCGGCCGTCCCGCCGCAGTCCGCGCCGCCCGCGGGCCCGCGCGGCCGGACCGGCTCGCCGATCATCGACCCGGGCCTGCAGCCGGCCCTGATCACCGCCGGTGCGGCCGCGCTGCTGGCCGGCGGTGCCGCGCTCGGGCAGGTCGCGCTGGCCCTGGTGGTCGCGCTGCTCCAGCTGCTGACGGCGGCCGGCTGGTTCCGGCTGAACGGCATGTGGCCGGCCCGGCAGGGCATCCTGCTCGCCGCGCTGGCCGGTTTCACGGCGGACGTGGCGGTGCTGCTGGCGGACTCCGACGGCGGCGTGGCGGCGGTGGTGGGCACCCTGGGCGGGTTCTTCCTGCTCGTCCTGGTGCTGCAGACGTTCCGTCCGTCGGACCCGAAGGAGCGGTTCTACGCGCTGACCGTGCTCGGCTCGGCCACCGTGGTGACCGCGCTGTGCACCATGCTGCTGCTGGCCGACTGGGTGCCGGCCGCGGTGGGCGCGGTGGCGCTGGCCACCCTGCTGGCCGCGGCGCCGCTGCCCGGACCGAAGCAGCTGGGCCCGGTGCTGGGTCTGGCCGCGGCGGTGGTGCTGGGCCTGCTGGTCGGGGCGCCGGTGGCGCTGGGTGCGCTGGCCGGGCTGGGTGCGCTGGTCGGCCGTCGGGTCGCGGCGTACGACTTCCCGTCCCGCTTCGTGCACATGACGGCGGGGGTGGCGCTGCCGCTGGCGGTGGCCGCGCCGCTGATCTGGATCGCCACCGAGCTGCTGGCCTGATCCTCCCGTCCGCTGCGCGCAGGGTCGGATTCCGGCTCCGGAACCATGTTCCGGAGCCGGACGTCGTACGGTCGTGCGAGGGCGGACGTGTCCCGCGTCCGCCGCGGAACGACGAACGACCCACTGCGAACGACCCACTGCGAACGATTTCAGCGACGAACGACCACAGCGAGCGGCGACGACGGGGGACACGATGCGCGGATGGCTGAAGGCCACGATCGGCCTGGCGGTGCTCTCCGGCCTGCTGCTGGGGGCCGACCGGATCGCGGTGGGCGTGGCCGAGGACGAGGCCGCCGACCGGATCGTGAAGAGCGGCCGGATGAGCCAGCGCCCGGACGTCTCGATCGAGGGCTTCCCGTTCCTCACCCAGGTGGTGTCGATGAAGCTGGACGACGTCCGGATCTCCTCCGACGGCCTGACCGTCGGGGACGGCAGTCACCAGGTGGCGCTGCACTCGTTCAAGGCGCAGCTCTCCGGCGTCAAGGTCAGCGACAGCATGAGCAGTGCCACGGTGGACAGCGGCACCGGCAGCGGGGTGATCTCGTACCCGGACCTCGCGCAGTTGCTGCCGCCGGCCTCCCAGCTGCTGCACGGGGCCAAGCTGCCGGTGGGCGGCAACTCGCGGCTGACGCTGTCCTACGCCGGTCCGGGCAAGGTCAAGGCCTCGCTGGGGCCGATCGCGATCGGCGAGGGCACCGTGCACAACAAGGGGAACACCGTCACGGTGGACGGCTTCCGGCTGAGCTCGCTGGCGGGGTTGGTGGCCGGTGCCACCAACCAGCAGCTGGAGCCGATGAGCTTCACCCTGGACTCGCTGCCGGCCGGGCTGAAGCTGGCCGACAAGGACGGCGGCAGCGGGGTGACGCCGTTGCCGGAGGGCCTCCAGCTGACCTTCGACGGCAAGGGCGTCAAGCTGCTGGGCTGATCCCCGGCCCGGTCCTGGTTTCCATCCCGGTCCCCGTCCCGGTCTCGGTCCCCCGAAACGTTCCGCTCCGCGAGACGCGCTGTCCAGCGCGGACCGTGGAGCGGTGCCGTTTCCGCCCCGCGCATGCGTTCGGACGGCTTCGATTCGGGCTCCCGCGGGCCGATGCGGGGCGAAATCCCATCATGCGGTCGTTTCGATCCCACCATTCGATACGCTGATGACAGCGGGCCTCCGGTGTCCCTAGCATCGTCGGCATGAAGCGACAGACGGACCTCACGAAGCGGCGGGCGGTAGACCTGTGCCGCGTGTCCGCCTGTCTGTGTCGAATGCGCTGATTCGGCGCTCCGGCTGGGCAGTTGAAGCCCGCCGCCGATCTTTCCGGTGACCGCGTCCGGCCCTGTGAGCGGGCGGTCGCCGAGGTACTCCGCAGTTCACTGCCCGGCCGCGCCGGTCCGCCCCCTCATCCCGGTATTCGGACAGGATTTCGGACCGCACCCACTCGGGCACCCTGCAGCACCCTCCTGAGCAGCACCTTCCGTACAACCGCCCTCGGATGGAGAACCCACCATGAGCCGCAGCGACGTCCTGGTCGACGCCGACTGGGTCCAGGCCCGCCTGGACGAGCCGAAGGTCGTGATCGTCGAGGTCGACGAGGACACCTCCGCGTACGACAAGAACCACATCCGCAACGCCGTCCGGATCGACTGGAAGCAGGACCTCCAGGACCCGGTCCGCCGCGACTTCATCGACCAGGCCGGCTTCGAGGCGCTGCTCAGCGCCAAGGGCATCGCCAACGACGACACCGTCGTCCTGTACGGCGGCAACAACAACTGGTTCGCCTCGTACGCCTACTGGTACTTCAAGCTGTACGGCCACGGCGACGTCCGCCTGCTGGACGGCGGCCGCAAGAAGTGGGAGCTGGACTCCCGCGACCTGGTCGCCGAGGTGCCGGCCCGCCCCGCCACCGAGTACACGGCGCAGGCCGTCGACTCCTCGATCCGCGCCTTCCGCGACGACGTGCTCGCCGCCATCGGCACCCTGAACCTGGTCGACGTCCGCTCGCCCGACGAGTTCTCCGGCAAGCTGCTGGCCCCGGCCCACCTCCCGCAGGAGCAGTCGCAGCGCCCCGGCCACGTGCCGAGCGCCCGCAACATCCCGTGGGCCAAGAACGCCAACGACGACGGCACCTTCAAGAGCGACGACGAGCTCAAGGCGCTGTACGAGGCCGAGGGCATCGACCTGGCCAAGGACACCATCGCCTACTGCCGCATCGGCGAGCGCTCCGCGCTCACCTGGTTCGTGCTGCACGAGCTGCTCGGCCAGGAGAACGTCAAGAACTACGACGGCTCGTGGACCGAGTACGGCAGCCTGGTCGGCGTGCCGATCGAGCTCGGCAACTGAGCCCAGGCCCGACCCGTAAGTCAGAAGGCCAGTAAGTCAGAAGGTAGGCAGACATGTGCGGTGCGAAGGCCGGCGGCCCGGACCTGGCAGGAGTTGACGTGGCGAACGAGACGATCATCCAGGGTTCGGTGACCCGCGACGGTGAGCCGGTCAACGGCTACGTCCGGCTGCTGGACGAGGGCGGTGAGTTCACGGCCGAGGTGCCCACCTCGGCGACCGGCCAGTTCCGGTTCTTCGCCCGCCCGGGCAAGTGGACCCTGCGCGCGCTGGTGCCGGGCCAGACCGTGGACCGCCAGGTGGTGGCCTCCCAGGGCACCGCCGTCGAGGTCGCGATCGCGGTCTGACCGGAGCCGCGACGTTCCCGGATCACCCCGAGGGCCCCTGCCGTGCAGGGGCCCTCGGTCGTACCGTGGAGGGGTGCAGGCAAGGCGGCGGCGTCGCTACTACTTCGCCATGATGGGCGTGTGCCTGGGGCTGTTCGTCATGGCCTGGGGCGTGGTGCGGTTCTTCTCGGTCGGCGCGGCGATCGGCATGTGCGTGGTCGCGATGGTCATCCCGCCCGCCGCCGCGGTGTTCGCCAACAAGCGGGACCCGGACGACGACTGGTGGGACGACCCGCGCTGGGACGACCCGAAGTGGGACGAGCCCGGCCACGACCGGGACCGCCCCGACCACGAGGAGCACCCGTAGGGCCCGGGGGAGGCGTCAGTACACGAGCGCCTGGACGCCGTCCGCCATGATCTCGCTGACGAAGACCTGGGCGCCCGCGATGCGGACACCCTCGACGGTGTCCTTCTGCTCGATGCCGCGCCGGGCCGCGCACTGGGTGCACAGCGTCACCGAGCCGGCCGCCAGGATCGACTCCAGCAGGTCCGGCAGCGGTGCCGCGTGCGGCAGTTCGAACTCCGCCGCCCGGTCCGGCAGCGCGAACCAGGAGGACTCCCCGGTCAGCCAGAGCGAGACGTCGATCCCGCTGGCGACGGCCACCGCCGCCACCGTGAACGCCTGCGAGCACCGCTCCGGCGCGTCCGCCCCTGCGGTGACCTTGATGACCAGTTTCTTCGACATGGCGCCACCATAGAGGTCGGGCCGCCCCCGCCGTCCGGCATCCCCGGAACCCTTGGGCAAAGCTTGGGCAGCCGCGGGAAGGCGGCGCGAACCGCGACGTGGTGGGGCTCACCGCGACCGGCCGGAACCCGGCGGATAGAGTGAGCCGAGCACAATCCACCACACTGTCGCCGCCTGGGAGCCACCCGTGTCCGGTCTGGAAATCTTCTTCGACGGTCTGCTGGCCCTCATGGCCGTGCTGATCACCTGGTTCGCCATCTTCTCGGTGATGAAGCTGTACCAGGGCCAGCGCTGAGCCTGCCGTACGGTTGAGGCAGGCCCACACCGACGAGAACAGCGACCAGGAACATGATCGAGATCCCTTCCGACCTCCACAAGGACGTCGTCCCGCTCGCCTTCCTCCTCGGCACCTGGGAGGGCGCGGGCGTCTACGCCCCTCTGCCGGGTGACGGGGGCCCGGGCGCGGAGAAGTGCAACTTCGGCCAGGAGATCGTGATCCGCCACGACGGCCGCCCCTTCCTGGAGTTCCGCTCCCGCACCTGGGTGCTGAACGAGGAGGGCGAGAAGGTCCGTCCGCTGGAGAACGAGCACGCGTTCTGGCGCATCACCAGCAACCACGACGGCACCAGCGGCGCCCGGGGGATCGAGATCTCCTCCGTGCGCGACGACGGCACGGTCGAGATCTGGTACGGCGAGCTGGCCGACGGCAAGCCGCAGGTCGACGTCTCCACCGACGCGGTCGCCCGGATCGAGGGCTCCCCGGAGTACTCGGGCGGCAAGCGGCTGTACGGCTTCGTCAACGGCGAGCTGCTCTGGGTCGGCGAGAAGGCCGCCCCGAACGTGCCGCTGCGCCCGTACATGTCCGCGCAGCTGAAGAAGGTGCTCAGCCCGGCCCAGCTGATCAAGGACATCAACGACCTGCCGGACGACGGCATCGCGTTCTTCAAGTAGGCCGATGGCGCAGGCCGGTCGCACGACCGGCACTTCCGTGCACGAGGTAGGGACCGGCCCGCGGCCGGTCCCTACACTTGCCCCAGGACCCCCGACCATTGGCAGGGACGAGTACCGTGGCGGACACCGGCACCACCGACTGGCAGCTCTCCGGCGACTGGAAGGCCGACCTGCGCGAACGCGGGTACCGGCTCACCCCGCAGCGCCAGCTCGTGCTGGAGGCCGTCGACGAACTCGACCACGCCACCCCCGACGACATCCTCTGCCACGTCCGCCGGACCGCCAGCGGCGTCAACATCTCCACCGTCTACCGGACCCTGGAGCTGCTGGAGGAGCTGGGGCTGGTGTCGCACGCCCACCTCGGCCACGGCGCCCCGACCTACCACCTGGCCGGCCGCCACCACCACCTGCACCTGGTCTGCCGGGACTGCGAGCAGGTCACCGAGACCAGTACCGAGATCGCCCAGCCGCTGATCGACAGCCTGCGCGAGCGGCACGGCTTCGACACCGACCTCAAGCACTTCGCCATCTTCGGCCGCTGCGCCGACTGCACCGCCAAGGTCGCCGGGGAGCAGCCGTAAGCTGGCCGGTATGACCGGTGTGAAGAGCCCGCTGCTTTCCCTGCCCGGAGCCGTCCCCGCCGAGGGGGCCGACGAGGGTGTCGCCGCCCACTACGGCGACATCTTCCGCGAGCAACGCAACCTGTCGCAGGGCGCCGGCTTCGTCGACCTCTCGCACCGCGGCGTGGTCACCGTGACCGGCCCGGACCGGCTCTCCTGGCTGCACCTGCTGCTCACCCAGCACGTCAGCGAGCTGCCGCCGCAGCAGGCCGCCGAGGCGCTGGTGCTCTCCCCGAACGGGCACGTCGAGCACGCGCTCTACCTCGTGGACGACGGCACCACCACCTGGGCGCACGTCGAGCCGGGCACCCAGGAGGCGCTGGTCGCCTACCTGGACGGCATGCGGTTCTTCTACCGGGTGGAGGTCGCCGACGCGACCGCCGAGTACGCCGTGGTCCACCTGCCGGCGGGCTCCACCGCCTCCGTGGAGGGCGCCGCCGCCGTCCGCGAACTCCCGTACGGGCGTGACCTGTTCGTGCCGCGCGGCGAGCTGGGGCGGCTCACCGCCGGGTACGGCCCGGCGGCCGGGGTCTGGGCGTACGAGGCGCTGCGGATCGAGGGCCACCGGCCGCGGCTGGGCTTCGAGACCGACCACCGGACCATCCCGCACGAGGTGGACTGGCTGCGCACCGCCGTCCACCTGCAGAAGGGCTGCTACCGCGGCCAGGAGACCGTCGCCCGGGTGCACAACCTGGGCCGGCCGCCGCGCCGGCTGGTCTTCCTGCACCTGGACGGCACCGAGGAGTCGCTGCCCCCGCACGGCACCGAGGTGCGGCTGGCCACCGACCCGGACGGGCGGGCGCTGGGCTTCGTGACCTCCTCGGCCCGGCACCACGAGCTGGGGCCGATCGCGCTGGCGATCGTCAAGCGGAACGTCCCGGTGGACGCCGTGCTGCTGGCCGGGACGGTGCCCGGCACCCAGGACGTGATCGTCCCGCAGTAGGGGCCGCTCAGACCTCGACGAGGACGGTGAACGGGCCGTCGTTCACCAGCGCCACCTGCATGTCGGCGCCGAACCGGCCCGTCTCCACCTTGGCGCCCAGCGCCCGCAGCTGCGCCACCACCTCGTCCACCAGCGGTTCGGCGACCGGGCCGGGGGCGGCGGCGTTCCAGGTGGGGCGGCGGCCCTTGCGGGCGTCGCCGTAGAGCGTGAACTGGCTGATCACCAGCAGCGGGGCGCCGAGGTCCGAGCAGCTCTGCTCGACGCCCTCGTCGTTCGCGGGCAGCAGCCGCAGCGTCCAGAGCTTGCGGGCCAGCTGGGCGGCCTTCGCGGGGGTGTCGTCGTGGGTGACGCCGACCAGGACGCAGAGCCCCGGTCCCTCGATCGCGCCGACGGTCTCACCGGCCACGGTCACCCGGGCCTCGGTCACTCGCTGCACCACTGCTCGCATGCCGCCATTGTGCCGGAGCGCCGTACGGCCCCCGGAGGGCCCCCGGTGGCCCCCGGTGGCCGTGGGGGCCTCCCCGCGCATCGGCCCGTGCGTCCGTTGCCGCCGCGTCGGACGCCGTGCGCCCACCGCCCCACCGCCCCCGCGCCCCCGTCGTGCCTCCGGGCCCGTGCCGCACCCTTCCCGTGCGCCCCGGCTGCCTCCCCAGGGCGCACACCAGGGGCGCGTGAAGCGGCTCTGCGTGCCCCTGGGTGCGCGCCTGCGCCGAATCGGGCGCTGCTCTTCCTGCGGAAAGGACCGGTCATATCAGCCACCCCTGTTCGCCAGGGGGCCGTTCGGGTGCACGGGCGGTGCGCGTGCGCCGGGCGGGGTGGCACGCTGGTGGACCGTACGAAGGGTCCGGGGCGCCAGGAGGTCCGCCGCGCCGGGCCGGGTTCGGCCTGGCGGTCGAGCCGGTAGGTCAGGCGTCTGGCGGTGCCGCCCCGGTGGGCGGTCGCGGCCGGGGACCGGAGCCTCCGGGGGTTCCCGGGCGTGCCGGTGGACGGGACGTGCGGCCCGTCGGGGGACGGGCCGGACCGGCGGCAGGGACGGGGTGCCGCGAGCGGGCGGGATCGGACGACGTCAGGTGGTTGGGTGATGGACGCGAGCAGCGCGGCGCGGGACCGGTCCGGGCCGGTGGTGCGGCCCCCCGGGGGCCCGCACGGCCCGGCGGCGGGCGCGGGGGACGAACCCGACCTGGAGCGGCTGGGCCTGGAGCAGCTGCGGGTGCTGCGCCGGGAGACCCTGGAGCAGGAGGCCGACCTGTCGTACCTGCGGCGGTTGCTGCACGGGCGGATGGACATCCTGCGCGCCGAACTCGACCGGCGGCCCGGCGCGGGCCCGGTCCCTACCGCCGGCCCGTCCGGCCCCGAGCCGGCCCCCGGCGACCTGCTGGACCGGCTGCCGGCCATCCTGACCGACGCGCCCTCCACCGTGCGGCGCTCGGCCCGGCACGTCACCCTCGGCCCGCCGCGCACCCGGGAGTCCGGGCTGGAGGCGGACGCCCTGATGGGCGACGTCCAGCTCGCCGACCTGGCCGCGCACCCGGCCGAGGAACTGCTGGCCGCGCTGGAGCGGCTGCGGGCGCACGAGCGGGAGGTGTCCGGACGGCGCCAGCGGCTGCTGCGCACGGCCGACGGTTGCAATGCCGAGATCACCCGCAGGTACCGTGATGGGGAAGCACGGGTCGACGACCTGCTTGCAGGGGGGCCGCTCTGACCGGGTGAGTCGCCGCGGGCGGTGGGCCCGGCTCCCGCCCGGCCCACCCTCGCCCCGGAAGGCTCACCCGCCATGTCCCTGCCCGCCACCACGCCCGTTCTCGCCGAGGTCGTGCGCTCCGGTTTCGTCGAGGGCTGCCACCGCGGCTCCCTGGTGCTGCTCGCGGCCGACGGCTCGGTCGAGTTCGCGCTCGGCGACCCGGACGCCCCGGTCTTCCCGCGGTCGACCGCCAAGCCGTTCCAGGCGGTGGCCACGCTGCGGGCCGGGCTGGCGATCGAGGGCGAGCTGCTGGCGCTGGCGGCCTCCAGCCACTCCGCAGAATCGTTTCACCTCGATGGTGTGCGGAGCATCCTCGGCTCCGCCGGGCTCGACGAGTCGGCCCTGCGCACCCCGGCCGACCTGCCGCTGGACGAGACCGAGGCGGAGCTGCTGCTCGCCGCCGGCGGCGAGCGCGCCCCGATCCTGATGGACTGCTCCGGCAAGCACGCCGGCTGGCTGGCCGCCTGCACGGCCAACGGCTGGGACACCGCGAGCTACCTCGACCCGGCCCACCCGATCCAGCGGCTGGCCCGCGAGGCCCTGGAGGAGGCCACCGGCGAGACCGCCGCGCACGCCGGGGTGGACGGCTGCGGCGCGCCGCTGCTGGCCGTGTCGCTGACCGGGCTGGCCCGCGGCTACCGCGGCCTCGTGCTGGCCGCCGAGGGCACCGAGCCGCGTCGCGTCGCCGACGCGATGCGCGCCCACCCCGAGTACGTGGCCGGCACCCGCCGGGCCGACACCCGGCTGATGCGGGCGGTGCCGGGAGCGCTGTCCAAGATGGGCGCCGAGGCCGTCCAGGTGGTCGCGCTGCCGGACGGGCGGGCGCTGGCCTTCAAGATCGAGGACGGCGGCGAGCGGGCCCGCGGCCCGGTGCTGGCGGCGGCGCTGCGCCGGCTCGGGGTGACGGGGGCGGACGCGACCGTCGAGTGGATCGGCGCCGCCCCGCTGCTCGGCGGCGGCGTGCCGGTCGGCGAGGTGCGGGCGGCGTTCTAAGGCGTTTCGGGCGGTCGGCGGCCGACCCGTCCGGGTGCGGGCGGACCCGGGCCGGTGCACGGTGGACCGGGGGCCGTCGCACAGCTGAGGAGTCCGCCATGACCGACCATGTGTACCGGGTGACCGAGATCGTCGGGTCCTCGACCGAGAGCGTCGACGCCGCGATCCGCAACGGGGTGGAGCGCGCCTCCCGGACGCTGCGCAACCTCGACTGGTTCGAGGTCTCGCAGGTCCGGGGACACCTGGAGGAGGGCCGGATCAAGCACTACCAGGTGTGCATCAAGGTCGGCTTCCGGCTGGAGGACTGACCGGGCCCGGAAGCCCGACCGAGCCCGACCGGGCCCGGCCCGGCAGGACCGGCCCGGTTCAGCCGCGTTCCGGCAGCACCAGCGGCACCCCGGTGCGCGGGTGCGCCAGCACCTCCACGGGGTGCCCGTACACCTCGCTGAGCAGCGGGGCCCGCAGCACCTCGGCGACCGGCCCGTCCGCGACCGTCGCCCCGTCCGTCAGCAGGACCACCCGGTCCGCGTAGGCCGCCGCCAGGGACAGGTCGTGCAGCACCACGACCACCCCGTCCCCGGCCGCGGCCCGGGCCCGGGCGACCCGCAGCACCAGCTCCTGGTGGCGCAGGTCGAGGGCGGCGGTCGGTTCGTCCAGCAGCAGCAGCGGGGTGCGCTGGGCCAGTACCCGGGCCAGCGCCACCCGGGCCCGCTCGCCGCCGGACAGGGCGGTGAACGGGCGCCCGGCGAAGGCGGTGGACTCGGTGGCGGCCATCGCCTCGGCCACGGCCGCCGCGTCCTCGGCGGCCGCCGACGTGCCCGCCCACGGCGCGCGGCCCATCCGGACCACCTCGTCGGCCGGGAACGGGAAGGACAGTGCGGCGGACTGCGGCAACAGCGCCCGGTGCAGGGCGAGTTCGGCGGCGTCGTAGTCGCTCGGCGGACGGCCGCGCAGGGTGACCCCGCCGCTGTCCGGCCGGAGGTCGCCGGCCAGTACGGACAGCAGGGTGGACTTGCCCGCGCCGTTCGGCCCGAGCAGGGCGACCACCTCGCCGGCCGCCACCCGGGCGGCGGCGCCGGCCAGCAGCGGGCGTCCGCCGACCTCCAGCCGGACGGCCTCGGCGGCGAGCAACTCGGTGCCGGGTACGGGCCGTTCGGGGATCTCCCGGTGGCGGCGTAGCTTCACGCCCAGCCTCCCTGCCTGGTCCTGGTCCGGCGCAGCAGCCAGAAGAAGAACGGGCTGCCGATCAGTGCGGTGAGCACCCCGAGCGGCAGTTCGGCCGGCTCGGCGAGGGTGCGGGCGGCGAGGTCGGCGACGACCAGCACCAGCGCGCCGCCGAGCGCGGAGGCGGGCAGCAGGAAGCGGTGGCCGGGGCCGGCGAGCATCCGCAGCAGGTGCGGGACGACCAGGCCGACGAAGCCGATGATCCCGCTGACCGCGACGGCCGCGGCGGTGAGCAGCGCGACGACGGTGATCAGCACCAGCCGCATCCGCTCGACGTCCACCCCGAGGTGGTGGGCCGGGCGCTCGCCGAGGGCCAGCAGGTCCAGCTTGCGGGCGTACAGCGGGGCGACGGCGAGGCCGGCCAGCGCGAACGGCAGGACGGCCAGCACCTTGCCCCAGGTGGCCTGGGCGAGCGAGCCGAGCTGCCAGAAGGTGACCTGGCTGATCGCGGCGGAGTCGGCGGTGAACAGCAGGATGCCGATCAGGGCGCCGCAGAAGGCGTTCACGGCGACGCCGGTGAGGATCAGCGTGACCACCTCGGTGCGCCCGCCGGAGCGGGCCATGGCGTACACCGCGAAGACCGTCAGCAGGCCGCTCGCGAAGGCGAAGGCGGTGACCGTCCAGCTGCCCAGGGCGTCCAGGCCGAGCACGATGCAGGCCACCGCGCCGACCGCGCCGCCCGAGGAGACGCCGATCACGGCGGGCTCGGCGAGCGGGTTGCCGAACACGCCCTGCATCAGCGCGCCGGCGCAGCCCAGCGAACCGCCGACCAGCAGGGCGAGCACCACTCGCGGCAGCCGGACGTTCCAGAGCACCGACTCCGGTACCCGGTCCAGGGCGTGGCCGCCGAGGCCGAGGCGGTGGGCGGTGGAGGCGAGGATGTCGCCGAGCGGGATGCGGTAGGCGCCGACCCCGGCCGCGAGCAGGGCGCAGAGGACCAGGGCGGCGGTGAGCCCGGCGGTGAGCAGGGTGGTGCGGCGGACGGTCGGGAGGGCCTTCCGGCTCGCGGCGAGGGTCACTTGGCGTCCGCCGGGTAGAGCTGGGCGGCGATGTCCCGCAGCACCTGCGGGGTGCGCGGGCCGTAGCTGAGCAGTCGGCCGTCCTCGATCGAGACGATCCGGCGGTCGAGCCCGGCCGGGGTCTGGGCGACGCCGGGCAGTTTGAGCAGGCCGTCCACGCCGCCGACCGAGTCCAGCCCCTTGCTCATCACCAGGATCGCGTCGGGCGCGGCCTTGACCAGGGCCTCGCTGGTGAGCGGGGTGAAGTCGCCGGTGAGGCCGGCGGCGGTGCCGGCGTCCTCGCCGCCGACCGCCTCGATCAGCGAGCCGGCGCCGGAGGCGGGGCCGCCGAGCAGGTAGACGGAGGCGCTGCCGCGCAGGTAGAGGAAGGCGACCCTGGGGTGGCGGCCGGCGGCCGGGACGGCGGCCGCGGCCTCGTCGATCCGCTGTGCGGTGCGTTCCTTCAACTGCTGTCCGGCGTCGGGGGCTCCGAGGGCGGCGGCGACGGTGTCGATGCGCGGGCCGACGTCGGCCAGCCGCTTGGCGTCGTCCAGGACGATCAGCGGGACGCCGGCCGCCCGGATCTGTGCGATCGCCTCGGCCGGGCCGGTGGAGCGGTCGGCGAGGACGACGGTGGGGTGCAGCGAGAGCACGCCCTCGGCGGAGACGTCGTGGGCCTGGGTGATCACCGGGAGCGCGGCGGCCTGCTGGAAGGTGGTGGAGACGTCCCGGGCGACCACCTTGGGGCCGAGGCCGAGGCTGAACACCAGCTCGGCGAGGCTGCCGTTGAGCGGGATGATCCGTTCGGCGCTGGTGACGGTGACCTGGCGGCCGTCGGCGGAGGCGGTGGTGGCCGGAAGGTGCGGGACGGGTTCGGTGGCGGGCGGCTCGACCGTGTCGGGTGCCCGGGAGGCGGTTGCCGTGACCGTTCCCCCGGCGGTGCCGCAGGCGGTGAGGGCGAGCAGCAGGCCGAGGGCGAGCAGCAGGAGGACGGGCCCGCGGGCCGCCCTGGATCGGATCGTACTGCTGCTCAACCTGGTTCCCTTCACGGGGAGTTGGTGCCGTGCTGCCCGGGGTGGGGGAGCGGGGCGGCGGGGGCTCTTGACTCATATATTAGGTTAGCCTTACCTCAGTTCCGCAAGGGGGTGGCCGTTGCCTGCCCCCCTGCGCCATCCCCCCGTGCCCCCCGAGGAGTGATCCGCCGTGCCCCTGTCCAGCCGGCTCCGCCGTCTGGCCGCCACCCTGGTGGCCGCCCTCGCCGCCCTGCTGGCGGTGGGCCTGTCACCGGGACCGGCGTCGGCCGCCGAGGGCAGGGTCTCCGGCGGGCGACTGGACTGGGGGATCAAGCAGTCCTTCCTGACCTACGTCACCGGGCCCATCGCCCAGGGGAGTTGGTCGCTGACCGGCGGCGCGGCCACGGTCGGCGGCAGCACCTTCCGGTTCCACTCCGCGAACGGCACCTACGACCCGGCGGCGGGTGCGCTGACCGCCGCCTTCTCCGGCGGCGTCCGGTTCACGGGGCACCGGGAGAACGGCGCCGACGCGCTCGACCTGAGCGTCGGCCGGCTCACCTTCAGGGCCGTCCAGGGCGGCGCGGCCGGGCTGTACGCGGACGTCAGCAGCAAGTCCAGGGAGACCGGCCAGGTGAGCAGCGCGAGCCAGGCCAGGCTGGCCGACCTCTCGCTGGCCGGCGTCGACCTGCGCGGCGCGGCCGGCACCCTGACGCTGAGCGGCGTCCCGGCGACCCTCACCGACGCCGGGGCGAAGGCCTTCGGCGGCTTCTACCAGGCCGGTACGGCCCTCGACCCGCTCACGCTGTCGGTCAACCTGCCCGCCGCCCAGGAGAAGCCCGCGGCGCCCGCGCCGGCCGCCACCCCGGCGCCCACCGCCGCTCCCGCGACCACGCCGACGCCGGTTCCGACCACCGGGCCGACGTCCGGGCCGACCGCCCAGGCCCCGGCCCGCACCGGGTTCGCCGACGGCGCCCTCGACTGGGGGGTCCGCCGCACCTTCCGGGACTACGTCACCGGCGCGGTCGCCCAAGGCCGTTGGGAGCTCGGCGGCGGGGCGGCGGACGGTGGCGCGTTCTTCCGCTGGACCCCGGCCAAGGGCGGGTACGACCCGGCCACCGGCGAGCTGACCGCGGCCTTCACCGGCACCGTCCGCTTCACCGGAATGCGCGCCGGCGACGGCTACGGCCTGGACCTCACCCTCGCCAACCCCGGCGTCACCGTCTCCGGCGGCCGGGGCCGACTGCTCGCCGACGTCTCCGGCCGGACCCCGGACGGCGGCACCCGGCAGCTCCCCGGTGTCGAGCTGGCGACCTTCGACCCGGCCGGCCTCAAGGCCGAGGGCGGCCTGCTGCGGGCCGTCGAACTGCCGCTGGAACTCACCGAGGACGGCGCCGAGGCCTTCGGCGGGCTGTACCCGGCGGGCACCGGGATGGACCCGCTGAGCTTCGCCGTCGCCCTCGACCCGGCCGCCGCGCTTCCCCCGCTGCCCGACCTCGGCAGCGCTCCGGTCACCCCGCCGGGCGCCGCCGCGAGCCCCGCCGTCCCCCCGGCCGCCGCGCCCGTCGCCGCCTCCTCCTCGGACGGTGTCCCGGTGGCCGCCGTGGCCGGTGGCGCGGTGCTGGTGGCGGCCCTCGCCACCACCGGCGGCCTGCTCGTCCGCCGCCGTCGGGCGGCCGCCGCGGCCGGGGCCCCGGCTGCCGGGCCCGACGCCGACGAAGCGGCCTGACCCCTCCCGGGAGCGTCCCCCCGCTCCCTCCCCCCATCCGAACGGAGTACCCAGCATGTCCCGCAACCGCACCCGGCCGGCCGCCCTCGCGGCCGTCACCGCCGGTCTCGGCCTGACCGCCCTCGGTGCCCCCGCACTGGCCTTCGGCGCGGGCGGACCGAGCAGCGTCACGTACGACACCGGCGCGCTGGACTGGGGCGTGAAGGCGAGCTTCCGCTCCTACATCGAGGGCCCGGCCTCCCAGGGCGGCGCGATCGAGCTGACCGGCGGTGCGACCCGCAACGCCGACGGCACCTTCCACTTCGGCCTGGCGAACGCGGCGTACGACCTCACCACGCACGCGCTCAGCTCCTCCTTCACCGGCGGCGTGCACTTCACCGCCCACCACGGCGCCCTGGACGTCGCGCTCAGCGATCTGCGGATCACCACCTCCGGCACCACCGGCACGCTGACCGCCGACACCGCCTCCAAGGAGTCGATGGGCGCCACCGAGGTCACCCGCCGGGACGACGTGCCGCTGGTGACGTTCACCGTCGCGCGGGACACCACCAACGGGGTGCCCGCCGCGGCCAAGCTGACCGAGCAGGGGGCCCGGGCCTTCGCCGGCTTCTACCCGGCGGGGGCGGACATGGACCCGCTGTCGCTGCTGCTGAAGCAGGGCCCGGCCACGCCCTCGCCGACCGCGACGGCCACCACCGCGCCGTCCGCCACCTCCTCGCCGAGCGCGAGCACGAGCGCGAGTCCGAGCGCGAATCCGACCGGAAGCCCGAGCGCGACCGGAAGCCCCACCGCCACACCCACCGCCGTGCCGACCTCGACCCCGTCCGGCACGCCCTCGGCCACCTCCTCGCCCTCGGCCGGCCAGTCGCCGAGCGCCACCCCGTCCGCGGGCGGCAGCCCCGGCACGGTCCCGTCCGGCCTGCCGGTGCTGAAGGGGGCGCTGGAGTGGAAGGTCAAGGAGAGCTTCCGCGCCTACCTGGCGTCGCCGATGGCCGCCGGGAAGGTCGAGTTCGGCGGCGGCGCGGCCGACTACCGCTTCGGCGGCGCCACCGGCGCGTACAACACCGCCGACCACTCGCTGACCGCCGCCTTCGACGGCTCGGTCCGCTTCCTCGGGCACCCCGGCAAGGACGGCTGGGCGCTGGACACCACGCTGTCCAAGCTGGGCCTGACGATCGGCCGGGACGGAGCGTTCCTGACCGCCGACGTCAACGGCAGGTCCCCGGACGGCGCGTCGACCTCGCTGCGCGGTGCCAGGATCGCCAGGCTGGACGTTCCGGCCTCCGCCCTGAAGCCGGTCGGCGGCGTGGTCACGCTGGCGAACGTCCCGGCCACCCTCACGGCCGAGGGCGTGCCGGCGTTCTCCAACTACCCGGCCGGTACGGCCCTGGACCCGGTCAGCGCCACGCTCGCCTTCGACAAGGACGCCGAGCTGCCGACCGCCCCGCCCGCCGGTTCCACCGGCGGCGGCTCGGCGGCCGGCGGCGGCCGGGGCGCCGGCAGCGGTACGTCCGGTGGCGCCTCGCTGACCACGAGCGGCCTGACCGGTACGGGCGGCGGCTCGCTGGCCGCCACCGGTGCGGACACCCCGGTGGTCCCGTTGCTGGCCACCGCGGCCGGGCTGCTGCTGGTCGGCGGCAGCGCCACCGTGCTGGTGCGCAACCGCCGCGGTGCCGCCCGGGCCTGACGGCGGGCGGAGACGGTGACGGCCCCGGCGAGCAACCGCTCGCCGGGGCCGTCCCTCGAAAACCAGGGGGAAACGTTTATGCACTCAGCGGGTAACGCGCATCCAGGTCGCGGAAGACCGCCCCGTTGAGCACGAAGGCCCGCTTGCACTCCTCGACCACCCGGCGCCGCTCGACCTCGTCCATCGCCTCCCCGGCCGCGTCCAGCTTGGCCCGGTACTCGCGCTTGAAGGCCGCCGGGTTGTCGACCTCCTCGAAGACGTAGAACCGCACGCCGTCGCCCTTGCGCTCGAAGCCCCAGGTCTTCTCGGCCACGCCCCGGATGATCTGGCCGCCCGACAGGTCGCCCAGGTAGCGGGTGTAGTGGTGCGCGAGGTACCCGGCCGGCCACGCGGCGGCCAGCTCCTCCACCCGGGCGACATAGGCGGCGGTGGCCGGCAGCGGTGCCAGGCCGTCCCGCCAGTCGGGCCCGCGCAGGTGCGCCAGGTCGCGCTCGACGGCGGCGGTGCGCAGCAGGGCCCGGTCGATGAAGGGGCCCGCCAGCGGGTGCCGCGCGAGCTGCTCCGCCCGCTCCTCCAGGGCCCGGTAGACGAACCAGAGCTGGCCGGTGAGGTCGGCGTACGCCTCGATCCCGAGTCGGCCTCCCAGCAGCCGGCTCATGAACGTGGACTGCTCGGCGGCCTCGTGCTCCTCGCTGCTGGCGGTGCGGAGCACGGTGGAGAACGGGGCGGGCGCGGGCGTGGGCATGCGGCCTCCAGGGTTCGGGGTCGGCCGTTCGGGTCGGCCGTTCGGAGTCGGACCGAATGTTTTGGTTAGCCTAACCTAACTTCACATCATGCCGACAGGGTGTCGGCAAACCGTCCCGTCCCCGGGAACGACAGAGGCCGGGGCCCGCGGAAGAAATCCGCGAACCCCGGCCCCGGGCTGTCCCGACCTGCCTCGAACCGCTCTCGATCGAATGAGATCGGAACGACGGCTCAGTGGCCGCCCTGCTCCGCCAGACGCTTGATCGAAGCGGTGACCTCGGCCTCGGCCTCGGCGCGGCCGACCCAGTCGGCGCCCTCGACGGACTTGCCGGGCTCCAGGTCCTTGTAGACCTCGAAGAAGTGCTGGATCTCCAGGCGGTCGAACTCCGACACGTGGTGGATGTCGCGCAGGTGCTCCCAGCGCGGGTCCGTCGCCGGGACGCAGAGCAGCTTGTCGTCGCCGCCGGCCTCGTCGGTCATGTGGAACATGCCGATGGCGCGGCACTTGATCAGGCAGCCCGGGAAGGTCGGCTCGTCCAGGATGACCAGGGCGTCCAGCGGGTCGCCGTCCTCGCCGAGCGTGCCCTCGACGTAGCCGTAGTCGGCCGGGTAGCGGGTCGAGGTGAAGAGCATCCGGTCGAGCCGCAGACGGCCGGTCTCGTGGTCGACCTCGTACTTGTTACGAGAGCCCTTCGGGATTTCGATAAGGACGTCGAACTCCAACGGTTCCTCCAAGGTAGGGACTGACAGAATCCAAGTGTCTCCTACGGGAGCGAGTGCTCGGGAAAGGGGCCGGTCGGTGGGAGCAGGGGGAGGGGCGGCGCGCCGTCGCGGGGGGACGGCCGCGGGGCTGTTCGGAGCGGCGCTGCTGGTCGTCGGTACGGTCCTGACCTCGGGTGGTGCGTACGCGCAGCCGTCCCCGCCGCCGGGCGGGCACAGTGCCGGGCGGGGAGAGGACGAGGACCACGACGGGCAGGGCGGCCGCGACCGGGGGAAGGGCGATCACGGGAAGGGCGGTGCCGGACCCCGGTCGAACGACGGTCCGGGTACCGAGCCCACCCGTCGGGCCGCGCCGCCCGTCGCCTCCGCGCCCGCCGCCCCCACCACCGGCGGCAGCGACGCGCCCGGCGCACGCCCGGCGCCCGCGCCGAGCGCCGTCCTGGCCGCCGTGGACGGCGACACGGGCGCCGCCGTCCCCACCGCGCAGGGCCTCCAGCAGGCGCTCGCCGCCGCCCTCGCCGACAAGAGCCTCGGCGAGGTCACCTTCGCCGTCGCGGACGCCGGCACCGGCCAACTCCTGTACGGCTCCGGGGAGAACACCCCGGCCACCCCCGCCTCCACCACCAAGCTGGCCACCGCGATCGCGGCCCTGTCCCTCATCCCGGGGGACACCCGGCTGCACACCCGGGTGGTCCGGGGCGCGGACCCGGGCACGATCACCCTGGTCGGCGGCGGCGATCCGACGCTCACCGCGCTGCCCGCCGACCAGGTGCAGATCGGCGGGCAGCCGGCCGACGCCGACACCGCCCCCGCCTCGCTGGACCTCCTCGCCCGGCAGACCGCCGACACCCTCAAGAGCCTCGGCACCACGACGGTCCGGCTGGACTACGACCTGTCGCTGTACGCGGGCAGCCCGCAGCACCGGAACCACGACGGGCAGAACATCGCCCTGGTGGTCCCGTTGATGGTGGACGAGGGCAGGGTGGACCCGAAGAGCCGGGAGGACGCGCCGGACCGGGTCGCCGACCCGGCGGCCGCGGCCGCCGAGACCTTCGCCGCCCTGCTCAGGGCCCGCGGCATCACCGTGACGGGCAAGGCCGCCCCCGCCGCGGCGCCCGCCCCCGCCCCGACCGCCTCCGGTCAGGCCCCGCTCGGCGAGGTCTTCTCGCCGACGGTCGCCCGGCTGGTGGAGCGCCTGCTGACCACCTCGGACAACCAGCTCGCCGAGGCGATGGCCCGTCAGGTCGCCGTCGCCGCCCACCAGCCGGCGAGCTTCGAGGGCGCCGCGGCGGCCGTCACCCAGGAGCTCACCCGGCTCGGGGTGCCGATGGGCGGCGTGGTGCTCAACGACGGCAGCGGCCTGCACCCGGGCAACGCGATCCCGCCCGCCGTCCTGACCCGGCTCCTCGCGCTGGCCGCCTCCGAGCAGCACCCCACCCTGCGCCCGGTGCTCACCGGCCTCCCGGTCGCCGGCTTCACCGGCACCCTCAACAAGCGCTACGGCTCCGGGTCCGGCGCCGCCGACGCGGCCGGTCTGATCCGCGCCAAGACCGGCACCCTCAACGGCGTCAACACCCTCGCGGGCACCGTCGTCGACGCCGACGGCCGCCTCCTCGCCTTCGCCGTCATGACCCGCACCACCGCCCCCGCCGACACCGCCCGTGCCGCCATGGACCGGGTCGCCGGCCGCCTCGGCGGCTGCGGCTGCCACTGACCCGGCCCCGCCCGCCCCGTCGCGCCGGCCGTGCCGATCGGCCGTCGGGGGAGAGGTCTTGGCGGCGGGTGGCTGCCGCCGGTGGTGGGGAGCACGTACGGTGAGGGCATGACGAGCGCGAGTGGCGGTGCTGACATGGTCGACTGGAACCTCGCGGTCGCAACCGCGACCAGGTTGGTGCGGCCGGGGCCGGAAGTGAGCCGGGAGGAAGCGGCGGCGGTGGTCGCCGAGCTCCGCCGGCACGCCCTGGAGGCGGAGGAGCACGTGCGGGCGTTCACCGGCATGCGTTCGTCCAGCCTGTCCCGGGCCGCGGCGACGCCGGTGCTGGTGGTGGACCGACCCGGCTGGATCCGGGCCAACGTGGCGGGTTTCCGCACGGTCGTCCAGCCGCTGGTGGAGAAGCTCCAGGCGCGTCGGGCGAACAGCGCGACGGCCGGGGTGTTCGGCGCGGTGGGCGAGAAGGCCACCGGGATCGAGGTCGGGGCGCTGTTGGCGTTCCTGTCCACCAAGGTGCTGGGCCAGTACGAGACCTTCGCCCCGGCGGAGCCCCCGCTGGAGGCGCCGGACAGCCCGGCGGCGCTGTTCGACAAGCCGCGGCTGGGGCCGGACGGCCCCGGGCCGGGCCGGCTGCTGCTGGTGGCGCCGAACATCGTGCACGTCGAGCGGGAGCTGGACGTCGACCCGTCCGACTTCCGGCTCTGGGTCTGTCTGCACGAGGAGACGCACCGGACGCAGTTCACCGCGGTGCCGTGGCTGCGCGACCACATCCAGTCCGAGGTGCAGTCCTTCCTCTCCGAGACGGACGTCGACCCGGGTGCCCTGCTGGAGCGGCTGCGGGACGCGGCCGGTTCGTTCGGCGGCCTGCCGGGCGGCGGCAACCGGGAGAGCGCCTCCTCCGGGAACCTGCTGGAGATCGTCCAGTCGCCCGCGCAGCGCGAGATCCTCGGCCGGCTGACGGCCGTGATGTCGCTGCTGGAGGGCCACGCGGACGTGGTGATGGACGGCGTCGGCCCGGCCGTGGTGCCGACGGTCGCCGAGATCCGGGAGAAGTTCCAGCAGCGCCGGGACCGCGGCGCCAACCGGCTCGACCTGCTGCTGCGCCGGCTGCTCGGCATGGACGCGAAGCTGCGCCAGTACCAGGACGGCGCGGTGTTCGTGCGCGGCGTGGTGGAGCAGGTCGGCATGGAGGGGTTCAACCGGGTGTGGACCTCCCCGAACACCCTGCCGACCAAGGACGAGATCCACGATCCGGCCGCCTGGGTGGCCCGGGTGGCCCGCTGAGCGGGTGCTCCTGACGCGGGCGCGCCGTGAGCCGGGCGGCAAGCGGCGCGCGTCGGTCAAACCCGCTCGTACGAGTGGTCCAATCGGCCAGACGACGGGTGAAGAAGCGTTTCTTCATTCACCCGTACGTGGGACGGTGGTCGTACCGGTGGCGCGGGTGGCGTAGCGGGTCGCTCCTTTCTGCCACCATCTGTGAGCGCCCGGTAACAGGGCGCTCATGCGGTGCGCGGTCCCCGCCGCGTCCGCCGCGAGTCCTGTCCCCTCCGACGAGGAGTCTTCCGCCGTGGGCCCTCACCCCGCTGTCGCCGCGATACGCCTGGCCGTTCGCCGTACGCTCACCGACCTCGCCGCCGAGGCCGGTACCACCTTCACCGCGCCCGTGCGCGAGCCCCGCGAGCGCCCGGCCGGGGCGCCGCTGGTGGGCGCCGCGGTCGGCACCACCCTGATCGGCAACGCCGCGCGCCACCCCTCCGGGCTGCCCCGCACCCCGGCCGCGCCCGGTTCACCGCTGATCCTGGTCGCGGTCAGCGGCGGCGCGGACTCGATGGCGCTGGCCATCGCCGCCGCCTTCGAGGCCCCCAAGATCGGCCTGCGGGTCGGCGCCGTCACCGTCGACCACGGGCTCCAGGCCGGCTCCGCCGAGCGCGCCGCCCAGGTGGCCGACCGGCTGCGCACGCTCGGCCTCGACCCGGTGGAGGCCGTCCCGGTGCGGGTCGGCCGCGCCGGGGGCCCAGAGGCCGCCGCCCGGGACGCCCGCTACGCCGCCCTGGACGCGGCCGCCGACCGCCACGGAGCGATCGCGGTGCTGCTCGGCCACACCCGGGACGACCAGGCCGAGACCGTGCTGCTGGGCCTGGCCCGCGGCTCCGGCTCCCGTTCGCTGGCCGGGATGCCCGCCCACAAGGGCCGCTACCGCCGCCCGCTGCTGGAGCTGGACCGGGCCGCCACCCGGCAGGCCTGCGCCGCCCAGTCGATCCCGGTCTGGGACGACCCGCACAACTGTGATCCCGCCTACACCCGCTCGAGGGTCCGCCACGAGGTGCTGCCGGTCCTGGAGAAGCACCTGGGCGGTGGCGTGGTCGAGGCGCTGGCCCGGACCGCCCGGCTGTTCCGCGACGACGCCGACGCCCTCGACCAGTGGGCCTCTTTGGCCGAACGCGACCTCCGTACGGGCGACGGCGCCCTGGACGCCGTGAAACTGGCCGAACTGCCGCCCGCCGTGCGCCGCCGGGTGCTGCGCCGGGCCGCGCTGCGGGCGGGCTGTCCGGCCGGGGACCTGTTCGCCCGGCACCTGGAGACGATCGACCTGCTGGTCACCGGATGGCGCGGACAGGGCCCGCTGCACCTACCCGGGGGAGTCGAGGCCACCCGCAGGTGTGGCACGCTGGTCTTTCGGCGGCAGGGCGACTGACGGGCGAGGCATGCCCCGGGGGAGCCGACCGCCGGCCACACAGACCCCGAACGTTTGAGGACGTATCCCCGGTGGACCAGAACGACATGGGCGCTGACCTCGCGAAGGTGCTCATCAGCAAGGACGAGATCGACGCCAAGCTCCTTGAGCTGGCCGAGCGCATCGACCGGGACTACGCAGGGAAGGACCTGCTGATCGTCGGCGTCCTCAAGGGGGCCGTGATGGTCATGGCCGACCTGGCCCGGACCCTGCACTCGCAGGTCACCATGGACTGGATGGCGGTCTCCTCGTACGGCATGGGCACCAAGTCCTCCGGCGTGGTGCGGATCCTGAAGGACCTGGACACCGACATCGCCGGCCGTGACGTCCTGATCGTCGAGGACATCATCGACTCCGGTCTGACGCTGTCCTGGCTGCTGGGCAACCTGGGTTCGCGTGGTCCGGCCTCGCTGGAGGTCTGCACCCTGCTCCGCAAGCCGGACGCGGCCAAGGTCGAGATCGACGTGAAGTACGTCGGTTTCGACATTCCCAACGAGTTCGTGGTCGGCTACGGCCTGGACTACGCGGAGAAGCTGCGCAACCTCCCCTTCATCGGCACCCTCGCGCCGCACGTCTACGGCGGCTGAGGTCCCCGTTCGGGCGACGGGCGGGAACAGTGGGCCGTTCCCGCCCGTTGCACCCGGGAGACAGAGAACCAAAGCCGTGTCGCCGTGCTCCCGCCATGGGTGGGTCGGACTGCGGTACGGTCCAATAAACCGCTCTTCACATGAGCATCAATTCGGACGCGCCGCGGTCAACAGTCCCCGGCGCCGTTGAGTGGCAGGAGGGACGGGGCGGCAACGCCCCGCATGGATGGACGTCAAGCGATACTTCCGTGCGCCGATCATGTGGATCGTGCTGGCCGTCCTCGCCGTCATCGTACTGATGCAGGTCGTTTCGGACTCGAACGGCTACAAGACGGTGGACACCGGTCAGGTCGTCGCGGCGATCGACGCGCACAACGTCAAGTCGGCGCAGATCACCACCGGTGACTCGAACACGATCAAGATCCAGCTGAAGGACGGCGCCGCACTGCCCAGCGCCGGTACGGGCAAGGCCCCGTCCGGCACCAAGTTCCAGGCCTCGTACATCGGCGACCAGGGCGTCGCCATCGCCGACAAGCTGCAGGCGCAGGTCAACGACAAGGACCAGAGCACGCTCGCCGAGGGCTACACGATCAGCCCCGAGAAGCAGAGCACCTTCGTCAGCCTGCTGCTGTCGATGCTCCCGATCGTGATCATCGTCCTGGTCTTCCTGTTCCTGATGAACCAGATGCAGGGCGGCGGCTCCCGGGTCATGCAGTTCGGCAAGTCCAAGGCCAAGCTGCTGACCAAGGACACCCCGAAGACCACCTTCGCCGACGTCGCCGGCGCGGACGAGGCGGTCGAGGAGCTCCACGAGATCAAGGAGTTCCTCCAGGAGCCGGCCAAGTTCCAGGCCGTCGGCGCCAAGATCCCCAAGGGCGTGCTGCTCTACGGCCCGCCCGGTACCGGCAAGACCCTGCTGGCGCGCGCCGTCGCGGGCGAGGCCGGGGTGCCGTTCTACTCCATCTCCGGCTCGGACTTCGTCGAGATGTTCGTCGGCGTCGGCGCCAGCCGCGTCCGCGACCTCTTCGAGCAGGCCAAGGCGAACGCCCCGGCGATCGTCTTCGTCGACGAGATCGACGCCGTCGGCCGGCACCGCGGCGCGGGCCTCGGCGGCGGTCACGACGAGCGCGAGCAGACTCTCAACCAGCTGCTGGTCGAGATGGACGGCTTCGACGTCAAGGGCGGCGTGATCCTGATCGCCGCGACCAACCGCCCCGACATCCTGGACCCGGCGCTGCTGCGCCCGGGCCGCTTCGACCGCCAGATCGCGGTGGAGCGCCCCGACCTCCAGGGCCGGCTGGACATCCTCAAGGTGCACCAGAAGGGCAAGCCGATCGCGCCCGACGTCGACCTGTCGGCCGTCGCCAAGCGCACCCCCGGCTTCACCGGTGCCGACCTGTCGAACGTCCTCAACGAGGCGGCGCTGCTGACCGCCCGTTCGGACAAGAAGCTGATCGACAACGGCATCCTGGACGAGGCGATCGACCGCGTCGTGGCCGGTCCGCAGAAGCGCACGCGGATCATGTCCGACAAGGAGAAGAAGATCACCGCGTACCACGAGGGCGGCCACGCCCTGGTCGCGGCGGCCTGCCAGTACAGCGACCCGGTGCACAAGATCACCATCCTGTCCCGCGGCCGGGCCCTCGGCTACACCATGGTGCTGCCGGAGGAGGACAAGTACTCCACCACCCGCAACGAGATGCTCGACCAGCTCGCCTACATGATGGGCGGTCGCGCGGCGGAGGAGCTGGTCTTCCACGACCCGACCACGGGCGCCTCGAACGACATCGAGAAGGCCACCGCGACGGCCCGGGCCATGGTCACCCAGTACGGCATGACCGAGCGCCTGGGTGCGATCAAGTTCGGCAACGACAACTCGGAGCCGTTCCTGGGCCGTGAGATGGGCCACCAGCGCGACTACTCGGAAGAGGTCGCCGGGCTGGTCGACGAGGAGGTCAAGAAGCTCATCGACACGGCGCACAACGAGGCCTGGGAGATCCTGGTCGAGAACCGCGACGTGCTCGACAACCTGGTCCTGGAGCTCCTGGAGAAGGAGACCCTGAACAAGGAGCAGATCGCCGAGGTCTTCGCCCCGATCGTCAAGCGCCCGGCCCGGCCGGCCTGGACGGGTTCCTCCCGTCGCACGCCGTCCACCCGGCCGCCGGTGCAGTCCCCGAAGGAGCTGGCGCTCACCAACGGCGCCGCCTCCGTCGAGAGCGCTCCGGTGGACGTCGTGAAGCTCCCGCCGCTGCCGACGGCCGAGCCGCCGACCGAGGGCTGACCCCCGCTCCGCAGGGAATGGATGCCGCGTCACCAGGGTTTGTACCCTGGAGGCGCGGCATCCGTGCTGTTCAGCCAGAGTCTTCCGATACATAAGCGAGGCCCGCATGATCGACCCGGTGACGTTCGACGGTCCGCCCGCCGTCGGTACCTTCGACCAGAAGCGGGCCGAGGACGCCATCCGCGAGCTGCTGCTCGCCGTCGGGGAGGACCCGGACCGCGAGGGCCTGCGGGAGACCCCGGCCCGGGTCGCACGGGCCTACAAGGAGATATTCGCGGGCCTGTGGCAGGAGCCCGAGGACGTCCTCACCACCACCTTCGACCTCGGCCACGACGAGATGGTGCTGGTCAAGGACATCGAGCTGACCTCGGTCTGCGAGCACCACCTGGTGCCGTTCCGCGGCGTGGCCCACGTCGGGTACATCCCGTCCACCAGCGGCAAGATCACCGGACTGTCCAAGCTCGCCCGGCTGGTCGACGTCTACGCCCGCCGGCCGCAGGTGCAGGAGCGGCTGACCAGCCAGGTGGCCGACGCGCTGATGCGGATCCTGGAGCCGCGCGGGGCGATCGTCGTGGTCGAGTGCGAGCACATGTGCATGTCGATGCGCGGCATCCGCAAGCCCGGCGCCAAGACCATCACCTCCTGCGTGCGCGGCCAGCTGCGCGACCCGGCCACCCGGGCCGAGGCGATGAGCCTCATCATCGGCCGGTAGGGGCCAGCGGCCGGCCGGGCGGTGCTCAGAGCACCTCGTGCTCCGCGTGCGGCGGGACCGGGGTGCCCAGCGCGTTGCGGCGCTCCGGCATCCGCAGCGTGACCATCCGGCGCCAGCCGTAGGCGCGGTCGTACAGGTAGAGCGCCCGCACCCCGAGGGTGACCAGGGCGAGCTGCCAGCGCGGCCAGCGCAGGATCCGGGCCATCCGGGAGGTGACGGCGAGGCCGACGTCCCGGTGGGTGCGGATCTCGCCGCGGGCGCTGGTCTCCAGGGCGTGCCGGATGTACGGGCCGTGGCCCTCGGAGACCAGCCGCAGCAGCTCCTCGTGGCAGTAGGCGAGGTGGTTGTCCTCGTCGGCGGAGATCATCCGCATCGCCCGGCCGAGGTCGGGGTTGTCCTGGTACACCTTCACCAGCCGGCGCATCTGCTCGGCGGCGCGCTGTTCGGTGACCCGGCTGTGCACGAGGTAGGTGATGATCTCGCGGTCGGTCAGCGGGACGTCGCTGTTCAGCCGCTCGTGCGGGAGGCCGACGCCCTGGCGCTCCAGCAGCATGCAGTAGTCCGCCTCGTCCGGCACCGGCACCTTGGGCAGGCCGCGCTTGTGCAGCAGCTGGGTGAAGATCCGGCCGTGCTTGCGCTCGTCGGCACCGTGCCGGGCCACCTTCGGGGCGAGGACCGGGTCCCGGGTGAGCGTGCTGATCCGCTCGTTCTCCCAGCCGCCCTGGTCCTCGCCGTCGGCCGCGATGCTGCAGAACAGCTGGTACGCCTGGTCGTTCCGGTAGATCTCGTCGAAGAGCGAGCGGGTGCTCAGCACGGTGCCTCCTGCACGGGTCCGGGGCGGTGCCCGGCGGTGGCCGACGGGCGGTCGCGATACGTTCCCCCCGGGCCGCCGGCCGTCCGGGCCGACCGGCGGGTAATCACTCACCTGTCCTAGCCCGGTCCTGGCCGGGTCCTCGCCGGGTCCTGGCCGGGGCCTAGCCCAGGTGCGAGCCCAGCCATTCGAGGGTGGCCGGGAGCTCCCTGGTCCAGCTGTCGAAGTTGTGCCCGCCGTCGTCCAGGTAGAGCGAGTCGATCGTGAACTGCGGGTTGCCCGCCGCGGCCCGGGTGGCCTGGTCGACGAACTGGACGGTCTGCGGGTAGTCGCCCTCGGTGCGGGTGGAGACCGCCAGCAGGTTGAGCGCCGGGACGGGCAGGTTCTGCAGCCGCCAGCCGAGGTCGTGCTGCTGGGTCAGCGCCTTGTCGCCGTTGAAGAGGTCCCCGCCGGTGTAGTTGTCCTGGCGCACGGTGAAGTCGCCGTGCAGGCTCGCCGCGTTGCCGTAGACGTTCGGGAAGCGCATCGCCAGGCGCAGCGCGCAGCTGCCGCCGGTGGAGTAGCCGAGGGTGCCCCAGGAGCCGGCCGTGCGGCCGACCCGGTAGCTGCTGCGGATGGCCTCGGGCACGTCCTTGACGAACCAGGTCTCGGTGCGCGGCCCGCCGGGGACGTCCACGCACTCGGTGTCCCGGGACGGGACGACGGCCGGGCGGGCCATCACCAGGACGGTCGGCGGCATCCTGCCGGAGCGCTGCAGGTCGATCGCGGTCTGGGCGAACGGGAGCTCGTGCAGCAGGTTCAGCGTGGTGCCCGGGTAGCCGGCGATGGCCAGCAGGACGGGGAAGCGGACCAGGGCGAGCTTCTGGTCGAAGTACGCGGGCGGCAGGTAGACGAACATCTGGTCGGAGAAGCCGGTCTCCTTGCCGCTGACCCGGACCGACTCGATCCTGCCGACCTCCTCGGGCGGGCCCTTGGGCAGGTTGGTGATGGTCTCCAGGCCGCCCTCGGTGGTGGGCTGGACCAGCGCGTCGGAGACCGGGGTGCCGCCCTTGTGGTTCGCGCTGCCGGTCAGCGCGAGCTTGGCGCCGCCCGGACTGAGCAGGTCGTCCCAGGAGGTGTAGAACCCGAAGGAGTTGTTCACCGACAGCGCGAGCACGGCCAGGACCGAGGCCTGAACGACCGTCAGCAGTCCGATCCGGCCGAGCACCGGCAGCGGCCGCTGGGGCGCCAGCCGCGGCCAGACCCACAGGGTCGCGACGACTGCCGCGACGCCGAGTGCGAGCAGCGAGTTCACCAGCGCGTCGCTGGTCAGTTCCATGCCGTCGGCCTTCCGGTGGGACACGGGCGGTGCAGGCTTCATGGTCTGGCGGTCCGTCAGGCCCGGCCACCGCGGCTAGGCCGTCCGGACGCCCGGCGGGCTGGGAAGGGCGGGGGGAAGCGAAGGCAACCGGCGCCCTAGAATGCGGCGTCCACCGTACGTAACGCGTCCCGGAGGGTCCTGCCGCGCCACGCTGCGGCGGGCCCCCGGCTCCCACCGCCGGCTCAACCCGCAGCGCGACCACGGACCCGGTTTACCGATCGTTTCCGGGTCCTTGGTATGCGCATTGCCTGATGAAGGAATAGGCATGAAGGTCCATCACGCGTCCTCCCCCGGAGTGACAGGACACCGCACCGCAGCCTCTACGCTGAGCTTCCATGAGCGTTCCCGTGTCCGTTGAGCCGAGCCCCGAGCAGCCGCCGCGCCGTCGCCGCGGCCTGCAGACGCTGCGCAACCAGGCGTCCGCCGTCCCCAGGGCCTGGCTCCCCGGAGCGGTCGGCTACGCCTGTCTGCTGATCGGGCTCGTGGACATCGCCAGCGCGGTGTTCCCCAAGCTCCGGCACACCAAGGTGCACACCTTCGCGGGGCAGCTGCCGGGCGGCACCACCAGCCTGGCGGCGGTCGGCGCGCTGATGGTCGGCATCCTGCTGGTGCCGCTGGCGCACGCGCTGCGCCGCCGCAAGCGGCGGGCCTGGCGGGCGGTCTGCGTGCTGCTGCCGGTCAGCGCCGGACTGCACATCGTGCGCTGGCACCAGATCGGCCCGGCGGTCGTCTCGCTGGTGCTCCTCGTCGTGATGCTGGTCCACCAGCGCGAGTTCTACGCCAAGGCCGACCCGCGCACCCGCTGGCGGGCGCTGGTCAACCTGATCGTCATGGGCGTCCTCAGCGTGCTGCTCGGCCTGCTGATCGTGAGCACCCGGACCAAGTACGAGATCGGCCACCCCGGCCTGGCCGAGCGCCTGCAGCACGTCGGGTACGGGCTGTTCGGCTTCGAGGGCCCGGTCCGGTACAACAACGTCCGGATGTCCGACCTGGTCGCCTACCTGCTCGGCGGGCTCGGCCTGCTGACCGCCTTCACCACCGCCTACCTGGCGCTGCGCCCGGGCAAGCCGAAGCCCGAGCTGACCGCGGAGGACGAGGAGAAGGTCCGCGAGCTGCTCGGGCGGCACGGCGAGCGGGACTCGCTCGGCTACTTCGCGCTGCGCCGCGACAAGAGCGTGCTGTTCTCGCCCACCGGCAAGGCCGCGATCTCCTACCGGGTGGTCTCCGGCGTGATGCTGGCCTCCGGCGACCCGGTCGGCGACGTCGAGGCCTGGCCCGGCGCGATCAAGGTGTTCATGGCCGAGGCCCGCGAGCACGCCTGGGTGCCGGCCGTGATGGGGTGCAGCGAGGTCGGCGGCGAGGTCTGGACCCGCGAGGCGGGCCTGGACGCGCTGGAGCTGGGCGACGAGGCGATCGTGGACACCGCCTCCTTCTCGCTCTCCGGCCGGGCCATGCGCAACGTGCGCCAGATGGTCAAGCGGATCGAGCGCAACGGCTACTCCTGCCAGGTGCGCCGGGTCTCCGAGCTCACCGCGGAGGAGAAGTACCGGATCGCCGACGCCGCCGCCCGCTGGCGCGGCACCGACACCGAGCGCGGCTTCTCGATGGCCCTCGGCCGCTTCGGCGACCCGCTGGACGACGACTGCGTGGTGGTCACCGCCCACAAGGCCCCGGAGGAGGGCGAGGAGGGCGACGACCTGAAGGCCGTGCTGCACTTCGTGCCCTGGGGGCCGGACGGCATCTCGCTGGAGCTGATGCGCCGCGACCGCGCCGCCGACCCGGGCCTGAACGAGCTGCTGATCGTCGCCGCGCTGCAGGCGGTGCCCGCGATGGGCGTGCGCCGGGTGTCGCTCAACTTCGCGATGTTCCGCTCGGCGCTCGCCCGCGGCGAGCGGATCGGCGCCGGCCCGGTGCTGCGCGCCTGGCGCGGGCTGCTGGTCTTCCTGTCGCGCTGGTTCCAGATCGAGTCGCTGTACAAGTTCAACGCCAAGTTCCAGCCCGAGTGGGAGCCGCGCTTCCTGGTCTTCCCGAGCACCCGGGACCTGCCGCGGATCGGCTTCGCCGCGATGCAGGCGGAGGCCTTCATCACGCTCGGCATGCCGCGTTTCGGCCGCCGGCGCCAGCGCGAGGGGCTGATGCCGGTCCCGTCGACCCGCGAGGTCACCGAGGCCGCCTGAGGCCCGTCACCGCCCTCCGGGGCCGGCCCGCCGACACGGAACGGGGCCCCCGCCGAGCATCCTCGGCGGGGGCCCCGTTCGATAATGGGAAGCATGAACGATTCGCCGTCCTTCTCCCTGCCGGCCGGTCTGCCGCGGCTGGAGCGCTGCGCCGTGATGGGCGTGGTCAACGTCACGCCCGACTCCTTCTCGGACGGCGGGATGTGGCACGACCCCGCCAAGGCGATCGCGCACGGCCTCGCGCTGCGGGCCCGCGGCGCGGACCTGGTGGACGTCGGTGGCGAGTCCACCCGGCCGGGCTCGCAGCGGGTGTCCGAGGAGGAGGAGCTGCGCCGGGTGCTCCCGGTGGTGCGCGAGCTCTCCGACGCCGGGGTGATGGTCTCCGTGGACACCATGCGCGCCACCGTCGCCGAGCGCGCCGTCGAGGCCGGCGCCGCGATCGTCAACGACGTCTCCGGCGGCCTCGCCGACCCGGCGATGGCCCGGGTGGTCGCCGAGACCGGCGCGCCCTTCGTGGTGATGCACTGGCGCGGGCAGTCCGCCGACATGTACGCGACGGCGGTCTACGACGACGTGGTGCGCGACGTGGTCGCCGAGCTGACCGACCGGGTGGACGCGCTGCTGGCGGCCGGGGTCAAGGAGGACCAGCTGATCCTCGACCCGGGGCTCGGCTTCGCCAAGACCTCCGAGCACAACTGGGCGCTGCTCGGCCGGCTGGACGCGCTCACCGCGCTCGGCCGTCCCGTGCTCGTGGCGGCTTCGCGCAAGCGGTTCCTGGGTACGCTGCTCGCCGACCCGGCAACCGGGGAACTGCGCCCGGCCCGGGAGCGCGACGACGCGACGGCCGCGGTGTCGGTGCTGTCCGCCCGGGCCGGAGCCTGGGCGGTGCGGGTGCACGACGTGTCCGGCACGGCGGACGCCGTCCGGGTGGTCGCGGCCTGGCAGCACGCGGCGCGGTTGGGGTGAGGGAGGGTCTGTGACAGGTGACGGCAGGTTGAGCGGCGGCACGGCCGGGCGGGCGCGCGAGGCGGACCTGGAGGCCGTGCTCGCGGCGAACAGGGGGCTCTACGAGGCGCTGGAACGGGGGGACCTGGAAGCGGTCGAGGAGGCCTGGCTGGGTGCCGCCGACGCCGACGACAAGGGCGGCGTGGTGTGCGTGCACCCGGGCTGGCCGGTGCTCCGCGGCCGGGCGCAGGTGACCAGGTCGTACATGCTGATCATGATGAACACGGAGTACATCCAGTTCTTCCTGACCGATGTCGAGGCCGAGGTGCACGGTGATGTGGCCCTTGTCACGTGCACCGAGAACATCCTGTCCGGCGGCGAGTCGGAGGAGGAGGGGGAGCTCGGACCGCTGGTCGGCGGAAAGGTCGTGTCGACGAATCTGTTCCGCCGTACCCCGGCCGGGTGGAAGCTCTGGTCGCATCACGGTTCACCCGTTCTGACCAGCGGGGACGACGACGAGGAGAGCTGATTCCGGCGGCCGCGGAAATGCCGTGCCGAAAAGTCGCCGGGAATTTCCGAGTGGTCACCGAACGTTCACGTCAATCGCCATATCGGTGCGCGTGGCGTCGGTTCGTGCCGGGTAGGACGGTCAGGCGTTGTCCGTGCTCGCGGGTAGATTCGAAACGGAGTGGCGGGCGTGCTGCCCGCCTTCGCCCTGCCCGTCCGTGCCTTTCGCCGGGTGGGGCCCGTCCGACTGGGAGCAGTGATTCGTTTGCTGGACCGCGTCACCCTGCGGGGGCTGCGAGCCCGGGGCCACCACGGCGTCTTCGAACGTGAGCGCGTCGAGGGGCAGACCTTCGTGGTCGACCTGGTGCTGTACCTGGACACCCGCCCCGCCGCGGCCGGAGACGACCTCACCCGCACCGCGCACTACGGGCTGGTGGCGGAGGAGGTCACCGCGATCATCTCCGGGGAGCCGGTCGACCTGATCGAGACGCTGGCCCAGCGCATCGCCGACCAGTGCCTCAAGCACGAAGCGGTCGAGGAGGTCGAGGTCACCGTGCACAAGCCGGACGCCCCGATCACCGTGCCGTTCGACGACGTGACCGTGACCATCCACCGGGGCCGCGCATGACCCCCACCGCGCGCCCGGTATCCGATGTAGAGGACGTTTTCCGATGAGCACCAGCGACCAGACGGCTACGCCGAACGCGTTCGACCTGGAGGACCGGGTGGACTCCGTCGACACCACGCTGCACAGCCAGCGCTGCGCGGTCGTCGCGCTCGGCAGCAACCTGGGCAACCGGCTGGACACCCTCCAGGGCGCCGTCGACGCGCTCGCCGACACCCCGGGGCTGAGGATCAAGGCCGTCTCCGCGGTGTACGAGACGGAGGCCGTCGGCGGGCCGGAGGAGCAGCCGAACTACTACAACGCGGTCGTGGTGCTGCGCACCTCGCTGCCCCCGCGGGACCTGCTGGAGCGCGGCAACGCCATCGAGGACGCCTTCGGGCGGGTGCGGACCGTCCACTGGGGCCCGCGCACCCTGGACGTCGACATCCTGGCCTACGAGGGCGTGCTGAGCGACGACCCGCAGCTGCTGCTGCCGCACCCGCGCTCGCACGAGCGGGCCTTCGTGCTCGCTCCCTGGCTGGACGCCCAGCCGGAGGCCGAGGTGCCCGGGCACGGGCGGGTGGACGCGCTGCTGACCGCGCTGGGCGGCCCGGACGCGCAGGGCGTGAAGCGCCGCGAGGACATCCGGCTGACGCTGCCGGAGTAGGTCCGGGGCCGGGCTCGGAGGGCCGACGGCCGGGCCGGCGCCCGGGGAACTCGACCGGGGGCCCGGCCGTACGAGTAGGTGTCCGTCGTTCGCGCGGGTGTCCGCCCGGCCGGGCCCGGTACGGTGGCTTGGCGTCGCCGCGCCGGGCCACCGGGCGGGCGGCCGGTTCTGGTACCCGGGAAGGACCTCCTCCGAGTGAAGCTGCTTCGCCTCCGCCTGCTGATCGGCATCACCGCCGCCACGACGGCGCTGTCCTGGGCCGGCTCCAAGCTGTGGGCCTCCGTGGACACGCTGCCGGCCGTGCCCGCCGCGGCGCCGGTGGTGCTGACGGCGGTGGCGGTGATCCTGCTGGCGACCGCGCTGTCGCTGCGGGCCCGGCTGAAGGCGGTGCGCGAGCGGCAGCCCGGGGCGAAGGGGGTCGACCCGCTGCTGGCGGCCCGGGCGGTGGTGCTGGGGCAGGCCAGCGCGCTGGTCTCGGCAGTGGTCACCGGCGTCTACGCGGGGGCCGGGATCTACCTGCTGGGCGAGCTGGACGTGTCGGCCCGCAAGGACCAGGCCGTGACGGCCGGGCTCGCGGTGCTGGCGGGGGCCGCGGTGATAGCGGCGGCGCTCTGGATCCAGCACGTGTGCAAGTTGCCGGAGAACCACGACGACCCGGGCGGTCAGGCGGCCTCGCACCGCTGAGGCGTCGCCGAGGTGTCGCTGCGGTGTCGCTGAGCGGCCCTTTCCTCGTGATCTTGGGTGAGAATCCGGGCACGTGCGGTAAGAACCGAACCCTGTCAAGGGCGGAAGGGGACCCTGGGCTGACACGGCCCCAATTCGCACGCTAGTTTCTTGGACATGTCTCGCGGACGCCACCGTCATTCCTCCGTCCTCGGCCGGGCCTTCCCCCCCACCGCCACCGGCGTACTGCTGGTCGCCGCACTGGCCGCTCTGCTTTTCAGTCAGGACACCATCCTGGTGCGCTCGGTGGGCGTCGCGGCGGTGATCGCGACGCTCGGCTTCGCGCTGCTGCTGCGCCAGCGGGACAAGGCGGCCCGGGCGGCCGCCGAGATGTCCGCGGCCCAGCGGATGCGCGCCGAGGAGCGGTTCGAGGAGCAGTTGGCCGAGGCCGAGTACGCGGCGGAGGTCGCCGAGGAGCGGGCCACCCGGTTCGGGCGGCGGCTGACGGCGGAGAAGTCGCGGCTGGCGAAGGCCGAGACCGAGATCGCCCGGCTGCTGCGCGAGCGGGCCGTGACCGTCGCCGAGCAGGCGCTCAAGGAGGCCGAGGCGGCCCAGCGGGCGCTCGCCGCGAGCCGTCCGAAGCACCCGGCCAGCCCGGCCGCGTACGTGCGGGCGGCGTCGGTGCTGCGGCACCTGGAGCGCCGCGCGGCGGAGCAGGAGGCGCAGCGGGCGCGTACGGCGGGTGCGGAGGTCGCCCTGCGGGCGCGTGCGGCGGAGCCGGCGGTCGCCCCGGCCGCCCCGGCGGTCGCGGTGCCCGCACCGGTGGCCGTGCCGGCTCCGGTGGCGCCCTCGGTGCCCACTCCGGGGCAGGCCCCGGTCGCCCAGTCGCCGGTGCGTCCCGAGCCGGCGCGTCCCGAGCCGGTGCGTCCGGAGCCGGTGCGCCCGGCGCTGACCGCGACGGTCGGTCAGCTCGGCGGGACTCCGGCCGTGCCCGCCGCGGCGCCCGCGCCGGGGGAGCGGCAGCGGCCGCGGCCGGCGCAGTCCGGGCAGGCGCGCGGGCAGGGCTTCAGCTTCTTCGGCCGCGGTTCGGCCGTTCCGGCGCGCCCGGCGGCCCCGGCGCCGGCGGTGGGCAGCGTCGCCGAGCTGGGGGAGCGCGCCGACCTGGCGGACGTGGTGGGCGACGAGGCGGTGGCCGCGAAGGCCGAGGCCGAGGCCCGGGCGGCGGAGCCGGCCGAGCGGCCCGAACAGGGCGAGCCGACCGTGGTGGACCTGACGCCGGAGGACGAGACCGAGCTGATCGAGCTGCCGGAGCTGCGCGCCTCGCGCTGAGGCGACCGGGCCCCGGAAAACGAGAACCGCGGCGGGGGGGGGGGGGCCCCCCCCCCAACCCCCCCCCGGGGGGCCCCCCCGGGGGGGGGCGGGGGGGCCCCCCCGGCCCGGGGGGGGGCCCCCCCGGCCGGGGGGGGGGCCCCGGCCCCCGCGCGCGGGGCCCCGCGGGGGGGGGCCGGGCCCCCGCGGCCCCCCCCCGCCCCCCCCGGCCCCCCCCCCGCGGCCGGCCCCCCCCCCCCCCCCCCCCCCCCCCGCCGCGGTGTTTCCCGCGGGTGCGTCAGATCTGCACGCCGAAGTCCTGGGCGATGCCGGCCAGGCCGGAGGCGTAGCCCTGGCCGACGGCGCGGAACTTCCACTCCGCGCCGTTGCGGTAGAGCTCGCCGAAGATCATCGCGGTCTCGGTGGCGGCGTCCTCGGAGAGGTCGTAGCGGGCGATCTCGGCGCCGCCGGCCGCGTTCACCACGCGGATGTAGGCGTTGCGGACCTGGCCGAAGTTCTGGCCGCGGGCGACGCCGTCGTAGATGGTGACCGGGAAGGTGATCTTGACGGCCTCGGCCGGCAGGCCGGACAGGCTGATGTTGAGCGCCTCGTCGTCGCCCGCGCCCTCACCGGTGCGGTTGTCACCGGTGTGCACGACGGTGTTGTCCGGCGTGCTGGTGTTGTTGAAGAACACGAAGTGGGCGTTGGACAGCACCTTGCCGTCCGCGTTCAGGACGATCGCGCTGGCGTCGAGGTCGAACTCGGCGCCGGTCGTGGTGCGGACGTCCCAACCCAGGCCGACGGTGACCGCGGACAGGCCGGGGGCCTCCTTGGTCAGCGAGACGTTGCCACCCTTGGAGAGGCTCACTGGCATGACGATTGCAGTCCCTTCGTTCGCTTCGTGCGCTATTTCCCGGGACAACGCAATACTCCGGCGGCTTGGTTCCGCAGGAAGCGTGAATTCTTCGCGGGCGCCAATCGGAGGGCAAAGCCCGGGCAAAGCCGGTGTCAGATCCGCCGGAACCGGCCCTGCAGAGTCCAGATGTTCGGATTGTCGGCCAGGCCGGGGTGCATGTCGAAGAGGTCGGCCAGGGTGTCCTGGAGGAAGTCCCGGGCCTCGCGCCGCAGTTCGCCGTGGCGGACCACCACCGGCGGCTCGTCCGGCAGCCAGGTGGCGGTGACCTCGACCCAGTTGAAGCGGCGGGCGAAGCGCAGCAGCTCGGTGTTCTGGGTGAAGTCGAGGTCGGTGGTCTGCACCCGGGCGGCCCGGCCGCCGTCCGGGTCGCGGTCCAGGAGTTCGGCCACGTCGCACAGCGCCCAGGCGAAGTCGAGCACCGGAACCCAGCCCCAGGCGGTGGACAGGTCCGAGCCCTCGCCGTCCAGGTAGACGTCGCCGCAGAACAGGTCGTAGCGCAGGGCGTGCACGGACGCGGTGCGGTAGTCCGTCTGCGGGGGGTCGGGGAAACGGTTGGAGAGGGAGTAGCCGAGCTCGATCACGTACGCCATTGTCGGGGCTCGGGGCGGATCGGGGTAACCGGGTGCGCGGGCGCGGGGGCGTACCGATAACCGGGTGACCGGGCGGGCCGGGCGCGGGATGATGGACGCATGTCCGAGCCCATCCGCGTACGGGGGTCGGTGGTCGTCCCCGACGCCGAGCTCGTCTGGCGCTTCTCGCGTTCCTCCGGCCCCGGCGGCCAGCACGTCAACACCTCCGACTCCAAGGCGGAGCTGCGCTTCGACCTGGCGTCGACCGGGGCGCTGCCCGAGGTGTGGCGCGAGCGTGCGCTGGAGCGGCTGGCCGGCCGGCTGGTGGACGGCCGGGTGCTGGTGGTCCAGGCCTCGGAGTTCCGCTCGCAGTGGCGCAACCGGGAGGCGGCCGCGGCCCGGCTGTCGGCGCTGCTGAGCGAGGCGTGCGCGCCGCCGCCGAAGGCCCGGCGGGCGACCAGGCCGAGTCGGGGAATGGTCGAGCGGCGGCTGACCAACAAGCGGCTCCGCTCCGAACTGAAGCAGGGCCGCCGGGCGCCGCGCGGCGGCGAGTAGCCGGCGGGCGGTTCAGCCGAGGGTGCGGTAGCCGCCGCGGAAGTAGAGCAGCGGGCGGGCGGCCGGGTCGGGGACCGCGGCCTCCAGGACGCGGCCGAGCAGCAGGGTGTGGTCGCCGGCGGGTATCCGCTGCTCGGTGCGGCACTCGACGGTGGCCAGCGCGCCGTCGATCAGCGGGGCTCCGGTGCGCGGGCCGCGCCGGTGCGGGGTGTCCGCGAACAGCAGCCGGTCGCTGAGCCGGCCCTTCATGGCGAACCGGGAGCCGAGCGTCTTCTGTCCCTCGGTCAGCACCGAGACCGCCCAGGTGTCCGTCCGGGAGAGGACCTCGTCCATCCGGGAGTCCTCGCGGACCGAGATCAGCACCAGCGGCGGCTCCAGCGACACCGAGAGGAAGGACGTGGCGGTCATGCCGACGTCCTCGCCGTCCTCGGGGTCGTGGACGGTCACCAGGCTCACGCCGGCGGCGAGCTGGGAGAGGGCAGCCCGGAACTCGTCGGGCGTGGCGTGGGGGGCAGCTTCGGGCTGCGGGGACGGGTACACGTACCGCACGGTAGTCGTCACCCGGGAGGAACGGCATCGGGCCTTGGTCGTAGGACCGGCGCTCCGGCCGAAGGGTTGCGCCCGGTGGCCGAACTCACCCTCAGGAGTGAAGCGGCCGGACCGGCGGGCCCAGTCGGCTTCAGTCCGGGGCCCATGCGGTCGACCACCAGAAATGTGCCGATAGCGCTTTATGTCCCGCTATGGGACAGATGAACTGATTAAGGGCGCATTAGTGTCGTGTGATTTAAGTCACAAGTGATGGCCTATTGCTGACCGAGCGTGCCGAGCGCTGTGCTCCCTGTGATTCAGTTCTTCTGGCAATCGGACGATAACCAATCAAGAACTATCCGAAGCAGCCGGGGAGCCCCCGCATGGAAGCCGAGTCGGAGCCGTACGTCCGTCTCGCGACCCTCCGCACCTTGCACCGGGTCGTGGCGGACCTCAACGCTGCCCGCAGCCTCGCTGGCACGCTCCAGGCCGTTGTCGAAGGCGCGGTGCACGGGCTCGGCTTCGACGCCGCCGCCGTCAGCCTGGTCCGGCCGGACGGCGACCTCGTGGTGGCGGCCGTCTGGGAGCTGGAGGAGAGCCCGATGGGCGGCCCCTCCGTGCTGCTCGGCCAGGTCGGCTCCCGGGAGTCCTGGGACCGGCTGCTCGGCGTCAGCGACCACTGGGGCACCCTGCGCTTCCTGCCGTACGACCGCGGCTGGGCCGTCGCCAGCGACATCCCGCGCTGGATCGGGGACAGCCCGCTGCCGGTGTACGCCAATGACTGGCACCCCGCCGACGGGCTGCTCGCCCCGATGTACAGCGCCGGCGGCGACCTCCTCGGCGTCCTCTCGGTGGACCGCCCGCGCAGCGGCAAGCGGCCCGGGGCGTGGACCCGCGAGGCCCTGGAGATGTTCTCCCTGCAGGCCTCCATCGCGATCGGCAACGCCCGGCTGCGGGCCGAGATGCAACGCGCGCTGGCCCGCCTGGAGAAGGAGCAGCAGGCGCTGCGGGCCAGCGAGGAGAGCTTCCGCCAGGCCTTCGAGTACGCGCCCAGCGGGATGGCGATCACCGAGCTGCACGGCGTCGGGCGCGGCCAGCTGACCAGGGTCAACGACGCGCTCTGCCGGCTGCTCGGCCGGCCCCGGGCGGTGCTGCGGCAGCAGAGCTTCGCCGACCTCGTGCACCCCGAGGACCGGGCGCTGCTGGAGCGCACCAGCGCCGAGAGCGGCCGCGCGGAGCTGCGGCTGTCCCGGCGGGACGGCGGCTACCAGTGGGTCTGCCTGCGCAACTCGATCGTCGCGGACGCGGCCGAGGGCCCGAGCTTCCTGCTCACCCACGTCGAGGACATCGAGGACCGCAAGCGGCACGAGTTCCAGCTCGCCCACCGGGCCAGCCACGACGCGCTCACCGGGCTGCCGAACGGCGCCGAGCTCAAGACCCGGCTGGCCCGCCGGCTCTGCGCCCAGCCGCAGCCGGTCGGCGCCGCGGCCGGCCAGGTCGAGGCGGCCTACCCGCAGCCGTACGGCTACCCGGCCGACTCCTACAGCGCGCACACGGCGCACGAGCGGCTGGAGGGCGCGGACCCGTACGCCGGGCCGGTGCACGGCTACGGACTGCCCGAGGGCCTGCCGAGCGGGCTCGCCCCGGGCTACGGGGAGCACGTCCACGCGGTGGTCCCGGCCGAGTACGGGCCGGGCGGCGAAGCCTGGTCGGCGCCGTTCCGCTCCGGCGGCGCGGCGGCGGTGGACAAGGGGCTCGCGGTGCTCTTCTGCGACCTGGACGGATTCAAGTCGATCAACGACCGGTTCGGCCACAACGCGGGCGACGCGGTGCTGGTCGAGGTGGCCCGGCGGCTGAGCCAGGCCGTCCGGGACGGTGACACGGTGGCCCGGCTCGGCGGTGACGAGTTCGTGGTGCTGGCCGACGGGATCGGCCGCGAGGAGGCCAAGGACCTCGCCCACCGGCTGCGGGGCGCCATCATCCCGCCGATGCGGATCGACGGACGGGCGATGCGGGTGGGGGTGAGCCTCGGGGTCGGCTGGGCCGGCTGCGGGATGAGCATCGAGGAGGTGCTGCACACCGCCGACGAGCGGATGTACGACGAGAAGCGGGCCCGGGGCGGGGCGGTGCGCGGAGCGCGCGGCGAGCGCTCGCACCGGCGCGCGGGCTGAACCGGCGGACGGCCGGTGCGGGCTCGGGTCCGCCCAGGTCGGCCCGGGTTACCCGTGAGTTGTCAAGGGGTCTTTTCCCGCCGTCACATCCGACAGGTAGGGTTCCCGGTACGACAGCGTCCATGATCTGCGCCGCCCGCAGCTGGCGGCGCACCGGATGGGGGAGCAGACCACCGTGACGACCGCCGGCAGCAACGGAGTGCCCGAGGGCCAGGGGGGCGGTGCCCCGCAGGACGACGACCCGTTCGGCTACCTCTACCGCCCGGCCGACGGTTCCACCGGGCAGCCGGCCGAGCCGCAGCAGGGGGTCCCGCGCACGTCGTACAACCGCCCGATGGAGGTCGGGCGCGCGCAGTACGGCCAGCACTACCATCAAGGGGGGCCGCAGCGGGCGCAGCAACAGCAGCAGCAGCCGTACGGCCAGCAGGGCATGCCGCCGCAGGGGTACCCGGGCGGTCAGCCGCAGGCCCCGTACGGCGGTCAGCCCGGATCGCCGCAGCAGCCCGAGTACGGTGCCGCGCCCACCCAGCAGACCCGCTACGCGGAGCACTCCCGGCCGCAGCCGGGGGAGGAGCCGCGCAGCAGCGGCCGGAGCAAGGGCGCGGTGATCGGCGCGGTCGCCGTGGTCGCGGCGATAGCGATCGGCGCCGGCATAGCGCTCTCCACCGGGGACCCGGACGACACCAAGAACACCAAGGGCGGCGCCGCGACCACCGCCCCGCCGGCCCCCAACAGCCCGGCGCCGACGGCCACGAACGCGAGCGCCGGCCCCACGTCGAGCGCCACCGCCATCTCCGGGCCGACGAGCGTGGACGCGGGCCAGCTCCAGGCGCAGAACGCGCCGTCCGGCAACAGCGTCAAGGGCGCCAAGTCCGCCGACGGCAGCTACCTGACGCTCCAGCCGGGCGGTTCGGTGACCTGGACCGGCGACATCGCCACGGCCGGGACGTACAAGCTGAGCGTGCACTACAACTACTCGGGCGCGGACATCAAGGGCGGGGCCGCGGTGAACGGCAAGGACTGGCCGAGCGGGGTGACCTACAAGATCTACGGGGCGCCCCCCAAGGACCAGACCGCCGCCTGGTTCTCCACCTGGATACTCCCGCAGTTCCAGGCCGGGCCGAACTCGGTGACCTTCACGGTGCCCTCCGGGCCGATCCTGATCGACCAGATCACCATCGAGCCGAGCGGCTGACGCCGCCGCGGACGCGACGCGGCCGCCCGCCCCCGAGGGGGACGGGCGGCCGCGTCGTGTTCCGGGCGGGTCGCTCAGTCGGCCTTCACGGGCCGGAACGCCTCGCCGCCGAGCACCCAGCGGCCGCGGCGCATGACGGCGACCAGGTCGTAGCTCTCGGAGTCGACCACGACCAGGTCGGCGAGCTT
>NZ_JBICVH010000031.1:0-73137 GCF_043198905.1 Kitasatospora sp. NPDC048715 | reverse complement strand
TGTTTCCAGCTTATCAGATGTTTTCCGCTCCGTTTTCCGGAGTTTCATTCATTCGATTCGCTTTCGCCTTTCGGCGCTCCCGAACTCTATCAGAGTTTCTCGGTCCGTTTTCCCCGGTCGTTCTCGAATTCAGATTCGAGCCCGTTTCCGAGGGGCCGTCCCGTGGGGCAACCCGGAGAACATTACGCACCGGGTTGCCCCACGTCAAACCGGCCTCAGCCGGTGTTGAGCGAGCGTCAGACCTCGACGACGACCGGCAGGATCATCGGCCGGCGGCGGTAGTTGTCCGCGACCCACTTGCCGATGGTGCGGCGGACCAGCTGCTGCACCTGACGGGGCTCCAGGACACCGTCGCTCGCCGAGCGGTCCAGCGCCTCCTGGAGCTTGGCGGCCACCGGGACGAACGCGTTGTCGTCGATGCCGGAGCCGCGGGCCTGGATGGTCGGGCCACCGACGATCTTGCCGTTGGTCGAGTCGACCGCGACGAAGACCGAGATGAAGCCCTCCTCGCCGAGGATCCTGCGGTCCTTGAGCGAGGCCTCGGTGATGTCGCCGACCGAGGAGCCGTCCACGTAGACGTAGCCGGCCTGCACCTTGCCGACGATGCGGGCGACGCCGCGCTCCAGGTCGACGCAGACACCGTCCTCGGCGATGACCACGCGGTTGCGCGGCACCCCGGTGGCGATGCCCAGCTCGGCGGCCGCGCGCAGGTGGCGCCACTCGCCGTGGACCGGCATCAGGTTGCGCGGCTTGCAGATGTTGAAGAAGTAGAGCAGTTCGCCGGCCGAGGCGTGGCCGGAGACGTGCACCTTGGCGTTGCCCTTGTGCACGACCTTGGCGCCCCAGCGGGTCAGGCCGTTGATCACCCGGTAGACGGCGTTCTCGTTGCCCGGGATGAGCGAGGAGGCCAGGACGACGGTGTCGCCCTCGACGATGCGGATCTGGTGGTCGCGGTTGGCCATCCGGGACAGCGCCGCCATCGGCTCGCCCTGCGAACCGGTGCAGATCAGCACGACCTCCTTGTCCGGCAGGTCGTCCAGCTGCTTGACGTCCACGACCATGTTGCCGGGGACCTTCAGGTAGCCGAGGTCGCGGGCGATGCCCATGTTGCGGACCATCGAGCGGCCGACGAAGGCGACCTTGCGCTTGTACTCGTGGGCCGCGTCCAGGACCTGCTGGATGCGGTGCACGTGGCTCGCGAAGGAGGCCACGATGATCCGCTTGTCGGCGTTCGCGAAGACGTTCCGCAGCGCCGCCGAGATGTCCCGCTCGTGCGGGATGAAGCCGGGGACCTCGGCGTTGGTGGAGTCCACCAGCAGGAGGTCCATGCCCTCCTCCGCCAGCTTGGCGAAGGTCGGCAGGTCGGTCAGGCGGCCGTCCAGCGGCAGCTGGTCCATCTTGAAGTCGCCGGTGGCCACGACCATGCCGGCCGGGGTGCGGACCGCGACCGCCAGGGCGTCCGGGATGGAGTGGTTGACGGCGATGAACTCGCAGTCGAAGGGGCCGATGCGCTCGCGCTCGCCCTCCTTGACCTCCAGCACGTACGGCCGGATGCGGTGCTCGGCGAGCTTGGCCTCGATCAGCGCCAGGGTCAGCTTGGAGCCGATCAGCGGGATGTCCGGGTTCTCCCGCAGGAGGAAGGGGACGGCGCCGATGTGGTCCTCGTGCCCGTGGGTGAGGACGATGCCGTCGACCTTGTCGAGACGGTCCCGGATGTAGCTGAAGTCCGGGAGGATCAGGTCCACGCCGGGCTGCTCGTCCTCGGGGAAGAGGACGCCGCAGTCGATGATCAGGATGCGGTCGCCGTACTCGAGGACCGTCATGTTGCGGCCGATCTCGCCGAGGCCGCCGAGCGGAGTGATGCGGAGGGCGCCCTCCTTCAGTGCCGGGGGCGCGCCGAGCTCGGGGTGCGGGTGGCTCAAAAGACTCTCCTCACGACGCACGCCATATGCCCGGGGTCCTCCCCCTGGAGACATATGGCGCGCGTACTCAGTGTCGTTTTCCTACTGGGTCTGTGCTCTCGCGCCTTCGGACCGGTTCAGCGGCGGACCCTGGGAGGTCCGGCGAGCCGGGGCGCGCACGTCCGTGTCTGTCAAAGGTGTACCCCGCCGGCGGCGAGATCCTGCTTCAATCGCTCGATCTCCTCGGGCGTCGCTCCGACCAGCGGCAGTCGCAGCGGGCCGGCGGGCAGTCCCTGGAGTTCCAGCGCGGCCTTGCCGAGGATCACTCCCTGGGTGCGGAACATACCGCTGAACACCGGGAGCAGGCGCTGGTGGATGCTCGTGGCCTTGACCACATCGCCCGCCAGGAAGGCCTCGATCATCGCCCGCAGGTCCCCGGCCACCACGTGCCCGACGACGCTGACCACGCCGACGGCTCCGACGGACAGCAGCGGCAGGTTGAGGATGTCGTCGCCGGAGTACCAGGCGAGGTCGGAGCGGGCGATCGCCCAGGCCGCGGCGCCGAGGTCGCCCTTGGCGTCCTTGTTGGCGACGATCCGCGGGTGCTCGCCGAGGCGGACCAGCGTCTCGTGGCTCAGCGCGACCCCGCTGCGGCCCGGGATGTCGTACAGCATGACCGGCAGCCCGGTCGCGTCGGCGACGGCGACGTTGTGCCGGTACAGGCCCTCCTGCGGGGGCTTGCTGTAGTACGGCGTGACGACCAGCAGGCCGTTCGCTCCGGCCGCCTCGGCCTGCCGGGCCAGCTCGACGCTGTGGTGGGTGTCGTTGGTCCCGACGCCGGCGACCACGTGGGCGCGGTCCCCGACCGCCTCGACCACGGCGCGGACCAGCTGGGCCTTCTCGGCGTCGCTGGTGGTCGGGGACTCACCGGTGGTGCCGTTGACGACGAGGCCGTCGTTGCCGGAGTCCACGAGGTGCGTGGCGAGGCGCTGGGCGCCGTCGAGGTCGAGCGCGCCGTCGGCGGTGAACGGGGTGACCATGGCGGTCAGGACCCGGCCGAACGGCGTCTGGGGGGTGGAGGTCGGAGCCATGCGTCCAAAGCTACTCGTAGGCGGTGGGGCGTTACCCATGCCGGTCCAGTGTTCGGACAGGTGTAGCGCGTCGGTGGCGCGGACGTGGGATTCCGGTGCTGCCCGCTCGGGGGTTCGGGCAGCACCGGAATCCGTGTTCACGAATGTAGGGAGCGGCTAGATAAGCCGCAATCCAGACATGCCAGACACTCTGCCCGTATGCCGGTCGTCCCAGGTCAGGGGGCGACCCGGCCGTGCTTCTCGAAGGCCGCATGGGTGAGCGGCATGAGCCGGGCCCACTGCTCCTCCATCTGCTCGGCGACCATCTCGATCTCGCGCTGCGGGAAGGACGGCACCGCCGAGTTCTCCCGCCGGGTGCGCAGCGACAGGAAGTGCATCAGCGAGCGCGAGTTGCAGGTCGCGTACATCGAGGAGAACAGGCCCACCGGCAGTACCGCGCGGGCCACCTCGCGGGCCACTCCGGCGGCCAGCATCTCCTGGTAGCGGGCGTAGGACTCGCGGTACGCGGCCTCCATCGCCCCGGTGGTGGTGCTGTGCTGCTCCGGCGTGCCCTCGTGGAACTCGTACTTGCCGGGGCGGCCCTGCTGGACCAGCTTGCGCTCCTCGCCCGGGACGTAGAAGACCGGCTGAAGCTCGCGGTAGCGGCCGGACTCCTCGTTGTACGACCAGCCGCTGCGGTGCCGGTGGAACTCCCGGAACACGAAGATCGGCGCGCTGATGAAGAAGGTCATCGAGTTGTGCTCGAACGGCGTGCCGTGCCGGTCGCGCATCAGGAAGTTGATCAGGCCCTTGGACTTCTCCGGGTCCTGCTGGAGGGCCTCCAGGGACTGCTCGCCCGCGGTCGAGACCCGGGCCGCCCAGATGACGTCCGAGTCGGCGGCGGCGCTGCGGACCAGCTCCACCGTCACGTCGCTGCGGAAGCTGGGGGCCGTCGGTTCGTCGCTCACGCGTTACTCCTTGCGGGTTCGGTGCTGTGCAGCTTGATGGCGTGCTGCATGGTCTTGCGGGCGCGCGGGGTGTCGCCGGCGTCGGCGTACGCCACGGCGAGGCGGAACCAGACCCGCCAGTCGCCCGGCGCGGCCTGTGCCTCGGCCTGGCGGCGGGCGAACACCGCGTCGGCCGAGGCCCGGTCGATCCGCCCGCCCTTGCTGCGCTTCAGCTCGTCCACCGGCAGGCCGCCCTCGGCCTCCAGTTCGTGGGCCAGCCGCTCGCTGTCCCGGCCGAAGCGGACGGTCTGGCGCAGGAACCAGACGCCGATCACCGGGATCACGAAGGCGCAGATCCCGATGCCGATGCCGAGCGGCTTGCCGGTCGCGATCAGCTGGACGCCCTCGCCCACGCAGACCAGGGCGACCAGCAGCAGCACGCCGGACAGGACGAAGAAACCGGTACGGGAGGTCATCGGGCCCCTCCGGGAGTCGGCTCGGTTCGGATCGACACTGTCACAGGTCCAGGAAGTGTTCGAGGCCGAAGGTCAGCCCCGGAGTCCCGACGACCTTGCGCACGCCCAGCAGGATGCCCGGCATGAAGCTGCTGTGGTGCAGCGAGTCGTGCCGGATGGTGAGCGTCTCACCGGTGTCGCCGAACATCACCTGCTGGTGGGCGAGCAGGCCGCGCAGCCGCACCGCGTGCACCGGCACCCCGTCCACGTCGGCGCCGCGCGCGCCGGGCAGGCTGTGGGTGGTCGGGTCCTGCTGCGGCGGCCGGCCGGCCTCGGCCCGGGCGGCGGCGATCAGCTGGGCGGTGCGGGTGGCGGTACCGCTGGGCGCGTCGGCCTTGCGGTCGTGGTGCAGCTCGACCACCTCGACCGACTCGAAGTACCGGGCGGCGATCTGGGAGAACTTCATGCCGAGGATGGCACCGATGGAGAAGTTCGGGGCGATCAGCAGGCCGAGCTCCGGGGCCTCGGCCAGCCGGCCGCGGACGGTGGCGAGCCGCTCGTCCGTCCAGCCGGTGGTGCCGGTGACCACGTGGATGCCGTGGTCCAGGCAGTAGTCGAGGTTGCCCATCACCGAGTCCGGATGGGTCAGCTCGACGGCGACCTGGGCACCGGCCTCGGTCAGCTCCTCCAGCTTCGAGCCGCGGCCGAGGGCGGCCACCAGCTCCAGGTCCGGCGCGGCCTCGACGGCCTTGACCGCCTCGGAGCCGATCCGACCCCTGGCGCCGATCACGGCGACACGCAGCGTCATAGCAAAGTTCCTCTCACCTGGGAATCAGCGGATCAGACCAGCAGGTCGGCGAGCTTGGCGGCCCGCTTGTCATTGACCGGGCCGATCAGCGCGAGCGACGGCCGGTGCGCGCCCAGCACATCACGCGCCACCGCGTGGACGTCCTCCAGGGTCACCGCGGCGATCCGCTCCAGCATGTCGTCCACCGACAGGTGGTGCCCGTAGCTGAGCTCGGCCTTGCCGATCCGGTTCATCAGCGAGCCGGTGTCCTCCATGCCGAGCACGGTGGAACCGGAGATCTGGCCGATCGCCCGGTTCAGCTCCTCCTCGGTGATGCCCTCCTCGACCACCTTGGCCAGCTCGGCGCGGCAGATCCGCAGCACCTCCTCGACCCGCTTGGGCTGGCAGCCCGCGTAGATGCCGAACAGGCCGCTGTCCGCGTAGGACGAGGAGTACGAGTAGACCGAGTACGCCAGGCCCCGCTTCTCGCGGACCTCCTGGAACAGCCGGGAGCTCATCCCGCCGCCGAGGGCCGCGTTGAGCACGCCCATCGCCCAGCGGCGCTCGTCGTGCCGCGGCACGCCGGGCACGCCCAGCACCAGGTGGGCCTGCTCGGTGGAGCGGTTGAGCACCTCGACCCGGCCGGCCGTGCGCAGCGCCTTGACGCCGCGGCGGGCCTCCGCGGGGGCCGCGGTGGAGGCCGCCAGCACCGCCGCGAAGGCCTGCTCGACCTGCTTCACCACCTTGCGGTGGTCGAGGTTGCCGGCCGCCGCGACGACCAGGTTCTCGGGCCGGTAGCGGCGGCGGTAGAAGCCGGCGATCTGGTCCCGGGTGAGCGTCCTGATGGTCTCCTGGGTGCCGAGGATCGGGCGGCCGAGCGGGCCGCTGCCGAAGATCACCTTGGCGAACAGGTCGTGCACCACGTCGCCCGGGTCGTCCTCCGCCATCGCCATCTCTTCCAGGATGACGCCGCGCTCGGACTCCACGTCCTCGGGCCGGATCAGCGAGCCGGTGAGCATGTCGCAGACCACGTCTATGGCCAGCGGCAGGTCGGTGTCCAGGACCCGGGCGTAGTAGCAGGTGTTCTCCTTCGCGGTGAAGGCGTTCATCTCGCCGCCGACCGCGTCCAGGGCGGCCGAGATGTCCAGCGCGCTGCGCCGCTCGGTGCCCTTGAAGAGCAGGTGCTCCAGGTAGTGGGTGGCGCCGTTGAGCTGCGGGGTCTCGTCCCGCGAGCCGACGCCGACCCAGATGCCGAAGGTGGCGGAGCGCACCGTGGGCAGGGTCTCGGTGACGACCCGAAGGCCGCCGGGGAGGACGGTGCGGCGTACCGTCCCGGCGCCGTCGACGCCCTTGAGCAGGGTCCGGGTGGTGCCGGGACGCTGCATTACCGCCGGGGCCTGCGCCACGGGGGGTACCTCCAGAGGAAACGCACGTGTGGATGGGCACGTACGGACGAACGCGTGGACAACGGGGTGCGGCCCGCACGCCGGGAGGCGTACGGGCCGCGGGGTCAGCTAGCGGCGCTTCACTCGGAAGCGGCCTCGCCGCCCTCCTCGCCCTCGACGACCGGGATCAGGGAGAGCTTGCCGCGCGGGTCGATCTCGGCGATCTCGACCTGGACCTTGGCGCCGACGCCGAGGACGTCCTCGACGTTCTCGACGCGCTTGCCGCCGGCCAGCTTGCGGATCTGCGAGATGTGCAGCAGGCCGTCCTTGCCCGGCATCAGCGACACGAACGCGCCGAACGTCGTGGTCTTGACCACGGTGCCCAGGTAGCGCTCGCCGACCTCCGGCATGGTCGGGTTGGCGATCTGGTTGATCGTGGTGCGGGCGGCCTCGGCGGCCGGGCCGTCGGCGGCACCGATGTAGATGGTGCCGTCGTCCTCGATCGTGATCTCGGCGCCGGTGTCCTCCTGGATCTGGTTGATCATCTTGCCCTTGGGGCCGATGACCTCACCGATCTTGTCCACCGGGATCTTGATGGTGATGATGCGCGGCGCGTTCGGGGACATCTCGTCGGGCGAGTCGATGGCCTCGTTCATCACGTCGAGGATGTGCAGGCGGGCGTCCTTGGCCTGCTTCAGCGCGGCGGCGAGCACCGACGCCGGGATGCCGTTCAGCTTGGTGTCCAGCTGGAGGGCGGTGATGAAGTTGCGGGTGCCGGCGACCTTGAAGTCCATGTCGCCGAACGCGTCCTCGGCGCCGAGGATGTCGGTCAGCGTGACGTAGTGGGTCTCGCCGTCGATCTCCTGGGAGATCAGGCCCATGGCGATGCCGGCGACGGCGGCCTTCAGCGGCACACCGGCGTTCAGCAGCGACATGGTCGAGGCGCAGACCGAGCCCATCGAGGTGGAGCCGTTGGAGCTGAGCGCCTCGGAGACCTGCCGGATGGCGTACGGGAACTCCTCGCGGGTCGGCAGCACCGGCAGCAGGGCGCGCTCGGCGAGCGCGCCGTGGCCGATCTCGCGGCGCTTGGGCGAGCCCACGCGGCCGGTCTCACCGACGGAGTACGGCGGGAAGTTGTAGTTGTGCATGTAGCGGCGGCGCGTCTCCGGGGAGAGCGTGTCCAGCTGCTGCTCCATGCGCAGCATGTTCAGCGTGGTGACGCCCAGGATCTGGGTCTCGCCGCGCTCGAACAGGGCCGAGCCGTGCACCCGCGGGATGGCCTCGACCTCGGCGGCCAGGGTGCGGATGTCGGTGACGCCGCGGCCGTCGATGCGGACCTTGTCCTTGATGACGCGCTCGCGGACGATCTTCTTGGTCAGCGCGTTGTAGGCGGCGCTGATCTCCTTCTCGCGGCCCTCGAACTCGGGCAGCAGCTTCTCGGCGGCCAGCGCCTTGACGCGGTCCAGCTCGTTGTTGCGCTCCTGCTTGCCCGCGATGGTCAGGGCCTGGGCGAGCTCGTCCTTGACGGCGGCGCTCAGCGCGGCGAGGACGTCGTCCTGGTAGTCCAGGAAGACCGGGAACTCGCCGGTCGGCTTGGCGGCCTGGGCGGCCAGCTGCGACTGCGCGGCGCACAGGACCTTGATGAACGGCTTCGCGGCCTCCAGGCCGGAGGCGACGATCTCCTCGGTCGGCGCCTCGGCGCCGCCCTCGACCAGCTTGATGGTCTTGTCGGTGGCCTCGGCCTCGACCATCATGATCGCGACGTCGCCGTCCGGCAGGACGCGACCGGCGACGACCATGTCGAAGACGGCCGACTCCAGCTCGCTGTGGGTCGGGAAGGCCACCCACTGGCCGTTGATCAGCGCGACGCGCACGCCACCGATGGGGCCGGAGAACGGCAGGCCCGCCAGCTGGGTGGACGCGGAGGCGGCGTTGATGGCGACCACGTCGTACAGGTGGTCGGGGTTGAGCGCCATCACGGTGACGACGACCTGGACCTCGTTGCGCAGGCCCTTGACGAAGGACGGGCGCAGCGGGCGGTCGATCAGGCGGCAGGTGAGGATCGCGTCCTCGGAGGGCCGGCCCTCGCGACGGAAGAACGAGCCGGGGATACGGCCCGCGGCGTACATCCGCTCCTCGACGTCCACCGTCAGCGGGAAGAAGTCGAAGTGCTCCTTCGGCTGCTTGGACGCGCTGGTGGCCGACAGCACCATGGTGTCGTCGTCCAGGTAGGCCACGGCGGAACCGGCGGCCTGACGGGCCAGACGGCCGGTCTCGAAGCGGATGGTACGGGTGCCGAAGGAACCGTTGTCGATCACGGCCTCGGCGTAGAACACGTTCTCTTCCACCTGGAAGATCTCCTCTTTCGTACGTCTCCGGGAGAGCGTCCCCGCGTACTGCCTGCGGTGGGCCCCGGGCCCTCGCCAGGAGGGCGGCAGTCGGGCCGGTCTTCGATCGAAGCCTCCGGAGTGCCCCGCTCGGTCTGCGGGGGTTCCGACGGCCACTACCGAGGACCGGCGCCTCACGGCTGCCGGGCCGGCTTGGGCGGTCCGCGTCTGGACGCTCTCTCGGATGCGGGCGGCTTCCGTTTGAAGCCTTCGTCCCGCGGGGGGTTCGGGTCCTTCTGCCCGGGTGGCGCGCTGTTTGCGCCATCACCCGGCATGCCCACAACCCTACGGTGCAATCCTCGGCCACCTGGGGAGGTGCGCGCGAGTTGTTATCTGCGGGCGCCGCGGCCCGATCGCCGCGGCATACGCGCGAGGGGCGGCTCCCCGGTGTGGGGAGCCGCCCCGAGCGGCGGTCTTAGCGGGCGCCACCGGCGGCACCGCGGCGGATGCCCAGGCGGTCGACGAGCGTACGGAAGCGCTCGATGTCCTTCTTGGCCAGGTACTGCAGCAGGCGGCGGCGCTGGCCGACCAGGATCAGCAGGCCACGACGCGAGTGGTGGTCGTGCTTGTGGGTCTTGAGGTGCTCGGTCAGGTCCGAGATACGACGGGAGAGCATGGCCACCTGGACCTCGGGGGAACCGGTGTCGCCCTCCTTCTGGCCGAACTCGGCGAAGATCTGCTTCTTGACGTCAGAGGCGAGAGCCACTGCAACTCCTTCGGGGTCTACCGAGCGGTCCTGGTCGACAGCACAGGACTCATCGAGAACTCGGTGTCGCGAGCACCGCCGACGCCCTGCGGCCCACGACGGGGCTGCGGACACACGGCTGCGCTCGGAGGCCAAGCGTACCAGTGCCGCCCCACCCGGCCGTCCGGTGGATCCGCGGGCGGCCGGGAGGGCGGCATCGGGGGCCGCGGCGGGCGGCCCGCGGGTCAGCCGGTGGCGCCGCGGACCAGCCGGTAGACGTCCAGGACGGCGAGCGCCAGCGGGACGAGCGAGATCAGGGTGAGGCTGTCCACCAGGTCCAGGATGCGCCCCCAGAACGGGGAGACCCCGAGCCGCGGCACCACCAGGGCGATCGCGGTGAGCAGCGCGGCGCCGAACGCGATCGAGGCGGTCAGCCAGATCGTGCGCAGGTCGAGCTCGGTGGTGGAGCCGGCCGCCCGCAGGAAGAACTGCGGGGTGTGCAGGGAGAGCCCGACGATCAGCAGGCTCAGGCCGAGCAGGCCGGCCACGGTGAGGCTGAGCACCTGCGCGGTGTAGCGGAACAGCCGGGCGCGCAGCATGGTGGTCAGGCCCAGCGCGAGCGCGAGCAGCTCGGGGAAGGTCTCGTCGGTGAAGCCGAGGACGGCGCAGGCGCCGACCACGACCGCGGCGCAGCCGCCGACCAGGCCGACCAGCACCTCGTGGCCGCGGCGGGCCTGGTGCGCGATCCGCTCGTACTGGACGGCCTCGGCGCGCTCGGCCTCCTCGTCGTAGTCGCGGCTGCGGGTACGGGTCTGGCCGGGGGCGCTGAAGCCGACCGGCAGCCGGGCGAAGCGGGCGGAGAGGCTCGGCAGGAAGCCGACCACGGCGACGGCGGCGACGCCGGTGACGGCGGCGATGTGCCCGGCCGGGGTCTGCGGCAGCAGGACGGCCGCGAAGGTGGCGAGCGCGCCGGCGGTGGAGACCAGGGCGGCGGCGACGAACACCGCGTCCTTCTCCGGCAGCAGGCCGGCCAGCAGCACGGAGACCACCAGGACGGCGACGCAGCCGGCCAGGAACTGGAGCCGGCCGGGGCCGTCCCCCGGGTGGGCGACGGCGATGAGGCCGCTGCCGCCGATCATGGCGTGCGGCAGCGCGCCGAGGCCGAGCGCGACGGCCGCGTGGGCGTCCCGGTAGACCCGGGCGCGCACCCCGGCGAGCGCCGTGAGCACGACGGCGCTGACGCCGGCCAGGACACCGGGCAGGCCGTGCATGTCGTGGCGCAGGTCGGAGAACCAGAGCGCGAAGCCGAGCAGGGTGAGCAGCACCCCGGCGCCGATCAGGCCGAAGCCGCGCATCAGCTCGGCGGTCCAGAACCGGCGGTCGGCCTCGACGGCGCTGGCGATCGCGTCGGCGACGTCGTCGTAGACGGCCGGCGGGAGCGACTCGGCGAACGGGCGCAGCGCCAGCAGGTCACCGTCGCGGACCTGCTGGGCGGCCAGCGGCAGCCCGCTGTCGAGCACCGTGCCGTCGCGGCGGACCAGGTGGAAGCCGGTGGGGGTGCCGTCGGGCTGGCTCTGGTTGGCCAGGCGCAGCACTTCGGGGTAGACGTCCGCGAGCGGGACGTCCTCGGGCAGGGCGACGTCGATCCGGCGGTCCGGGGCGACGACGGTCACCCGGCAGTAGCCCGTCGCGGTGGCGCTCATGCGTCCACCTCGCTGCGCTCGCCCATGAGGGCACCCACCTCGATCCTTCGACGCACTTGGCGCTCCCCCTTGTTGACGGTGCCGAGGCACGGCGGCGCTCGGTGTTGCTGTGGAACCGGCCCGGCCGGGCCGCGAGTTGGCGCGGCGTTACCCTACCCGTTCGGTTCGTGTCCGCTGCCGGTGCGTACCGGGCCCTGGCGGGCGGTGCGGGGGCGACCGTTAGGATCGGCGCCTGCGCAAAGGTACGGGGGCTGCGCTGGGTGGGGCGTCCTCAGCCACCGGATTCCCGTACGGACCGTACGCAATCGCGTGAGGGCTGATACCGAAGTGATCGATCGACGCCGCGGGGTGGATGACACATGGGTGTGATCACGGTCAAGCGACCGGCCAGGGCGTACCCGCCCACCGTGCCGGACGAACCGGTGGAGCTGGTCAGCCCGCCCGAACTGCCCCGGCAGGGCGGCGAGGACTGGCTGATGAGCATCCTGCCGATGATGGGCATGGGTGGATCGGCGGTGTTCTTCTTCTCGCCGGGGGCCGCGGCGCCGATGAAGATCATGGGCGGTCTGATGATCGCCTCGACGCTCGGCATGGTGCTGGCGCAGATCGTCCGGGCCCGCAAGGGCGGTTCGACCGCGATGGCGGACGAGCGGCGCGACTACCTGAAGTACCTCCAGCAGACCCGCCGCCAGGTGCGCCGCACGGCGGAGCGCCAGCGCGGCGCGCTGCTGTTCCTGAACCCGGCGCCGGACCAGCTCTGGTCGATCGTCGAGGACGGCCGGCGGCTGTGGGAACGGCGGACCGGGGACGGCGACTTCGCGCAGATCCGGGTGGGCCTCGGGCCGGTGCAGCTGTCCACGCCGCTGGTGGCGCCGCAGACCGCGCCGATGGACGAGCTGGAGCCGCTGTCGGCGGCCGCGATGCACTCCTTCCTGAAGGCCCACGGCACCCTCCAGGACCTGCCCCTGGCGGTCTCGCTGCGGGCGTTCTACCACATCACGGTGTGCGGGGACCCGGACTCGGTGTACGGGAACGTGCGCGCGATGATCGCCCAGCTGACCACCCTGCACTCGCCGGACGACCTGATGGTCGCGGTCGCGGCCGCGCCCGGTGCGGCCGACGAGTGGGAGTGGACCAAGTGGCTCCCGCACAACCAGCACCGCAAGGAGGCCGACGGCGCGGGCTCGCGCCGGCTGTTCGCGAGCGACCTGGGCGACCTGGAGTACCTGCTCCAGGACGAACTGGCCGGCCGCCAGCGCTTCGTGCGGGAAGTGGCGCCGCCGTCCGACCAGCCGCACCTGGTGGTCGTCATGGACGGCGCCGGGGTGCCGCACGAATCGCTGCTGGCGAGCCCGGAGGGCGTGCAGGGCGTGACCGTCATCGAGGTGGTGCCGGGCGAGGTCGACGAGCCCAGCGGGCACCTGATGGTGACGGTCGGCGCCGAGGAACTGGTGCTGCGCTCGGCCTCCGGCGCGACGTACACCGGCAAGCCCGACCTGCTGTCGGTGTGGCAGTCCGAGGCGCTGGCCCGGCAGTTGGCGCCGTACCGGATCTCGGCCGGCGGGGACGACGAGCCGCTGCTGTCCAACCTCGACTTCACCGACATGATGGGCTCGGGCGACCCGGGCTCCTTCGACGTGGCCCGCAGCTGGCGCCCGCGCGCCCAGCACGAGCGGATGCGGGTGCCGATCGGCGTCGGCGCCAACGGCGAGCACGTCTACCTGGACATCAAGGAGGCCGCGCTGGAGGGCATGGGCCCGCACGGCCTGTGCGTGGGCGCGACCGGTTCCGGCAAGTCGGAGCTGCTGCGCACGCTGGTGCTGGCACTGGCGATGACCCACTCCTCGGAGATCCTGAACTTCGTCCTCGCCGACTTCAAGGGCGGTGCGACCTTCTCCGGCATGGCGGACATGCCGCACACCTCCGCGGTGATCACCAACCTGGAGGGCGAGCTCACCCTGGTCGACCGCATGCGCGACGCGATCGAGGGCGAGCTGCACCGCCGCCAGGAACTGCTGCGCTCGGCGGGCAACTACGCCAACATCCACGAGTACGAGCGGGCCCGGGCGGCCGGCGCGGCACTGGACCCGCTGCCCTCGCTCGTTCTGATCATCGACGAGTTCTCCGAACTCCTCACCGCCAAGCCCGACTTCATCGAGATGTTCATCCAGATCGGCCGGATCGGCCGCTCGCTGGGCGTGCACCTGCTGCTGGCCTCGCAGCGCCTGGAGGAGGGCAAGCTGCGCGGCCTGGACACCTACCTGTCGTACCGGATCGGTCTGCGCACCTTCTCGGCCGCGGAGTCCCGGGCGGCGATCGGCGTACCGGACGCCTACCACCTGCCGCCGGTGCCGGGCGTCGGCTACCTCAAGTTCGGCGAGGACGTGATGGACCGGTTCAAGGCCGCCTACGTCTCGGGGCCGTACCGGGCGCCGGGGCAGCAGCGGTCGACCGGCGGGCGGCGGGTCAACGCGCGCCCGGTCGAGTTCACCGCGGCCTTCGTGGACCTGCCGGACCCGGTGGAGGAGGAGGTCGCGCCGCAGGCCCCGGAGCAGGACGACGCCCTGGTGGACACCGTGCTGGACGTGTTCGTCCAGCGGATGGCCGGCCAGGGCCCGGCCGCGCACCAGGTGTGGCTGCCGCCGCTGGAGGAGGCGCCGAGCACGGACCACCTGCTGCCGCCGCTGCAGGTCGTGCCGGAGCGCGGACTGACCGCGCCCGGTTACCCGGCGGGCCGGCTGCGGGTGCCGATCGGCATCGTCGACAAGCCGCGCGAGCAGAAGACGGACATCCTGGAGGTCGACTACGCGGGGGCGGCCGGCCACGGCCTGATCGTGGGCGGCCCGCGCTCCGGCAAGTCCACCGTGGTGCGCACCACGGTGGCCTCGTTCGGCCTCACCCACACCCCGCTGGAGGTGCAGTTCTACCTGCTCGACTTCGGCGCGGGCAGCTTCCAGTCGCTCGCCGGGCTGCCGCACGTCGGCGGGGTGGCCGGGCGCCTGGACGTGGACAAGGTGCGCCGGATGGTCTCCGAGGTGCACGGGGTGCTCAACCGGCGCGAGGAGCTGTTCCGGGCCGCCGGGATCGACACCATCGGCACCTACCGGGCCCGCCGGGCGGCCGGCCAGCTGCCGGACGAGGCCTTCGGCGACGTCTTCCTGGTGATCGACGGCTGGAACACCTTCAAGCAGGAGTTCGAGGGCCTGGAGCCGGTGATCGGCGACATCGCCCAGCGCGGCCTCGGCTACGGCGTGCACCTGGTCATCACCGCGGCCCGGTACGCCGAGGTGCGCCCGGCGCTGAAGGACCTGCTGCAGAACCGCACCGAGCTGAAGCTCGGTGACGCGATGGAGTCCGAGGTCGACCGCCGGGTGGCGCAGAACGTCCCGCCGCTGGCCGGGCGCGGCATCACCCCGGAACGGCTGCACTTCCTGTCCGGCCTGCCGCGCCTGGACGGCTCCTCCTCGGTGGACGACCTCCAGACCGGGGTGGCCGGGCTGGTCAGCGCCATCGACGGGGCCTGGACCGGCCCGCGCGCCCCGCAGGTGCGGATGCTGCCGGCCGTACTGGACGGCCACTCGCTGCCGAAGGGCTTCGAGCACCCGGAGCGCGGCGTCGCCTTCGGCGTGGACGAGGCGGAGCTGGCGCCGGCCTTCGTCAACTTCGAGACCGACCCGCTGTTCATCGTCTTCGGCGACACCGAGTCCGGAAAGTCGGCGGTGCTGCGGATGCTGATCAAGCAGATCACCGAGCGCTACACCCCGGACCAGGCGGGCATCGTGGTCGGCGACTACCGGCGCGCGCTGCTCGGCACCGTGCCGCCGGAGTACCTGGTGGAGTACGCGGCCGCGCAGCCGGCCATGGCGGCCATCGTCGACATGCTGCGCGGCGCCTGCTCGCGCCGCCTGCCGGGCCCGGACGTGACCGCCGAGCAGCTGCGCAACCGCAGCTGGTACAGCGGCAAGGACATGTTCGTGATCGTCGACGACTACGAGCTGGTCTCGACGAGCTCGGGCAACCCGCTGGCCCCGCTGGCCGAGTTCCTGCCGTTCGCCCGCGACATCGGCCTGCGGGTGATCGTGGCCCGCAGCGCGGGCGGCGCCGGCCGCTCGCTGTACGAGCCGGTGCTGCAGCGGATGCGCGAGCTCGGCGGCCAGGGCGTGATCCTCTCCGGCAACCGGGACGAGGGCGCGCTGCTGGGGACGGTCAAGCCGCAGGCGCTGCCGCCGGGCCGGGGCGTCTACGTGTCACGCCGGGTGACCAGCGGGCAGATGGTCCAGACGGGCTGGCTGCCGGTGGCGTAGCCGCGCCGGCCGTCACGGACGGTGAGCGAAGGGGTCGGACCCGTGGGGTCCGGCCCCTTCGGCGTCCCAGGTTCCGAAACGTTACCTGCCACTTTCCGGGCGGGGGCTGCGGTTCCCGTACCCGGCCGGGGAGTTGCCGGGCGCTTCGGGGGCACCTGGCGTGTCGCCGTCCATCCGGAGCATGGCCTTTGAATCACACTGCTCCCCCTTTGTTCACCTTCGATTCAATTGCAATGTGGCCGAGGTAACAAGTCGGACAAAGCTCGCAATGACCGAAAGTGATCATCGGATCGCATGTCCGCGCCGCTCACCGCAACGGATTCCGAAGCAGTTCCGGCGTTGACGCAATCAATACGCCCAAGGTTCCATGGCGGCCAGGGAGCGACTGGAACCGGACACCGAGCAACCAGCCAGCGGAGGCGATACCGCTCCCACTCCAGCACCGCAGAGCCGATCGGAAGCCACATGACCGACACGCTTCGTCCGCCACAGAACGTAGCCGCCCCGGCGGCCGAGGCGGCCGCGCCCCAGCAGCTCAAGCGCTCGATCGGCGTGGTGGGCGGCACCCTGCTCACGCTGTCCTGCGTCACGCCCGCCTCGACGCTCTTCGTGATCGTGCCGGAACTGTTCTCCAGCATCGGCAGCGCCACCGCGCTGGCCATCGCGATCGGCACCGTGCTCTGCGTCGCGGTCGCGTTCTGCTACTCCGAGCTCGGCACCCTGATCCCCAGCGCCGGCGGCGAGTACGCGATGGTCGGCACCCTCGCCGGACGGCTGATGGGCTGGCTGGTCTTCGTGCTCTCGCTGATCGTGGTGATGATCGTCCCGTCCGTCATCGCCCTCGGCACCGCCGACTACCTCGCCCCCGTCCTGCACCTGGACAAGGCCATGACCGGCGCCGCCGTGATGCTGGCCGCCACCCTGGCCGGCCTGCTCGACCTGCGTGCCAACGCCTGGATCACCGGCATCTTCCTGGTCCTGGAGGTCATCGCGGCCGGCGTGGTCTCGGTGCTCGGCTTCGCCCACACCAACAGCGGGGCCCCCAGCCTGCTGCACGGCGTGGTCACCGGGGACAACGGCGCCACCACCACGGTCAGCGTGGGCGCCATCGTCGGCGCGCTCGGCATCGCCCTGTTCATCACCCAGGGCTTCTCCACCGCGGTCTACCTGTCGGAAGAGCTGGAGAACCCCCGCCGCAACGTCTCGCGCACCGTGCTGTGGACGCTCGGCATCTCCTCGGCCATCATCCTGGTCCCGGTCGTCGCCATCACCATGGGCGCCCCCGACCTCCAGACCCTGTCCGCCGGCGACATCTCCGGCATGGTCACCGCCTGGAGCAACTCCGCGGTCGGCACCTTCATCAGCCTCTGCGTCGCGCTGGCCATCATCAACGCCGGCATCGTCATGGTCATCCAGAACTCCCGGGTGCTGTTCGCCTCCGCCCGTGACAAGGCCTGGCCGGAGCCGGTCAACAAGGCCTTCGGCACCCTCGGCCGCTTCGGCTCGCCGTGGATCGCCACCCTGGCGGTCGGCCTGCCCGGCGCCGCGCTCTGCTTCGTCAAGGGCGAACTGCTGAGCAACATCACCGGCGTCGCCGTCACCGGGATGTACCTGCTGGTCGCGATCGCCGCGCTGCTCTCCCGCCGCGCCCACCACAAGCACGCCGCCGCCTGGCGGATGCCGCTGTGGCCGGCCGTCCCGATCGTGCTGATCGCCGTCCTGGTCTACGTCATGACCAAGCTGGACACCGAGCCCCTGCTGTGGACCGGCGGCATCACCGCCGCCGCCACCCTCTACTGGCTGTTCTACCTGCGCCCCCGGCAGGACACCCGCTGGGTGATCAGCCTCCCCGAGGACCAGCAGGACTGACCCCCACCCCTCCCCCACACGGCGGTGCCCCGGGCCTCCCCCAGCCCGGGGCACCGCCGTGTGCGAGTCCGGTCCCCGCGCCTACTTCTTCGCCTTCCACACCGGGCTGGTGGCGATCGCCCGCAGCTCCGCCGCGGTCATCAGCGGATCGCCCTTCGACGCCAGCGTGACCAGGACCTCCATGCCGTCCGGCCGCATCGCGTCCACGACCAGCACTCCCTTCGGGGCGCTGGCCACCGCGCCGCGCACGAGGAGCTTCGTCCCGTCCGGCAGGGTCTCCGCGTCCTGGTACGACTCCGGTCCCGGCCGGTCGTCGGGGGCCTTCGCCCAGTTCTCGACCGTCAGCGTCAGGGTCCCGGTCCGCCCGCCCCCGGCCAGGTCGAAGTCCGCCCGCAGCTCCCGGCTCCTGCGGTCGGTCACGGTCACCCCGGAGGGCAACAGCCCGGTCAGGACGGTCTCGCGGTCCTGCAGCGACAGGCCCGGGTCGATCGCCTCGGTGTCGACGCCGTCGAACTTGAGGGCCGCGACGACCCGGTCCCAGGACTTGTCCGTGACGACGGCCTTCAGCTGGTCCAGCGTGAGCGGCGGGTTGGGCCGGCTGTCCGGCGCGTCCTTCTCCTGGGGGGAGTTCCACTCGCTGAAGCCGATCAGCCCGCCGTCCGGACGGGCCACCGAGGCGCGCCACTCCTTGGTGGTGGCCCGGTGGTCCGGATACTCGTAGCCCTGGGTGAGCATGAGCTTCGATCCGTCCGGCAGGACGGTGACGGTGCAGGAGTCCATCGAGGCGATCTTGAGGTTCGTCGGGCAGGTCTGCGGCTGGACGTCCTTGGGGCGGTGCTTCTGGATGCTGAGGCCCATCAGCGACCGGCCCTGGCCATCGTCGAAGACCAGGTTGGCGTCCGCGTAACTCCCCCTGTTCTCGTCGGTTCCATGCCCCTTCGCGTCGGACACCTGGCCCTTGGGCAGCAGTGCCCGGAAGGTGGCCACCACCTCGTCACCGGAGACCACCGTCGGAGCGGAGGACTTCACCGAGGTCGGGGTGGCCGCGGCGGCGGCGCTGCCGGTGGCGTCGGGGGTGGTGGCGTCGGGGGTGGCGCCCGCCGGGGCGGAGGCCGCGCTCACCGTGCCCGCGTCCTTGCCGGCCGGGGCGCCCAGGAACACCGCGCCGGTGCCCACCAGGGCCAGGGCGGCCGCACCGCCCACCACGGCGGCGGTCGAGCGGCGGCGCCAGCGGCGGCGGCCGCGCCGGTAGCCGCCCGCGACCAGGTCTGCCTGTCCGGTGCGGAAGCCTTCGCCCGTACGGGTGAGGGCGTAGAGAAGATCGTCCTCGAACTTGTCCGGTTCGGACATGGGTGTTCACCGTCTCCTTGCGTCGCGGGTTGCGGGAAGTGCCGTGTCACGGATGGCGGGAAGCGCCGCACGGCCGGGCACCCGCCGGCCTCAGCGGGCGGCGAGCTCGGTCAGCGAGTCGCCGAGCAGGGCGCGCAGCCGGTTCAGGGCCCTGGTGGTGCGGGTGCGGACGGCGCCGGAGGAGACCCGCATCGCCTCGGCGGTCTCCTCGACACTGCGGTCCTCCCAGTAGCGCAGCACCAGGACCGCGCGGTCCTTGGGCGGCATCCGGCCGAGCGCGTCGAGGAGGGTCAGCCGCAGGGTGCTGTCGGTGTCGTGTCCCGCCGGCTCCGGCAGGACGTCACTGGGACGCTCGCCGCTGGAACGGCGGCGCTGCTGGGCGAGGAAGGTGCGCACCATGACGGTGTGGGTGTAGGCCGCCGGGTTGTCGATCCGGCCCCGGCCGGTGAAGGCGCTGCGCCGCCACAGCACGTACATCCGGCTGAGGGCCTCCTGCACGAGGTCCTCGGCGTAGTGGGTGTCGCCGCTGGTGAGCAGGCAGGCCGAGCGGTACAGGTGGCCGGTGCGGCCGGAGACGAGTTCCAGGAACTCCGCGTCCTTGGCCTCCCGGCCCGCCCCGATCCACCTCATGCGCCCTGCCCCCCGCGGTCCGCCCTCCCTGACACTTCATCGATGCGGCGGGCGGGCGGCGGTGTTACAGGGGTCCGGCGGATTTTCGGTGAGCCGGCCCGCGCCGGGCGCCGGGCGGGCACCGATGGGGAGTCGGCCGGGTGCCGGCCGGGCGTCAGTCGGCGGACTTGCGCCGGTGGTCGCGCAGCACCACGCCGCCGCCGATCAGCAGGGCCACCAGCAGCGCGCCGACGCCCACGACGTACGTCGCGGTACGGCCGTCGCGGTCGGCCTGGGTCTCGCCGAGGCCCACCGGGCGCGGCACGATCGGCGCGGCGGCGAGCTGCACCGGGGCGTCCGGGACGGGCGCGTAGGGCGCGTCCTCAGGAGCCTTGGTGACGGCCTTGACCGGGTCCACCACACCCCAGCCGATGAACTTGTCCGGCTCGCGCTGGGTCCGCTGCGCGGTCTGCTCGATCCAGGCCCGCACCTGGGCCGCCTTCCAGTTCGGGTGGGCGCTCCTCAGCAGCGCGGCGAGGCCGGAGACGTACGGGGCGGCGAAGCTGGTGCCGTTGTCCACGCACTGGCCGCTCCCCGGCACGGTGGACAGCATGTCGACACCGGGCGCGGCGACCTTCACGAAGCTGCCGTACTGGGAGAACGGCGCGCGCTCGTTGTTGCGGTCGGAGGCGCCGACGGCCAGCACGGTCGGGAAGGCGCCCGGGTAGGTGTCGCCCTCCTTGCCGTCGTTCCCGGTGGAGGCGACCACCACGACGTTGCGCGACTCCGCGTACTCGACGGCGGCCTTCAGGTCCTGGTACCCGCCGAAGCGGGCGTCGCCCGCACCGCGCACGTCCTGGGAGATGTTGATGACCCCGGCGCCCTTGTCGACCGCTTCCCTGATCGCCTGGACCAGGGTGGAGACGTCGCCGTTTCCGTCGCTGTCGTTCTGCCGGATCGAGAGGATCTGGGCGTCGGGAGCCAGTCCGACGAAACCGGTCTGCGGCCTGACCCGGGCCGCGATGATGCCGGCCACCTTGGTGCCGTGCCCGACCGGGTCCTCGACGGACGCGCCCTTGACCGGCTCCTTGGTCTCCCGGTTGACCAGCAGGTTGGAGCCCGCCTGGAGCTTGTCGACCAGCTTCTGACCGGAGGAGTCGGCCGGGACCTGGCCCGCCAACTGCGGGTTGCCCAGGTCGACGCCGGTGTCGATGACCGCGACCTTCACGCCCACGCCGGTGGTCTTCCCGCCCTGCCACAGCTCGTTGAGCAGCAGTCGCTGGAGCGACCACGGCACGGTCGGCACATCGGGCGCGTTCTTGGGGCAGTCGCCGGCCGCGGCCAGCGCGGGCCCGCCCTCGGCGTACGCCGGGGCGGCGAGCGGGCCGCCCAGCACCGTGAGCGCGGCGATCGCCGCGGCCGCCTTCCGGTACCCGTGTCGGGACACCCTGCCACCCCTCATGTCGTTCACCCGTGCCGCGCGTCGGGGGCGGGTGCCCGGAATCCGGGTACCCGCCCCCTGCCGTTCCTCAAGGAACCCGAACGTCAGCCCCAGAGCTTGGCGTTGGCGTCCTCGGTCGTCCGGTAGCTCTGCGCGGCCTGCTCCAGCGAGGTCGCGATCTGCGCGCAGGCCTGCTGGAGGTCGTTGGCCTTGGCGTCCCACTTGGCCTGGTGGGCCTGGTAGCCCTGCTGGGCGGCACCCTGCCAGCTGGTGGCGATGCGGGTGACGTTGCCCTTGAGGTCGTTCAGCAGGTGGTCGATGCGGCTCGCCGAGGCCTTGACCTCCTCGGCCGCCTGGTGAACGGTCTGGAAGTTGACGAGAATGTGGTCGGACACGTTGTCTCCCTTGACGAGGGTGCGGAGCGCCGCGCGGTCAGTGGCGGACGCTCCGCAGAGCGGTGGAGCGGGGCAGAACGGCGGTCGGCGCGGGTGCGTCGATCAGCGCGAGTGCGGTGATCAGCCCTGGGCCGCGGAGAACATCGCCTTCTGCTCCTCTTCGGTGCTCGCGTAGTGCTTGGTGGTCAGCTCGATCGCGTGCTTGATCGCGTTCAGCGATTCCTTGAGCGCCGCGATGTCCTCGTTGACCCGGTTCTGCAGGCTCGTGTAGGCCGTCGCGGCCGTGCCCTGCCAACCGCCGGTGATGCCGGAGACCGTGCTGATCAGCTTGTTCTTCTCAGCCTCGATCTTGCCGATGGCCTCTTCGATCTGCTTGGCGAATGCCAGCATCTCCTGCGCGGTCATCGTGAACTGACCCTGAGCCATGCTCCACCGTCCCCCATGAGACAACATTTGCGTGTACGGAGGGCCCTGCGGGCCGACCGCCGCCATCACCGGTGTGATGTCCAGCAGCACTGTAGTCGGCACACGCAGCTCGCCCAACATCGATCACCGAGTAGTTACCAGACCATGACACTGAGGCCAATTCGGTTGCCGCGCTTGGCCCGTCAGGCGTTCTGCGGCTGAACGGCGCCCGTCGCCGTCAACGGCGGGCCGGCCGGAACCAGGTTCGACCACTCCTTCGGCACCGGCAGCGGCCGGACCCCCTGGTAGCCCAACCGGGCCTGGTTGCCGCCGGGTTCCTCCGGCTGGCGACCGGGATCCTGGGCCGTGGCCCCGGGAGTCGGCGTGGCAGCGGCCGACGGGGTCGGCGGCTTCGGGGTGCCGCTCTGGCCGGGCTGGGGCGAGGCGCCGGGGCGCGGACCGCCGTCGCCGTTGGACGGGACGGAGTAGCGCAACCCCGTCTCGGTGATCAGGAAGTCGGTTCCGGAGCCGGCGGCCGAGTGGTCCAGCGAGCGGTAGAACAGACCGTGACCGGGGGTCACGTACGCCGCCCCGGCGCCGTTGTTGTACGGCGCGGGGTACGAAGTCCCGGCCCAGACGCTGCGCTTGGCCGTGGTGCCGTCCTCGGCGACGCCGTCGTAGGTGCTGCACACGACCATCCGGGCGTCCTGGCGGTCCTGTTGGTTGTTCACCGGCGCGCCGGTCTTCAACGGCCAGTCAGCCACGGTGCCCTTCAGCGGCGCGTCGACGCCCCACTGGGCGTTGTCGGCCGGGGTCATCTCGTCGCTGCGCGGCTTCTTGTCCTGGTCGTACTTGTAGAGCATCTGGAACGCCGGGTTCTGCCGGATCAGGTCCGCCTGGAACGGCGTGACCAGGTACAGCTGCTCCTTGCCGACCACGTAGTGGCGGTCCTGGTAGTGCACCAGCCGGCCGACCCGGCGGTCGGCCTGGTTGCTCAGCTCCACCTTGGAGTTGGCGCCCTGGCTGTCGGCGACCCCGTCGACCTGCGGGAAGGTCACCGGGGTGGCGTCCACCAGGGTCTCCAGCCAGTCCCGCTTGACCCGCTGCGGCACCGCGTTGGGCCCGAACACCGCGGTGATCAGCGCCTTGCGCTCCCTGTCGTCCGACTGCGGGGAGCCGATCAGGTGCCTGCGGCCCTGCGCGTCCACCAGGTACACCGCCGCACCCGCGGCGGCCGGCTGACCCGGCACCGGCGCGGCCGAGACCTGCTGCTCGTCGGCCTGCTGCACCAGCAGCAGCTGGTCCGGGCCGAGCATCCGGTCCTTGGCCGCCAGCGCCGTCGCGTCCGCGCCGGCCGCCACGAACACCGCCTGGTTGACGGTCTCCTGCTTGTCGTCCGAGCCCGGACGGTCGCACACCGCCCACTTCATCGGCTTGCTCGCGTTGTCCGTGGTCGGCAGCTTGTCCGGCGCGTACGGGATGCCGATCGTCGGCCCGTGGTTCGGGTACCGGTCGAGCACCCCGTCGTCCACCACCACGACCTTGGCACCCGCGGGCAGCACCAGCCGCGCCGAGGACATGTTGAGCACCTGGTGCAGCCGCTTGGTCTTCTGGTCCTGGTCGATGAGCACCACGTACCGGGTCGTCGACTGCTTGCCCTGGATGATGTTCTTGCCGTCGTCCCACTTCACCGGCGCGCTCGGCTTGAAGACCCCCCAGAGCCCGAACCCGGCCACGAACACCGCCCCGGCCAGCACACTCGGCAGCACCGCCTTCACCGGACGCGGCGCGTCCTCGTCACTGCCGCCGCCGGCGGGCAGCAGGAAGGCGCCCACCGTGCGCTTGCGGGCGAAGGTGTACGCGTTCAGCTCGTCCCGGCGCGATGCCATACCTCGTCGTCCCCCTTGTCAGACGTTGTCGGGCGTTGTCAGACCGACCGGCCCCGTGGTCACCCGCCGGGCACGAACCGGCGCGAACCCTCTACGATGCGGCAGCAGACGGTGAGTACGGTACGGGTACGGTCCGCGACACAGCCAGCCGGGCCGCGACAACGGATCAGAGAGGGCCACCGGGGGATGCCAAGCCAGACCGCTCCAGGACGCCGCCGCAGTGCGGGCGGCGGGAGGCCGCGCCGGTCCGGCCGGGCGCAGCACAGCGCACCGGCGAACGAGACCGGACCGGGGACCGGGACCGCCGGACCGCAGCCGAGGGGCGGCGGGGCCGTCCAGGTCCGGGTCAACCCCCGACCGGGGCTGCTCGCAGGGCGGTTGAAGCTCCAGCAGCTCGTCCTGGTCGAGGTCGCGGCGGCCCTGGTCGCGGTCGGCTGGACGATCAGCCGACCGGTCGCGGCCGGCTTCGGCGCGGTCGCGCTGGTGCTGCTCGTGCTCGCGCTCGTCCCGGTGCGCGGCCGCACCGTCCCGGAACTGCTGCGGGTCCGCGCCGCCCTCAAGTCCCGCCGCAAGCAGGCCAGGACGCTGCTGCCGCCGGCCGGCACCGACCCGGCGCTGGCGCCGGCGCTGGAGCTCGAACCGGGGCTGCGCACCTGCACCCACGCCACCGAGGCCGAGTTCGGCGGCCGCCCGGTCCGCCGGGAGACCGGCATGGTCGGCGACGGGACCTTCCTCAGCTCGGTGCTGCTCGTCCAGGCCAAGGACCAGCCGCTGCGCCCGGTGCGCACCGCCCTGCCGCTGCCGCTGGACGTGATCTGCTCGGCGCTCACGGTGGACGACATCACCCTGGAGTCGGTGCAGCTCGTCCAGCACACCCAGCCCGCCCCGGCCCAGCACCTGCCCGAGCAGTCGCTGGCCGCCCGCGCCTACCGCGAACTGCCGGACGGCACCGCCACCCCCGGGCTGCGGCTGACCTGGATCGCGCTCAAGCTCGACCCGGAACGCGCGGCGACCGCCGTCCGGGCCCGCGGCGGCGGCGAGGAGGGCGCCCGCAAGGCGCTGCAGCGGGTCACCGACCAGTTGGCCGGCCGGCTCAACAGCGCCGGCTTCAACGCGACCGTGCTGGACGAGCGCGAGCTGATCGCCGCACTGGCCATCGCCACCTGCGCCAACCCGATCGCGGTGGCGGGCCGTCAGGGCACCGGCAGCGGCGGCGGCACCACCCGCCGCACCCAGGAGGGCAACCGGTTCTGGCGGATCGACGACCGCTGGCACACCACGTACTGGATCTCCCGCTGGCCGCAGCTGAGCCGCCCCGGCGGCGCCCCCGGCCGGGTCGCCGCGCCGGACCTGGTCAACCTGATCACCGGCTCCCCGGCCCTCGCCAGCACCTTCAGCCTGACCGCCGGGCACGGCACCGGCGGCTCGGTGACGGTCAGCGGGCACGTGCGGGTGACCGGCCGCAACGAGAGCGAGGTCGGCCAGATCGGCCGCCAGGTGGAGAGCCGCGCCCAGAGCACCGGGCTCGGCCTGGTCCGGCTCGACCTGGAGCAGGCCCCCGGCATGCTCGCCACCCTGCCGCTCGGAGGGGCTTCCTGATGGCGTACCAGACCTACCCCACCGCCGGCCCGCAGCCCGGCGCCGAGCAGCGCCGGACCCGGCCGCGGATCCTGCCCGGCTTCGGGCTGCGCGGCCCGCGCCGGGAGAAGCACGTGCTGGAGCCGGCCGACCTCGCGTCGCTGGCCTTCCCGGTCGGCGACGACGGCGTGGTGATCGGCGTCGACCCGCAGGGACTGCCCGCGGTGCTCGGCCTGTTCCGCCCGACCTCGTACGACCTGGTGCTGGTCGGCGGCATGTGGACGGCGCAGGTCATCGCGCTGCGGGCGGCCGCGATCGGCGCCCGCGTCGCGGTGGAGACCGCCCGCGGACAGCTGTGGGGTCCGATGGCCCAGGCGGCCGGCGGCGGCCAGCCGTGCGTGACGGTCCACCAGGTCGGCCGGCTCGGCCCGCAGGGCGCCTCGGTGGCCTCGCCGGTGCTGGTGGTGCGCGACCTCGGCGCCCGCCCGCCGCGCAGCCGGCTCTCCGCCGCCCCCTGGCAGACCACCCTGACCCTGCTGCCCTACCTGGGCCCGAACGCCTCCCGGGTGCTGAACGCGGCCGACCTGGTCGGCGTGCAGCGGATCTCGCCGCAGGAGGCGGAACTGACCGGCCGGATCCTGTCGCTGCCGCCGGAGGACGTGGCCGCCCTGCCCACCCTCGGCGACGACCTGACCCTGTGGGCCACCAGGATGCGCCGCCAGTACGTACGGGCCGTGGCCGGGCAGGCCGAACAGCAGGTGCTCGGCGGGCCGCGCCGGATGGACTGAGCGCCGGCCCGCCGCACCGGGCGGGCCGGCGGGGATGCGAAGCCGCCTTCAACGGGGGTTGCCGTACGGCCTAGTCTTTGATGTGGCAACGGCACCGCTGAGAAAGCGGCGGCGAACACGAGGGAGCCAGAGTGAGCAGCGATCGGGACGGCGTCTACGTCGGCGACAACGCGGCGGAGGACGACGACGACTGGTCGGACGCGCCTGACTACACTCCCCCGTCCTGGTACGTCCAGACCGAGCCCGCGGCGGCCGCGAACGCACCGGCTCCGAACGCACCGGCGGCGGGCGCTCCGACGACTCCGGGCGCTGCCTCCGCGGCCGCGGCACCCGGTGCCCCGACGCCCGCCGCTGCTCCGGCGCAGGCCCAGCAGGCCCAGGCCCCCCTGCCCGCTCCGGCGCAGCAGCAGGCCGAGGCTCCGGTGCCCGGCCAGGCCGCGCCCCCGGCGGCCGAGGCCGTGCCGGCCGCGGTCCAGCCTCCGGCACCCTCGCCGGCACCCGCTCCCGTGCCCGCGGCGCCCGCCCCGCCGGTGCAGGCCGAGGCGCGGCACGTCCCCTTCCCGGCGCCCTCCCCGACTCCGCCGGTCCCCGAGCAGCCGCAGCCCGGTGCCCCGGCGTGGGCGCTGCCGGAGGCCGCGGCGCAGCAGCCCGTCCCGCAGCCCTACCCGGCGCCGCCCGCCGCGACCGCGGTGCCGGGACAGCCCGTCCAGCCGGGCCAGCCGCAGAACTTCGCGCAGCCGCCGGTCCAGCCGGCCCCGCCACAGCACCCCCAGGACCCCCAGGGCCCGGCGGCGGCCTGGGACCCGCAGGCCGCGTGGGCGGCCCAGCAGGCGCAGCAAGCGCAGCAGGCGCAGCAGGCCGCCGTCCCGCCGCAGCCCGGTCCGGTGCCGCAGCCCGGCCCGGTGGACCCGCGCCAGGGCGGCTGGCCGCAGCCCGCCGCGTACCAGCAGCCGGCCCAGCCGCAGCCCGGTCCGCAGGGCCAGCCCGGCCAGCCCCTGCCCGGCCAGGCGTGGCAGCAGCAGCCGCCGCAGGCCCCGCAGCCCAGCGCGTTCCAGCAGGCCGCCGCCCCGCAGCAGACGGCGCACGGCGCGCCGCTCGGCTACACCGCCGCCGTCGAGCTGTCCTCGGACCGGCTGCTGCGCAGCCAGCCCAAGCAGCAGCGCCAGCAGCCGCGCTTCCAGTTCGGCGGCAAGGCCGCGGCGGCCGAGAAGGCCCGCCGGCTGGAGATCATCCGCACCCCGGTGATGAGCTGCTACCGGATCGCCGTGATCAGCCTCAAGGGCGGTGTCGGCAAGACCACGACCACCACCGCGCTCGGCGCGACCCTGGCCAGCGAGCGCCAGGACAAGGTGATCGCGATCGACGCCAACCCGGACGCGGGCACCCTGGGCCGCCGGGTCAAGCGCCAGACCGGCGCGACCATCCGCGACCTGGTGACGGCCATCCCGCACCTGCGCAGCTACATGGACATCCGTCAGTTCACCTCGCAGGACCTGAACTCGGGCCTGGAGATCCTGGCGAACGACGTCGACCCGGCGGTCTCGACCACCTTCAACGACTCGGACTACCGCCAGGTGATCGACGTGCTGGGCCGCCAGTACCCGATCATCCTGACCGACTCCGGCACCGGCCTGCTGTACAGCGCGATGCGCGGCGTGCTGGACCTGGCGGACCAGCTGATCATCGTCTCCACCCCCAGCGTGGACGGCGCCTCCAGCGCCTCGACCACCCTGGACTGGCTCTCCGCGCACGGTTACGCGGACCTGGTGCAGCGCAGCATCACGGTGGTCTCCGGGGTGCGCGAGACCAGCAAGATGATCAAGGTCGAGGACATCGTCGCGCACTTCCAGACCCGCTGCCGCGGCGTGGTCGTGGTGCCGTTCGACGAGAGCCTGGCGGCCGGTGCCGAGGTCAACCTCGACATGATGCGGCCCAAGGTCCGCGAGGCCTACTTCGATCTGGCCACCCTGGTCGGCGAGGACATCGTCCGGGCCCAGCAGGCCGCCGCCCAGCAGGCCGGCTGGCAGCAGCAGGCCCAGGCGCAGGCCCAGCCGGCCTACCAGCAGTCGAGCGGCCCGCAGCCGTACGCCGACCCGCAGCAGCAGCCCCAGCCGTACCCGCAGCAGGCCGGCCAGCCCGCCCCGGGGGCGCCGTGGGCCCCGCAGCCCGGCCAGGCCCCGCCGCCCCCGCCCGGGTACGGCTACCCGCAGCAGCCCGCTCCCGGGGCGCCCTGGGGGCAGCAGCCGGGACCGGGCTACGGCTACCCGCCGCAGGCGCCCCAGCAGTGAAACGGCGGAAGGGGCCCACCGACCTGGTGTCGGTGGGCCCCTTCCGGCGTTGCGGCGCTCAGACGCCGTCGGTCAGCTCACGGGCCCGCTTGACGTCGTCGGCCATCCGGTCCAGCAGCGCGTCGATGGAGTCGAACTTCTCCATCCCCCGCAGGTAGGCCAGGAAGTCCACGGCCACGTGCATCCCGTACAGGTCCAGGCCGACCCGGTCGATGGCGTAGGCCTCCACGGTACGGGCGGTGCCGTCGAAGGTCGGGTTGGTGCCGACCGAGATCGCCGCCGGCATCCGCTCGCCGTCCGCCGTCAGCCAGCCCGCGTACACGCCGTCGGCCGGGATCGCGCTGTGCGGCACGGTCTCGACGTTGGCCGTCGGGTAGCCCAGCTCGCGGCCGCGCTGCGCGCCGCGCACCACCACGCCCTCGACCCGGTGCGGGCGGCCCAGCACCTCGCCCGCGCCGGCCATGTCCCCGGTCTCGACCAGCCGGCGGGTCAGGCTGGAGGAGAACGGCTCGCCGGCCCCGGCCGTACCGCACACCTGGAGGTCGACCACCTCGACCTCGAAGTCGTCCGCCCGGCCCAGCTCGCCGAGCAGCTCGACGTTCCCGGCGGCCCGGTGGCCGAAGCGGAAATTGGGGCCCTCGATGACGACCCGCGCGCGCAGCGCGTCCACCAGCACCTGCCGGACGAAGGTCTCCGGGGACTCCTGGGAGAACTCCGTGGTGAACGGCAGCACCAGCACCGCGTCCACGCCCAGCTCCGCGATCAGCTCGGCGCGGCGCGGGTGCGGCGCGAGCAGCGGCGGGTGGCTGCCCGGCCGGATGACCTCGCGCGGGTGCGGGTCGAAGGTCACCACGACCGCCGGGAGACCGAGTTCGCGGGCCCGCTCGACCGCCCGCCCGATGATCAGCTGATGCCCGCGGTGCACCCCGTCGAACGAGCCGATGGTGACGACGCTGCGTCCCCAGTCCCCGGGGATCTCCTCCAGGCCACGCCAGCGCTGCACCTGACCGCTCCTTGTTCCGTACGGCGCGTACCCTCTGTACGCTCAAACGCTCAAAACCCGAACCCCTATAGCGTGCCATGCGCCTGCCCCGGCTCAGGCACCGGAATACGGGTTGAGCCCGCCGAGGGCCCCGCCGCCCGCCCGGACACGGCCCGCTCGGCCTCGGCGGCGGCGTACTGAGGGTCCCGTCCGGCCGCCGTCAGGGCCCGCATCCGGGCCAGTCGGGGGCCGTCCGGGGCGGTCGGCGCGGCGCCGGACGGCCAGCGGGCGAGCAGCCGGGCGAAGGCCGCCGACCGTCCGGCGCAGCGCACCAGCAGCTCGTCCGCGCCCGGCAGCCCCGGGGTGGCCCGGGCCAGCACCGCCCGGGCCCGGGCGGGATTCTCGGCCGCGCAGTGCTCGGCGAGCCCTTCCACGGCGGTGGTCAGCACCACCGGGTCGGCCTCGGTGGCGAGCAGGGTGTCCAGCAGCTCGCAGCGCAGCGCGTCCGCCGCCGGGTCGGCCACCGGGACGGACAGCACCTCGGCGAACGGCCGCCGGACCTCCGCCCCGCGGGCGGCCAGCGCGACGCCGAGCAGCACCCGCAGCTCCAGCCGGTCGGCCGGGCCGACGGCGCCGGCGCGCCCCAGCCGGCGGCCGAGGTAGTCGACGGCGACCGGCCCGGCCGGCGCCGGGTCCGCCCGCAGCAGCCCGGCGGCCAGCTCGGCACCCCGCCGCACGGCCGCCGGGGCAGTGGCGTCGGCGAGCACCCGCAGCGTCTCGGCGAGGGCCGCGCCGGGGCCGGCCGACCGGGCGGCGAACGCGGCCAGGACGGGCTCCGGGTCGCTCTCCAGGGCCGGGGCGAGCGCCCGCGGGGTGAGGAAGGCGTCGCCGCCGGCCCGGAGCCGGGCGAGGGCGGCCGGCAGGTACGCGGAGCGGGTCGCCGGGTCACCGACCAGCAGGGCCAGCGCGGCCCCGTGCAGGCCGGGCTCGTCCTCCCGGGCGAGCAGGGTCAGCGCGGTGTACCGCAGCAGCTCCGCCCCGGCACCGGAGGCGTACGGGGCGGTCCGCAGCGCGTGCACGGCGGCCGCGACGTGCCGTTCGGGCCGCCGGTCGTGGCTCCAGCGGTCCACCGCGCGGCAGAGCGCGGACGGCTCCTCGGCGGCGAGCACGGTCAGCAGCGCGTCCGCCCTCGGGTGCGCGGCCGCGGCCAGCGCGTCGGCCAGTTCGTCCAGGGCGAGCCGGCGGTGGGCGCGCAGCAGGTCGTGGGCGACGTCGGCGACGGTGCGGCCGGGGCGCCCCGGCAGGCCGCGCGCGTCCTCGAACCAGTCACAGAGCAGCGGGAACACCGCGACCGGGTCGGCGCGCAGCCGCTCGGCCACCGCGGCGAGGTAGCGCTGCCCGGGGCCGTCGGCGGGCATCAGGCGGCGCAGCAGGTCGAGTTCGGCCTCGACGGGCAGGCCGAGGCCGGTCCAGAAGGCCGGGCCGAAGCGGCCGAGCCCGGCCGCCCGGAGCGCCGCCGTGCCCGCCGGGCCCGCCCGTTCGGCGATCCGGGACGCCAACTGGTCGAGCAGTGCCCGGTGTTCGGCCGGGTCCGGGCCGACGGTCAGACCCGCGGCGAGCAACCCGGCCGCCCACCAGGCGGGTTCACTGCCCGGCGGGCGGAGGTCCAGGGCGCGCCAGATCCGGTGCAGCCACGGGTCGAGGGCGCCGGCGCCCCAGGTCTCGGCCACCCGGCGCAGCGCGGCGACGACCGGGCCGATCCGGTGCCGGGGGACGGCGCTCGCCCCGGCGGCCGGCTCCCCCGCGCGGTGGCCGCCGGGCTCCTCCGGCTCGTCGGCCGGCCAGGGCGGGGTGTCCTCGGCCTCGCCGAGCAGCAGCCGCAGCGCCGCGTCCAGGTCCAGGTGCCGGCCCTGCAGCCAGTCCGCGAACTCCCCGTGCGCGAAGCGGAATCCGGGCCCGGCCGGGACGAACAGGCCCTCGGCGAGCACCGCCGCGGCCCAGCCGCCCTCGACCGGGAACAGCTCCTCGAAGACGGCGTGGTCCAGCCCGCCGTCCGACCGGCCGCCGAGCATCCGCCGGGCCGCCTCGTGCACCCGCCCGGCCACCGCCGCCGCGAGCCGGCGCACCCGCCGGTGCCGCGGTGTGCCGGGCCGCACCGCGCCCCGGCGGTGGGCGCCCGGGCGGCGCGGCCGGGCGTCCTCGGCCAGCCGCTGGGCCACCCGCAGGCAGCGCAGGTCCAGGAAGGCGCCGAACAGGTCGCCCCGGCGCACCGGCCCGTCGTGCAGCCCCTGGGCCCACAGCTCCCCGGCCAGCCGGACGGCCAGCGGGTGCCGGGCGTCCTCGGCGGCGGCCGGGTGCCCGGGGGGCAGCCCGTACCGGCGGCGCACCCGCTCGGCCGCCTCGGGGGGCAGCGGGCCGAGCCGCTGTCCGGCCAGGCTCGGCCCGCCGTGGCCGCGGCCGTCCATCCGCACGGTGGGGGCGCTGCCCAGGTCCCCGTGCGGGTGCGGCTCCTCCGTCCGGCGGGGGCCCGGGGTGCCGCTGCCCCAGGTCTCGGCCGCGAGCAGTTCCCACAGCTCCTCCCCGCAGGCCGTCACCAGCCGGGCCCCGCAGCCGGTCAGCCACTGGCCGGCGCCGCGCAGCCAGCGCGCGTCCACCGGCAGCGGGGCCTCCTCGGGGCCGTCCAGGACCACCAGCAGCGGCCGGCCGGCCGCCGCGCACAGCGCGGCCACCGGCTCGGGCGCGGGCGCCGGGGTGCCGAGTCCGGCCGCCGCGGCGGCCAGCGCCCGCTCCACCGGCTCGGCGAGCGACCGGTCGTCGGCGTGCAGGTCGGCGCCGCGCAGCCAGAGGGTGGGCAGCGGGTGGGTGCCGCCGTGGCGGCGGGCGGCCAGGGCGGCCAGTTCGGTGGTGCGCCCGCTGCCGGGGGCGCCGACCAGCACGGTGACGGTCGCGGCCGGAGCGTCCCCGGCCAGGCCGTCCGGCCGGTCCACCCGGTCGGCGGCCAGGTGGGCCACCCGGCCCGGCCCGGCACCGGCCGCCGTCACCTGGGCGGCGGTCAGCCGCAGCACCCCGGCCAGGTTGAGCGCCGGGCCGTAGCCGGGCACCGCGGCCGCGTTGCCCGCCAGCACTCCGGCCAGCGCCTCGGCGCCGCCCGTCCCGTCCGACGGGTCCGCCCTCACCGCCACGGCCGGCAGCGCCCCGCCGTGCCGGGGCCCGCCCAGGGCGGGCGCGGCCAGGGCGACCACCGCCCCGCTGCGGGCGTCCAGCACCGGTGATCCGGCCGGTACCGCGACCCCGCCGACCAGCGGCACGTCCAGCAGCAGCACCCCGCCCAGCCGGTGCCCGTGGTACGCCGCCGCGGTGACCCCGAGCAGCCCGCAGCGCAGCGCGACCACCCGGCCGTCCTCCCCCGACAGCGCGGGCAGCAGCACCTCCCGCGCGGCCGCGGCGGGGGCCAGCGGCAGCGGCGGCACCGGCAGCCCACCGACCGCCTCGGTGCGCAGCAGGGCGAGGCCGTACCCGGGCAGTGGCAGCACGGCGTCCGGGCCGAGCACCCTGGTCTGCCCGCCGGGGGTGTGCAGCACGATCCGGTCCAGGCCGGCCACGCTCTCGTGCGCCGTCAGCACGCTCCCCTGCGGGTCGGCGACGAACCCCAAGCCGTGCAGCCGCCCGTCGAGGTCGCGGATCCGCAGCAGGTACCGCCCCGGATCGCCCTCCAGAAACCCCGGCATCCCGTACCCCTTCGGCCGTCGCTCGCTCGCCGTCGGGAGCCTGCCCGCCGGAGCGGCGCCCCGACCGCGCCCGCGCCGCTCACCACGGGCGTTCGCTCCGCGCGCTCCCTCGTGCGGGTGAAGGTGCCGCGGGAACGGCGGAGCCCCCGTCGGGATGACTCCCGACGGGGGCTCCGAACAGCGGTGGGGCCGAACAGCGGTGGGGCCGTCAGCCGACGAAGACCGCGACCGGCTTCGCCTGCCCGCCCTTCTCCTCGACCAGCGCGAGGAAGCGCCCGTCCGGCCCGTACACCGCGATCGGCCCGTCCACGCCCATCCCGGGCGCCTTCAGCCGGGCGCCGTGCGACAGCTTCTGCGCCGAGGCCTCGTCCAGGTCCCAGCGCGGGAAGGCGGCCGCCGCGGCCTCCGCGATCGGCAGCACCTCCAGCCCCTTGGCGTCCTCGCCGGTGACCTCGGCCTCCAGCTGCTCCAGGGTGCGCGCCGACTCCACCCCGTACGGCCCCACCTTGGTGCGCCGCAGCGCGGTCAGGTGGCCGCCGACGCCGAGCCCGGCGCCCAGGTCCCGGGCCAGCGCCCGGATGTAGGTGCCGGAGGAGCACTCGACGGTGACGTCCAGGTCGATCACCGGCGTGCCGTCCTCGGCGACCGCCGCGCGCTGCTCGTGCACGGTGAAGGAGTGGATCGTGGTCGGCCGGGCCGCGAGCTCGAAGTCCTCGCCCTCGCGCACCCGGGCGTACGAGCGCTTGCCATCGATCTTGATCGCGCTGACCTTGGACGGCACCTGCATGATCTCGCCGGTGAGTGCCGCGATCCCGGCGTCGATCGCCTCCCGGGTGACGGCGTCGGCCGGGGCCGAGGAGGTGACCTCGCCCTCGCGGTCGTCGGTGACGGTGGTCTGGCCGAGCCGGACGGTCGCCTCGTAGGTCTTGGCGGTGAGCATCAGGTGGCCGAGCAGCCGGGTGGCCCGCTCGATGCCGATCACCAGCACGCCGGTGGCCATCGGGTCCAGGGTGCCGGCGTGTCCGACCTTCCGGGTCCCGGCCAGCCACCGCAGCTTGGCGACGACCCCGTGCGAGGTGATGCCCTCGGGCTTGTCGACGATCACCAGGCCGTCCGGGCCGGTGCCTTTGCGCTTCATCGGGTTCTTTCTCTCAACAACATCAGCAGAGATGATCAACGTACCGGTCGCAGCGCGCCCCGGAACCGCTCGACCACCGCGGCCACGTCCTCCCGGACGCTGAATCCGGCCGCGTGGACGTGCCCGCCGCCGCCCAGTTCGGCGCAGGCCGCGGCGACGTCCACCACGCCCCGGGAGCGCGAGGAGCCGCGCAGCGTGCCGTCCGGGTCCTGCTTGAGCACCAGCGCCACCTCGGCCTCGGCCGGGCGGCGCAGGATGTCGATCAGTCCCTCGATCTCCTCGACCGTGACGCTGAACAGCGCGAGGTCCTGGTACGGCACCCAGGTCCACACCAGCCCCAGCCCGTCGGCCGCCTCCGGCTCGTAGACGGCCCGGTCGAGCGCGCCCGCGAGCACCTTGAGGTAACCGAAGGACGAGGTGTCCCACAGCTGCCGGGAGATCAGGTCGTGCCGGATCCCGGTGGCCAGCAACCGGGCGGCCAGCTCGTGGGTGGCGGGCGTGGTGGCCCGGTACTTGAACGAGCCGGTGTCGGTGGCCACACCCGTGTAGAGGCAGGTGGCCAGCTCCTCGTCCAGCTCGACGCCGAGCCGGCGCAGCAACTCGTCGACCAGCACGGCGGTGGCCGGAGCGGTCGGGTCGATCAGCTGGTGGGTGCCGAAGCCCGGGTTGGAGGCGTGGTGGTCGAACACCACCAGGACGGGCGCGGCGAAGGCCTTGTCGTGCAGCAGGCCGAGCCGGCTCTCCGCGGCCACGTCGAAGCAGAGCACCAGCTCGGGCACGTCCGGCACCGCGGACGCCGGCACGATCAGCTCCTGGCCGGGCAGGAAGACCAGCGACTCGGGCACGATCTGCGGGTCGTCGCCGAAGGAGACCCGCACCTGCTTGCCGAGCGCGCGCAGCGCCAGCGCGGCCGCCAGCGAGGAGCCCAGCGCGTCGCCGTCCGGGCAGATGTGGCAGATCAGGTCGATCGAACGGGCCCGCCCGATCTCCGCCACCACCTGCTGCCAGATCAGCTCGAACCCGCTCTCCTCGGTGCGCGGGCCCGGGAGCGCCGCGAGGGCACCCTCCACCGTGCTGGTGGAGGACGCCCCCGTGGTCGATCCGGCTCGCGGGGCGGCCCGCGCCGGCTCACCCGCCATGACTACTCGTCCTCGTCGTCACGCTCGGACGCCGGAACCCGGTACGGGTCCGCGCCGCCGGCGTAGTCCGCCCCCGCGGCCTGGGTGCGCACGGCGGCGTCCGAGGTGCGGGCCCGGTCGAGCAGGTCGTCGATGTTCCGGGCGTTGTCCGGCAGCGCGTCCGCGACGAAGGTCAGCGTCGGCGTGAAGCGCACGCCGATCTTGCCGACCTCGGAACGGATCACGCCCTTGGCGCTCTCCAGCGCGGCCGCGGTGGCCTCGCGCTCGGTCTCGTCACCGAAGACGGTGTAGAAGACGGTGGCCTCGCGCAGGTCTCCGGTCACCCGGGTGTCGGTGATGGTCACGAACCCCAGACGGGGGTCCTTGATCCGCCGTTCCAGGGTCTGGGCGACGACCACCTGAATGCGGTCGGCGAGCTTGCGCGCCCTTGCGGTGTCGGTCACGTTGCCTCCTCGTGCAGTGGGCCCGGTACCCGGGTGAGCTGCGCACCCGTCGGGGCCCACGCCCCAAAGTACCGGCCCGCGCCCGGCCTTGCGGGCGCTCTCGGTCCTGATCCGTGTGAGAACGGCGACTTCCGCCGACCGGCTCCACGGGCCTCATTCATCGTCGTCGTTGTGGTAGCGCCTCCTCGCGGAGAGGAGTTGCACCTCGGGGCGGCCGGCGACCAACCGCTCACAGCTGTCCAGGACCTCGGTGACGTACCCGGCTTCGCCGGCCACCACCGCCAGACCGATCTCGGCCCGGCGGTGCAGGTCCTGGTTCCCGGTCTCGGCAGCGCACACGCTGTACTTGCGCTGCAGTTCGGCCACGATGGGCCGCACGATCGAACGCTTCTCCTTGAGCGAGTGGACGTCGCCCAGCAGCAGGTCGAAGGTGAGTGTTCCCACGAACATGTATGACAGGTCTCGCCGACCTGGAAGGCCTCGGGGAGCAGCCCGGAACCGGGCCGGCTCCGCTGTGTCCGACTACTTCCCGGACCCTACACAGCGAGACCGGGGCCGGTCGACGGAAATACCACCCGTCGACCGGCCCCGGCTGACACCGACTAGGCGCGCGGCTTCTCGCGCATCTCGTAGGTCTCGATGATGTCCTCGACCTTGATGTCGTTGAACGACCCCAGGGTGACACCGGCCTCGAAGCCCTCGCGGACCTCGGTCGCGTCGTCCTTGAAGCGGCGCAGACCCTCGATGGTGAGGCTCTCCGCCACGACCTTGCCGTCGCGCAGCAGGCGGGCCTTGGCGTTGCGGCGGATGATGCCGTCGCGGACCAGGACACCGGCGATGTTGCCGAACTTGGAGGAGCGGAAGACCTCGCGGATCTCCGCGGCGCCGAGGCGCACCTCCTCGTACTCCGGCTTGAGCATGCCCTTGAGGGCGTTCTCGATCTCCTCGATCGCCTGGTAGATGACCGAGTAGTACCGGACGTCCACGCCTTCCTTGTCGGCCGCGGCGCGCGCACGGCCTTCGGCGCGCACGTTGAAGCCGATGATGATGGCGTCCGAGCCCATCGCCAGGTCCACGTCGGACTCGGTGATGGCACCCACACCGCGGTGCAGGACCCGGAGCTCGACCTCCTCGCCGACGTCCAGCTTGACCAGGGCGTCCTCGAGGGCCTCGACCGAACCGGAGACGTCACCCTTGATGATGAGGTTGAGCTGCTCGATGGAGCCGGCGGCGATGGCCTTGTCCAGGTCCTCCAGGGACACCCGGACCCGACGCTGCGCGAAGGCGGCGTTGCGGTCGCGGGCCGAACGCTTCTCGGCGATCTGACGGGCGGTGCGGTCCTCGTCGACGACGATGAAGCTGTCGCCGGCGCGGGGCACCGAGGTCAGACCGAGCAGCAGCACCGGGCGGGACGGGCCGGCCTCGGCGAGGCTGTTGCCGTTCTCGTCCAGCATCGCGCGGACGCGGCCGTAGGCGTCGCCCACGACGATCGAGTCGCCGACGCGGAGGGTACCGCGCTGCACGAGCACGGTCGCCATGGCGCCGCGGCCCTTGTCCAGGTGCGCCTCGATGGCGATACCCTGCGCGTCCTGCTCGGGGTTGGCCCGCAGGTCCAGCGAGGCGTCCGCGGTCAGGACCACGGCCTCCAGCAGCTGGTCGATGTTCAGGCCCTGGCGCGCGGAGATGTCGACGAACATGGTGTCGCCGCCGTACTCCTCGGCCACCAGACCGAACTCGGTCAGCTGACCGCGGACCTTGGTCGGGTCGGCGCCCTCGACGTCGATCTTGTTGACGGCGACCACGATCGGCACACCCGCGGCCTTGGCGTGGTTCAGCGCCTCGACCGTCTGCGGCATGACACCGTCGTTGGCCGCGACCACCAGGATCGCGATGTCGGTGGACTTGGCACCACGGGCACGCATGGCGGAGAACGCCTCGTGACCCGGGGTGTCGAGGAAGGTGATCGGGCGCTCTTCGCCGTTCACGACCGTCGCCACCTGGTAGGCACCGATGTGCTGGGTGATGCCACCCGCCTCACCGGCCACCACGTTGGACTTGCGGATCGCGTCCAGCAGGCGGGTCTTACCGTGGTCGACGTGACCCATGACGGTGACGACCGGCGGGCGCGGGGCCAGCTGGTCCTCGTCGCCCTCGTTGGCGCCGAAGTCGATGTCGAACGACTCCAGCAGCTCGCGGTCCTCGTCGTCCCGGCTGACGATCTCCAGGACGAAGCCCATCTCGTCCGCCAGCAGCTGCAGCGTGGCGTCGGAGACCGACTGGGTCGCGGTGACCATCTCACCGAGGTTGAACATGACGGAGACGAGCGCGGCCGGGTTGGCGTTGATCTTCTCCGCGAAGTCCATCAGCGAGGCGCCGCTCGACAGGCGAACGGTCTGGCCGTTGCCGCGAGGCAGCATCACACCGCCGACGGACGGGGCCTGCATGGCCTCGTACTCCTGGCGCTTCGCCCGCTTCGACTTGCGACCGCGAGCCGGGCGACCGCCCGGGCCACGACCGAAGGCACCCTGCGTGCCACCACGGGCACCCGGGCCACCGGGACGACCGCCGAAGCCGCCGGGACGCGGGCCGAAGCCACCGCCACCGCCGGGAGCGCCGCCACCGGGACGCGGACCGCCGAAGCCACCGCCACCGGCCGGACGCGAGCCCGGACCGGCCGGACGGCCCTGGAAGCCGGGACGGGCACCGCCGGCACCCGGACCACCCGGACGGCCGCCGGGGCCACCCGGACCACGGCCACCCGGACCCGGACGCGGGCCGGCCGGACGCTGCGGCATCATGCCCGGGTTCGGGCGAGGCATGCCGGACGGGGTCGGACCACCGGGACGCGGCGCGGCCGGACGCGGCATGCCGTCGGGACGCGGGGCGCCACCCGGACGGGGGGCACCGGCACCCGGAGCACCGGCGGGACGCGGACGGTCGCCACCGGGACGCGGGGCACCACCCGGACGGGGCGCACCGGCACCCGGAGCACCACCCGGACGGGGGGCACTGGCACCCGGAGCACCGGCGGGACGCGGACGGTCGCCACCGGGACGCGGACGGTCGCCGCCCTGGGCACCGCCCGGACGCGGAGCACCGCCCTGACCGCCCTGACGGCGGTCGCCGGGGCGGCCCATGCCGGTCGCGCTGCCCGAGGTGAACGGGTTGTTGCCCGGACGCGGACCGGCCGGACGCGGGCCCGGACGGGCACCGCCGGCGGCCTGGCCGCTGGGGCGCGGGGCCTGGGCGGCCGGACGCGGGGCGTCACCGGCCGGAGCCGGCGAGGAGAACTCGGCCGCGGGCGCGGCCGGGGCCGCCGGAGCGGCGGGACGTGCGGCCGGGCGCGGGCCCGGGGTCGGCGCACCCGGAGCCGGCGTGGCCGGCTTCGGGGCGGCGGGGGCGGCCGGCGCGGAAGGCGCGGCGGCAGCCGGGGTCGGACGGGGACCAGGGGTCGCGCTGGGGCGCGGACCCGGGGTCGGGGCCCCCGGCTTCGGGGAACCCGAGCCGGCGGCGGGGGAGGGCGCCGCGGACTTCCGCGGGCCCGGCTTGGCGGCGGAACCACCAGTGGGGGCAACACCAAGCGCGTCAGTCAGCTTGCGCACGACCGGCGCCTCGATCGTCGAGGACGCCGAACGGACGAACTCACCGAGCTCGGTGAGCTTGGCCATGACGGCCTTGCTCTCCAAGCCAAGCTCCTTGGCGAGTTCATAAACCCGGACCTTAGCCACTTCACTCCTGTCTATGAGTCCGGGGGTCTCGTCCGCCGGACTGTCGCTACTTCATGGGCGTACCCATCGCGTACTCATCGCGTACTCATCGAGAGCTCATCGCAATCTCGACCTACTTCCACATCGCGAGGTACCTGACTGGTGCACGGCGCGCGGCTTCCCGAGCGCTGTGCTTGTTGCGGTGGTTCTCCGCCGCGCGAGCGGCGGCCGTCGCGGGAGGCGGCCCTGCTACGAGGCTTCGCCCGCCCGCTCCCCGATGAACCCGCGGAGCCGCTCGGTGTCGAGCGCGCCCTGGAGCCGGAAGGCCCGGGGGAACGCCCGACGGCGGACCGCGAGGTCGAGGCAGGTCGGATCGGGGTGCAGATGAGCGCCCCGGCCCGGGAGTGCGCCACGGGGATCAGGGACGCACTCGCCCTCGACCGCCGTGACACGCAACAGCTGGTGCTTGGCCGCGCGCTTGCGGCAGCCCACGCAGGTGCGTTCCGGGCGTGCTCGGACATGCGTCCGGCCAGACGAAGGCAAGTCTACCCCTCCGAAGCGACATGGCGCCGCCCCGCCGAACCCGGAGGACCGGCGGGGACGCCGACGACGACACTGATTACCGGGCCTGCGCTTCCTCGGCCTGGCCCTCGGTGTCCGGACGGATGTCGATCCGCCAGCCGGTCAGGCGCGCGGCCAGGCGGGCGTTCTGCCCCTCCTTGCCGATCGCCAGCGACAGCTGGTAGTCCGGCACGATCACCCGGGCGGAGCGCTGGGCGGCGTCCACGATCTCCACGCTGGTCACCCGCGCGGGCGACAGGGCGGCGGCCACCATCTCCCGGGGGTCCTCGGACCAGTCGACGATGTCGATCTTCTCGCCGTGCAGCTCGCCCATCACCGCGCGCACCCGGGAGCCCATCGGGCCGATGCAGGCGCCCTTGGCGTTCAGGCCCTGGCGGCGCGACCAGACCGCGATCTTGGTCCGGTGGCCGGCCTCACGGGCGATCGCCGCGATCTCCACGCTGCCGTCCGCGATCTCCGGGACCTCCAGCGCGAACAGCTTCTTCACCAGGCTCGGGTGGGTGCGCGACAGCGTCACCGAAGCACCGCGCACACCCCGGCGCACGGCCACCACGTAGCACTTCAGCCGGGTGCCGTGCCGGTAGTCCTCGCCCGGGACCTGCTCCTGCGGCGGCAGGATGGCCTCCAGCTTGCCGATGTCGACCAGCACGTTCTTCGGGTCGTTGCCCTGCTGGACGACACCGGTGACGATGTCGCCCTCCTTGCCCGCGTACTCACCGAAGGTCTGGTCGTCGGCGGCGTCGCGCAGGCGCTGCATCATCACCTGGATGCCGATGCTGGACGCGATCCGGCCGAAGCCGTTCGGGGTGTCGTCGAACTCCTTCGGCTCGACGCCCTCGTCCAGCTCCGCCGGGTCCTCCATGGCCCACACGGTGACGTGGCCGCTCTTGCGGTCCAGGTTCACCCGGGCCCGGCGGCGCGAGCCCTCGGTGCGGTGGTACGCGGTGAGGAGGGCGGACTCGATGGACTCGACCAGCAGGTCGAAAGGGATGTTCTTCTCGTTGACCAGCGTGCGCAGGGCACTCATGTCGATGTCCACGGCTACGCCTCCTCGTCTTTCGTCACGTTCGTCATGGTCGTACGGCACCCGGGGGTCACTCGGCGCCGTCCTCCCCCTCGTCGAAGTCCGCGGCCTCGTCCAGGAGCTCGTCGTCCTTGCGGTTGAACTCGACCTGGACGCGCGCCCGGGTCACCTCCGCGTACGCCAGACGGCGCTCCTTCGGACGGCCGCGCCCCTTCACCGGCTGCACCTCGACCAGTGCGCCGTCCTCGTCGGCCTCCAGCACCCGGGCGACGATCTCCCCGCCGTCCACCAGGTGGATCCTGGCCAGCCGACCCTCGGCGCGCTGCCAGTGCCGGGGCAGGACCAGCGGACGCTCCGCACCCGGCGAGCCGACCTCCAGCAGGTACGCGTCGTCCCCCATCAGGTCCGACTCGTCCAGGGCCTCACCGACCACCCGGCTGAACTCGGCGATGGCGTCCATGTCCACACCGCCGTCGGTGTCGACGTCGATCTGCACCTGCCGGCGGCTGCCCGCCCGAGTGACCCTGACGTCCTCCAGGTCCAGTCCGGCCTGCTCGGCCAGCGGCTCCAGCAACGCTCGCAGCCGGTCGGTGTGGGTGGTGCTCATCCGGGTGGACTCCTCGGCCGCGTCTGCTGTTGTCAGAAGGTCGCCGCGCACCCCCGGTGCCACACCGGAATCACGGCAGCTCGGCCCAAAGCCTATCCGGTCAAGCCCCCAACCACCGATTCCTGACCTCCCCCGGCCGCCCGCACACCACCCACTGCGAGCAACCTCACACCCGGCCCGGCATCCCCGAACCGGACCCGGGAACGTGGGGATTCTGTAATCATTCACGCCAACGAGGGCTGGCGGGGAGGCCGTCCTCCCGTACCCGCCCGGAGCGCCCCCGATGCAGCCGCCCAGCCGACGGACCCTCCTGGCCCTCGGACTGCTCACCACCCTCACCGCCTGCACCGCCTCCGTCGGCGACCGGCACGCCGACCCCGCCCCGCCCCGCGACCCGGACACCCCGGTCCGACTGCGCGCGATCGCCGCCACCGACCTCCTGCTCGGCGCCTACGACAACCTGCTCACCGTCCCGGGCGCCCGGACCGCCCTGCTCCAGCCCCTGCGCGACGACACCGTCCAGCACCGCGCCGCCCTCGTCCAGGGCCTGCCGAGCGCGAGCCCCTCCCCCACCAGCACCCCGTACCGCTCCCTCCCCACCCTCCCCGAGCTGGCCCTCATGGAGCACCGGACCGCCGAGGCCCACCTCCACGACCTCGACGAGGTCGGCCCGCCCCTGGCCCGGCTGCTCGCCTCCGTCTCCGCCTCCAACGCCCTGCACGCCGCGGCCCTCGGCGACACCACCCCCGTCCTGACGCCCGACGCCGTCGCCGAAGGCACCCCCGCCGGCAGAGCCGCCGCCGTCCCCGCCCTCCAGGCCGCCCTCGGCGCCGAACACGCCGCCGTCTACGGCTACGGCGTCGTCGGCGCCCACTTCCCCGACGACCCCCAACGCGCGGACGCCCGCACCACCCACGCCGCCCACCAGGCCCAGCGCGACGCCTGGCAACGCCTCCTCGGCACCCTCACCGCCGCCCCCACCCCCGCCGCCGGCGGCTACCGGCTCCCCTTCCCCGTCACCTCCCCCACCGACGCCGCCAAGCTCGCCGTCCACCTGGAAACCCGCCTGACCACCGCCTACGCCGACCTGGTCCCCGCCGTCCCCGCCCCCTACCGCCTCCTCGCCGCCACCGCCCTCCGCGAAGCCACCCTGCGCGCCCACCACTGGGGCGCCCCCGCCACCCCCTTCCCCGGCACCCCCGACTGACCCTGAGCCCCCGCGCCCGCCTCCCGCCTCCCGCCTCCCGCCCGGAAGCCGGCACCCTCCCGAGCGCCCCCGCCCTCCCAAACCCCGACAATGGACCCATGTCGGGAGCCGAACCCACCATCACCGTCCCCACCTGGCTGACGAACACCGTCACCGCCACCCACGGCGAGGCCGGCCGCCAATGGCTGGCCGACCTCCCCGCGAAGGCCGCCACCCACCTCGCCGCCTTGAACCTCACGCTCGAACGGATCCTCGACCCCGGCGGCAGCCTCAGCCTCGTCGCGTACGTCCACCGCGACGACCTCTCCCCCGCCGTCCTCAAGATCGGCCTGCCCACCCCCGAGACCGCCCAGGAGCACACCGCCCTCGCCCACTGGGCGGGCCGCGGAGCCGTCCTCCTGCTCGACGCCGTCCCCGCCGAGGGGGTCCTCCTGCTCGAACGCCTCCACGGCGAGATCCCGCTGCGTTCCCTCGCCGAGCCCAAGGCCGCGCTGGAGGCCACCAGCCTGCTGCACCGGCTCTGGACGGAGCTCCCCGAGGGCCACCCCTTCCCCGCCGCCGCCCAGCGGATCGCCGCCGCCGCCCGCCTCGCGGAACACCCCCACCCCGCCGCGGCCGAAGCGCGGCAGCTGATCGCCGAGGCCCTGGACACCGCCCGGAGCCTGGCCGACTCCGCCGACGAGTCCTTCCTCCTGCACGGCGACTTCCACCACGGCAACGTCCTGGCCGCCGACCGGGCCCCCTGGCTGGCCGTCGACCCGAGCCCGCTGGCCGGCGAGCGCGCCTACGACCTGGCCCGTCTCGCCCTGGACCGCGCCGACACCCTGCTCGGCTCCCCCGGCGCCCCCGCGGCCGTCCGCCGCCGTCTGGGCCGGCTCGCCGAGTCCCTCGAGGTCGACCGGGAGCGCCTGCGCGGCTGGACCCTCTTCCGGGCCGTCGACCTCGCCCTCCGCGCCCTCGCCGCGGACCGCCGCGAGGACGCCGAGCTACACCTCGAATTCGCCGACTCCCTCTGACCCCAAGGCCCTTGAGGCCAAAGGCACTTGGGCTGCTAGGCCCCGGTTCCCCGCAGGGGCAGCCGGGCCCCCATCACCGCGTACAGCCGGTCCGTCGCCGGGAACCGCACCGCCCGCGCCAGGTCCTGGTACCCCAACGCCCGGTACAGCCGCCGCGCCGGCGTCTCCGCGTCGATCGCCGAGAGGATGCTCCGGTCCAGGCCCGACGCCTCGCACAGGGTCCGGATGATCCGCGAGCCGACCCCCTGCCCCTGGAACTCCGGCAGCACGTGCAGCTCGGTGACGGCGAAGACCCTGTCCAGCCAGTCCCCGTACCCGCGGGCGGCCAGGTAGGGCTCGATCACCGTGCTCCACCAGTGCTCCCGCTGGTTGGGCATCCCGTACCCGAACCCGACCAGCTGCCCCCCGCTCATCGCCCCCAGCGCGATCACCCCCGGCTGCTGGGCGTGCCGCCCCACGATGTGCAGCCGTACCGCGACCTCCTCGGGCGTCAGCCCGAACGCCACCGCCTGGACCTCCAGCGCCTGCGGCGCCCAGGCCGCAAGGTCGATGGCCTCGATCGTCACCCCGGTCAGCTGATCCATGCTCCGGACGTTACTACCCGTGGCCCTGCGGCGCGGCCGAAGATCCCAACAGCACCTCGCGCACCGCGCCCGCCCCGCCCGGGCCTCCCCCTCAGAACAGCACGCTCATGAACGCCCCGACCTCCCGGAACCCCACCCGCCGGTACGCGGCCCGGGCCCGCAGGTTGAAGTCGTTGACGTACAGCGACGCCACCGGCGCCACCTCCCGCAACGCGACGTCCAGGACCGCCGCCATCCCGGTCTCGGAGAGCCCCTGCCCCCGGTGCTCCGGAGCGACCCAGACCCCCTGGATCTGGCAGGCCCCCTCCGTCACCGCCCCGATCTCCGCCTTGAAGACGACCTGCCCGTCCTCCCCGAACCGCGCGAACGACCGCCCGGCGGACACGAGTTCGGCCACCCGGGCCTGGTAGAGGAGCCCGCCGTCCCCCGCCAGCGGCGACACCCCCACCTCCTCGGTGAACATCGCCACGCAGGCCGGCATCAGCGCCTCGACCTCGTCGCGCCGCACCCTGCGCACCAGCGGATCCGGCGCGATCTCCGCCGACGGCACCGAGGTCGCCAACAGCGGCTGGTGAGCCCGCACGTCCCGGGCCGGCCCCCAACTGCGCTCCAGCAGCGCCCAGAAGGCCGCCGTGGCCGCCGCCGGCCCGACGATCGAGGAGCAGCGCCGCCCCTGCCGGCGGGCCCGCTCCGCGAACGCCGCGACCGCCTCCGACCCGGCGTCGACGAGGACCAGGTTCGCCCCGGCGTAGCAGAGCGCGTCCAGCACGCCGTCCCCGTCGTACCAGCCCCACAACTCCCCGCCGAGCCGCCACGGGTCCAGCCCGACGGCCTCGACCCTGGTGGCGACGAACGCGTTGGCGACCGGGTCGCGGTGGAGGACCTCCAGGGCGTCCGGGAGGTCCGGCGGCTCCAGCACGCGGGTGGTGGCCAGGGCCCGGGCGGCCTGGAAGGAGCTCGGGAGCATCACACCTCGATCGAGCATCGAGACAGCACCTCACTGAGACGACTCTGGCCGCACCCTACTCCGTGGCCCCACCCGGCTACGGCCGCGGGGCCGTCCGCGAACGGACGGCCCCGCTTCCGGAATGCACCGCACGGGTGCTCCCGTACGGTCAGGACAACCTACGGCTGTCAGAACAAGCTACGCGGGGTCCGCTCCCGCACAAGCCGCGCGGGGGTCACTCCCCGGCGACCACGGTCGGCGCGCCCGCCTCGACGCCGGCCGCCTGCATCTGCTCGGCGAGCTTGAGCGCCTCCTCGATCAGGGTCTCGACGATCTTCGACTCCGGAACGGTCTTGATGACCTCGCCCTTGACGAAGATCTGCCCCTTGCCGTTGCCGGAGGCGACCCCGAGGTCGGCCTCGCGGGCCTCGCCCGGACCGTTCACGACGCAGCCCATGACGGCCACCCGCAGCGGCACCTCCATGCCCTCCAGCCCGGCGGTGACCTCCTCCGCGAGCTTGTAGACGTCCACCTGGGCGCGTCCGCAGGACGGGCAGGAGACGATCTCCAGGCCGCGCTCGCGCAGTCCGAGCGACTCCAGGATCTGGTTGCCGACCTTGATCTCCTCGGCCGGCGGGGCGGAGAGCGAGACCCGGATGGTGTCGCCGATGCCCTCGGCCAGCAGCGCGCCGAAGGCGACCGCCGACTTGATGGTGCCCTGGAAGGCCGGCCCGGCCTCGGTCACGCCGAGGTGCAGCGGGTAGTCGCACGCGGCGGCGAGCTGGCGGTAGGCGTTGATCATCACGACCGGGTCGTTGTGCTTGACCGAGATCTTGATGTCGCGGAAGTCGTGCTCCTCGAACAGCGAGCACTCCCACAGCGCCGACTCGACCAGCGCCTCCGGGGTGGCCCGGCCGTACTTCTCCATCAGCCGCTTGTCCAGCGAGCCGGCGTTGACGCCGATCCGGATCGGGACGCCCGCGTCCTTGGCGGCCTTGGCGATCTCGCCGACCTTGTCGTCGAAGGCCTTGATGTTGCCCGGGTTCACGCGCACCGCCGCGCAGCCGGCGTCGATCGCCGCGAAGACGTACTTGGGCTGGAAGTGGATGTCCGCGATGACCGGGATCTGCGACTTCCTGGCGATGATCGGCAGCGCGTCGGCGTCGTCCTGCGAGGGCACGGCGACCCGGACGATCTGGCAGCCGGACGCGGTGAGCTGGGCGATCTGCTGCAGCGTGGCGTTGATGTCCGAGGTCACGGTGGTGGTCATCGACTGCACCGAGACCGGCGCGTCGCCGCCGACCGGCACGTTGCCGACCATGATCTGCCGGGAGTAACGGCGCTTGGCCAGCGGCTTGAGCGGCAGGGACGGAATACCGAGCGAGATCGCGGTCATGTGCGCAGGGTTCCCCGGGGTAGAGGTGTGGTCGACCGCCCGGCCGTGACACGGCCGAGGCCGGGCGCGCTGACGATCGCGCACCCGGCCTCCACGGTACGGCACCGTCATGGCGCCCAGCACACCCGTGGTACCCGAACGCCCTAACTGATCTTCACCGGGTTCACCAGGTCGGCGACCATCACCAGCAGGGTGAAGCCGATGAAGATGCTGGCCACCACGTACGCCACCGGCATCAGCTTGGCGACGTCGAAGGGGCCCGGGTCGGGCCGCCGGAACAGCTGTGCGAACCGGCGCCGGACCGCTTCCCAGGCCGCGCCGGCGATGTGCCCGCCGTCCAGCGGGAGCAGCGGCAGCATGTTGAAGAGGAAGAGCGACAGGTTGATGCCGGCCAGGAGGTTCACGAAGAACGCGATCCGCTGGGTGCCGGGGATGTCGAGCGAGAAGACCTCGCCGCTGACCCGGGCGGCGCCGACCATGCCGATCGGCGAGTCCGGATCGCGCGGGGCGTCGCCGACGACCGCGTTCCACAGCCCCGGGATCTTGCCCGGCAACGCGATCAGCGACTTCACCCCGTTCTCGGTCATGTCGTACATCCGGTCGACCGACTGCCCGAATCCCAGCCGGACCACACCACTCGCGGGAGTGAATCCGAGGAACCCGGCCTGGACGCTCTGGCCCTTGAGCGGGACGCCGTTGCCGTCGTACTTCTGGACGTCGTTGACCGCGATGGTCGGGTTGAGGGTGAGCTGCTCCCCGGCCCGCTCGACCACGACCGGCACGGTCCGGCCGGCCGACTCGCGGATGTCCGCCTGGAGCTGGTCGTAGCTGTGGATCCGGTCGCCGTCGAAGGAGAGGATCCGGTCGCCCGCCCTGAGCCCGGCCTGGGCGGCCGGGGTCTGCGGGGCGCCCTCCGGGCAGGTGTCCCGGGGCTGGCCGACCTTGACCACGCACTTCTCGACCGAGCTGACCGTCGGCACGCTCATGTTGACGCCGAAGCCCATCATGACGGTCAGGAAGAGCCCGAACGCCAGGATCAGGTTCATGAACGGACCGGCGAACATGACGATCATGCGCTTCCAGGGCTTGCGGGTGTAGAAGAGCCGGCTCTCGTCACCCTCCTGGATCTCCTCGTAGGAGGCCTCGCGGGCGTCCTCGATCATGGTTCGCCAGGGCGAACTGCTGCGCTTGGTGATCCGGCCGTCCTCGCCCGGCGGGAACATCCCGATCATCCGGATGTACCCGCCGAACGGGATCGCCTTGATGCCGTACTCGGTCTCGCCCTTCCGGCGCGACCAGAGGGTCGGGCCGAAGCCGACCATGTACTGCGGCACCCGGATGCCGAACAGCTTGGCCGTGGAGAGGTGGCCGAGTTCGTGCCAGGCGATCGAGATGAGCAGCCCGATGACGAAGACCAGGATGCCGACCACCGTCAAAACCGTTGCCACCGTTGGTCCTCCGTCATGCCGCTCCGCTCATCGTCTCGTCCTACCGCAATCGGGGCCATTGGCCGACCGTCAGCCGGCCGCCAGCTCGCGGGCCCGGGCGCGCGCCCAGTCCTCCGCGTGCAGGACGTCCTCCACCGTCAGGGAAGTTCCCGCCGCCGCGGCGCCGTCCCGCTGACCGTGCTCGGCCACGACCTTGGCAACAGTGTCCACGATTCCCGTGAAAGCGAGGCGGCCCTTCAGAAATGCCTCCACGCACTCCTCGTTCGCCGCGTTGAAGACCGCCGGGAAGGTGGCGCCCAGGGCGCCCACCTCGCGGGCCAGCTCGACCGCCGGGAAGGCCTCGTCGTCCAACGGGAAGAACTCCCACGTGGCGGCCCTGGTCCAGTCGCAGGCGGGAGCGGCGTCCGGCACCCGGTCCGGCCAGCCCAGGCCCAGCGCGATCGGCATCCGCATGTCCGGCGGGCTCGCCTGGGCCAGGGTCGAACCGTCGGTGAACTCCACCATCGAGTGCACCACCGACTGCGGATGGACGACGACCTCGATCCGGTCGAACGGCACGTCGTACAGCAGGTGCGCCTCGATCACCTCCAGGCCCTTGTTCACCAGGGTGGCCGAGTTGATCGTGACGACCGGGCCCATCGACCAGGTCGGGTGCGCCAGCGCGTCCTGCGGGGTCACCCCGGCCAGCTGCTCCCGGGTGCGGTTGCGGAACGGGCCGCCGCTGGCGGTGACCACCAGCTTGCGCACCTCGGCCCGGGTCCCGCCGGCCAGCGCCTGGAACAGCGCGGCGTGCTCGGAGTCCACCGGCACGATCTGGCCCGGCTTCGCCACCGCCCTCACCAGCGGACCGCCGACGATCAGCGACTCCTTGTTGGCCAGCACCAGCACCCGGCCCGCCTCCAGCGCGGCCAGCGTCGGCCGCAGGCCGATCGAACCGGTGATGCCGTTCAGCACCGAGTGGCACTCCAGGGCGGCCAGCTCGGTCGCCGCGTCCGGACCCACCAGCACGGTCGGCAGCGGACCGCCCGCCGCCTTCGCGGCCAGCGCCCCGCGCAGCGCCGGCTCGGCCGCCGGATCGGCCACCGCCACGGTGTGCACGCCCAGCCGCACCGCCTGCTCGGCGAGCAGCTCCACCCGGCCGCCCGCCGCCGACAGCGCGACCACCCGGAAGCGGTCCGGGTTGCGGAGCACCACATCGATCGCCTGGGTGCCGATCGAACCGGTGGAACCCAGGATCACCAGCTCCCGGGGGCCGGAGGGGTCCGCCACGGTGGGCGTGAAGCGCAGCTGCGGGTGGGCGAGCGAAGTCATGCGCCCATTGTGTCCTGTCCGCGGCACCGCCCCGGACCTCTTGTGTCCTGTCCGCGGCACCGCCCCGGACTTCCCCGGACCTCCCCGGGCCGCCCGGCCCGTCCCGGGCTACCGTCGGAACCATGCGTACCGTCATCGCCGGGGGCCACGGACAGATCGCGCTCCGACTGGAACGGCTGCTCGCCGCCCGCGGCGAACGCCCGGCCGGCATCATCCGCCGCCCCGAACAGGCCCGGGACCTCGTCGACGCCGGCGCCGAACCACTGCTGCTCGACCTGGAGGCCGCCACCGCCACGCAGCTCGCCGGACTGCTGACCGGCGCCGACGCGGTCGTCTTCGCCGCCGGCGCCGGACCGGGCAGCGGCGCCGCCCGCAAGAACACCGTGGACCGGGACGCCGCCGTACTGCTCGCCGACGCCGCCGAACTCGCCGGGATCCGCCGGTACCTGATGGTCTCGGCGATGGCCGCCGACGCCGCGGCGCACCACCCCGCCGACGAGGTCTTCGAGACCTACCTGCGGGCCAAGGGCGCCGCCGACGACGCCGTCCGGGCCCGCACCGGCCTGGACTGGACCGTGCTGCGCCCCGGGCGGCTCACCGACGGCCCCGGCACCGGCCTGGTCCGGCTCGCCCCCTCGGTCGACCGCGGCGCGGTCGACCGGGCCGACGTCGCCGCCGTCCTGGCCGCCCTGCTGCACGAGCCCGGCACCGCCGGACTGACCCTGGAACTGGTCTCCGGGAACGTCGCCGTCGAGGAGGCCGTCGCCGCGGCCGCCGGGCACGACGGCTGAGCCCGCGCGGGGACGCGAAACGCCGGGAGGGCCCGCGCGGGGACGCGAAACGCCGGGAGGGCCCGGTTCGGCGAACCGGGCCCTCCCACCGCAGCGCTACGGCACTGCCACGACGTCGCTCAGAGGTCGAGGCCGGTCAGGACCATGACCTTCTCGACGGTGTAGTCGTCCATCGCGTACTTGACGCCCTCACGGCCGACACCGGAGTCCTTGACGCCGCCGTACGGCATCTGGTCGGCGCGGTAGGACGGCGCGTCGCCGATGATCACACCGCCGACCTCCAGCTCCCGGTGGGCGCGGAAGGCGGTCTGCAGGTCGTGGGTGAACACACCCGCCTGGAGGCCGAACGCGGAGTCGTTGACCGCCGCGAAGGCCTCGTCCACGCCGTCCACCTTGTGCAGCGACAGCACCGGGCCGAACACCTCGGCCTTGGCCAGGATGGCGTCCCCGGGCAGGTCGGCCAGCACGGTCGGGGCGTAGGTCGCACCCTCGCGGGAGCCGCCGGTGAGCACCTTGGCGCCCTTGGCGACCGCGTCCTCGACCCAGGACTCGACGCGCTTCGCGGCGTTCTCGTCGATCAGCGGGCCGACGTCGGTCGCGTCGTCGCCCGGGTCACCGGTGACCTGCGCCTTGACCTTCGCGACGACCTTCTCCACCAGCGCGTCGTACACCGAGGCGTCGGCGATCACCCGCTGCACCGAGATGCACGACTGGCCGCCCTGGTAGTTCGCGAACATCGCGATCCGGGTGGCCGCCCAGTCCAGGTCGGCCTCCGAGGACCAGTCGGCGAGCACCACGGCCGCGGCGTTGCCGCCGAGCTCCAGGGTGCAGTGCTTGCGCGGCACCGAGTCCATGATCTGGTAGCCGACCTTGTCCGAACCGGTGAAGGAGATCACCGGCAGGCGCTCGTCCTGCACCAGGGCCGGCATCCGGTCGTTCGGCACGGTCAGGATCGACCAGGAGCCGACCGGCAGGTCGGTCTCGGCCAGGATCTCGCCCAGCACCATCGCCGACAGCGGGGTCGACGGAGCCGGCTTCAGGATGATCGGGGCACCGACCGCGATCGCCGGGGCGACCTTGTGGGCGACCAGGTTCAGCGGGAAGTTGAACGGGGCGATCCCGAGCACCACGCCGCGCGGGAAACGGCGCACCACCGCGAAGCGGCCCACGCCGCCCGGGTCGGTGTCCAGGCGCATGGTCTCGCCGTTGGTGCGACGCGCCTCCTCGGCGGCCCAGCGGAAGACCGACACCGCACGGCCGATCTCACCGCGGGCCCACTTGATCGGCTTGCCGTTCTCGGCGCTGACCAGCTGGGCGAGCTCCTCGGTGCGCTCGGTCAGCCGCTTGGCCACGTGGTCCAGGGCGGCGGCACGCTGGTGCGCCGGAGTCGCGGCGAACACCGGCAGCGCGGCGACGGCGGCGTCCAGCGCCTCCTCGACCTGGGCCTCGGTCGGGATGCTCACCCTGCCGACCAGACGGCCGTCCCAGCTGTTGTGCACCTCGAAGTCGGCGTCACCGCTCGCCCGGCGGCCGGCGAGCCAGAAATCGTACGTGGTGGTCACCGTGGTACCGGCCCTCTCCTCGTCTGTCCTACGGCCCACGGACGTGGGACCCGGATTTGAGGGTAGGCGGGGCGGCGCGCCGACCGGATTGGCCGACTAGGAGCGTTCGCCCCCGGGGCCACTCCACCACGTCCTACCGGGGCGCGGTCCGCGTCCCGCCGCCCGCCGCGTGAGCCGCCCGCCTCGTCCGCCGCGTGAACCGCCCGTGCCACCTCGTACGTCACTCCTCGCCGGAACGCAGCGCCAGCCACAGCTCCATCCGCACGTCCGTGTCGTCCAGCGAGCGCCCAAGCAGCTCCTCGACCCGGCGCATCCGGTAGCGCAGCGTGTGCCGGTGCACCCCCAGGTCCGCCGCCGCCGCGTCCCACTGGCCGTGCCGGGACAACCACGCCCGCAACGACGCCACCAGATCCCCGCGGGCCGTCCGGTCGTGCTCCCGCAACGGCCGCAGCAACCCCTCCGCGAAGGCCGTCACCGCGTCCTCCCCCAGCAGCGGCAGCAGCGACCCCGCGCCGACCTCCTCGTGGTCCACCGACCGGCGGCCGCCGCGCAACGCCACCGCCAACGCCCGCTCGGCCTGCGCGTGCGCCGTCCCGGCCTCCTCCAGCGCGGCCGGCGCCGAGACACCCAACGACAGGCCCTCGTGCTCCTCCACCGTGCCCAGACAAGCCCGGTGCACCGCGCCGTTGTCCAACGCCAGCACCATCAGCCGCTGCCCGTGCGCACCGTCCTCCCGCGCCACCAGCAGCTTCTCCCCCACCCGGGCGCCCGCCTGCTCGGCCCGGTCGCCCAGCTCCCCGAGCGCCTCCGCGGCATCCGCGTTCGCCGGCCCCGCCCCCGCCACCAGAACCCGTATCGTCCCCTCCGGCAGCCCCCCGAACAACCCCACCGCCACCTGGCGGGCCGTCGCCACCTCACCGGCCAGCACCATCCGCAGCAGCGCCGCGCCCATCCGCTCCTCGGCCTGCCGCAGCTCCCGCGACCGCTCCAGGGTGAGGGTCAGCAACGCCACCGCCGCGTTCAGCACATACCGCTCGGTCGGCGTGATCCGGTCCTCGGTCCCGACCGCCAGGAAGCCCCGGGCCCGCCGGTCCGCCCCCAGCGACTGGACCACCACGTAGTCCTCGTCCGCCGTGTCTATCCCCGGCGCGCGCCCCTGCAACGCCGCACTCGACGGCGCCGGCCGCCGACGCAGCCGGTCCACCTCCGCCGCCAGCCGCCCCGCCCGGCGCGCCGCCCAGTCCGGCGCCACCACCGACAACGCGCCCGACCCGTCGTACAGCGCCGCCCAACCCCCCAGCCGGGCCGCCAGCCGACGCACCACCGCCGTCGTACCGTCCTTGCCGAGCGCCGCCCGGGTCAGCTCCTCCTGCGCCTCGAAGCTGGTCGTCACCGCCTCGTACTGCTCCGCGGCCAGCGCCGCCGACACCACCTTGCTGATCGCGATGAACGGCGTCGGCTCCGGCACCCGCAACAGCGGCAGCCCCCGCTGCGCCGCCGCGTCCACCAGCGGCTGTGGCACCTCCGTGTGCGACAACCCCACCCCCAGCCCCAGCCCGACCACCCCCGCGTCGGCCAACCGGTGCACATACGCCTGCAACTGCGCCGCCGTACGGCCCAGCTTGATACCGGTGGTGAGCAGCAGCTCGCCACCCTCCAGGAACGGCGTCGGATCGTCCAGCTCACTGGTGTGCACCCAGCGGACCGGACGTTCCAGGTGATCCGCACCGGCGAGGACCGTCAGATGGAGCGACGTGTTACGGACGACGGAGGCGAGTGTGGGGGGCATGGCACCTTCGAAGGATCGACCTGACCGCGCCGTTGCGGCCGGGCGAGGAGAGGGACGTGGGACTGGTGAGGGTCTCTCCCCTTCATTATGGACGCCCCGGACAACCCGCACTGCCGAATCCACCTCGAAGGCGACTTCCCCGGCAGCCCGCCGTCAACCCCGGAGATCCACCAGCAACGGCGGCACCTGCTCCCCCGACACCGCCGTCAACGACACCACCGCATGCCCCGCCGGCAGCGCGTGCGCCAGATCCGACGGCGACCACCGCAGCCGCTCCACATCCCGCGTCGTCACCGACTCCGTCTGCGCCGTCGTCCCCGACAACGCCTTCCGCCCGACCCGCCCGGCCCGCCGTATCACCCCACCGGAGGTGTCGGGGGTGTGGGTGACCGCGGTCTCCTGCACCAGGTGCGTCCCCCAGGCCTCCGAGAACAGCTTCCCGTCCCACGGCGCGATCCCCGGGAACGCCATCCGGCAGCCGACCGCGCCGAACAGCGGAGCCCGCAGCGCCTCCGGCAGGTCCACCAGCGTCCGCAGCAACAGCACCGCGCCCGCGTTCGCCCCGCGCATCCGCTGCAGGCCGCGCACCGCGGTGGCGTCCAGCGCCGCCGAGGCGTCGTCCACCACCAGGCCCGCGAACAGCGAACGGTCCTCGCGGGCCCCGGCCGCCTGCACGAACTGCCCCACCACCAGCCGGGACAGCATCCGCGCCGCCTCCGGATGACTCCGCTCGGGCAACTTCACCCGCACCCGCAGCGGATGGTCCAGCACCCGCATCGCGAACGGGGGCCGACCGGTTCCGTCGGTCGCGAAGGCCCCGTCGAAGGCGGGCCGCTCCAACAGCGCCAGCCGGTCCGCCAGCAGCGCCCCGGGGTCGTCCGCCCGGTCGCGCTGCCGCTCCCGGTGCTCCAGGTCCCGCTCGTGGACGGCCAGCCGGCCGGCCACCCCGAGCGCCTTCACCAGGGGCGCCAGCACATCCGGCTCACCCGCCAGCAGCGCCCGCAGCTCCCGCACCCCCGGGTAACGGCCGTACGCCGCGTGGAACGGGCCCACCACCTGCTGCAACACGGTCCGGGCGTGCTCCGCGCGGGCGGTCAGCTCGTCCGGCAGCAACGCCTCGGCCAGCCGGGCGGCCGCCTCGTCGGGGTCCCGTGCGGCGCCGTAGAGGTCCAGCCCGTACAGCGAGGACGGATCACCGGGCGCGATCACCACGTCGTACCAGTCGTCCGGGCCGAGATCGGCGTCCGCCGCCCCGACCACCACCGCACAGGCCGTACCCGACAACGCCTGCAGGCACAACGCCTCCGCCACCGGCCGGGCCAGCCGCGCCGTCTTCCCCGTACCGGCCGGGCCCACCGCCAGCAGCGACGTGCCCAGCACCGCCGGGTCCAGCGCGAAACCGGCCGCCCGGTGGCCCAACGGGTTCTTCGGGACGTCCTGCGCGGTGCCCAGCCGGACCTGGCCGAGCAGCAGATCGTGCCGCTCGGCACGGCCGGGCAGCTCGCGCGACTCGGAAGGATGGGCGAAGGCCGCCGCACCGCGGGAAGCCACCTGCTCGGCGAAGGCGGGCACGAACACCGGGTCCGCCTGGGCGGACTCCCAGGCACGCCGGATCCGCACGTAGTCGACGTCCCCCACGGCCTCACCGTCCAGCCGGGCCGCCGCCCCGACCGCACCGCCCCGGCGCAGCCCGTCCCACGGATCCTGCCCCCGCACACCCTCGGCCGCCCCCGGGGCGTCCTCCTCGACGGGCCGCTCCTGCGTCACCGTGCGCGACAGCAGCGGAGTGACGTAGCGGCGCCACACCTCGGGCCAGCGGCCCATTCGGCCGAAAACCTTGATGACGATGCCCATCACCAGGACGTTCAGCGTGAGGACCACCGAGGTCGCGACGAAGGCCGATTTCGACGGAAGTATTCCGATCACCGTCGCCCCGTCCGTAGCGAACTCAACGCCGTAGACGAAAGCCAGCCACCCCACCACCGCGTTCAGCCCCGCCCGCAGCAGCAGCGGCCAGGTGGCGACCTTGGCCGCCTCCGCCCGCTCCGGGTCGAGGCGGCGGTAGCCGAGCCGGTAGACGCCCGGTTCGGCGTCGGGGCGCGGGGCGCAGGCCCAGGCGGCGAGGTCGAAGGGGGCGGTGCCCCCGCCGGGGCGTTGGTGGGGCAGGGGGCTCGGGGGGCTGGTGGTGGTGTGCTCGCCGTGGTGGTGTGCCCCGTCCTGTGCCATGTACGGCCCCGCTCCCTCGCCCGCCCGCCCGGCCCGACCGCCGTCGGTGCCGCCATACCCATGCCGCCGTACCGGCGACACGCCCGCGCTCAGGGTAGTGGAGCGTGGCCTGCGGGCAGTCGTGCCGCCCGCGCTGGCCGTGCCGGACAAGTCGGACGGCGCACTGCTACCGAGTGGCGCGTGCCCGGGTGGGGAGGGCGGCCGTAGCCTGCGAAGCACCGAGCCGAGAAGTCTGGAGAAACCCCATGAGCGCCGCAACGCCGCTCCCGCAGGAGCGCCGCCTGGTCACCGCGATCCCCGGTCCGAAGTCGCAGGAGCTGCACGCCCGCAAGCTGGGTGCGGTGGCGGCCGGTGTCGGCACCACCCTGCCGGTGTACGTGTCCCGTGCCAACGGCGGCGTGCTGGAGGACGTGGACGGCAACTCGCTGATCGACTTCGGTTCCGGCATCGCCGTGACGAACGTCGGCAACAGCGCCGAGGCCGTGGTGGCCCGGACGACCGAGCAGTTGGGCAACTTCACGCACACCTGTTTCATGGTGACCCCGTACGAGGGTTACGTGGCGGTCGCCGAGCAGCTGAACGAGCTGACCCCGGGTGACCACGAGAAGCGCACCGCGCTGTTCAACTCGGGTTCCGAGGCCGTCGAGAACGCGGTGAAGATCGCCCGTGCCTACACCAAGCGCCAGGCCATCGTGGTGTTCGACCACGGTTACCACGGCCGCACCAACCTGACCCTGGCGCTGACGGCGAAGAACATGCCGTACAAGCAGGGCTTCGGTCCGTTCGCCCCCGAGGTCTACCGGGTGCCGGTCGCCTACCCGTACCGCTGGCTGACCGGTGCGGAGAACGCCGCCGCCGAGGCCGCGGCCCAGGCGATCGACGCGATCAACAAGCAGATCGGTGCCGAGAACGTCGCCGCGATCATCATCGAGCCGATCCAGGGCGAGGGCGGCTTCATCGAGCCGGCCAAGGGCTTCCTGCCGGCGATCGTGGAGTTCGCGAAGGCGAACGGCATCGTGTTCGTCGCGGACGAGATCCAGACCGGTTTCTGCCGCACCGGCCAGTGGTTCGCGTGCGAGGACGAGGGCATCGTCCCGGACCTGATCACCACCGCGAAGGGCATCGCCGGCGGTCTGCCGCTGTCCGCGCTGACCGGCCGCGCCGAGATCATGGACGCCGCGCAGACCGGTGGTCTGGGTGGCACCTACGGTGGCAACCCGGTGGCCTGCGCCGCCGCGCTGGGCGCCATCGAGACCATGAAGGAGCTGGACCTCAACGGCAAGGCGCAGCGGATCGGCGAGATCATGCTGGGCCGCCTGCGGGCCATGCAGGAGAAGTACGAGATCATCGGTGAGGTCCGCGGCCGCGGTGCGATGATCGCCGTCGAGCTGGTGCTGCCGGGCGGCAAGGAGCCGAACGCGGCGGCCACCGCGGCCATCGCCAAGGCCTGCCACGCCGAGGGCCTGGTCGTGCTGACCGCCGGCACCTACGGCAACGTGCTGCGCTTCCTGCCGCCGCTGGTCATGCCGGAGCACCTGCTGACCGAGGGCCTGGACATCCTGGAGGGTGCGTTCGCCGCCCTCTGAGCGGTGTCGCCCGTCAGGTCGTGAACCCCCCGCCGGAGGGTTGTCCGGACAGCGCTGAACGGCCCGTGGGGACCTCTTGGTCCGCACGGGCCGTTCGGTTTCCGGCGTGCCGCGCGGGCGGTCCGGGCATGATCGACGGGGCGCCCCGGAGGTGGCCCGGCGCGGGGTGAAGATGATGTGCGGAATCGCTGAAGGCGCTCGGCGCGGAAAGGCTGTTGACGTAGTGTCATCGCAGATGGACAGCGAGCCTCAGCCGTTGGCGCGGCCGTCCGCGGGGCCCCTTCCGGGGCCGGTCGCGCGGGTGCCGCACGAGGACGACCAGGCCGGCCCGGGAGGGTCGGCGCCCACCGAAGGCCGATCGACCGACCGTCCGACCCACACCCCCCGGGGCGCGCGGAACGGCGATCATCAGAGCCGCCCCGGAGCTCTCCCCCCTGCTCCGGGGCGGCTGTCCGCCGTTCCGGGCCGGGTGGCGCGGTCGGTGGCGGTGCCGGTGGTCGCGGCGGTGCTGCTGGTGGTGGTGTCCTGGCAGGTCGCGGCGGAGGGGCCGCTGCTCGGCGTGGACCGCTGGGTCCGCCGGGCGGTCCGTTCGGCCCATCGGGACTTCCCGAACGCCTTGCTCGACCGGCTCGGTCTCCTCCTGTCGGACCTGGGCAGCAGCGTTCCGGCGGTCCCGGTGCTGCTGCTGGCCGGTGCTCTGGCCGCGTGGCTCGGGCGCCGGGCCGGGGCCGGGCGCTGGTGGCTGCCGCTGCCGGTGGCGGCGCTGACGGCGGTGCTGATCCCGTTGCTGGTGGTCCCGGCGAAGTCGGCCTTCGCCCGGCCGGGTCCGCTCGGGGAGCCGCTGGCGGCGGGCCAGTGGGGCTGGTACCCGTCCGGGCACACCGCGACCGCGACGGTCGCGTACGGGGTGGCGGCGCTGTTGCTGGCCCGGGTGGCGGGGCCGCGCGCCGTCCGGGGGTTGACGGCGGGTGCGGTGCTGTTGTCGCTCGGGGTGGGCGCGGGGCTGGTGTGGAGCGATTTCCACTGGCTGCTGGACGTGGTGGCGAGCTGGTGCCTGGCCGTCCTGGTGCTGTGGGCGTTCGCCCGGTGGCTGCCCCGGCCGGGTTCCGGGGGGCGTCAGGCCTCGGGGGCCTCTTCGTTGCGGTGAACGAGGCCGGGCTCGCCGTTGTCCCGGTGCCATGCGATGACGAGTTCGTCGCGGGCGCCGAAGCGGACCAGGTGGCGGCCGACGACGTCCTCCAGGCCGGGCAGGTTCTCGCGCTCGCCCTCGACGGTGAGCAGCAGCGCGTCGGGCTGTGCCTCCAGGGTGGCGGTGCCGGCGCCGAAGACCATCGTGCCGCGGCCGGTCTCCTCCGAGTAGACGGCCTCGATCTTGCGCCCCATGTGGGCGGTGAGCTGCTTGGCGTAACGGCCCGGGCGGTCGGTGGCGACGCGGGCTTCGGAGCGGGGCATGGGTCCTCCAAGGTCGGGGAGGGGAACTTAGGGTCCCCTCACTCGGGGCAACGCTAACCCAGATACTGAGCTAAGCTCAACATATTTCCGCGATCACCCTCCGCCGCCGGCCGCGGGCCCCGGACCGACGGCTACCCTTGGGCGGACGCCAGCCGAGGAGACCGCCGATGACCACCACGCCGACCGACGAACCGGCGGACCCCTCCTCCGGCCCCCGGTCCGGCACCCCGGACACCGCCGCCGAACTGGCCGACGCGATGACCAGGGCGATCAAGCGGATCCGCCGTCAGACCGGCTGGCGGCTGGAGCCGTACGGCATCACCCCCGGCCAGGCCCGGGCGCTGCGCACGCTCGCCCACGTCCCCGGCTGCGAGACGCCGGACCACGCGATGCGGCTGAGCGACCTCGCCGACAAGCTGCACATCGCCCCGCGCTCGGCGACCACCGTGGTCGACGCGCTGGAGGAGGCCGGCCTGGTCGAGCGCAGCCCCGACCCGGCCGACCGGCGGGCGGTGCGGATCCTGCTGACCGAGGCCGGCCGGGCGGCGGTGGAGCGGATCGGGCAGGTCCGGGACGAGGTGGCGCAGGAGTACTTCGGCGAGGTCAGCCCCGCCGACGAGGAGGTGCTGCTGCGGGTGCTGCGCTCGGCCGAGGCCCGCTTCCTCGAAGCCGGGCCACCACGCCGGTAGCGGCCCCCGGCCGCAGCGCGGTGATCCCGATCCCGGCGATCACCAGCAGCGCGGCCGCGGCGGCGGTCGGGCTGATCCGCTCGCCCAGCAGCAGCCAGGCCGAGGACATCCCGAACACCGGGACCAGCAGCGAGTAGGGCGCGACGGCGGTCGCGTCGTAGGTGCGCAGCAGGAAGCTCCAGGCGACGAAGCCGAACAGGGTGGAGACCAGCCCGACGTAGCCGATCGCGCCCAGTCCGGCCGGGGTGATCCCGCGCAGGGCGCGCAGGTCCGCGTCGGGCCCCTCGACCAGCAGGGACAGGCCCAGCAGCGGCAGCGGCGGGACGGCGCTGACCCAGACCATCCAGCGCAGGGCGTCCGGCGGCGCGGCCCTGCGGGTCAGCACGTTGGCCAGGCCCCAGGCGAGGGCGGCCAGGACGACCAGGGCGAAGGCCCCGAGCGGTCCGCCCGCGCCCTGGTCCCAGGCGCTCAGCGCGATGCCGGCGAAGGCGACCGCCAGGCCCGCCAGCCGCTGCCGGCCGGGGCGCTCGCGCAGCAGTAGGGCGGCGAACAGCGCGGTGAAGCCGGCCTGCCCCTGGAGCACCAGGGAGGAGAGTCCGGCCGGCATCCCGGCGTGCATGCCGAGGAAGAGCAGCCCGAACTTGACCACCCCGAGGACCACGCCGACCGCCACCACCCAGCGCCGGGCGACCCTGGGCGGGCCGACGAAGAAGACCGCCGGCACCGCGACGGCGGCGAACCGCAGGGCACAGAAGAGCAGTGGCGGGAAGCTGTCCAGGCCGATGTGGATCAGGACGAAGTTGAGGCCCCAGACGGCGGCCACCAGGACGGCCAGGGCGATGTGGCGCGGGCTCATGCCGCCCGGACCGCCGTTGCCACTCGTGCCACTCGTGCTGCCGGTGCTGCCCGTGCTGGTGCGGCCGCTCGGGGCGGCGGCGGTTGTCGCGGTCATGGGTCGAGCATGGCGACCCCGGACCGTGTAGCACCAGCGATGAATACTGAAGCGGACACTTTAGGATCACTGCATGATGGATCTGGGGCGCCTGCGGGCGCTGCACGCGGTGGCGGTGCACGGCTCGGTCGGCGGGGCGGCGGCCGCGCTCGGCTTCACCCCCTCGGCGGTCTCGCAGCAGATCGCCAAGCTGGAGCGGGAGACCCGCACGGTGCTGCTGGAACGGCAGGGCCGTGGCGTGGTGCTGACCGACGCGGCGCGCGAGCTGGCCGTCACCGCGCGGACCGTGCTGGGGCTGGTGGAGCAGGCCGAGGTGCGGCTGGAGGAGCAGCGCGGCCGGGCCGTCGGGCGGCTGCTGGTGGCCGCGTTCCCGTCCGGTGCCCGCGGACTGATGCCCGGGGCGCTGGCCGATCTGCGGCGGCGCTGCCCGGAGCTGGACGTCCGGCTGCTGGAGCGCGACCCCTACCCGGCGGCCGAACTGGTGGCCCGGGGCGAGGTGGACCTGGCACTGGTGCAGGACTGGCCGACCGTGCCGCTGCCGGTGCAGGAGGGGGTCTCCCGGATGGACCTCGGCACGGACCCGGTGGACCTGCTGCTGCCCGCCGACGACGATCTGGCCGCGCTCGACCCGGTGCCGGTGGAGCGGCTGTGCGGGCAGCGCTGGATCAGCGTGCCGCCGGGCAACATCTGCCACGACTGGCTGGTCCGCACGCTGCGCGAGGCCGGCGAGGAGCCGGACGTGCGCTACCAGGTCGGGGAGTTCGAGACGCAGATCGCCCTGGTCGCGGCCGGTCTGGGCATGGGTCTGGTGCCCAGGCTCGGACGGGGCCCGCTGCCGCCCGGGGTGGCGGTCCGCCGGGTGGCGCCGGAGCCCGGCCGCCGGGTGTTCGCGCTCTGGCGCTCCCAGGCCTCCCGGCGTCCGGCCATCACCGAGGCGCTGGCCTCGATGCGGGAGTGCTGGGGGCGGCTTCCGGCCTGAGGGCCGCCGTGTTCGAGGGCATCGCGGGGGCCCGGGGCCTCGTACGGGCCTCGTACGGGCCTCAGCCGGCGAAGCCGATCACCAGCCACATGAAGCCGACCCCGGCCACGGTGCAGAGCAGGGTGGTGCGCGAGGGGTGCGGGCTGTGCGCCTCGGGGAGGATGTCCGAGGTCGCCAGGTAGAGCAGGAAGCCGGAGAAGAAGCCCAGGTAGAGGCCGAGCAGGTGCGCCGGGATGGTGAACGCCAGGGTGATCGCCGCGCCGGACACCGGGGCCAGTGCGTCGGCGGCGAGCAGGGTCAGCGCCCGCCTCCGGTTGTTCCCGTACAGCCGGGTGATCGTGTACGTGTTGAAGCCGTCGGCGAAGTCGTGCGCGACCACCGCGATGGCCACCACCGTGCCGACCGTGGTGCCGGCCTGGAAGGCGGCGCCGATCGCGAAGCCGTCCATGACGCTGTGCCCGACCAGGGCCAGTGCGGCGGTCATCCCGACGCCCTGGTGCCCGACGGAGCGGGTGTGCCCGTGCTGGTGGCCGTGGGAGTGCGCGGCGTACTCGCCCTCGTGGCCGCGGTGGATGGCGACCGCGCGCTCGATCACGTGGATGGTGAGGAAGCCGGCCGCGAACATCAGCAGCGCCTGCGGGACGCCGTGCAGTTCGTTCGGGGCCTGGTGGATCGCCTCGGGCAGCAGGTCGAAGGCGACGACGCCGAGCATCAGACCGGCGGCGAAGCCGAGCACCAGGTGGCGGCGGTCGCGGGTGCGCTGGGCCACGAAGCCGCCGACGAGGGTCATCAGGAACGCCGCGGCGGCGACCAGTACCGCGGTCATCGGGCCGACTCCGTCCCGGGTCCGGCCTGGTGGCCGGGGCCTTCACCGGGTGGTCCGCCGAGCGTTCTGCCCATTCCTCTCCCCCTGGGATCCGCCCGTGACCGGGCCGACCGCCGACCGTACCGGACGCCCGTTCGACGGCGATCACCCGGGGTGCCGGGCCCGACCGGGAGCCGTGCCCCCAGCCTCGGCCCGGGCCCGCTCGGGCGCCCCCCGGATGGGCCGCCGGTTGGGCTGTCGGAGTGAGGCCGCCCCGCCGGGGCGAGGGGCCCGTCAGCCGCCGGTGGCGAGCGGCAGGCCGAGGTGGGTGTGGGCGAGTTCGCGGACGCCGTCGCCGTCGATCAGGTGGATGTGACGGTGGCTCTCCTCGGCGGTGAGGTCCAGCACCTCCTCGGTGAAGCGGCCGGTGGTCAGCCGCAGCCCGCGCTCGGCGGACTCCTCCCCGACCGCCTCGGCCAGGGTCTCGATCTGCTCGGCGCCGACCGACGCGGTGTCCCGGGAGGCCCAGACCACCCAGCGGCCGGGCAGCGCGGTCCCGGGCGCGCCCTCGCCGGTGGCGACCAGCCCGGCCGGGCCGCGCAGCCGGACGCTCCACTGCGCGATCCCGCCCCTGGTCAGCAGGTCCCGCACCAGCTGGGCGAACTCGTTGGCGGACAGGTCGGAGGCGGCCGGCACGGTGGCCCCGGCCCGGGCGGCCGGCTGGACACCGGCCCGGTCGTACGGGTCCGGGGTGACGGCGGCGCCGAGCTGGCGCAGCCGCACCAGGGCCTCGTCCTGCTCGGCGTCGGCGTAGACGCCCTCGTCGTCGCGTTCCTCGTACGGGGTGCCCGGCGGCAGCAGCCGGGTGCGGGCCAGTGCGTCGCGGTCGGCGTCCACGCTGACCAGGCAGAGCGGCTCGGCCGCGGCGGGGTCGCGCAGCCAGCCGTTGAGGACGACGCCGGCGAGTATCTCGTCGGTGTCGACGGCGTCGGCGGCCTGGAGGGCGCGCAGGGCGAGCCGGGCGACCAGCCGCAGGTAGTCGGTGGCCCGGTCCGCGGGCGGGCGCGGCACCGGGCGGATGTCGCCGTCCGGGTCGAGCCGGTAGCCGGTGAGCGAGGGCACCAGGTCGAGCGGCGGCAGGTCGAGGTCCAGCACGGCGGTGCGGGTGAGCGGGCGGAAGACCGCCCGGCAGGGGGCGGGCAGGTCCTGGGTGGCGGTCTCGGCGGCGGCCAGCGCCCGTTCCAGCAGCGATTCCACCGCGGCCGGTTCGGCCAGCCGGTAGGCCCGCCGGCATTCCTCCAGGCTCTCGTTGTACTCGCGCACGGCGCGGGCCCGGGCCTCCTCGGCCGCCTCGTGGGCGCGCCGGGACTCGTCGGCGGCCGGGCTTCCGGCCTCGGCCCGGCGGGTGCGCCACTCGCGCAGGGCGCGCTGGTGGGTGAGCCGGGCCTGGGCCAGCTCGCGCTGGTAGCCGGAGTCGAGCAGCCGGCGGGAGGGGCCGCTGTCCGGGTCGGCCGCGGGCGGCTCGGCGGGAGCGTAGTCCTCCCAGCGGGGCTCGGAGTCCTCGGCCGCGGCGGGACCGTCGGCCGGGTAGGGGCGGGGCTGGTAGTGGCGCAGCTGACTCTCGAAGTCCATGGCCGAGACGGGCAGCGCGGCCCGTCGCAGCAAGTCGGCCAGCCGGTCGTGCTCGGCCTGGACGGTGCGGGTGCGGTGGTGGGTCAGGGCGGCGGCCCGGGCGTGCGCCGCCACGGCCTCGTCCTGGTCGGCCTCGGCGGGGCCGGACTGGCCGGAGTGGCCGGTTCCGTGGTCGGCTCGGCCGGGGCCGTGGCCGGGGCCGACGGGGTCCGGGTCGGACGGACCGGCACCGGTTGGACCGCGACCTGCCGGATCGCCACCTGCCGGGCCGTCGCCGGACGGACCGTCACCGGCCGTGCCCCCACCGGGGCGGCCGGCGGCGGCGTCGCCCGGCTCCTGCTCCTCCTCGGCTCCGAGGTCGCGGAAGACCGAGGCGAGGAAGCCCGGCCGGGGGAACTGGACGGTGGCGGTTCCGTCGGACTGGCCGTCTGCTGGGTACTGCATCGGTCGTCGTTCCCCCATGCTCGTCCGGCGCCTGCCCGGGGCGATCGGCGAACCTGTGGACCCGCCGCTGCCGGACATTGTCCCCCGAACGGACGCAGCGGTCAGCCAAGCCGCTCAGTTGGTCCGGGTGTTGGTGAGGTGCAGACCGATGTAGCCGACGTAGATCCGGCCGCTGCCGGAGCAGTCGTCCAGGTAGTGCAGCCGGGGCGCGGTGCGGCCGCCGCCGATCCGCAGGTGCGCGCCCATGAACGCGCGCCGGGAGGAGTCGACGCATTCCGGCACCGGCAGCATCCGCTCGCGCTTCCACTTGGTGTGGCTGAACACCGTCCTGGACTCCCCGCGGACCGCCTTGCGGGGCGGGAAGCGGTGGCAGCCCTCGGGGGTTCGCTCGCACCACTGTTTGAAGTCCCCGCCGGCCGCGCCGCGGACGGCCGCCTCGGCGTACTCCTGGAGGGCGGTCAGCCCGTCCCAGGCGAGCCGGGCCCAGCCCGCGCCGGCGCACTGCAGCTCGTCCAGGGCGAGCGCGTTCTTCTGGTCCCCGGTGAAGGTCACCAGCGGGAACTCGCCCAGTCTGGCCATGAGTTCGGAGAAGGTCTCGGGCGTGCCCCGGTGGTCGTGGAGCTGGGCGACGGAGTGCGGCCCGACGACCGGACCACTGCCCGGTGCGACGCAGTGGCGTCCGGTCAGGGCGCGGGTTCCGGAGCGGAGGCGGCCCTCCCGGATGTCCCGGCCGTCGCGGCCCTCCCGGCCCTGGCCCCGGTCCCGGTGCTCGCGGCGTTCCAGGCGCAGGGTGTGCCGGACCCGCTCCAGCTCGTCGGCCCGGGCCTGCTGCTCCGCGCGGTCCTGCTGCTCCTCGCGGACGAGCGCGGCCAGGTCGTCACCCTGGTCCGGGGCGGCCCGTTCGGCGACCTGTTCGCAGGCCTGCCCGACGACGTGCCCAGCCGTCCGCCCGGCCTGCTCGGATGCCCGCTCGACGGTCTGCTCCGCGGACTGCTCGGCGGACTGCTGGGCGGACCGCTCGGCGGGCTCGCGGAGCTGCGGCGGCGGGACGCGCAGCACCGGGACGGCCGCGAGCGGCGGTGGCAGCGGCTGTTCCGCGGCCAGGCGGCGCGGCTCGCGGGCGAGCAGCCCGGCGGCGCGGCGCAGGTCCTCTTCTATTCGGCCCCGGGCGAGCACCGGATGTCGGGCGCTGTCCTGCCGGGAGGCCGGGTCGACCTCGGGCAGGTAGGTGCGCACCGCTCCGCCGTAGACGGTGTGGTACTCCAGCGCGACGTTGAACCCGGTGCGGGCGCCGGGGTCCAGCACGTAGGTGGTGGCGAGGCCGGGCAGCTGCTGGCAGAGCGGGGCCACCACGTCCTCCACCCAGCGGTCGAGCGGGAGGTTCACCGGGACGCTGGCCACCACCGTGGGCAGCCTGCGCTCGGGGTCGCACAGCTCGTCGATCAGGGCGTCGACCTCGTCGGCCGTGATCACCCGGGGGGTGGAGCGGACGGCGGACGGGCCGTCGGTGGCGTCGAGCAGCGGGAGGAGCGAGCGGGCGAGTTCGGGCACCGGCACCCGGCACGGGGTGCGCACACCGCTGCCGGTGCTGTGTGTCTCGGCCTCCAGCCGGACCCAGGTGGGGCCGTCCGCCGCGGTGGCCACGGTGAGGGTGAGCTGCTGGGTGCCGTGCGGGGCCGGGGTGCGCAGGCGGCGGCGGTCGTAGCGGCCGGCGCCCGGGCCCTCGCGCAGCGGGCCCAGGTCGCGGTCGAGCAGGACGCGCTCGCCCAGGCGGAGGCGCTCGGCGGTGGGAGCCGGTTCGGCGGTAGGAGCCGGTTCGGCGCTCTGCCCGACGGGGGCGCGGTGGGCCGGTGGGGGCTCCTCGTAGCCCTCCTGCTTCAGCCAGGAGGCCAGCTGTTCGTCGGCCAGGGCGACGGCCTCGGCGTGCCCGAGGAGCGTGGTGACCGTCATCCGGTAGGGCGTCGCGGGACCGCGGGGGCCGGGCAGGTCGGCGGCGGCGTGCGCGCGGACGCGGTTCGGGGCGGGGCGGTTCGCGATCGGGTGGTTCGAGGTCGGGTGGTACGAAGTCGGACGGTTCGAGGTCGGGCGGCTGGAGATCGGGTTCGTCGCGGACAGGGGATTCGAGGTCGAACGGTCTGAGGTCATGCGCATACCTCCGCGGTGCGGGGTCGGGTCCTGTGTCCTCCATCGACGGTTTCGTCCGGTTCTGCCGGAACCTTGCCCAGGAAACGCCACGGCCCGGAGCGGAAGTTCCAACTCCGGGCAACGACACTACGTTCGGGTGAATCTGCTCAAGCGTTCTTCCGCGTGGCGCAAGGCCTGGGCTACCGGAAACGGCCGGTCACGGGCCGTCCGACGAGCCGTCCCGCGGATCGTCCGTCCCCCGGGACCCACGAGGTGCCACCCGCCCCGCGGCCGGACCGCTGCCGCTCGGAGCGGCACCGCTCAGACCGGCACCTCGACATAGGTGCGGCCGGCCGGGACCGCCACCGCGGTACCGCCGGTCGCCTCCGCCAGCCAGGTGTGGAACTCCGCCACGTCCGGCTCCGGCACGCCCACCTCGATCCGCACCCCGGTGGCCTCGTAGGCCAGATCGCTCACCGTGTACCCGGCCGCCCGCAGGTCGTTCTCCACCCGCCCGGCCCGGACGTGGTCCACCGTCACCGCGAGCAGCGCGACCGGCCGCCGCTCCAGCAGGCCGATCCCGTCCACCGCCGCCGAGACCGCGTTGCCGTACGCCCGCACCAGGCCGCCCGCACCGAGCTTGATCCCGCCGAAGTACCGGGTGACCACGGCGACGGTGTCGGTCAGCCCGCGCCGGCGCAGCACCTCCAGCATCGGCACCCCGGCCGTGCCGCCGGGTTCGCCGTCGTCGCTGGAGCGCTCGCGGCGCTGCTCGTCGCCGACCACGAAGGCGGTGCAGTTGTGCCGGGCGTCCCAGTACTGCTTGCGGATGCCGGCGATGAACGCCTGCGCCTCCTCCTCGTCGGCGACCCGGGCGAGGTGACAGATGAACCGGGACTTCTTGATCTCGGTCTCGTGGCTGCCGGCCCGCCGGATGGTGAGGTACGGCCTGGCGGTGGGCTCCGGCGTGGCGGACATGGCGGGGAGGTCCTCCCGAGGACGGCGAAGGCTGACGGCGCCCGCCCCGGGACACCGGGGCGGCACCGCCAGCCTAGTTGGCGCACGACGGGAGGACCGGCGGCCGGCCACCGGCCACGGGCCGCCGACGGGTCAGCGCCCGGCCAGGGCGTTCAGCCGCGCGCGGTCCAGACCGGTCAGCGCGGCGACCTCGGCGAGGTCGACGGCGCCGCAGTCCAGGCCGCGCAGCAGGTAGCCGCTCAGCGCCCGGGCGGTGGCCGGCTCGTCCATCACGTCGCCGCCCGCCTTCGCGACGTACGCGGCCAGTCGGGCGGCGGCGGCCGCCAGGCCCTCGCGGTAGAAGGAGTAGACCGCGACGTAGCGGGTGGGCAGGTGCGCCGGGTGCATGTCCCAGCCCTGGTAGTACGCGCGGGCCAGCGAGCGGCGGACCAGGCCGTGGTGGAGCTTCCAGGCGGCGTGCACCTGCTCGGTGGAACCGGTCGGGACGACGTTGGTCGAGCCGTCGGAGAGCCGGACCCCGGTGCCCGCGGCCGCCACCTGCATGACCGCCTTGGCGTGGTCGGCGACCGGGTGGTCCATGCTCTGGTGGGCCGCGCTGACGCCGCAGGCGGCACTGTAGTCGAAGGTCCCGTAGTGCAGGCCGGTGGCGCGTCCCTCGGCGGCCTCGATCATCCGGGCGACGGTGGCCCGGCCGTCCGGGCCGAGGATCGCCTGGGTGGTCTCGATCTGGATCTCGAAGCCGATCCGGCCGGCGGGCAGCCCGGCCCGGCGCTCGAAGTCCTCCAGCAGCCGGACCAGCGCGGTGACCTGCTCGGCGTAGGTCACCTTCGGCAGGGTCAGGACCAGGCCCTCCGGCAGCCCTCCGCGGGCCAGCAGGGTGGCCAGGAACAGCTCCAGGGTGCGGATGCCGCGGGCCCGGACGGCGGCCTCCATGCACTTGATCCGGATGCCGAGGTACGGCGGGGCGCCGCCCCCGGCCACCGCGGCGGCGACCAGCCCGGCGGCGCGGACCGCGGCCGCGTCCTCCTCGGCATCGGGGCGGGGGCCGTAGCCGTCCTCGAAGTCGATCCGCAGGTCCTCGATCGGCTCGCGCTCCAGCTTGGCGCGGACCCGGGCGCGCACGTCGGCGAGCAGTTCGTCGTCCGCGACGCCGAGGGCGCGGGCCAGTTCGGCGGGGGTGGCGGCGTGCCGGTCGAAGGCCTCCAGGGCCCGGCGGCCCCACTCCCGCACGGTGTCGGCACCGAAGGCGTCGGCCGGGACGTAGACGGTGTGCACCGGCTGCCTGGTCCCGGGTTCGCCCGGGTAACGGCGTGCCAGATCGGCGTCGACGGGGGCGAGCAGCGCCTCCACGGCGGCGCGGGCCGCGGTGGAGAAGGAGGCCGCGTCCGTCGGCCCGTTTCCGTCGACCCCGACCCGTGTCATCCGCACTCCTCCATGCCGAACCAGCGCTTCAACAGTTTGTTGAGGCGAAGGTAGCTCCGGCGGGTACGGGCGTCAATGGCCGCCCCGGCACCGGACGGTGGCGGCCGCGGTCAGTCCCTCCCGGCGGCGGCGTAGCGCTCGTTCAGCTCCGGGTACAGGTCGGCGACCTCCTTGGGGTGGACCGAACCGTCCGGACCCTTGCCGGTGACGCCGAACTCCCTGGTCAGCCAGTCGGCGAGGCGCTGGGGGTCGGGCTGGTGGCCGTAGCTGTCCATGTAGGAGACGAGCGCCTCGTAGGCGAGGTCCGGGTCGAGGCGCGCGGGCACCGGAGCAACCGCGCGCTGCTCGGCGTGGACCGGCTGCTCGGCGTGGACGCGCTCCTCGGCCGGGACCTGCTGCTCGTGCTCGGCGGGCTGCTCAAGCTGGTCGGACTGCTCGGGCTGCCGCTGCGAGCCGGCCGCGTGCTGGGCCTGCGGACCGGGCTCGGGCTCGGGGGCGGAGGTGGAGGCGGTGGCGGCGAGGGCGGTGGGCTCCTCGGCGACCGGGCGCGGGGGCTTGAACCAGGGCGAGGCCTGACCGGGCACCCGCCCACCCGGAGCGGCGTCGGCCGGGTGGCCGGTGGTGCGGACCGGGCGCTCGGTCCAGACGTTCAGCTCCTCGCCGCGCGGCTGCGGGACGGCGTCCGCCACCTCGTCCGGCTCCTGGGCGGCCCGCAGCCGGACGGCGGCCAGCTTCGCGAGCATCGGCGCGGCGACCTCGGCGGACAACGGCGCGACGGCCGCGGGTGCCTGTGCCTGTGCCTGTGCCGCAGCCTGTTCGGGCTGAGCCTGCTGAGCCTGCTGAACCTGCTGGACCTGCGGAGCGGCCTGCTGGGCGGCCTGCGGCTCCTGCTGCGAGGGTTGCGGCTGTTGGGGCTGCTGCGGCTGCTGGGCGGGGGCCTCGGCGACCGGGGCGATGGCCGCGGCGGCGCGGTTCTCCTGGCCGGGTATCCCCTGCGCCTCCTGCTCCGGCAGCGCCTCCGGGACCTCGCGCACACGGCCCTCGTCATCCAGCCGGTCGAGCAGCGCCGGGTCCAGCGGCACGCCGAACTTGGCGAGCTTGAGCGGCAGCAGCGCCTGGATCGGCGCCGAGCGGCGCCAGCCGCGGCCGTACCGGAAACGCAGCTGCGCCCGGTAGACCAGACGGTTCTGTTCCAGTCGGATGACCTCGTCGTAGGAGCGGAGCTCCCAAAGCTTCATCCGCCGCCAGAGCCGGAAGGTCGGCACCGGCGAGAGGAGCCAGCGCATCACCCGGACCGACTCCATGTGGCGGTCCGCCGTGATCGCCGCTATTCGGCCGACCGCGTGCCGCGAGGCCTCGACCACGACGACGAAGAGCACCGGAATGACCGCGTGCATCCCCATGCCGAGCGGGTCGCCCCAGGACGCGGCCGCGTTGAAGGCGATGGTGGCGACGGTCAGCAGCCACGCGGTCTGCCGCAGCATCGGGAAGGGTATCCGCAGCCAGGTCAGCACCAGGTCGAGCGCGAGGAGCACGACGATGCCGGCGTCCACGCCGATCGGGAAGGCGTAGGAGAAGGCGCCGAAGCCCTTCTCCTCGGCCAGCTCGCGCACCGCGTTGTACGAGCCTGCGAAGCCGATGCCCGAAATGATGCATGCACCGGCCGCGACCAGGCCGAGCAGGCCACGATGGGCCTTGGTGAGCGTTGGGCGTGCCATTACGTCTATCAACCCCTGGATGTCGGCCGCTGGCGTACAGTGCCTCGGCTGCCGGGTCCCGTTGGTCGGGCCGCCGGACGGCTGAGCAGCCTCCGGGCTCGGCCCACCGGAGTTTACTCGTACGCGTGTTTAAGCGTTCCCACAGCCTGGGGTGTCACAGTGCGGCGGCCGAACGTCGGCCCGGCACCGTGAGGATCGGCGCCGGGGGCCGGCCGGACCGTCAGCGGGTCTGCCTCGCCGTGCCGTTGAGGTAGGCCAGTACGGCCAGCACCCGGCGGTTGGCGTCCTCGTCCGGGGCGAGGTCGAGCTTGCCGAAGATGTTGGCGATGTGCTTGGCCACCGCACCGTCGCTCACCGACAGCCGGGCGGCGATCGCCGAGTTGGAACAGCCCTCGGCCATCAGTTCCAGCACCTCGCGCTCCCGCGGGGACAGCCGCAGCAACGGACCGGGCCTGCGCGCGGTGGTCTCCATCAGCTTGGCGATCACGTCCGGGTCCATCGCCGTGCCGCCGGCCGCCACCCGGCGGACCGCGTCGATGAACTGCCCGGCGTTGAACACCCGGTCCTTCAGCAGGTAGCCGATCCCCCCGGTGCCGTCGGCCAGCAACTCCCGCGCGTAGAGCTGCTGGACGTGCTGCGACAGCACCAGCACCGGCAGGCCCTGGATCTCCCGCCGTGCCTTGAGTGCGGCCTGCAGGCCTTCGTCGGTGAGCGTCGGGGGCAGCCGGACGTCGACCACGGCCACGTCCGGCCGGTGGGTCAGAAGCGCCTCCAGCAGCTCGGGACCGGTCTCCACCGCCGCGGCGATGGTGAAGCCGTGCGCTTCCAGCAGCCGGATCAGGCCCTCGCGAAGGAGGTAGAGGTCCTCGGCGAGGACAACTCGCACGGCAACTCCAAGGTGATGGTGGTGGGTCCGCCCGACGTGCTGTCGATGGAGAGGACACCGTCGAAGGTACCCAATCGCTTCTCGATACCACGCAGTCCGGTCCCCCGCGAAGGGTCCGCCACCCCCACCCCGTCGTCCGTCACCGTGATCCGCAGGAGGCCCGCCCGGTAGAGGATGTCCACCCAGACCTGCTCCGCCTCCGAGTGCTTGGCCGCGTTGGCCAGCAGCTCGCAGATGCTGAAGTACACGGCGGCCTCCACCGGCGCCGGCGGACGGTCCGGCAGGCTCACGCACACCTCGGTCGGCAGCGCGCTGTCCAGCGCGAGGGCCCGGACGGCATCGCCGAGTCCGCGCTCGGCGAGCACCGGCGGGTGGATGCCGCGCACCAGGTCCCGCAGCTCCTGGAGGGCCCGGGCCGAGGACTGGCGAGCCTCGGCCAGGAGCTCCCGCGCGGCCCCCTGGTCGGTGTCCATCAGGTGCTCGATGGTGCCCAGCGTCATCCCTATCGCGACCAGTCGCGCCTGGGCGCCGTCGTGCAGGTCCCGCTCGATCCGTCGCAGCTCGGCCGCCTGGCTGCCCGCCGCGTCCGCCCGCGTCTCGGTCAACTCGACGACCCGCCTGGTCAGCTGGGCCCGCGTCGCCCGGCCGTCCTGGTCCAGCACCCGGCGGGCGGCCTCCGCGTACATCCGCACCGCGAACGGGGCCAGGAGTATGCCGCCGACGACCATGGCGGCTCCGAGCACGACGCTCAGCAGCATGGACGCCATCCGGCCGCTCAGCGGGCCGAAGTCGTCCGCCGGCACCTGCGAGGACAGGGCGTAGGCGACGCCCAGCCCGAGCAGGACGGCCACCGGGCCGGCCAGGGCCACCACGAGGAACGGGTTCACCAGCAGCCAGAGCAGCTCGCCGCGGGTGGTCCGGTCCCGCAGGCCCCAGTGGACGATCTGCGCGTACTTCGCCACCGTCCGCGACCGGTGGTAGGTGTAGCCCGTCCACCAGTGCCCCCGGCCGTCCAACTCCAGCTCCGGCCAGGGCTCGTAGACCGCCGGCAGCCGTATGCCGAACCAGCGCTCAAACTGGCCGCGGGTGCGGTTCGCAGTACGGCGGACGCTGGCTGCGGCCACCACACCACCGGCGGCCACTGCCACCAGAAGCGCGAGGAAGAGCCCCAGGTCGTACGACTGCAGGAGCCGGGCGGTTATCGCCCCCGAGAAGATCGCCGCGCCCACCGGCAGCACCACCCCCGGCACCGCTGCCAACACCACCACACCGAGCCGCGCCAGCCCCTCACCGCCGGCCTTGAAGGCCGCCTGGGCCTGAGCACGTACGGACGCGCCGCTCGTACGACTCACTGTTGTCACGGGAAGCTCCTGATGCCGGTACCGATCGTCCTCCATCAGTCTTCACGAACCGTCCAGCACCCACACTGGCCATGGCACCCCAATCCCGAGGTGGACCTAGGACCACCTGCGAGTGGAGGAAGTGACACCGACCGATGAGACAGTCCGGAAATGCGAAGAACCCCCATCCGGATCCCGGATGGGGGTTCTTCTGAATAATTGTTCGGCGGCGTCCTACTCTCCCACAGGGTCCCCCCTGCAGTACCAT
>NZ_JBICVH010000030.1:0-91217 GCF_043198905.1 Kitasatospora sp. NPDC048715 | reverse complement strand
GGCGCGTCCGGCGCGGACCGCGGGCACGGTCGTCAAGGACGAGGGCGAGGGCGGCAAGTCGCTCGCCGCCTTCCTCGCCGACCAGAAGTTCATCTAGTCCCACCCGTTCGCGCATCCAACGATCGATCAGGAGCAACGAATCATGGCTGAGATCCTGGTTCTGGTGGACCACGCCGACGGTGCGGTCCGCAAGCCGGCCCTGGAGCTGCTGACCCTGGCCCGCCGCATCGGCGAGCCGTCCGCCGTCGTCCTCGGCGCCGGTGCGGCCGCGGCCGACATCGCGGCGAAGGCCGGCGAGTACGGCGCGGTGAAGGTGTACGTCGCCGACGGCGCCGAGTTCGCCGACCAGCTGGTCGTCCCCAAGGTGGACGCCCTGGCCCAGATCGCCGGGGCCGGCGACGTCGCCGCCGTGCTGGTGACGTCCTCCGGCGAGGGCAAGGAGGTCGCCGCGCGCGTCGCGCTGCGGATCGGCTCCGGCATCATCACCGACGCCGTCGACCTGGAGGCCGGCGACGGCGGCCCGGTCGCCACCCAGTCGGTGTTCGCCGCGTCCTTCCAGGTGAAGTCGAAGGTCACCAAGGGCGCGCCGGTCATCACCGTCAAGCCGAACGCCGTCGCCCCGGAGGCCGCCCCGGCCGCCGGCGCGGTGGAGAACGTCGCCGTCGCGTTCACCGGCAACGCCGCCAAGGTGACCTCGCGCACCCCGCGCGTGTCCTCCGGCCGCCCGGAGCTGACCGAGGCCGCCATCGTGGTCTCCGGCGGCCGCGGCGTCGGTGCCGCCGAGGGCTTCGGCGTGGTCGAGGAGCTCGCGGACGCGCTGGGCGCGGCCGTCGGTGCCTCGCGCGCCGCCGTGGACGCCGGCTGGTACCCGCACAGCAGCCAGGTCGGCCAGACCGGCAAGCAGGTCTCCCCGCAGCTCTACATCGCGGCGGGCATCTCCGGCGCGATCCAGCACCGGGCCGGCATGCAGACCTCGAAGACCATCGTGGCCGTCAACAAGGACCCCGAGGCCCCGATCTTCGAACTGGTCGACTACGGCGTGGTCGGCGACCTCTTCCAGGTGCTGCCGCAGCTCACCGCCGAGGTGAAGGCCCGCAAGGCCTGATCCCCGGACGACAGCGGAGGGCGTGGCACCGAGTACCACTCGGTGCCACGCCCTCCGTCGTTCTCCATCGTTCTCCGGCAGCACCCCCCCCGGCACGCCGTCCGCCCCGCCCGCCGCCCCTCGGCCCAGCCCCCCCTCGGCGCCTGAGCGCCGGCCCCGCCCGTCGTCCCCGGAACGCGGAGCGCGGGGCGGCGGCCCGTAGAGTCGGCGCCGGCGCGTGACGCGGAGGCGGACGCGCGGGTGGAGCGCGTGGCGCACGGGCGCGGCGCGGTGGCGTGGGACGAGGCGAGGACGGTGGCATGGCACTGCTGACGGCACTTCAGGGCGGTTTCGGCGACGGGGCGGAGGCGCTGCGGATCGACGGCCGGGCACTCTCCCGGGAGGACCTGCTGGGCGCGGCGACCGCCGTCGCCGACCGGGTGGCCGGCGCCCCGGCGCTCGCGGTGCTCGCCCGGCCCACCGTCGAGACCGTCACCGCCGTGGTCGGCGGCCTGCTGGCGGGCGTCCCGGTGGTGCCGCTGCCGCCCGACTCGGGCCCCAAGGAGCGCGAGCACATCCTGCGGGACTCCGGCGCGGCGCTGCTCGCGCACGCCGTCGGGGAGACGCTGCCGCAGGACACCTCGGTGGCGGGGCTGCCGGTCGACCCCGAGCAGCGCTCCGCCACCACCTACGCCGAGCCGGACGCCGCGTCGACCGGCTTCGTGCTCTACACCTCGGGCACCACCGGCGCGCCCAAGGGCGCGGTGATCCGGCGCGAGGCGATCGCCGCCGACCTGGACGCCCTCGCCGACGCCTGGCAGTGGACCGCCGAGGACACCCTCGTGCACGGCCTGCCGCTGTTCCACGTGCACGGGCTCCTGCTCGGCGTGCTCGGCGCCCTGCGCACCGGAAGCGGCCTGGTGCACACCGGGCGGCCCACCCCGGCGGGGTACGCGGCGGCCGGCGGCAGCCTGTACTTCGGCGTGCCCACCGTCTGGTCCCGGGTGGCGGCGGATCCGGACGCGGCGGCCCGGCTCGCCGCGGCCCGGCTGCTGGTCTCCGGCAGCGCGCCGCTGCCCGTCCCGGTGTTCGAGAAGCTGGCGGCGCTCACCGGGCACGCCCCGATCGAGCGGTACGGGATGACCGAGTCGCTGATCACCGTCAGCACCCGGGCGGACGGCGAGCGGCGCCCCGGCAGCGTCGGGCTGCCGGTGGACGGGGTCCGCACCCGGCTGGTCGGTGAGGACGGCGCGCCGGTGCCCCGCGACGGGGAGACCGTCGGCGAACTCCAGGTCAGCGGCCCGACGCTGTTCAGCGGTTACCTCAACCGGCCGGACGCGGACGCCGAGGCGTGGACGGCGGACGGCTGGTTCCGCACCGGTGACGTCGCGGTGATCGGGGCGGACGGCTTCCACCGGATCGTCGGCCGCGCCTCGGTGGACCTGATCAAGAGCGGTGGCTACCGGATCGGCGCCGGCGAGGTGGAGGCCGCGCTGCGCGACCACCCGGCGGTCGCCGACGCGGCGGTGGTCGGCGTGCCGGACGAGGACCTCGGACAGGCGATCGTCGCGTACGTCATTCCGGACGGCGCCGTGACGGGGGACCAGCTGACGGCCTTCGTGGCGGAGCGGCTCTCGGTGCACAAGCGGCCGCGCCGGGTCGTCCTGGTGCCCGAACTGCCCAGGAACGCGCTGGGAAAGGTGCTGAAGAAGCAGCTGCTGGCGGAGGCCGGCGGCCGCTGACGAGGGGGACGCCGGACGCCCCCTCGGATGACGGCCGTTCACCCTGATGCGCCGTCGGTGCTCACCACCGGTGACCCTTCCATTGGCGCACTCCACTGCGCGCAGTGAGCGGACGCGTGCCTAACGTGACACGCAGGCAGAACCGAATCCCCGGACGACACGCCGAGGCTTCCGGTCACTGGACCGGAAACCGCGGCGTGTCGTCCGGGGACCCTGCCGACAAGCACGGCCAGTCCTGGCCGGTCACAGCAATCCGCTGCAGTCCGCAGCGATCCGCAGCAGTGAAGGAAGTCAGCACGATGACCACCGTCAACACCGGAGCGCCGGCGGCCGCCGGCGAACCGACCGGGCAGCAGCCCGCCGCCACCGTCCGTACCTCCCGTCCGTCCCGCACCGCGCGACTCCGTCGGGGGATAGCCATGGTGGCCGTGGTCGCGACCGGGGCGGGCGTGATCGGCCTCGGCCTCGGCGCCGGTCCCGCGGCCGCCGAGCCCGCCCCGGCGCACGCCGGGTGGGACGGCTCCAGGTACTGGTTCAAGAACAGCCAGGGGCAGTGGCGCTGGACCTCGCACTACAGCGTGTACGCGGCCCGCACCGGGGGTGGCTCCGCGTCCGCCGCGAAGGCCACGAGCGGCTCCGGCGGGATCCGGCAGGGCTGGGACGGCTCCCGCTACTGGTTCCGCAACAGCAAGGGCGAGTGGCGTTGGACCTCGCACTACGACATCTACCTGGACCGCACCGGCGGCGGTTCCTCGTCGGACTCCGCGGGCTCGGGCCACTACGACGACTCGGTCGCGGAGGACCGGGACGTCGAGACCGCCGTGCAGTTCGCCCTCGCCCAGCTGGGCGTACCGTTCCGCACGGCCGGCAACGGGCCGGACGGCTACGACTGCTCGGGCCTGGTGCAGCAGTCCTTCCGGCGCGGCGGGATCGACCTGCCGCGCGTGGCCAACGACCAGTACGCGGCGACCACGCCGATCGGGGCGAGCCAGTTGCGCCGCGGTGACCTGCTGTTCTGGGCGCCGGACGGGACCGCCCGGGGCATCCAGCACGTGGCGATCTACCTGGGCGACAACAGGTACGTCGAGGCCGCGCGGCCCGGGACCAACGTCCGGGTCTCGGGGATCAGCAGCGGCTACTACCCGGCGTTCATGGGGCGCCCGTAGCGGGGCCGGACGCCCGCCCGTCGGGGGTGCCGGGTCCGCCCGGTGCCCCCGACGGGCGCTGCGCGGGCGGGGCCCGGTGCTCGCCGACGCGTGGTCGGAGGTCCGTCGGGCGGGGCAGGGCGCCGCGGGCGCCGAGGCCGGTGACCGCGAAGGCCCCGGCGGCGACGGCGGTGGCGGCCGCCTCGGACAGCGCGGCGCCGCGGGCGAGCGCGGCGGCCAGGGCGCCGCAGAAGACGTCGCCGGCGCCGGTGGTGTCGACCACCCGGACGGCGGGGGCGGGCAGCCGGGCGGACGTTCCGGCCACGGCGACCAGCGCACCCTCGCCGCCGAGGGTGACCACGGCGCCCTCGGCGCGTTCGGCCAGGACCCGGGCGGCCTCGGAGACGTCGGCGGCGCCGGTGAGCTGGCGGGCCTCGACGGCGTTCGCGACGACCAGCGGGCGGCGTCCGGAGGGGCCGGCGTCCGGCAGGGGCCCGGCCGGGGCGGTGTTGTGCAGCCAGCGGGTGCCGCCCGAGGGGCCCGCGGCGGTGAGGGCGGCGGCGGCCGCCCGGATGCACTCCGCGGGGACCTCGTTGCCGGTCAGGACCACGTCGACGGGGAGCAGGCGGAGGCGGGTGAGCGCGGCGGTGACCTCCTCCGGGGTGAGGTGGGCATTGGCGCCGGGCACCACGACGATGCTGTTCTCGCCGGACGGGTCGACCATGACGATCGCCTGACCGGTGGGCGCGCCCGGGTGGGTGAGTACGGCGCCCGTCTCGACCTGCGCGCCCCGCAGATCGGCGAGCGCCGCTTCGCCCTCGGTGTCCCGCCCGACCTTGGCGACCAGGTGCGTCGCCGCCCCCAACCGGGCCGCGGCCACCGCCTGGTTGGCCCCCTTGCCGCCGAAGCCCCGGGCGGCGCCGGTGGCGAGGACGGTCTCGCCGGGAGAGGGGAGCACGGGGCAGCGGAGGATGCGGTCGGTGTTGACCGAGCCGATGACGACGACCCGACCGGCGGGAAGCAGCTTCATCGTTCCTCTGTACGCGGCGGGGCGCGGGTGGCGCAAGGAGGCGGGCGGTCACGGGCGAACGCGGGGGCGAACGCGGGGCGGGCACGGCGTGAGCACAGAGCGGGCACGGGGCGTGCACGCGGGAGCGCGAGGGTGCACGGGTGGGGGTGTGCGGAGCGTACAAGCGGGGCGCGCGCGGCAGGTCGACCCATCGGGCGCCCTGTGCTCCCGCCGTGGTGAAGGGGTGCAATTTTGATGTAGACCGGTCTGCATATTTCCGTCCATGGGCTCCTGACCTGGGCACATGCCGCTGTCACGGGGCAGACCGGGGCGTGGGGGCGGGCGCGCCGGGGAGGTATGGGGAGCGGCATGGCGCGGGTACCACCACGGGTGGCGCTGGTTCGACCGACGGGGGCGCTGCCCGGTGCGAACGGCATCGGGGGAAGTCGAGGGCAGGGGACGTTGTGATCGTCTGGGTCAATGGCACATTCGGGGCGGGCAAGACGAGCGCCTGCCGAGAGCTGGTGGAACTGCTGCCCGGGAGCGTGCTCTTCGATCCCGAGCTGGTGGGCTTCGGCCTGCGCCGGATGCTCCCGGCCGACCGGTTGGCGACGGTGTCCGACTTCCAGGACCTGGCGGCCTGGCGCCGGCTGGTGCCCGAGACGGCGGCGGCGCTGCTCGGTGAGGTCGGGGGCCCGCTGGTGGTCCCGATGACCCTGCTCAGGGAGGACTACCGGGACGAGATCTTCGGCGATCTGGCCTCGCACGGGATCACGGTGCACCACTTCGTGCTGGACCCTGAAGAAACGATCCTGCGCGACCGCATAGCCCACCGCGAGGAGTGCCCGGGCGATCCGCAGGGCAGCGAGCGGGTCCGCAGCTGGTGCCTCGAACACCTGCCCCACTACCGCGCCGCCCGCCGCTGGCTGGTCGGGGACGCCCGGATGATCGACACCAGCGAGCTCTCCCCCCGGGAGACCGCGCACCGGATCGCCGAGCTGGTCCGGGTCGGCGCCGCCCGCTGCCCGATCGTCCAGACCCCGGACCCGACCGGGGACACCGTGGCCTCCGCCGTGCTGTTCTTCGACGAACAGGACCGCGTGCTGCTGGTCGACCCGGTCTACAAGCCCGACTGGGACTTCCCCGGCGGCGTGGTCGAGCGCGGCGAGGCCCCCACCGACGCCGCCCTGCGCGAGACCGCCGAGGAACTGGGCCTGCGCCTGGACCCGTCCACGCTGCGCCTGCTCGCCGTCGACTGGGAACCGCGCACCGGCCCCCGCCGCGGCGGCCTGCGGCTGATGTACGACGGCGGCCTGCTGGACGAGGAGGGCCGGCAGCACCTGCTGCTCCAGCAGGAGGAACTGCGCAGCTGGCGGTTCGTCACCCTGGACGAGGCCGGCGAGCTGCTGCCGCCGGGGCGCTACCGGCGGCTGGCGGCCGCGCTGGACGCGCGGCGGAGCGGCGAGCTGCGGTACCTGGAGGCGGGGAGCCGGGTGGCCGTCGGGCTGGCGAGCACGGCGGACGCGGCGTAGGGCCGGTACGGCGGACGCGGCGCTGCGGCCGGTGGGCACGGCCGCTCTGTCGGCGGGGCCGGTCGGGGCGCTACGGCCGGTGGGCGCGGCCGGTCGGGGCGGGGCAGGGGCGTCGGGGCGCGGCGGGATCCGTCGGCGCGGGGCGGCGGTCGGGGCGGGAGGCCGGCGGGGTGGCCCGCGGAACCCCGTCCGGTGCACCTCCGGTGCGCCGTGCCGCGGTGGCGGGCGGGAGGATGGGGGCATGCCGTTCACGCTGAGCCATCCCGCCGCCGTCCTGCCCCTGCTGCGTGCCGCCGGCGCGCGCGGGCCCCTGGTGGCCTCGGCGCTCGTCGCCGGGTCGATGGCGCCGGACGTGCCGTTCTTCGCCGAGTCCCTGCTGCCCGGGGTGTACGCCCACGGCGGGCTGACGCACCGCTGGTGGGCGGTGCCGACGCTGGACGTGGCGGTCGCCGGCGCACTGGTGGCCGGCTGGCACGGGCTGCTGCGCGGGCCGGTGGTGGCGCTGCTGCCCGAGCGCTGGGCGGGCGGCGCCGAGGCGCTGACCGCCCGCCGGGCTGCGGACGCCCGGGACCCCGGGGACACCCGGGGCCCCGCAGGCGTCGGGGCGGTCGGTGGCGCGGCGTGGTTCGCGGCCTCGGCGGCGATCGGCGCGGCCACCCACGTCGGCTGGGACGCGTTCACCCACGGGGGCCGGCTGGGGGTGCGGCTGCTGCCCGTACTGGACCGGCCGGTGGCCGGGGTCCCGCTGTACGAGGCGGTGCAGTACGGCAGTTCGGCGCTCGCCCTGGCGGCGCTGGGCGGCTGGGCGGTGCGTGCGGTGCGGGCCGTGGAGCCGGTGCGGCCGGCCGTGCGGCTCGCGCCCCGGACCCGGCGCGCGGCCGTCGCGCTGCTGGGCGCGGCGACGGCCGCCGGGGTGGTGCACCGGCTGAGCCCACTGCGGCGGAACCTGGTGCCGGAGGTCTGCTTCGGCGCCGGGGCCGGGCTCGCGGCGGGCGCGGTCGGGTACGCGGCGGTGCTGGCGGCCGCCCGCCGACTGCGCGGCGGACGGCCGGACGCCGTCGGGCGGGCTTCCCGTGGCGACGCCCCGAAGGTCCGTCAGACGGAGCGCAGTTCGGCGTAGCGGCGGAGGAACAGCGCCTCGGTGAGGGCCATCCGCTCCAGCTCCTGCGGGTCGACGCTCTCGTTGACCGCGTGGATCTGGGTGGTCGGCTCCTCGACGCCGATCAGCACGATCTCGGCCTGCGGGTAGAGCGAGCGCAGGGTGTTGCAGAGCGGGATCGAGCCGCCCTCGCCGGAGGTGACCATCGGGGTGCCGAAGGCCTCGGCCATCGCCTCGCCCATCGCCTCGTACGCCGGGCCGCCGGTGTCGGCGCGGAACGGCGCGCCGTTGCCCTGGCGCTCGACGGTGAGCCGGGCGCCGAGCGGGACCTGCGCCTCCAGGTGGGCGACCAGCGCGTCCTGGGCGGCGTGCGGGTCCGAGCCCGGCGCGACGCGCAGGCTGATCAGGGCCTTGGCGGTGGCCTGGACGGAGGAGGTGGCGCCGATCACCGGCGGGGCGTCGATGCCGAGGACGGTGACGGCAGGGCGGGCCCAGAGGCGGTCCGCGATGGTGCCAGTACCGGTCAGGGCGACGCCGTCGAGCACCTTGGCGTCGGCGCGGAACTGCTCCTCCGGGTACTGCACGCCGGACCAGGTCTGGTCGGCGGTCAGGCCGGCCACCGCGACGTCGCCGTTCTCGTCGTGCAGCGAGGCCAGTATCCGGACCAGGGACTGGAGGGCGTCCGGGGCGGCGCCGCCGAAGGCACCGGAGTGCAGGTTGCCGGCCAGCGTGGTGACCGTGGCCTCGACGACCGTCATGCCGCGCAGCGAGGCGGTCACGGTGGGCAGGCCGGGGGCGAAGTTGCCGGTGTCGCCGATGACGATGGCGTCGGCGGTGAGCAGCTCGGGGTGGGCCTCGGCGTAGCGCTCCAGGCCGCCGGTGCCCTGCTCCTCGGAGCCCTCGACGATGATCTTCAGGCCGACCGGGTAGGCGTCGCCGTGGACCTGACGCAGCGCCCGCAGGGCGGTCAGGTGCATCAGGATGTTGCCCTTGCAGTCGGCGGCGCCGCGCCCGTACCAGCGGCCGTCGCGCTCGGTCAGCTCGAAGGCGGGGCTGAGCCAGGCGTCCTCGTCCAGCGGGGGCTGGACGTCGTAGTGGGAGTAGAGCAGGACGGTCGGCGCACCCTCGGGGCCGGGCAGCTCGCCGTAGACGGACTGGGTGCCGTCCGGGGTGTCCAGCAGCCGGATGCCGGTCAGGCCCTCGGCGGCGAAGGCCTCGGCGACCCAGTGCGCGGCCTTCTCGCACTCCTCGACCGGGAACTGGCGCGGATCGGCGACCGAGGGGAAGGCGACCAGCTCGGCGAGGTCGGTGCGGGCACGGTCCATCAGGGACCGGACGGCGTCGGCCAGGGGCTGTGACATCGGGGCTCCGAGGAGACGGTCCGCCCTGGGGTGGAGCGGGCGGAGGAGGTGGTTTGCGGTAGTGCCGATCATAGGCGGGCGGAACGGGGAGTTCCGAGGGTGCGGGGTGAGCGGGTGGCGCCGGTGCGGGGGCGGCGCGCTCGCCGGGCGGGGCCGGACGCATAGGATTGCTCGACGTGACTGACTCCGGAAGCTCCGATTCCCGCAGCCCGCTCGACAGCCCGGCCGAGAACGGTCCGACCGACGACGCGGCCGCGCCGCTGGACGGCGTCTGGGACGTCGTGGTGGTCGGCGCCGGACCGGCGGGCTCCTCGGCCGCGCACGCCGCCGCGGCCCAGGGCCGCCGGGTGCTGCTGCTCGACAAGGCCGAACACCCCCGGTACAAGACCTGCGGCGGAGGCATCATCGGCCCCTCCCGGGACAGCCTGCCGCCGGACTTCCGGCTGCCGCTGCAGGACCGGGTGCACGCCGTCACCTTCGCCTACGACGGCAGGTACACCCGCACGCGGCGGTCCAAGCGGATGCTGTTCGGCCTGGTCAACCGTGACGAGTTCGACCTGCGCCTGGTGCAGGCGGCCAAGCAGGCCGGAGCGGTGCTGGTCACCGGAGTGACCGTCACCGGCGTCGAGCAGCGCGGCGGCGAGCACCGGACGGCGCTGGTGACGGCCGCCGACGGGAGGACCTTCGAGGCCCGTGCGGTGGTGGGCGCGGACGGCAGCGCGAGCCGCATCGGCCGGCACGTCGGTGTGACCTTCGACCAGATCGACCTCGGCCTGGAGGCGGAGATCCCGGTGCCGGCGCAGGTCGCCGCCGACTGGGCGGGCCGGATCCACCTCGACTGGGGCCCGCTGCCCGGCAGTTACGGCTGGGTGTTCCCGAAGACCGAGACCAGCAGCCTGACCGTCGGCGTCATCTCGGCGCGCGGCGACGGCGAGCGGACCAAGCAGTACCTCGCCGACTACATCCGCCGGCTGGGCCTGTCCGGGTTCACCCCCCAGGTCGAGTCCGGGCACCTGACCCGCTGCCGGGCCGAGGACTCGCCGCTCTCCCGCGGCCGGGTGCTGGTCGCCGGGGACGCGGCCGGACTGCTGGAGCCGTGGACCCGCGAGGGCATCTCCTACGCGCTGCGCTCGGGCCGGCTGGCCGGCGAGTGGGCGGTGAAGGTCGCCGAGTCGGGCGACGCGGCGGCGGTGCGGCGCGAGGCGCTGAACTACGCGTTCGCGGTCAAGGCCGGGCTGGGCGTGGAGATGCGCGCGGGCAAGCAGCTGCTGGGCGCCTTCGAGCGGCGGCCGTACCTGTTCCACGCGGCGGTCTGCCTGGTGCCGGCGGCCTGGCGGGCCTTCGCCCGGACCACCCAGGGGCACACCTCCTTCTCCCAGGTGCTGCGGCAGTACCGGGCCGCGCGGCGGCTGACGGCGATGGCCTCGCGGTAGCTCGGTAGCGCGGCCATCGTGACGCGGGGCCGGTGCTCCTCCCCGGTGCGGGGAGGAGCACCGGCCCCGTCCTGCCTGCGGCGCGGGCTGTGCGGGCCCGGGTCGCGGCGGGCGTGTACGTGGGCCCGGGCGGGGCCGGGCGTGTGCGCGGGCCCGGGCGGCCTCGGGCGGACTACTTGAGGCCGGTGTCCAGCGCGGACATCAGGGTGCCGGACGGGGTGTCGCCGGACATCTCCCAGATCATGCCGCCGAGCAGGTTCTTCGACTTGAGGTAGGCGGTCTTCTGCGCGATCGACCACGCGTCGTCGAAGGTCCACCACTGGCCGCCGGCGCCCGTGTAGCCGTACGTCGCGACGGACTTGGGGTCGTGGTAGACCTTGAGGCCGGAGAGGCTGGTGATCAGGTTGTTGTACCCGCGGGTACCGGCCTCGTCGGAGAACTGGCCCGGTGCGGCGCCGTTCGCCGACTGCCAGGCGCCGTTCGCGCCGCCGTCCGCGACGCTCTGCCAGCCGCGCCCGTAGAACGGGAAGCCGATGGTCAGCTTGCGCGGGTTGACCCCGGCGTTCAGGTACGTCTGGACGGCCGTGTCCACGCTGAAGTGGGTGGTGTACGGGTCGTTCGGGTCCTGGTAGAGGTTGGAGGCGTGGCCGGTGCGGTTCGGCTCCCAGGAGTTGTCGCTGCCCGAGCCGTGGAAGTCGTAGCCCTGGACGTTGGCGATGTCCAGCGAGCCGAAGATCTTCGAGAGGTCCCAGCCGGCGGCGACCTTCGCCGGGTCGGCCGGGGTGAAGGCGGTGAGCAGCTTGTGCGAGCCGCCCAACGCGTCCAGCTGCTTGCGGAATTCGGCCAGCAGCAGGGTCAGGTTGCCCTTGTCGTTGGCGCTCCAGTGGTTGCCCGGGTGGCCGTCGCCGGAGCCGGGCCACTCCCAGTCGAGGTCGATGCCGTCGAAGATGCCGGCGGCCACGCCGTCGCCGCCGGCGCCGTTGTAGGCCGGCAGGTTGCCCTTGATCCAGGTGTCGATGCAGGACTTGACGAACTTCTGCCGGGACGCGTCGGTGGCGGCGGCGTCGGAGAAGTACTTGGAGTAGGTCCAGCCGCCGAGCGAGACGACCACCTTCAGGTTCGGGTACTTGGCCTTGAGCTTCTTCAACTGGTTGAAGTTGCCGCGGAGTTTGCCCCAGCCGTCGTCGGCCACGCCGTCCACCGACTGGTCGGCGCTCATCGCCCGGCCGTAGTCCGCGTCGGCGTCACCGGCGCCGGTGCCCTGGTCCGGGTCCTCCGGGTTGCCGCTGGTGCCCTTGGTGACGCCCGCCATGCAGGTCAGGTTGACCGGATCGATGTTCTCGAAGGCGTAGTTGATGACGTCGAGCTTGGCGGCGGCGCCCGAGGTGTCCAGGTTCTTGACGAAGTACTGGCGGCCGTAGATGCCCCACTGGACGAAGTAGCCGACCCGGGCGTACTTTCCGGCGCCGACCAGGTCCGAGGTGGTCACGGAGAGCGGGGCGGACGCGGGTGAGGCGTTGTCGGCGGGGTCCCGGGCCTTCACGGTGAAGGTGTAGGCGGTGGACGGCGACAGGCTGCCGACGGTCGCGCCGAGCGTGCTGCCGGTGACCGTGGCCGCCAGGGTGCTGCCCTGGTAGACGTCGTACGCGGCGACCCGGACGTTGTCGGTGGCGGCGTTCCAGGCGAGCTTCACGTCCGTCGAACTGACCGCCGTCGCCCGGAGGTTGGTCGGTGCGGTGGGCGGCGAGGTGTCGGTGGACGGGTCGAAGGTGGACGCGGTGACGGACGGGCTGAGCGGGCCGGTGTTGCCGCGGCTGTCCTTGGCCCGGACGGTCAGGGTGTACGAGGTGGCCGGGGTTAGGCCGGTGACCAGGACGCCGGTGGACGGGCCGGAGGCGAGCACGGTGCCGCCGCTCAGCACGTCGTAGCCGACGACCGGGAAGTCCCCGCCGGTGGCGGCCGGCCAGCTCAGCGCGAGCGTGTGCGCGGTGGACTCGGTCACCGTCGGGGTGCCCGGCGCGGACGGCGGGGCGTCCGCGGAGCCGTCGCACTTGTCGCCGTTGATGCGGCAGTTGAGCGGGGTGGAGACCGGCCCGTTGCCCACGAACCAGAAGCTGTACGGCTCGGTGGTGCCGTGGGCGTTGACGGTGGAGTTGTAGAACGCCGCCGTGGCGGTGACGTGCCGGCCGTTGACGGTGGCGGTGCCGTTGTAGCTGTTGCCGATGGTGACGCCGGCCGGGAGGTCGAACTCCAGGGTCCAGCCGCTCACCGCGGTGGCGTTGTCGTTGTGGACGATGTAGGTGCCCTGCCACCAGGAGCCGTTGTCGGCGGTGGTGAAGGTGGCGGTGAGCTTTCCGGCGGCGTTCGCCGGGGCGGCCAGCGCGGTGAGCGCGGCGAGGGGAAGGAGCAGGACGGAGAGCAGTGCCAGCAGTCTGCTGCGCACGCGCGGGCGCCCGGCCCGGGATCGAGCGGACATGGTTCTCCCTGTGGCTGTGGGGGTTGAACAGGGTGACGTAGAACCTGGGTTGATCCATTGATCCGTGTGCGATCGATGCCTGTGCCGTGGGGAGGCGAAGGCATGGGAACTGTAGGAGGACTGGACCAATGCGTCAACAGGTCTGTACCACTGATGGGCTTCCCGTCCCCGGCTTCGCCCCAGCCTCCGTCAGTTCGGTCCCGCCTCCGTCAGTTCGCCCCCGCCCCCGTCAGCTCGTCCCCGAGCGGGCTGCGCCGGTACAGCACCGAGCGGCCGTGCCGCGCCCGGGTGACCAGGCCGGTGGCGGCGAGGACGGAAAGGTGCTGGCTGACCGCGCCCGGGGTGACGCCGAGCCGGAAGGCGAGGTCGGTCGTGGAGGCGGGCTCGGCGAGCAGCGCGAGCAGCCGAGCCTTCGGCGCGCCGACCAGCGCCGCCACGGCCTGCGGCGGCACCGGCGTGCCCCGGCCGGCCAGCCCGGCCTGTCCGCGTGCCGGGTAACTGATCTGCGGCGCACGGTCATTGCTGATCATCGTGATCGCGCCGCGGACGAAGAAGGTCGGACAGAGCACCAGGCCGCGCCCGTCCACGGGCGTCTCCACGTCCCCGTCCGTCCAGTTCCGGCTGATCGACAGGACGCCGTTCTCCCAGTGGAGCCGGTGGTCCAGGTCGGCGAAGAGGGCCGCCGCGCCGTGTTGGGCGAGCAGCCGGGCGCGGTAGACCAGGTCGGACTCCAGAACGGCGCGGGCCTGCGGCCACCAGGAGGGGGCGAGGCACACCTCCCAGTACTCCTCCAGCGTGTCGGCGATCCGCGCCAACAGCCGTTCCGGGCGGGCGAGTCCGGCGGCGAGTGCGGCGGGCAGCGGTTGGCCGTGCGAGAGGAACGTCTGCTCCAGTTCGGCGCGCAACTGCTCCGGCGGGAACGCCCGGACGGTCGCGATCTCGGAGCGGAACTCGGGGGAGGGGGAGGTGGGGCGCGGCGTCAGGAAGTCGGGGACGAAGCGGTTCTCGGCGACGAGCGAGAGCAGAAGACGGGAGTCCAGCCGATCGAAGGCGGGCCTGAGCTGCTCGAAGGCCCGGGTCTGGAGGTGGTAGACGCCCGGGTGGGTCCACATCCGCAGGCTGAGCGCCGCCTCGTGGATCGGGGAGACGGCGAACCAGGTGGTGGCGAGGTCGGCCAGGCGGAGCGTGAACCGGTGCACGGGGCATCCTTCTGCGGGGATCGGCCGGGGCAGGCAGTCCGGCTTCGGATTCAGCCAGAGCCTAAAGGAGTACTGGTCCGCTCCGGTGCGCGGTGGGATCCATGCATGACCACCTCGACGGCGGAGTCCTCCGCACCTTCCCCTGCCGTGCCCGAAGACCGGGCTGCGCCTGCGACCCCCCGTGCCACCGGGCCCCGTGCCACCGGGGTCGTCGCCGCGCTGCGACGCCGGCTGCACCCCGACCCGACGGTCCGCCGGCTGGCGGGGATCACCCTGGTCAACACGGTGGGCAACGGCCTCTCCCTCTCCGTCGCGGTGCTGTTCTTCACCCGGGTGCTCGGCCTGAGCGCCGCCCAGCTGGGCCTCGGGATGACCGCCGCCGGCCTGTGCGGGGTCGTCGCGAGCGTGCCGGCCGGCCGGGCCGCCGACCGCTGGGGTGCGCGGCGGGTGCTGGTGGTGCTGGTGTCGGTGCAGGCGATCGGCACCGCCGGGTACGCGCTGGTGCACAGCTACCCGGCGTTCGTCGCGCTGGCCTGCCTGGTCTCCGCCGTCGACCGCGGCTCCGCCGCCACCCGGAACGCGCTCTACGCCGAGGTGCTGCCCGCCGACCGCCGGGTGGCGGGCCGGGCCCACCTGCGGGTGGTGACCAACGTCGGGATCTGCCTGGGAACGGCCATCGGCGCGATCGCGCTCCAACTGGACACCCGGCCGGTGTACCTGACGGCGATCCTGGCCGACGCCGCCTCCTACGTGGCCGTCGCCGTGCTGTTCCACCGCCTCGACATCCCGCAGCGCCCGTCGGCGACCGGAGCGTCGGCGCCCGGAGCGGCAGCGCCGGAGCCCTCGGAGCCATCCGAGCCGTCCGAGCCGTCGGAGTCCGGGGCGGCAGTGTGCGAGCCGTCCGCGAAGACCGGAGTCGCGAACCCGTCGGACCCCTCGGGCCGGGGTGTCAAGCAGGGCCGGCGGCCGAACCCGGCGCTGCGGGACGGCCCGTTCCTGGCCGTGACGGTGCTGAACGCACTGCTCTGCCTGCAGTTCGCCGTCCTTGAGGTCGGCATACCGCTCTGGATCGTCCAGGAGACCGACGCGCCGCGGATCACCGTCGCGGGCACCCTGATCGTCAACACCCTGCTGGTGATCACCCTGCAGGTGCGGGCCACCCGGGGCACCGAGGAACGGACGGGGGCCGCCCGGGCCTGCGGGCGCGCCGGAGTGGTGCTGGCCGCCTCCTGCCTGGTCGTCTCGCTGGCGCACGGTCTGCCCGCGGGCTTCGCGGCCGTGGTGGTGCTCGGCGGGGTCGCGCTGCAGTCGCTCGGCGAGGTCGTCGCGCAGGCGGGCGGCTGGGCGCTCAGCTACGACCTCGCGGGCGAGCGCGATCACGGTGCCTACCAGGGCGTCTTCAACGCGGGGACGGCGGCGGCGCTGATGGCCGGCCCGGCGCTGGTCGGCACCCTGGTCATCGGGTACGGCATGGTCGGCTGGGTCGTCCTGGGCACGGTGCTGGCCGCGGCGGGCCTGGCGATGCGCCCCGCCGTCCGATGGGCCGGGCGGCGGGACGCGAACCCCGGCGCGGTGTGAGACGCGCCGGCCCCGGGCCGGCTACTCGGGGACGATCGCCATCGCCTCGATCTCGATCAGCACCTCGGGCTTGAACAGGGCGGCCACCTGCATCGCGGAGGAGGCCGGCAGCGGAAGGGAGCCGAAGTGCTCGTCGCGGGCCTCGCGGACGGCCGAGAGGTGGGCGATGTCCGTCAGGAAGTAGGTGAGCTTCACGACGTGCTCGAACCCGGCCCCGGCGGCGGCCAGGCAACGCCGCAGGTTCTCGAAGACCTGCCGCGCCTGCGCCTTCGGATCGCCCTCGCCGACCAGGTTCCGCTGCTCGTCGAAGGCGACCTGGCCGGACACCTGGACCATCCGGCCGCTGCCGGTGACGACCTGGGTGTAGCCGGTGCCGGGCGCGACTCCGGGGGGCTCGGTGATGTGGGTGAGGTGAGAGGTGGTCATGGCGCGGATCCTGATCCACGATCCGCCGGAGTCGCAAGCCCCGGCCCCGGCGGCCGACCGGCCTCAGCGCACCACATCGGGCAGTTCGCGCAGGAACGGGCGGTCGGTGGAGGGGAGTTGGGCGGCCGGTCCGCCCGAGCGCAGCACCACGTCGAGGACGGCGTCCGGATCGGCGGCGTAACCACCGCTGGCCCACGCCGCGTTGGCCTCCACCACGGCCCAACGGCCGTCCTCCGTACGCCCGACGTCCACCACGGTGGCACTGGGCAGCGGTGCGTCCGAAGCCGACGCGGCCAGCACGTCGGCGGTGAAGGCGAGCACCTCGGCGGCCTCCCCGCCGGGTGCACCGTCGGGAGCCCCGGCGGTCTCCAGCGGCGCGACGGACAGGTCACCGTCCACGGCGTAGCGCGAGCCGGCCCGCACCGCGCCGTCCAGGACGAACAGCCGGTACTCGACGCCGAACCGAACGACCTCGCTCACCAGCACCGGCGTGTCACCGTCCAGCAGTTCGGGCCCCGGCAGCGTCCCGCCGTCGGGGTGGACCCGGGCGGCGAACAGCTTGTCCGCCGGCGGCTTGACGAAGGCCGGGCGGCGCAGCCGGCGCGCCTCGGCCAGGGTGCCGAAGGAGACCCGGCGTCCGGTCAGCGCGAGCGGCAGCCGGGTCAGCCAGTCGGCGGCGGGCTCCAGCAGGCCGAGGCCGAGCTCCCGTCCGACGGCGTCGCCGAACAGCGGTCCGCCGTACACGTGCACCGCCGAGCCGCGCAGCCCGGGCGGCGCCTGCCAGGACGTCGCGGTGCACGCCCGCAGGCCGCGGCGTCCGGCGGCGGTGCGGAGCTGGAGGCCCGTCTCGTTGATGCGAGGCGCGAGCAGCAGGACAGGATCGGCGGTGGTCATGGCGACGATGCTGCCCCCGGTGCGGGGCCCGCCACCACCGGATTTCGGCGGGGAGGAGCGGCCGGGAGCCGGTACCGGCCGGCCGGTCCGCTCCGGCCGAGGGGCGGGTGGGCTCTGGCCGAGGGGCGGGTGGGCATGCCAGAGTCGTGCCGCGTCGTCCGGGGCACCTCCCGGACCGCACCCGCAGTTCCGACCCACCCGCAGTTCCGACCCACCCTCAGCCGGAAAGCAGGCCCGCCGATGACCAGCGCAGCGCCCCTCGTCCACGTCAGCACCGCCGACGCCGTCACCACGCTCACCCTCGACTCGCCGCACAACCGCAACGCGCTCTCCACCCGGCTGATGGCCGAGCTGCACGCCGGGCTGGCCTCCGCCGCGGCCGACCCGGAGGTCCGCGCGGTGGTGCTCGGACACACCGGCAAGGTGTTCTGCGCGGGTGCCGACCTCTCCGAGGCGACCGGCGCGGACCCGACGGTCGGCCCGCGCGGACTGGTCGAGCTCCAGCGGGCGATCGTGGACTGCGCGAAGCCGGTGATCGCCGTCATCGACGGGCACGCCCGGGCCGGCGGGCTCGGTCTGGTCGGCGCGGCCGACCTCGCCGTCGCCGGACCGGCCTCGACCTTCGCCTTCACCGAGGTGCGGCTCGGCCTCGCGCCCGCCGTCATCTCGCTGCCGCTGCGCCCGAAGCTGGAGCCGCGCGCCGCCTCCCGCTACTACCTCACCGGCGAGGTCTTCGACGCCGCCGAGGCCGCCCGGATCGGGCTGATCACCAGCGCCACCGACTCCGCCGAGTCCACCGGCGTGGTGCTGAAGGGCCTGCTGGACGCGCTGCGCCTGGGCTCCCCGCAGGGCCTGGCGGAGTCGAAGCGACTGGCCAACGCCGAGGTGGTGCGCTCCTTCGAGCGGGACTCGGACGAGCTGGTGGAGCTGTCGGCGCGGCTCTTCGGCTCGGAGGAGGCGCAGGAGGGGATGCGGTCGTTCCTGGAGAAGCGGCCCGCGCGCTGGGTGCGCTGACGGCGGGGTTCCCCGGGCGACGGGCCCGCTCGCCCGGGGACACCGGCACACGCGACCGCCCGGGGGCGGTGCCGCCCCCGGGCGTCGCGAACGCCCGCGCGCGGCGGCGTCACGACCAGCGGACCGCCGCCGCGTCGCTCCACAGGGCGAGCAGGTCCTGATCGCCGATCGCCTTGGTCTCCGTGGCCTGCTCGGCGGACAGCCGGTTCCACAGCAGCGGGTAGAGCTCGTGGGCAGGGCCGGTGAGGGTCAGGTCGGCCGGCTCGGAGCTCTCGCCGGTGGTGACGACCGGCGGCTCCTGGGTGATGGTCAGTCGCCAGGAGCCGGCCCCGTCGGTGGCCCGGACCTGGAGGGTGCGCGGCCGGTCGCTGCGCAGCGCGGAGCGGCTGCGGGTCATGAAGCCGCTGACGAGTTCGTCGACGCCGTCCAGGGCGAGGGCGGTGTCCACGACCTGACCGGGCGTCCCGGCGGCGGAGTCGGCGTCATGGCGGTGGATGGAGGTCTCGTGCGCCTGGCGCCGGGCCCAGAACGCCAGCGGGCGGGACGAGGGCAGGAAGGTCCAGCACTCCAGGTCGGCGGGCGCGGCGGTGAGCACGTCCACCAGGGCGGCGTGGCCCTCGCGGTACCAGTCGAGCAGTGCGGCGTCCGAGGGCATCGGCCCGACGGTGGCCTGCGCGTCCGCCTCGTCCGGCCGGGCCCGCAGGCCCTGGGAGGGAATGGCGGCGGCCCAGCGGTGGACGGAGCCGATGTGCCGCAGCAGGTCCGTCAGCCGCCACTCCGGGCAGGTCGGTACGGGGGCGGACAGCTCGGTGCGGGCTGCGGCCTCGGCGAGCCGGGTGCCTTCGAGGCGCAGCGCGTCGATGTGCTCGGTGATCTCCATGGGACGGAGTCTTCCACCGCGATCGGCCGCCGGTCGCGGACTTCGGACATTTCCTCGGACGCCTCCCGGCGATCGGGCGGACGCTACGGGCCGGTAACGTGAGCGCATGCCGATAACCCGTTCCCTCGTCTCAGCCGTCCGGACCGGTGGCCGCCGCGCCGCCGGACGCCTGGTCCACCGGGGCTGGCGCTGGGTGCAGCGGACCGGCGCGGTCACCAACCGCAACCCCGGCCCGTACCGGTTCGGCGAGCTGGGGGACGGCACGACGCTCAGCTTCCCGCTCGGGGCGGTGTTCAACGAGCAGTGGATCACCATCGGGCCGTTCTCGATCATCGGCGAGCGGGTCACCATCAGCGCCGGGTTCCTGCCCGGGCTCGACCTCGGGCCGGAGCCGATCGTGCGGATCGGCGGGGGCTGCGTGATCGGCCGGGACAGCCACATCGTCGGCCACCAGTCGATCGTCATCGGCGACGACGTGTGGACCGGGCCGGGCGTGTACATCAGCGACCAGGCGCACGAGTACCGGGACACCGAGCTGCCGATCGGCAAGCAGTGGCCGCGCAACGAACCGGTGGAGATCGGCGCGGGCAGCTGGATCGGCACCGGTTCGGTGATCCTGCCGGGGGCGCGGATCGGCCGCAACGTGGTGGTCGCGGCGGGGGCCGTGGTGCGTGGCGAGGTACCCGACCACAGCGTGGTCGCCGGGGCGCCGGCCAAGGTGGTGCGCCGCTGGACCGAGGACGAGGGCTGGCAGCCGCCGCTGCGCCACGACGCTCCGCAGCCGGTGCCGGACGGCGTGACCGCGGAGCAGCTGCGCGCCCTGGTCGGCTGGGACCTGCGACTGCCGGGGGAGTCGGGCTGACGTCGCCCGCGAAGGGGCCGGCGCCCTTCGCCGGTGCAGTGCCCTGAACTCGCGAGCGGCCTGAACTACCCCGCGAGGGAGGCCTGTTCGGCGGTGCGGGCGGCGATGGCGGCGGTGATCCGCGGGACGTCGGCGGGGCGCGTCGGATCCAGACCGGTCAGCGCGGCGATCCGGCGCAGCCGGTAGTCGACGGTGTTCGGGTGCAGGTGCAGGGCGCTCGCGGTGTGCCGGCGGTTCAGGCCCCCGGCCAGGTGGGTGCGCAGGGTGATGAGCAACTCCCCGCTGTCGGCCAGCGGTTCGAGCAGTGCGGCGAGCCGGGAGCGGGCCTGGCCGGGCCGGGTGAGCTGGTACTCCAGCAGGACGTCGTCCAACCGGTGCAGGCCCGGAGGCCGGCCGAACGCCCGGGCCACGTCCAGGACTTCGTGGGCGAGGGCGGCCGCGCCGGGCACCTCGGCGGGGGCCGCGGAGACCGCCCCGGCCAGTACCGGGGCGCCGGCCGCGCGGGCCGCCGCGGCGAGGGTGGCGGCGAGCAGCGGCCAGGGTGCCTCGTCGGGATCGTCCCCGTCCGGACCGGGTGACGGCCCGAACGGGACGAGCACCAGGCCGCCCGTGGGGGTGAGTGCGGTGAGTGCCGACTGCCGGGTGCGGTGGTCCAGTTCGGCCTCGAAGCGGCGGAGTTTGCGGCGGGCGGCGATGCCCGGGTCGATGCCGGGGGAGTGTTCGTCGGGGTGGTCGGCGACGGACAGGCAGAGCACGGCGTACCCCGTGGGCAGCCGGAGCCCGGCGCGGTCGGCGGCCCCGTCGGCGAGGGTGCCCGCGAGGAGCGCACCGAGCAGGGAGTGCCGGGTGGCGCCGCGCCGGTCGGTGGTCGGGTGCCGTCCGTCGAGGTAGCCCGCCCCGGCGGCGGTGGCGGCCCGGCGGAGCTGGTCGAGCAGCAGCCGGTTGAGAACGAGCAGGTCGCCGGCGTCGCCGTCCCGGGCGTGCCGGGTCACGAACTCCCAGCAGACCTCCAGGCCGAGGTGGTGGGCGAGCAGCACGGCGTCCAGCGGCAGGCCTTCCTCGGCGCGCCGGGCGGCGGCCTCCCGGACGGCGGTGAACTCCTCGGCGGGGGCGGGGGCCCCGGTCCGTACGGTGTGGGCGAGGGCGCGGATGCGGCGTTCGGTGTCCCGGGTCAGCTCGCCGGTGAGTTGCTCGCGGGGCATCCGGCGGTAGGCCGGCACCCGCTCCACCAGGGCGGCGACCACGGTCTCGGCCAGCTCCCGCGCGCCGCCGAGCAGTCGCTGGTCGGCCGGGAGCCCGCCGATCGCCGGGACGCGCCAGTCCGGCGGCCGGTCGGAGGTGTTCGGGGGCGGGCAGTGGGGTGCGTTGTGACCGGTCACAGAGAACACCGTCCAGGTCTGGGGAACGCCCAAGGGCCGGGCCGGAGGGGCGACCGCATGATGGAGCCCTCGGGTTACCTGTTGGTAACAAACTTCCGCCGTGGAGGCAACAGTTGAGAACCCCACTTCTCCGCTTCCCCGCAACTCCCCTGCGCGGCAGGGTCGGTGGCGCGCTGGGCGTCCTGCTGCTGGCGGGGGCGCTGCTGGTCGGGGCGACGGCGTCGCCGGCGGGCGCCGCCACGTCCCCTTCGGCGCCGGCTGCTGCCGCCACGTCGCCTTCGGCGCTGGCTGCCGCCGCCGTGACCGCTACGCCTGACGGCTCCGCCGAACTGCCGCCCGACGGTGACACGGTGGCCTCACCGCCCGGCGCCAACGACTGGACCTGCCGGCCGAGCACCGCGCACCCCGACCCGGTCGTCCTGGTGCACGGCACCTTCGCCAACCGCTACGAGAACTGGCTGGCGCTCTCCCCGCTGCTGAAGAGCCTCGGGTACTGCGTCTTCGCCCTCGACTACGGGACCATCCCCGGCATCACCTCCAGCGGCAGCGGCCTGCTGCTGCCGATCGGCGGCCTCGGGCCGGTCCCGGAGTCGGCGGCCCAACTCGCCCGGTTCGTGGACCTGGTGCGGAACGCGACCGGTGCCGCCAAGGTCGACATCGTCGGGCACTCCCAGGGCGGCATGATGCCGAACTACTACCTCAAGTTCCTCGGCGGCGCGTCCAAGGTCGGCAGGATGGTCGGGCTGGCACCGTCCAACCACGGCACGACGCTCGACGGGATCACCAACCTGGTGCCGTACTTCCCGGGCGTCGCGGACCTGATCTTCACGGTCTGCCAGGCCTGCCGGGACCAGGCGGTGGGTTCCGACTTCAACAAGGTGATGGCCACCCGGCCGGACACCGTGCCGGGAGTGAGCTACACCGTGGTCTCGACGGTCCTCGACGAGGTCGTCACCCCGTGGCGGACCCAGTTCCTGAGCGGCCCGGGCGTCGACAACGAGGTGGTGCAGGGGCACTGCCCGGTCTCGCTGGTGGAACACGTCGGGATCGCGTTCTCGCCGACGGCGCTGCACCTGGTGGCCAACGCCCTGGACCCGGCGCACGCCACGCCGGTGCTCTGCGGGTGAGTCCGACGGCGGGCCGGTGACGGCGCTCCTGCCTCCGGGTGTTCCGGGCGGCGGGAGCGCCGTTCCGTGTGGGTGTGTGGGTGCGCCGGTGCGCCGGTGTGCGGGTGCGCGGGTGCGGGGGGTGCGGGGCTGCGGGGGTGCGCGGGTACGGCGGCTGCCGGCGTGTCGGCCCGTCCGCCCGCCGGCCTGCCCGCTGTCAGGGCGTGGTACGGAAGCCGACGACGGCGGTGGTGCCGTTCGGGTGCAGCGCGTACGTGCCCGGGGCGTGGAGCAACACGGCGTCGTAGCGGGTGAGTTCGACACCGTCGACGGCGGCCGTGCCGGCGAGGCAGACCAGGAGGCCGGTGCTTGCGACCGGGACGTCGACCGCGGTGGCCGTGGTGGCCAGCTCCACCGTGGCCTCGACCCGCCCGCGGCGCGTCATCACGTTGAAGTCCACCACCGGGCCGGCCAGCAGGCGGCAGTCGGTGGTGGCGTCGCCGGAGAAGGCGAACGGCCGGAACGGCGCGTCGACCAGCCGCTCGGTGCCGTCGACGGTGAGTGCCATGCCGGGGCCCTCGACCAGGGTGATCACCCGGTCGATCCCGGGAAACGGGGAGAACGGCCCGGCCGAGGCGACGTCCGCGAGGCTGACCCGCCAGTCGAAGGCGTCCAGCCCGGCGCCGGCGGGGAACCCGGCGACCTCCCTGGTCACGCCGCCGCCGTTGAGCCACGTCGTCGCCGGGCGCTCGCTCGCCCGCAGTACCTGGAAGCCTTCGCTGCTCGTCATGGGCCCGCATCCTGTCACATGGCGGACAGCGGGTGACGGATGACAGATTTCATCATCTGTCATCTGTCATCTGTCATCTGTCAGCTGTCGGTTGTCGGTTGTCACCTGTCGGCTGTCACCCGCCGCCCGACCGACAGCGGCAGGAGTGCCGCCACCGTGGCCGCGAGCGTCACGGTGGTGAGGGCCAGCGGCAGTCCGGCGGCGTCGGCGAGGAAACCGATCACCACCGGGCCGATCAGCATCCCTCCGTAGCCGAGCGAGGAGGCGAACGCGACGCCCTGCGGCCCACCGGCCTCGCCGGCCCGGGCGATGGCGAGCGGGAAGAGGTTGGCCAGGCCGAGGCCGACCAGGACGAACCCGCAGATCGCGACCGGCACCACCGGTGCCAGGGCGGCGATCAGCATGCCGCCGGCCGCCGTCAGCCCACCGAGCAGCATCAGCCGGTTCTGGCCGAGCCTGATGGACAGCCAGGTGCCGCCGACGCGCCCGCCGGCCATCGCGAACGCGTACGCGCCGTAGCCGGTGGCGGCCACCACGGAGCTCGCACGGATGTCGTCGGTGAGGTGGAGCGTGGCCCAGTCGGCGACCGCGCCCTCGCCGTACGCGGTGCAGAGCGCGGTGAGGCCGAGCAGCAGGACGAGCAGCCGGGTGCGGGCGCGGGCCGAGCCGGCATCCGCCGTCGCGGTGCCGGACGACTCCGCGGCACGGCCCGCACGGCCCGCACGATTCGGTGCGACGGCTGCCGCCGCCGGGCTGCGCAGCAGGACGATTCCCGCGCCGACCGTGACGGCCATGCCCAGCGCGGCGCTGAGGGCGAGCGCCCACGCGGTGCTCAGCGGGCCGGCGAGCAGTCCGCTGACCCCGGTGCCGGCCAGCCCGCCGAAGCTGTACCCGGCGTGGAAGCTGGGCATCACGGGCCGCCGCAGCTGCGCGACCAGGTCGACGGCGGCGCTGTTCATCGCGACGTTGGCCCCGCCGTACCCCGCGCCGAACAGCAGCAGCACCCCGCCGAGCGCGGTGACCGAGTGGGCGTGGGCGGGCAGCAGGACGGCGAGGCTGAGCAGGGCGAGCGAGCCGACGGTGACCGGGCGCGAGCCGTACCGCAGGCAGAGCCGGCCGATCATCGGCATGGTGAGGACGGCGCCGATGGAGAGGCAGAGCAGGGCGAGCCCGAGTGCGCTGTGCGAGGCGCCGACCTGCCTGCGGATGTCGGGGATGCGGACGACCCAGGCGGCGAAGAGGAAGCCGTCGATGGCGAAGAACGCGGTGAGGGCGACACGTGCGGCCCCCCAGGGGCTGTCGGCCGCCGGGGGTGTGCTGCGAGACTGGGAGGAGGGATGATGGTTCGGGCGCGCGAGTGGACCGATTTTGTTTCGAAGCGACACAAAGTCACAATAGGGGCGTGCAGCTCTCACCATCAAGCCCGAGGCCCGGTACCGGAACCGACTCCGACGCACAGCGCGACAGTCACCGCCGCGCCGCGCCCGACCGGGGCCGGACGCTGCTGGGTCCTGCGCTCTCCCTGATCCACACCGGCCAGACGCCGACCCGCTCGGCGCTCACCCGGGCGCTGGACGTCACCCGGGCCACGGCCGGCGCGGTCACCGCCGAACTGGAGGCGCTCGGCCTGATCACCGTCGACTCGCGCCCGGCGGGCGGCGGCCGCGGCCGCCCCTCGCACCGGCTCGCGATCGACCCGCAGGGCCCGGTCGTGGTCGCCGGGCAGATCCACGCCGACGGACTGAGCGTCACCCTGGCCGGCCTCGGCGGACTGCTCGACCCGCCCGTCCACCTGCCGCTGCCCGCCGCCACCGACCCGGTCCGGATGCTGCGCGCCGTCGCCGTGGCGGGCGCCGAGCTGGCCCGCGCGACCGACCGTCGCTGCCTGGGTGCCGCCCTCGCGCTGCCCAACCCGGTCACCGAGCCGGACGGCGCCGCCCTCGCCGCGCTGCACTTCGCCTGGCCCAGTGGCACCCCGGTCGCCGACCTGTACGACGTCGAGGTCGGACGCGCCGACCACGGTCCCAGGGCGATGCGCCCGCTGCCCACGGCGATCGCCAACGACGCCAACCTGGCCGCGCTCGCCGAGTACCGGCACGGTGCCGGCCGAGGCGCCCGCCACCTGCTCTTCGTCACGTCCGGCCACCGCGGCGTCGGTGGTGCGCTGGTCATCGACGGCCACCTGCACACCGGCAGCGCCGGCCTGGCCCTGGAGGTCGGCCACCTCACCGTCGACCCGCAGGGCCGACCGTGCAAGTGCGGCAACCGGGGCTGCCTCAACTCCGAGACCGACCCCGACGCACTGTTCGCCGCCGCCGGACTCACCCCGGAGCCGGGGCGCCCGCTGCTCGACCAGGCGCGCGAGCTGTGCCGGGCGGCCGCGACGGACGACCGTGCGCGGGCGGCGGTGGAACACGTCATCGACCGGCTCGGGCTCGGCCTGGCGGGCGTCGCCAACATCCTCAACCCCGACCGGGTGGTCCTCAGCGGGCTGCACCTCCACCTGCTGGACGCCGCGCCCGACCGGCTGCGGTCGGTGGTCGCCGAGCGCAGCCTGTGGGGGCGCAGCGGCCGGGTGCCGATCGTCGGCGCGGAGCTGGCGCACGGCGCGCTCGCGGGCGCGGCCGAGCTGGGCTGGGGGCCGTACCTGGCGGATCCGCAGTCGGTGCCGGTTCTGCCCTGACGGCGATCGAGGGCAGTAGAGGGCAATAGAGGGCGATCGAGGGCGACAGGGCGATCAAGGCGATAAGCGGAAGCTGGGACTGCGAAAACGGTCACTTATCGTGACTCTCATACACTCGTAGTGAGCAGTGGGGGGTCACTACGAGGGAGACAGCGACCATGAGCAGCCAGCGCGGCACCCACCCCCGCATCGAGCCCGGCGTCCAGCCCGGCATCGAGCCGACCGTCGACGTCGACCGCTCCGACCCGGAGTACCGCGCCTGGCTCAAGGAGGCGGTGCGCAAGGTCCAGGCCGACGCCAACCGCTCCGCCGACACCCACTTGCTGCGCTTCCCGTTGCCCGCGGAGTGGGGGATCGACCTCTACCTCAAGGACGAGTCCACCCACCCGACCGGCTCGCTCAAGCACCGCCTGGCCCGCTCGCTCTTCCTCTACGGGCTCTGCAACGGCTGGATCCGGCCCGGAAAGCCGGTGATCGAGGCCTCCAGCGGCTCCACCGCCGTCTCCGAGGCGTACTTCGCCCAGCTCATCGGCGTGCCGTTCATCGCCGTGATGGCCAAGAGCACCAGCCAGGCCAAGATCGACCTGATCCAGTTCCACGGCGGCGAGTGTCACCTGGTCGAGCGCTCGGACGAGGTGTACGAGGCCTCCGCCCGGCTCGCCGAGGAGACCGGCGGGCACTACATGGACCAGTTCACCTATGCCGAGCGGGCCACCGACTGGCGCGGCAACAACAACATCGCCGAGTCGGTCTTCGCCCAGCTGCGCCTGGAGCCGCACCCCGAGCCGGCCTGGATCGTGGCCACCGCCGGTACCGGCGGCACCTCGGCGACCATCGCCCGGTTCGTCCACTACATGCAGTACGACACCCGGATCTGCGTCGCGGACCCGGAGAACTCCTGCTTCTTCGACGGCTGGGTGCACCACGACCCGGACGCCGTCTGCGAGAGCGGCTCGCGGATCGAGGGCATCGGACGGCCGCGGATGGAGCCGAGCTTCGTCCCGGGGGCGATCGACCGGATGATGAGGGTGCCGGACGCCGCGTCGATCGCCGCCGTACGGGTGCTGGAGCGGGTGCTCGGCAAGAAGGCGGGTGCCTCCACCGGGACGGGCCTGTGGAGTGCGCTGCGGATCGTCGCCGAGATGCGCGCGGACGGGCGGACGGGCAGCGTGGTCGGCCTGATCTGCGACCCGGGGGACCGCTACCTGGACAAGTACTACTCCGACGACTGGCTGGCGGGCGAGCGGATCGACATCGCGCCGTACCGGGCGGCGCTGGAGTCCTTCCTCGCGGGCGGCGCCTGGGTGGGCTGAGCCCGGCGGGCGGACAGTCGAGGGCCGACGGATGACAACTGTCAGCTGACAGATTTCATCATCTGTTATCTGACATCTGTTGTCTGTCGCCTGTTCGCCCTCGCCGGTTCGCCCTCGGCTGTCAACCCGAGACCCGGGGCCGTCACCGCCGGATGACCGCCCGGCCGCCTGCGAGGTCGATCCCCGTACGCTTCGGTGCGCCGTCGTGCTCGTCGTCCCGCAGTACCAGTTCGACCCGCCGCTGCTCCAACTGCACCCGCTTCCCCGGGTAGAGCAGCGCGTGCAGCTCCTCCGTCGCGGTCGCACCCGCACCGCGTCCGCCGCCCGCTTCCGCCGTCGGGCGGGCGCGCAGCCGCCGCACCACCGCGCCCAGGAAGAACACCACGACCAGTCCGGCCGGCAGCAGCAACCCGCCCGCCGCGCCCGTCAGCAGCACACCCATGTTCGCCTCAACGGCCCGGTACGGCCGACGAGTTCCCCTGTCGCGACGCGCCTGCCTGCTCCCTGTCCCAGCCCCAGCCCCAGCCTCCTGCCCCAGCCGCCGCCGCTACGGAAGCGGAGCCGTCGGCAGGTCGGCCGGGACGAGCAGCTGGAGTTCCTCCGTGGACGGGTTCGCGAGATGGGCGATCCGCACCGCGTGCCGCTCGACCATGGTCTCGAAGACCTGTCGTGCGGTGCGCCCGTTGCCGAAGTTGGGCCCGCGCTCCAGCCCGCTGAAGTGTTCCAGCAGCGACTTCTCCGTGTCCTCGGAGAGCGCGTACTCGTGTTCGGCGCACTGCGCCCTGGCGATCTCCAGCAGTTCGTCCGCCGTGTAGTCGGGGAAACCGATGGTGCGGGAGAAGCGGGAGGAGACACCGGGGTTGGCGGAGAGGAAGCGCTCCATCTCGGCGGTGTAGCCCGCCACGATGACGACCACCTCGTCCCGGTGGTCCTCCATCAGCTTGACCAGGGTGTCGATCGCCTCGCGCCCGAAGTCCCGTGCCCCGTCCTCGGGTGCGAGCGCGTACGCCTCGTCGATGAAGAGCACCCCGCCGCGTGCCCGGTCGAAGGCGGCCGCGGTGCGGATCGCGGTGGAGCCGATGTGCTCGCCGACCAGGTCCACCCGGGCCACCTCGACCAGGTGCCCGCGCTGGAGCACCCCGAGCGAGGCGAGGATCTCGCCGTAGAGCCGGGCGACGGTGGTCTTGCCGGTGCCCGGTGCCCCGGTGAAGACCAGGTGCCGGCGCAGCGAGGGCGCCTTGAGCCCGGCCTGGCGGCGGCGACGGCCGACCGAGATCAGGTCGATCAGCGTGCGCACCTCCTGCTTGACCGTGGCCAGTCCGACCAGGGAGTCCAGCTCGGCGAGCGCTTCCTCGGCCGGCCGGCAGTCCGGGATCGGCGAGATGGTCGCCGAGCCGCCCGCAGGCGGTGCCAACGCCGGTGCCACCGAGGCCAGTTGGGCCGTGCGCGGCGCCGGTACGTCGGGTGGTCCGAAGGACGAGCCCAGCCCCGGCCCGCGCCCGGACGCCGGTCCGGACCCGCGCCCGGGCCCCGGTCCCGCACCGCCACCGGGGGCGGCGGGGGCGGCCGGTGCCGGAGCGGCCGCGACGTCGTCCGAGATGCACCCCTCCGTGACCGGCCCCGGTTCGGAGAACTCGAACCCGGTCCGCTGGTTGTGCTCGGCCCGGCACCGGATGAGCTGGGTCCGGCAGCCGTCGATGATGTGGAAGCCGAAGCCCTTGCCCTGGGAGACCCGGCAGTCCTCGAAGGTGCCCCGCCCCTGCGCCGAGACGTACACCCCGGCGTCCGTGCTGGCCCGTACGGTGCAGTCGCGCAGCACCGGGTCGGCGCCCTTGGTGACGATCACGCCGGTGGCCACGTCGGAGATCTCGCAGTCGGTGAGGAGTCCGCCGCTGCCGTGGTCGCGGAACCAGAGCCCGGTGCCCGCCTCCTGCACCCGGCAGGAGGCGAGGGAGACGGTGGCCCCGCCGCTGACCGAGACCGCCGAACTGCGGATCCGGCTGAACGAGCAGCCCTCGGCGGTGGCGGCGGAGTCCCGGTCGAGGACGAACAGGGCGTCCGGCAGGTCGTGCAGCGAGCAGTCGGTGAGGGTCAGCCGGGCGCCGTCGCTGACCCACAGTGCCGGGTACTCGCCGGTCGAGCTGTGGATCTGGCAGGACTCGGCGACGGCCTCGGTGCCCTGGTCCCAGACCGACAGCGCTCCGCGCCCGAAGTCCCGGACGGTGCTGTTCGCGAGGCTCAGCCGGGCGCGTCCGCGCAGGTCGGCGCCGTTCTCCGGCAGGTCGTGCACCCGGCAGCCGGTGAGCACCAGCTCGGCCTCGCCGTCCAGGGTCAGGCCGTTGCCGGTGACCCGGTGGATCTCGCAGTCGACCAGCCGCCCGCCCGCCTGCGCCTCGGCCTGCACACCGCTGCCGCGGATCTCGTAGATCTCGCAGCCGGTCAGCTCGGCCGCGCTGCCGGGGTCGGAGAGCAGGACGCCGGCGCCGGAGGCGTGGTGGACGCGGCAGCGGTCCAGGGCCGCGGTGGCGCCGCCGAGGACCGCCAGTCCGGCCTGGCCGGCGGCGGCGACCTCGCAGTCCTCGAAGGCGGCGGCGGTGTTCGCGCCGCGCAGCCGCAGCCCGAGTCCGCCCGGGTTGGTGACCACGCAGCCGCGCAGGGTCGGCCGGGCGCCGTCGGTGATCTCGATCCCGGTGGCCGAGCGGGTCTCGATCCGGCAGCCGCTGAAGGAGGGTGTCGCCTCCGGTCCGGTGACCAGGACGGCGGGGGTGGAGCTGTCGCCGCCCTCGACGACCAGGTCGCGTACGGTCGCGGCGGCGGTCACGGTGAGCGCCACGCCGGAGGGCGGGTCGATCCGGACCGTCCCCGGGCCCTGGGCCGGGACGAGCGTCACGGGCTTGTCCAGGAGCACGTTCTCCCGGAAGGTGCCCGGACGGACGGTCACGGTGTCGCCGGGTTCGGCGGCGGCGAGGGCCTCCGCGAGTGTGTCGTACTCTCCCGCGCGGCGACGCCAGCGGGATGCGCTGTCCTGGGTGACTCGGACCCTGTGCTCAGCCATGACGGTCTGTCGTCCCCACCTTCGTCGAGCCGGCGATCAACGGGCCGTACGCGCGGGGGTGCGCGGGCCGTCCGCCCACCGTAGCGCGCCCACGTGGGTGGTCCGGCCGCCCGCGGTCGCGCGGACACCGGTAGCGTTCAGCGCCGCCACAGGTTCCGACCACTTGTTTCAACGAGCGCGCACAGAGGTGGTTCCGCTCGGGTCGGCTCGCGAAGTCGCACGGGAGGTTGGAACGGCAGGTCGGAACGGGAGGTCGGAACGGCGGCCGGCGCGGGCAGTCGGCGCGGGCGGTCGGCACGGCCCGCCCCGCGGAATCCCGGTGCCGCCCGCCCACCCGCCCACCCGCCCACTCGCCCACGCGCCCACTCGCCCACGCGCCCGCGCGCTCAGCGCCCGTCGGCAGGCCAGTGCGCCCCGTCCTCCAGTACCTCGACCTCGTCGCCCAGCCGCAGCGTGCCGAGCGCGTCGCCCTCGACGCCGGCCGGCCGCTCGGGGATCAGGTTCTGCCCGAACGCGGCCTTGCGCAGCAGCCGGTGGTGCCGGGCCAGGGTGCGCAGCGGTTCCTTGCCGCGCCGCTCGCCGGTCTCCTGGTCGGTGGTGGTGATCACGCAGCGGCCGCAGGGCTTGACCACCTTGAAGGTGACCGAGCCGATCCGGATCCGGCTCCAGGTGTCCTCGGCCCACGGTTCGGCACCGCCGACCACCACGTTCGGGCGGAAACGTTCCATCGGCAGGGTCTCGTGGCCGTCCGGGTTCTCGGTGGCGATCAGCTCGTTGAGCCGGTCCAGGGAGGCGGTGGTGGTGAGCAGCAGCGGGAAGCCGTCGGCCATCGAGACGTTGTCGTCGGGCCGGCCGTACTCCGGGTCGACCGGCCGGGCGCGCGGGTCGTCCAGGTGCACCAGGCGGTAGTCGCCGAGGTGCTCGGCGATCCACTGGTGCGTCTCCTTGTCGGCCTCGGCGGCGTGGAATCGAGTGCCCCAGACCTCGACGTCGGCGAGCGGGTCGCCGGCCGCGACGGCGGGGGCGATGACCTCGATCCGGGAGCCGTCCGGGGCGGTCAGGCCGAGGGCGCCCTCGGGCAGCAGTTCGGCGCGGACCTGCCCGAGGGCCGCGTTCTCGCGCTGGCTGACGAACCGTCCGGTCGCGTCGGCGAGCATCCAGCGACGGTCTCCGGCCAGGCCCCACGGTTGGACCACGGCGGTGTCCGGGCTCAGGCGGTACATCGACTTGACGGGGTAGACGTGGAGTCCGGTGAGCTGCATTCCCCCATCCTGCCAGCCGGTCCCGGCCCGGAGGGAAGGACCCCGGACGCGCACGGACCGCCCGGACGCCGTGGGGGCGTGCCGGGCGGTCCGTGGATGACCCGTTTCTCCGTTCGCCCGGCGCACGGGGCGCCGGGTGGTGCTCAGGTGGTGCGGGTTCGGGCCGTGTGGGGGACGGCCTCGGGGCGGCAGTGGCTCAGTAGCCCTGGCCCTGCGGCTGGTAGCCGCCCTGGAACTGGCCGGGCTCGCCGTACTGGCCCGGGCGCTGCGGCTGCATCGGGCGGACCGGCGCGACCGGCGCCATGGCCGGGCGCAGCTGGGCGCCGCCGAAGGACTGCTCGCCGCCCTGACCCTGGAGGCCGGGGCCGCCGGCGCCCGGCCCGCCGAAGGACTGCTGGCCGCCGAAGCTCTGCGGACCGGCGGGCTGGCCCTGGCCGAAACCGCCCTGGCCGCCGGGCTGCTGCGCGCCGAAGGTCTGCTGGCCGCCCTGGGCGCCGATGAAGGTGTTCTGGCCGCCGAAGCTCTGGCCGCCGGTCGGCTGGTAGCCGCCGCCGGTGGCCTGGGCGAAGGCGGGGGCGCCGGGCTGCGGTCGCTGGTACGGCTGGGGGGCGCCGTAGCCGGGGACCGGAGGCTGGGGAGCGGCGTACGCCGGCGCGGGCTGCGCGGGGATGTACGCCGTGGCGGGGCCGGCGGAGGGACCGCTGCTCGGGCCGGGGCCCAGGGCGAGGCGGGCGGGCGGCAGCGCGGGGAGGTTGCTGCCGGCGTTCTCGTACCCGTTGCCGTAGCGGTTCTCGTAGGACTGGCCGGGGCCGGATCCGTAACCGGACGACAGTGCAGGCGGCAGGGCGGCCGGCACGTTGATGGGCGCGATCTGGGGGACGCCGCGCTCAGCCACGAGGCTGTCGTAGATCGGCGTGCCGGAGGAGAAGGACGGAGAGGGGTAGCCGACTCCGTCGTAGGAGCGGGGCGAGGTCATGGGCCATACGGTAAGCCCACAACGCGCCTGCTGAGGAGAGCGGGAGGGGGAGCAGTTCGAGTGTTTACACAGTCTTCGCTCGCACAAAGGTTTCGAAAGTAGTAAAGGCGGACATTCCGGCGTCCGGTTCCGGACAACCTTGGCGCCCCGTCAGTGGTCGAACGGTCGCCGGACGGATTCGCCGGAAGGCCTTGTGGTGACCGGCCGGTGGACGGTCGGGGGTCCTGCGGAGAAACTTTTTCCGGACGGGGCGTGCGCGGGCGCATTCGAGCCCCCGCCGTGGGGGCGGCGGAGGCTCGTGAATGTTTCGGGAATAAAATTCCCGTCAGTTCTCCGGGCGTTCGATTCAGGCCTGCGACCTGCCCGTGACCTGCGCCGTTGGCCCGTGACCTGCGCCGGCGGCCAGGGGCCGCCCGGGTTCCGGCCCGGTGCCGGACGGATGCCGGCCCGGCCCCGGCGGTCAGTGCGACCGCAGCGCCTGGGCCTGCGCGGGCAGAGCCGGCTTGCCGACCTCGGAGGTGCAGAAGGAGCACCGGGTCGCGGCGGCCGGGATCGGGCTCAGGCACTCCGGGCAGTCGACCTTCGAGGCCGGCGCGGGCTTGGCCGATTCGAAGCGGGCCTGGAGCTTGCCGACCGGCAGCACCACGGCGAAGTAGATGACGGCCGCGGTCAGCACGAAGCCGATGACCGCGTTGACGAAGAGGCCGTACGGGAACCGGGTGCCGGCCACGTCGAAGGTCTTCTGGGTGAAGTCGCCGACGGCACCGGACGCGACGCCGACCAGCGGGGTGAGGAAGGCGCTGACGAACCCGGTGACGACCGCGGTGAAGGCCGCGCCGATCACGATGCCGACCGCGAGGTCCACCACGTTTCCGCGCAGCAGGAAGCTGCGGAATCCCTTGAACACCGGGTGACTCCAAATCCGTACGAGGAAGGGGGAGATGGGGCGGCACGGCGGGTGCCGCCCCCGGCCGGACATCCTGCCGAGCGGCCCGGGTCGAGGTCCAACCGCGTTCACCCGAATCGGGTAACCGCCGCGGCGCCCGGCCCCGGCCGGCCGGGCGGGGCGGGGGCGCTCCGCGTACCGGTCTTTCGGCGGTCGAACACCCGGCTCGACCGCGCTGTGCGAAAGCGCATGTGACACCGGCACGCGCCGACCCGGGACGGCGCCGACCCGGCGCGACGGGGTGAACCGGAGCGCGGCAGGGGGCGAGGCGGGGCGCACAGTGGTCGCATCCGGCGCACGACGGCGGCCCCGTGGCGCACATCGGGTGTACAAGTGCGGGCGGATGGGCCACCATCAGGTTGCGCGAAGGGGATGTACCGGACGGAGCACTGTGCCAAGGTCGGTCCATGCCCGACCATTTGTCGGCCGATCCGGCCGGAAACCGTCCGCGTGTCCTGCATCTGATCAGCGACTCACGCCGTGGCGGCGCACAGAACTTCGCCCGCGACCTCCACCGGGAACTGGGCCGTCGGGGGCAGTCCTCCGCGCTGTGCGCCCTCGCCCCGCATCCGGCCGTCCACCCCGGCCCCGTCGAGTCGAGGCGGGACTGCGCGGACCCGGGTCCCGACTCCGGCTCCGGGGACGGGGGTTCCGATTCCGCGGGCCGGTCCCCCGATTCCACCGACCGGGGCCCCGACTCCGCCGGCCGGGCCGCCGTGGACTGCTCCGCCGCCTCCGGGCTGCGCTCCGCCGCCGTGCTGGGCCCCGGGCGGCTGCACCCGAGCACCCTGCGGGCGCTGCGCGCCGCCTCGCGCGCCGCCGACGTGGTGCTCGCCCACGGCTCGGACACCCTGGCCGCCTGCGCCCTCGCCCTGGCCGGGACCCGTACGCCCTTCGTCTACGTCTCGGTCGGCCACCCGCGCTACTGGACCGCCAACCGGCTGCGCCGGGTGCGCGGCGGCGCGCTGATGCACCGCGCGGCCGCCGTCACCACCCTCACCGACGAGGCGCGCGTCGTTCTGGAGGAGCAGTTCCGGCTGCCCGAGGGCAAGGTCCACGTGATCCCCAACTCCCGTGCCGCGGAGAGTTATCCGCCCGCCGACGGCCGGGACGACCGGAGGGCCGCGCGGCACGCGCTGGGCCTGCCGGCCGACGTGCTGCTGGTCGCCTGGATCGGGGCGATAGCTCCCGAGAAGCGGCTCGACCTCGCCCTCGACGTGCTCGACCGACTGCCCGACGTCCGGCTCGCCGTCGCCGGGGACGGGCCGCTGCGCGAGACCCTGGCCCGCCACCCGGCCGCCGCCCGCGCCCACTTCCTCGGCCCGCTGTCCGACCCGGCCCCGCTCTACCGCGCCGCCGACGCGCTGCTGCTGACCAGCGACAGCGAGGGCGTGCCCGGCGCGCTGATCGAGGCGGCGCTGGCCGGGGTGCCCGCCGTGGCCACTGACGTCGGCTGGGTGCGCGAGGTGGTCCGGGACGGTGCGACCGGCGCGCTGGTCGCCCCCGGGGACCCGCTCGCCCTCGCCGAGGCGCTGGGCAAGGTGCTGGCGGTCAACCGGGCGGGCCTGGGTGCGGCGGCCCGGGCGCACGCGCTGGAGCACTTCGAGCTGGGTGCCGTCGTGGACGCCTGGCAGCACCTGGTCGCCGAGGTGTGGACGGCGGGCCCGGAGGCCGCCGGCTGACCCGCCGCGCACCCCGGTCCCGTGGGCCCGCCGAGCACGTCGGTTCTGTTGGCCCTGTCGGGTGGTCCGTCCCGTCAATGGGCGCGGGCCCGGGTACGCCGATCGAGCGAATCCGGCCCTGCTCGCGCCGCAGCAACCGGTCGGTAGCGAACCGTCGCCAGCACACTGCCCGGTGTGAACTCGAAGTCGCTGCTGCGGTCCACCGTCCTGCTCGCCGTCGCCGTCGGGATTGCCGCGTCCCCCGTCCAGGCCGGCGCGATGTCCCACCAACCCCCCGCCGAGGGTGCCAAGTTCGTCGAGCTCGACCACCCGCAACCGGTGCGCGTGAGCGCCCGGACCGAGGCGGTCGAATTCTTCTGGTACGACTGCGGCCACTCCCAGGCGCTCGAACAGCCTCTGCGGGTCTGGGCGGAGAAGCACCGCGCCGATGTCGTGCTGCGCCGCGTCCCGGCCGTCTGGCCCGGCAGTCAGGACGAGGCCGTGCAACGCGGCCACGCCCGGCTGTACTACGCGCTGGACCGGCTGGGCCTGGTCGGCCGCCTCCAGACCGGCGTGTTCCGCGCCGTGCACAACGAGGGGCTCGACCTCACCACCGAGGCCACCGCCACCGACTGGGCCGTGCGCAACGGCGTCGACGCCCAGGCGTTCGGCCGGGCCTACCGCTCGGCCGCGGTGGGCCGGTCGGTCGACGAGGCCGCCGCCGCCTTCACCCGCTACGGCATCAACGAGCTGCCGACGGTCGTCGTCCAGGGCGAGTACCGCACCTCGCCGACCCAGGCCGGCGGGGTCGAGGCGATGCCCGAGGTGCTCGACCACCTGGTGCAGCAGGAGCGGCAGCACCACTACTGAGCCGGCCCTCCCGGCCACGTCGGTGACATCGGATCAGCTCGCACATGTTCCTTGTCCGGCAAGCGGTTTGCCGGACAAGGACCTTGCCTAACCATTCAAATGCTGTTTAATGGTTAGCATGAGCGAGCTGACGATCCCGCACGTCCACCACCGCCACGTCGACGTCGACGACCTGCGCGTCTTCTACCGCGAAACCGGCCCGGCCGACGCGCCCGTGCTCCTGCTGCTGCACGGCTTCCCGTCGTCCTCCCACCAGTACGCCCGGCTGCTCGACGCGCTCGGCACCCGCTACCGCCTGATAGCCCCCGACTACCCCGGCTTCGGCCACAGCGACAGCCCCGCGCCCGGCACCTTCACGTACCGCTTCGACAGCCTCGCCGAGGTGATCGAGGGGTTCTGCCTCGCCCTCGGCCTGGACCGCTTCGCGCTGTACGTCTTCGACTTCGGCGCCCCCGTCGGCCTGCGCCTGGCCACCCGGCACCCGGAGTGGATCACCGGACTGGTGGTCCAGAACGGCAACGCCTACGAGGAGGGACTCTCCGACCAGGCGCGGGAGTTCATCGCCAACAAGCGAGGCGTGCCGGGTGCCGAGCAGGCCGCCCGCTCGATCCTCACCCCGGACGTCACCCGCGACCAGTACGAGGGCGGCACGGGCGACCCGAGCCTGATCGCCCCCGACGGCTGGACGCTCGACCAGCACTTCCTCGACCTGCCCGGCCGCAAGGACATCCAGGTCGAACTCGCCCTCGACTACTTCTCCAACGTCGAGCTCTACCCCGACTGGCAGGCCTGGCTGCGCGCCGACCAGCCGCCCGCTCTGGTGCTCTGGGGCCTGGGCGACCCGTTCTTCACCGAAGCCGGCGCCCGCGCCTACCTGCGCGACCTGCCCGGGGCCGAGCTGCACCTGTTCGACACCGGGCACTTCGCCCTGGAGGAGAAGCTGCCCGAAATCGCCCCGCTGATCGACGACTTCCTCGCGCGGATCCCGAGGTAGCCGATCGCCGGGGCGGCGGGAACCCAGCCGCTCCGAATGCTCCAACGGGGCCGGAGGCTTCCGCGGCTTCGGCCGTCGCGGTCGCTCCGGTCACCTCGGTCGCGGCAGTCGTCCGTCGTCAGTCGCGGCGCAGCAGGTACGTGACGAAGCCGAGCGTCCCCCGGTAGCCGTGCAGCCACTCGGTGCGGTGCCGGTCCGCGGCCTCGCGGGCGGCCGCCGCGTCCGGGTGGTCCGGGTGATCCAGTGCCCACTCGGCCAGCGAGCCCGTCCAGGAGAACTCGTAGTCGTCCCACTCCTGTTCGGAGCTGACGTGACCGAACACCGGCGTCCAGCCGTCCGCGAGGACCCGGTCGGTGGTCGTCGCCAGATCCGCGAAGTCCTCCCGGGCGGCGCCCAGCCCGTCCAGCGCCGGCTGCGACGGCTCGCACTGCCAGAACGCTTCGCCGACCAGCAACCGGCCGCCCGGGGCCAGGAGTTCGCGGGCCGCGGCGAGCGTCGGCAGCAGACCGCCGAACGCGTGGGTGGCGCCGACGCACAGCACCACGTCGAACGGCTCCAGCGAGCTGAACTCCCGTACGTCCACGTGGTGCAGGCCGATCCGGCGAACCACGCCGAGCGCGGTCGCGGTCTCCCGGGCCCGGGTCAGCGCGGCCGCGTCCAGGTCCACGCCCACCGCCCGCCAGTTCGGACGGGCGGCCAGGGTCCGGAGCAGCCAGGCGCCCTCACCACAGCCCAGGTCCAGGGCCCGGCCCCGCTCCGTCCCGGCCGTCGCGCGGTCCAGCAACCGGGCCACCGACTCGTCCGCCAGCGGGGCCGCGACCGGGTGGCGGGCATGGGCGAGGCGGGAGATCTGCTGACGGTCCATCCGAGCAGTATGGAACGGGTCGGCCCACCGCGCAGCGGGTTCGGCACAGGGGACTTCTCAGGCCCGGGAGTACGTCCGGCCCTTCCACGCGGCGCCCCGGCCGCGCCAGTGCTGCACCGCCGAGTCCAGCGTCATCAGCAGGTACAGCCCCGCGGTGAACGGCAACAGCAGCACGGCCGCGGCCGGCTGCCCGTAGTACCGGACCATCGGCAGGTACGTGCCCGCCATCAGCGCCCACGCCGCCCCGCCCGCGGCCGCCACCGCCGGCACCCCGCCCACCAGCCCGGCCACCGTCGCCACCGGAGGCACCAGATAGACCAGCGCCAGCCCCAGCACCGTCCCGAGAAGCAGCACGGGCGAGTGCCTGAGCTGGGCGTAGGCGCTGCGCGAGACCATCCGCCACAGCTGCTCCAGCCGCGGGTACGGGCGCACGCTGTCCACGTCGTCGGCCAGGCCCAGCCAGGTCCGGCCGCCGGCGGACTTCACCGCCCGGGCCAGCGACACGTCGTCGATCACCGCGCCCCGGATCGCCGCCACCCCGCCCGCCCGCTCCAGCGCCTCGCGCCGCACCAGCGAGCAGCCGCCGGCCGCGGCCGCCGTCCGGGCACCGGGACGGTTGCTCCGGCGGAACGGGTACAGCTGGGCGAAGAAGTACACGAAGGCCGGCACGATCAGCCGCTCCCAGCCGGTCTCCACCCGCAGCCGGGCCATCTGCGACACCAGGTCCAGCCCGTTGCTCTCGGCGGCGGCCACCAGCTCGGCCAGCGAATCCGGACCGTGCGCGATGTCGGCGTCCGTCAGCAGCAGGTACTCGACGTCCGGCCCGGCCAGCGCCACGCCGTGCCGCAGCGCCCACAGCTTGCCGGTCCAGCCCGGTGGCAGCGGGGGAGGGGTGGTGACGGTCAGCTCCAGCCCGTCGATCGTCCGCAGCTCCGCCGCCAGGGCACCGGTTCCGTCCGAACTGTGGTCGTCCACCAGGAACACCCGGGCCCGCCCCGGATACTTCTGCGCGAGCAGCGTCGGCAGGCTCGCCGGGAGCACCAGGGCCTCGTCCCGGGCCGGCACCACGACCGCCACCTGCGGCCAGCGGACCGGCGGGCGACGCGGCGGCAGCCGTACGTCCGTGCGCCAGAACGAACCGTGGCAGCACGCCAGCCAGAGCCAGACCAGCAGGGAGAACGCGGCGATCCACAGCAGGACGGTCACCCCGGCAGTCTGCCGCAGAACCGGGCCGGACGGGCGCATCGACTAAAGTCTTGACCCGTGAAGATCGCACTGATGGACTCCGGAATCGGCCTGCTGGCCGCCGCCGCCGCCCTTCGGAAGCTGCGCCCGGACGTGGATCTGGTGCTCTCTTCCAACCCGGCCTCGATGCCGTGGGGGCCGCGTACGCCGGAAGAGGTCACGGAGCTGGCCCTCGGCTGCTGCCGGGCCGCCGCCGCGCTCGAACCCGACGCGCTGGTGATCGCCTGCAACACCGCCTCCGTGCACGCGCTCGCCACCCTGCGGGCCGAGCTGGAGCCCGGGCTTCCGGTGATCGGCACCGTCCCGGCGATCAAGCCCGCCGCCGCGCAGGGCGGCCGGGTCGCCATCTGGGCCACCCCGGCCACCACCGGCAGCGACTACCAGCGCGGGCTGATCCGCGACTTCGGCGGTTCGGCGGACGTCACCGAGGTCGCCTGCCCGGGCCTCGCGGACGCGGTCGAGCACGGCGACGACGAGGCCATCACCGCCGCCATCGCCGACGCCGCCGCCCGGACACCGGTCGGGACCGACGTCATCGTGCTCGGCTGCACCCACTACGAACTCGTCGACGACCGCATCCGCGCCGCCGTCGCCCCGACCGCCTCGCCGGGGCTCACCCTGCACGGCTCCGCCGACGCCGTGGCCGCCCAGGCCCTCCGCCGCGTCGCCGACCCCACCAGGAGGGGCGGCGGCACCCTCACCGTCCTCCACGCCGGCGCCCCCGCCAACCTCCCCCCGGTCGCCGCCCTCTACCCCCAGGGCAACGCCCTCGCCACCCTCATCGGCTGACCCCGAGCGGCCGAGCGGCCGACCGACGCAGCGCGGAGCGGGAGGTCGATCCGGTCGACTTCCCGCTCCGCGCTCGGGCGCCACGGCTCCGCCGCCCTCCGCCCCGAGGCCTGCTGATCGCCCACTCGAGCGCGCCCGGTGCGTGAGAAGTCGACCGGGCCGACTTCTCACGCACGACCGCCTCGCACCGCGCCCCGCCGGCGCACCGAAAGTCGACCCCTCCGACTGCTCGCGCAGTGGTGCCCGCCCCGCACCTACATGGATCTACGCGCATAGAGTCAGCTTCTCCCGACTCCTGGCGCGTGAGAAGTCGACCGGGCCGACTTCTCGCGCGGCGTTCGCTCGGGTGGGCTTCGCCTCTCCCGGCGTGGCCGGTCGCAGGCCGGAGGACTTTGGTGCGTGGATCTCCCGTGCGCAGGAAGTCGACCGGGCCGACTTCCTGTGCTGTGCTGCGCCGCGCTGGGGCGGCCGTTGCTCCGCTGCCGGGCGCCTTGCGGGCTTCCGATCGCCAGCCCAGGCCCTCCCGGTGCGCAGGAAGTCAGCCTGGCCGACTTCTCATGCCGGGCTCGCTTCATCTGCCGCGTTGAAAGGGTGGTCCTCCGGCTCCTGTGGGCACGGCCGGCGCGCGAGAGGTCGATCTGGTCGACTTCCTGCGTCGTGTTCGGGGCGCTATGGCTCCGCCGCCTCGTAGTCGTGCGGCCTGCTGGTTGCACGACCGGGGCCCCTGGTGCGCAGGAAGTCGACTCGGCCGACTTCTCGCGCGGCGCCTGCTTCGGTGAGGCTTCGCCTCTCTCGGTGGCGAGGCGGGCCGCAGGATCGGGATGCGTGGATCTGCCGCGTGCGGGCTCTCTCGGTGGCGGCGCAGCGCGAGAAGTCGACCGGGCCGACTTCCTGCGCTGTGCTGCGCCGCGCTGTGGTGGCTGCGGCTCTGCTGCCGGGCGGCTTGCGGGCTTCCGATCGCCAGCCCAGGCCCTCCCGGTGCGCAGGAAGTCGGCCTGGCCGACTTCTCATGCCGAGCTGCTGTGCGCGGGGGCGGCTTCGAGTGGCCTCTACGCGCATAGATTCGGTCGTGGGGTGTGGGGGAGTCGGGCTGGCCGGATTTTGGCGCGGGGCCAACTTTGGGCGTGCGGGAAGTCGGCGGGGTCGGCATTCCTGGGGGCGCGCGGCTTCGGCGGGGTGAGTGCGTGAGAAGTCGATCTGGTCGACTTCTCACGCGGGGGTGATGGCTCGGACCGGCTCGTCGCTCACATGATCTTGGAATCGAAAAGTCGGCGCGGCCGATTTTCCGGTGCGGGGATTGCGGGAGGCCGGGCGGGGTGCGGCGGCCGTGCCTGGGCGGCACCTCCGGTGCCTGAGGGGCGAGCGGACCGGTAGTGGTGCGCGCGCAGGAAGTCGGCCGAGCCGACTTCCTGCGCGCAGGTGGGGGCCTGCTGCCCCCCGTTAGGCGACGGCCTGACGGCGCCAGCGGCGGTAGGCGGGTTCCAGGCCGGACAGGATGGTGTCGAAGCGGCGGGTGCTGGTGGTGGAGTCGACCTGGAGGCGGCTGATCTGGAGGGGATGGGAGGGGAGCCGGGGGCCCAGGCGGTGGTCGGAGAGGAAGCCGAGGCGGTAGCCGAGCTCCTGCAGAACGGTTTCAGCACGGACGTCGTGGCCGCCGTCCGGGTAGGCGAAGGCGATCGGTGGTTCGCCCAGCCAGTGGGTGAGGGCCTCGTGGGCACCGGTGATCTCGGTGCGCACGGTGTCGTCGTCGCAGCGCCCGAGGCACGGGTGCCCCTGGGTGTGGTTGCCGATGGCGACGCCCCCGTCCCGCAGGGCGAGCAGGTCGGCCGGGGTCAGCTGCTCCTGGCGGGGCGGCCGGCGGTCGGCGCTGACCCGCAGCTCGTGCAGGCTGCGCCGGCGGTCCGGGTCCGGCATGGCCTTGAGTCGCCGGAGCAGTTGGGACGGGTGTCCGCAGTCGAGCGAGCGGGCCCGGCCCCCGTGCCGGGCCAGGAAGTCGGCCTCGTGCCACCAGAACGGCCGCTCGGTGCCGATGAGCTCCGAGATGACGAACGCGGTGGCCGGAATGCCCCGGGCGTCGAGGGCCGGCAGGGCGTGGGTGAGCACGCTCCGGTCGGCGTCGTCGAAGGTGACCAGGACGCTCCTGGGCGGCAGCGGCCGCCGCTCGGTGACGGCCTGGAGGACCGCGCCGAGCGAGACGGGTGTCGCGAGCCGCTGGAGCCGGTCGAGCTGGGCGCCGAAGGAGTAGTGGTCGGTCACCCCGTGGTAGGCGAGCACGGCGAGTCGCTGGGCGGCCAGGGCCCGGAACAGCGGCTGGACGGGGGCGAACCGCAGCCATTCGCCCCGAGCGTCCTGCTGTTCCGTGCCGCCGGCCGCCCGGTGACGGCCCCCGCCGTCCCGGTGCCCGCCGTGACGGCCCCCGCCGTCCCGGTGCCCGGCATCCCGGTGTCCGACATCCCGGTGTCCGCCGGGCCGAGGCTCGCGATGCCGAGGCTCGCCGTGTCGATGGTCGTCGTGAAGAAGCTCACTGCGCAGAAGCTCACTGCGCAGGAGTTCGTCGTGCAGGAGTTCGCCGTGGAGCAGCCCGCCGTGCAGGCGGTCGGCGGCCGGGCGGTCGGTGGGCCGGCCGATGTCGCGCCGGTCGGCGGGCCGTCCGGTGGGCGGGGGCAGCGCGCGCAGGCCGGGTGCCGGCCGGGCGCGGGCCATGGAGATCGATGTACTGGACTGGGACTGCGGCACGGTTCCCCCTCGTTCGCCGAGCGGCGTGGCGGTACCGCCGGAGGACGGAGCCCGGCCTCCGACTCCAGGGGCGGCGGCTCCGCTCCTGGATATTCCTGTTCTCGGTGGGGGTTCACGCCCACCCTCGAACGGCTCCTGGATCACTCAATGCCATTGAGACCGCTGTACCGGACCGATGGTTGTACCGGGGGGACGAGGATTTTTCGTGGACTGATTGTGGAGCCGGAATGCCCGCGCCGACGTCTCGGACACACCTCGCGGCGATCTCGGTGGGCCCCTGACCAGCCCGGATTCTCCGGTCGCAGAGGGTGTTCGACCCTTCACTCCCTGCGGGCTGCCGCTCGCCCCGCCCCGGGGTACCTTGGGCTCATGGCAGATGCGGACCGTGACCCCTTCCATCTCCACGGGGCCTCCCGAATGGCTCGCGCGTGCAGTGGCGGAGCGCTGGTCACCCACCAGCTCCCGCTGGCCGTGGTGGGCCTGGCCTGCCTGGTGCTCGGCATCGCCGTGGCCGTGTTCGTGCCGGACAGTGACGGGCCGGCCTGGGCGATGGCGGTGGCCGGCTGTCTGGCCGCCGGCGTCCTGCTGCTGGGCCGGATCGCGTTCGGCGTGTTCCGCGACCGCCGCCGCGCCGTGCTCTGACGGCTCCCGGCCGGGGTGCCGGTCGTACGGCAGGCGGGTTCCGTCCGGGCGTCGCCCCCACCCGTTATGTCGATCGCTCTCGGCATTTCGAAACGACCGATCGAGCGAAATTGGTCAGACCGACTGAATATCGTCCAGTCTGACAATCTTGGGCCCTCTTCTTTCACCATTCCCGGACAACGGCTTCATCCCGCCTCTACTGTGAATGCGTTCTTCCGACTCGACTCGAAGCGCCGCGGAGGGGGAGCGATGGGCGCCAGACCGGATCGTGCCGTGGCCGCCTCATGAGACGCGCCGGCGACCTCGCCGTCGCCGCCCTGGCCGCGGTCGTCGCGCTGCCGCTGGCCCTGCTGATCGCCGTCCTGCTCCGCTGCTCCGCCGGCGGCCCGGTGCTCCAGCGGCAGACGCGGACCGGACGGCACGGCCGCGAGTTCCAGATCCTGCGCTTCCGGACCGGCGGGGACGGCCGGCTCACCACCCTGTTGCGCCGCACCGGCCTGGACGAGCTGCCCCGGCTGTGGAACGTGGTGCGCGGCGAGATGGGGGTGATCGGTCCCCGGCCGGCCAGCCCCGTCCAGGTCGTGGGCTACTCCCGGCGAGAGCGCGGCCGACTCGCGGTGCGGCCCGGCCTCACCGGCTGGGCCCAACTGCACGCCCTGGACCGCGGCCGGACGCCCCGCCCGCTCAGCCGTCCCGAGTGGGCCGAACTCGACCTCTGGTACGTCGAGCACCGCTCGCTCGGGCTCGACCTGCACATCCTCGGGCTCACCGTGCTCGCCCTGCTGCGGCCCGACACCGGCCGGGCGCACCGGGTCGGCCCGGAACCGCCCCGATAGGCTGCGGTTCATGGCCATTCCCCCTTTCCTCGCCGAACTCCGCGCCATCGTGGGTACCCGTCCGCTCTGGCTCAGCGCCGTCGTCGCCGTCGTGCTGGACGACCGCGACCGGGTGCTGCTGGCCCGCCGGGCCGACGACGGCCGGTGGGCGCCGGTCGGCGGCATCCTCGACCCGGGCGAGCAGCCCGCAGACGGCGTGGTGCGCGAGTGCGAGGAGGAGACCGGGGTGGTGGTCGTGCCCGAGCTGCTCGCCTCCGTCACGGTCTCGCCGCAGGTCACGTACCCGAACGGCGATGTGACGCAGTACCTGGTGCTGACCTTCCGCTGCCGCGCGGTCGGCGGCGAGGCGCGGGTGAACGACGACGAGTCGCTGGACGTCGGCTGGTTCGGGCTGGACGAGCTGCCGCCGATGATCGAGACCGAGCACGAACGGCTGCGCCACGCGCTGGAGTGCGAGGGGCCGGCGGTCTTCACCTGGGAGGGCAAGGAACGCCCCTGAGCCCGAGCGGCCCACCGGCCGTGCCCATCGCGGCCGCCGCACCAGGGACGCCCGCCGGGCGAGCCGCGTCCGCCGCACCCGCCGAGCCTGCCGCACCCGCCGAGCCTGCCGCACCCGCCGAGCCTGCCGCACCCGCCGAGGCTGCACGCGCCCGCCCGACCCACCGGGCCCCGCCCGGGCGAGGTCAGCCCTTGTACTGCCGGTAGGCCTCCTCCGCCGCGTCCAATACCGCGGCCAGGTCCCCGCCCGCCGTGGCGGTCGCGGTGGCGGCCACCGCGCCCTCGACGAACGGGGCGTTGGCGAACCTGACGGGGAACGGCAGTCCGTGCTCGTCCGCGTCGGACAGCAGCGCGCGGACGGTGGTGACCGCCCCGCCCAGGTCGGCGAGCACCACCACGCCGTGGCCCTGGTCCACCCGTCGGGTCGCGGCGGCCACCAGGACGGCGCTGATGCCCGGTCCGTCAGACGGGTCGCCCCCGGTGGCGGCGACCGGTGCGGGGGAGTCGGATCCGGTCAACGCGAGCGCGAGGGAACGCACGGCGGTGGCCAGTTCCTGGCTGTGCGAGACCAGGACGATCCCGACCCGCCCGTGCACGGCGGGCCGGGCGGGGGTCGGCCGGGGCAACGAGGTGGGCGAGGGGGGCGTACGGGGTGCCGGGGGGTGGGCCGAAGGGGCGTCGGAGATGGGGATGACGTCGGCGCGGGTGCCGTCCCGGCGGCTCATCGGCTGCTCCCTTGAGCGGATCGTTGGGTGGACCGGTGGATGGATCGTTGGGCGGGTCAGTGGGTGGGTCAGTGGGCGGGTCGTCGGGCGGACCGGTGGGCGGGGCCGGTGAACGGATCGGCGTCCGGACCGGTGGCCGAATCGTTCGAGTGGCGCGGGCCGGCAGGGCGGTCGGGCGGCGCCCTGGCAGCACTCTGGCAGCTGCCCGCCGCCCCCGCCGGTCGGGACACGCCTCGACCCGTCCTCCGGCGGTGTCCGTCCCCGCCCGGAGGAGTCCTCGTCAACCCGCTGACCGGGGCCGGGCGGTGTGGCTAGGCTGGTTCCGGAACGCCGTCGGGAGGAGATCGGTCAGTGGGATCCAGCAGCGGGACGAATACGGAGGCCGGCGTGGCGCGGCCGGAGTTGGCGCCGAACGGGAAGCCCAGGGTGGACTTCACCGGGGCGGAGTGGCTGTGCAGCAGTCAGGGCGTCGGGGACGTGCAGATCGCCTTCGTGGACGGCTACATCGGGATGCGGGACGGCCGTCAGGAGGACGGGCCGGTCCTGGTCTTCACGCCGGGCGAGTGGCGGGCCTTCGTGCTCGGCGCCCGGGACGGCGAGTTCGACCTCACCTGAGGCGGCGCGCCGGGCGGTTCACAGCGGGAGCGGACCCCCGATCGACGGGGGTCCGCTCCGCAGACGATCTTTCGGGTCCGAACATCACAAGTGATGATCCATTGAGCGTGCCCCGTCAGAATTTCTGTTGACTGTTAGACAAACGCAGCTCAGAGTATGAGCACGGGCAGACGCCGTGCCCACCGCCCCCACGCGGCCAGACACGGCGCCTGCTGTGCGGCCCGGCACTACTGCCAGGCCATCCTCCCAGTCATCCCCTGCGCACCGGGGTGCGTCGGCCGGTCCCGGCCCCATGAGGGGCCGGCAGTCGCCGGGAGGTTGGCGCCGACGCCGAGAGCGACTCGGATGACGGCACCGATGCTCGGGACCCGCACGCCCCCACGCGGCGGCGTCCCGAGCAGATCCACGGGAGCGACGGGCCGGGGCCCCGCGGATCTGGCTTGTGATGCATGGAACTGTTGGCTTGTGTGTTCGTGCAGTGTGCGACGACGAAGCTGGGTGCTCGGCGGTTCGGCACGACAAGTGCACAGTGAGGGAAACGCGTGTAGGGCCGCGTTGCGACATGCCGTCCCCCCGAAGGGTGAAACCCAGAACGGCTGTCGTGCTGAACCGAACGTAGCCCGGACGGTTGCTCAGAGTCAACATTGGTCTCTGAGCGTCGATCTCCCGCTCGTCCCCCGGCGGCGCCCCACCCACCTCGCGAGCGTGGTCTGCCGGACACGTACGATGTTCCCATGTCTTTTCTCCGCCGTCGCTCCGGACAGCCCGCCGGCCCGGACTTCGACGTGCTCGCGATGGACCCGGGTGACTGGCCCGGTGACTTCGGTGCGGCCATGATGACCGGCCCGGACGGCTCCTGCCAGGGGATTTTCCTGCGCTACGACCTGTTCGGCGGCAGAGGCCCGGCGATGTTCATCGGCAACCTCCCCGAGGGTTCGCCCGCCCGGGAGACCGGCGACGACGTGCCCTTCGAGGTGCGGCAGCTGCTCGCGGCGCTGGAGAACGACGAGCCGGTCGAGTTCGTCTCGGCCGAGGACTTCCCGGTGATGCTCGGGGACGACCTGCTGATCGTGAAGAAGGTCAAGGTCAGCGAGGAACGCGTGTTCTGCGCCCAGTTCGGCCGCAGCGACGGCGTCCTGGTCACCATCGCGTCCTGGGACCGACCGATTTCGGACGACCTGTATCAGCTGCTGAAGCCGCTCCCCGCGGACATGTTCCAGCAGGGCTGATCCCGGCGGGGCCGGCCGGTCCCGCCCGGGGGGCGGACGCTGCTTGACGGTATCGATCAACGGTTCGTACAGTCGCGAACATGCCGTGCCGTCTCCCGCTGCTGACCCGTCGCAGGCATCTGGACCTGCGGCGCACCGCCAGCGCGGCGTGTCCGGGCCGCTGAGGGGGGATTCGTCCCCCGGCGGCGGGCGGTCGACCGGGTGCCCGGTCGGCGCCGACACCAGGGGGCGGGCCGTGAGCCGGCCTCCGGGGCCGCCAGTCGGTACCGCGCGCCCGTACGGCGTGCCGCCCGCATTCGCCGAGCCCACGCTGCCGCCCGGAGGCACCGCATCATGACGACCCGCACCGTCAACCGTTCGACCGTCGATCGTGCGTCCGAGGACGCTCCCGCCGGACGCCGTTCCCGGACCGCCCCGCGAACGGCGGATTCCGACCGGTCCGATTCCGGCCATCTCGAATCCACCGGTTCCACACCCACCGGTTCCGCCGGTCCCGCGTCCGCCGCTTCCACCGCGCCCGCTTCCGCCGGCCCGGTGCGTTCCGCCTCCGCCACCGCGCCCGCCGCTTCCGCGTCCGCCTCCACCGACCCCGTGCCCGACCGCACCGGGATCGAGGCCGCTCTCGCCGGGCTGCCCCGGGTGGTCGACCTGCTGGCCGCCCGCGCCGAGGAGCACGACCGCGACGCGACCTTCCCCTACCAGGGGATCGAGGCGGTCCACGAGGCCGGGCTGCTCACCCTCACCGTCTCCGCGCGGTACGGCGGTCCGGGCGGAACGCTCGCCGACACCGTCCGGGTGCTGTCCCAACTCGGCCGCGGCGACGCCTCGGTGGCCGTGGTCACCGCCTTCACCCTGCTCCGGCACGCCGAGCAGGCCCGCCGCGCCGACTGGCCGACGGCCGGCTACCGGCGGCTGCTCACCGAGTCCCGGCGCGGCCCGGTACTGATCAACACCCTGCGGGCGGAGCCCGGGGCCGTCGTGGGCGAGCTGCCCGCCACGGTCGCCCGACGGGACGGCGACGGCTGGCTGCTGACGGGCCGGAAGACCTACTGCACCGGCGCCGAGGCGCTCGCCTGGATGGCGGTCACCGCGCGGACCGACGAGGAGGAGCCGAGGGTCGGTACCTTCCTGGTCCGCGGCGAGAGCGAGGGCCTGGAGATCGACCCGACCTGGGACCAGCTCGGCCTGCGGGCCAGCGCCAGCCACGATGTCGTACTGGACGGGGTCCGGGTGCCGGCCGACCTCGCGCTCGGCCTGACCGTCGGCCGCCGGACGGCCCGTCAGGACGTCGACGCCGGGGCCGAACTCTCCCTGGCCTGGCACGACCTGGCCCTCTCCGCGGTGGCGATCGGTGTCGCCCGGGCCGCCGAGGCCTGGCTGATCCGTTTCCTCAACCAGCGCACTCCGGCCAACCTGACCGAGCCGCTCGGCACCCTGCCGCGCTACCGGACCGCCCTCGGCGAGATCGAGGCCCAGCTGATCGGTGCCGAGGAGCTGGTCGAGGGGCTGGCCGCCCGGGTGGACCGGGGCGAGCCGGAGGCGGTCGCCCGGACCGGTCCGGCCCACCTGCTGGCGACCCGGGCCGCGACGGCGGTGGTCCAGCAGGCCGTCGCCCTCACCGGCAACCCCGGCCTGAGCCGGCGTCACCCGCTGGAGCGCTACCTGCGGGACGTGCTCAGCAGCCGGGTGCACCTGGCCGCCGACGAGACCGTCCTGGAGGCCGTCGGACGGGCCGCGCTGGAACGGGGCACCCGGCCGTAGCGCCCGGGCCCGGCGGTCGTTCCCGGGGCCACGACGGGCCCCGGCCCGGCGGCCGGGAGAGGCCCCCGACCTCCGCCCGGCGATGCCCGGACCCCACCGCCAAGCCCCGCCCGCGCCGACCAGCGGGGCGAGCAGGGCAGGGCACGGCGGTGGGGCGTCGGACCGCCGCGGCTCAGCGGGTCCCGACCGCGGCGCGGACGGCACGGCGGGCGAGCGCCGCGTCGTCGTAGAGCCGGCGGATCATGATCCGCTGCTCCTCGCCGGCGCCCGGCACGTCGTACAGCCGGATCTCCCGCATGAGCACCAGCACCAGGTTCACCAGGAACGCGTCCCGGGCCATCGTGCCGCCGTTCTGGGCGAGTTGGCTGATCTGGCGGCGTGCCGCGGTGTCCCCGGACAGGACGCTCCAGAGCACCGCCAGGTCGTAGCCGGGCAGGTACCAGCCGGCCTGCTCCCAGTCGACCAGCACCGGGCCGGACGGCGCCAGCAGCATGTTGCTGAGCAGGGCGTCGCCGTGGCAGAGCTGGAGCGGGGTGTGGCCGAGGCCGTGCAGCAGGCCGCGCAGGTCGCCGGCGTCCCGGTCGGTGAGCTGGCCCACCGAGTGGTAGCGGGCGATCTCCAACTGGTAGTCCAGGCGCGGCTGGAAGACGTCGGTCGGCGGCCGCCACAGGTTCAGCGTGCGGACCGCGGTGAGCAGCGCCCGCACCTCGCCCGGGGTGGGCGCGTTGACCGGGTGGCGCTCGCGGGCGGCCGGGCGCCCGGGGACGCGCTCCATGACCAGCACGCACCGGTCGTGGTCGGCCGCCACCAGCCGGGGCAGCCGCACCGGCGGGCGGTGCCGGACGAACGCCCGGTAGACCGCGACCTCGTGGTGGAAGTCGGCCACCAGCTGCTCGAAGTACTCACTCCGCACCGCCTGCGGCGCCAGGCACTTGGCGACCACCGGAGCCCGCCCGATGGTGCCCGCCACCAGGATGTGGCGGCTGCCCTCGCGCAGGACCTGGCGCGGAGTGAACGCGGGACATATCCGCGCGACACTGGCGAGCGCCGCCCGGACCGCCGGGGTCTGGAGCGCCGAGGGATCGATCCGCTCGGGGCCGCCGCCGGGCTGGCCGGGCCGCCGGGCCCGCAGCACCTGGCCGTCGGCCTGCCGGGCCAGCGGCATCCGGCCACCGGCCGGCATGGCGGCCTCGGGGGCGCGCAGCCCCAGCGCGGTACGGCCGGTGGGGCCCATCGCCGTGCGGCCGGTCGGGACGACCCGGGTGTCCGTGGCCCGGCCCTCCGCGCCGCGCGGGGCCGCCGGACGGCTCGCCGGGGGCACCGCCCTCGGGCCGGTGCGGCCGGCGGCTGCGGCGGGGGGGCGCAGCGCGGGGCGGGTCGCGGTGGGCGTGGGGGTCGTCGCTGAGGAGTACATGGGCTGAGGGTGGTCCCTTCCGGTCCGTCGGCGGGTGTTGCCCCGCGGGGGCGGGGGAGGGCGGGTGCCGTGTGCTTCCTGGCGCGACGGCGGCCCTGCGGGTGGTTCGGTACGTCGGGTGGTGCGGTACGTCGTGCCGTGCGGGGGGTGGTGCGCGGGCGCCGGGCACGGACGCGGGGTCAGGAACCCCTGTTCGGCGGTGCTCCGGCCGTCCGCACCCTGGGGAATGCGGTCGGCCGGACTGCCGTGGCCGTGCCCGGCGCTCCCGCGCCACCCGGCCGCGCCACCCCCTCGGGTGAGGACCGGGAGCGCCCCGCGCCACCGTCGGGGGACAGCCCCGACGCTGGTGGGACGCCGCCCGACCCGGGGGGCGAGGTGGCGCACCCCTACAACACACCCGTCGGGCACTGGCTTAGTAGTCTGGCGGGCCCTGGCGAACGGTGGCGAATGCTCGCCCGGCACTTGCCCGAGCCTCTAGCCTCGGATCAGCCGAGGAACCTGGGGGCTTCATTGAGCAGGGAACCCAACACCCGACTGGCCGATCTGTTCGTCCTGACCGGATGGTCGAAGGGCGAGCTGGCGCGGCTGGTCAACCGTCGGGGTGCCGCGATGGGTCAGCTGCAGCTGTCCACCGACACGTCGAGGGTACGGCGTTGGATCGAGCAGGGGGAGATCCCGCGCGATCCGGTGCCGAGGGTGCTGGCGGCCGTGTTCACGGAGCGGCTCGGCCGTGTCGTCACCACTGAGGACCTCGGTCTGGAACGACACCGGCCCACCAGGTCCGGAGCGGACACGTCCGGAGCAGTCCCGTGGTCGCCGGATCGAACAGCCGCGGTCCTCACCGAGTTCACGGGAATGGACCTCATGCTGAACCGACGTGGATTGGTGGGCGCCGGAGCCGCGCTCACGGCCGGGGCGGTCATCGCCGACTCGCTGAAGGGCTGGCTGGGAGGGGACGCGGTCGCGTACGCGGCGTCCGTCCCCGGGCCGCGACAGGTGGTCACCGGGAGCGGAGCGCACCCGGTGGTGGACGTGTACGACGCGGGCCCGGTCGGGTTCGACGAGGTGGAGTCGCTGGAGCACTCGGTGCAGGTGTTCCGGGCCTGGGACGCCGCCCGCGGCGGCGGCTTGCAGCGCAAGGCGGTGGTCGGCCAACTGAACGAGGTCGGCGGGCTGTTGACGCACCGGCACGCACCGGCGGTCGAGCAGCGGCTGTGGCTGGTCGCGGCCAACCTGGCGGTGCTGGCGGGCTGGATGTCGCACGACGTGGGCCTGGAGCCCACCGCCCAGAAGTACTTCATGATGGCGGCGGACGCGGCCAAGGAGGCCGGCGACCGGCCGCGGGCGGGTGAGGCGATCTCCCGGGCCGCACGGCAGATGGTGCACCTGGGCCGGGCCGACGACGCGCTCGACCTGATGGCGGCGGCCAAGGCGGGCGGCGGGCGGCTGCTGCCCAGAACGCGCGCCATGCTCAATACCGTCGAGGCGTGGGCGCACGCGTCGATCGGGCACTCCCAGGACACCTACCGGCTGCTGGGGGAGGCCGAGGACCTGTTCGGCGAGGAGGCGTCGGAGCCGCCGCCCTCGTGGATGCAGGTGTTCGACGAAGCCGAACTGCGCGGTATGCAGGCCCTGGTGCTGCGCACGCTGTCGGAGCACGTCCCGGCGGCGGCCGCCGAGGCCCGTCGGCACGCGGAGCGGGTGATCACGCTGCGGGAGGGCACCGGACAGCTGCGTTCGGCGTTGTTCGACCGGATCACCCTGGCGTCGGTGCACCTGATCACCGGGGAGCCGGACGCGGCACAGTTCCAGGCCAAGATGGTGCTGAACCTGATCGGCCAGAACTCCTCGCACCGGACCTGGGACCGGCTGCGGGAGATGTACCGGCTGACCGCGCAGTACCGGGGGCTGGCGGTGGTGGACGAGTTGCGGGAGGAACTGGGCCGGGAGCTGCGGGCGGCGGACGCCAAGAACCGGCGGCGGCTGACCTGACGGGCTCCCGGGTGGCCTCCGGCGGGTGCGCCCCGGGGGCGCGGGCGCCCGTCCGTCGGAGTCAGAGCGGCGGGGCCGGGCGGAGCAGCATGTGCAGGGCGACCACGGTGCCGTCCGTGCCGAGGACGGGCTCGCTCGCGCACTCGACGCCGTCGTGCCGTCCGCAGGGGCGGCGGACCCGCAGGGTGCCGGCGGCGTTGCGGCCGTGCACCAGGGCGTCGGTCATCATCCGCCGCAGCAGCGGCCGGTCCGCTTCGGGGAGGCGGTCGGGCAGCCGGTCGAGGCTGAGCGGGCCGTGGTCCGGGTCGCAGCCGAGGAGGAGGTAGGTCTCCGGGCTCCAGTGGATCCCGTCGGTGAGCAGGTCCCATGCGGCGGAGCCGAGCGGACCGTCGTCGATCGCGCCGTGGCCGCCGCCGTTGTCCAGGTAGCGGCCGGACGGCTCCTGCGCGGTGCCGTCCACTCTGCCGTCCGTTCCGCTGCCGGCGTCGCCCGTGCCGTCGCCGGCACCGTTTCCGCCCGCGGTGCCGGGAACGTCCGCCGCGGTGCCGTGCACCGTGCCGCTCCCGCCCGTCGGGGCGCCGTCCACCGCGGCGGCTCCCGGCGGGCGGGTGGCGCCTAAGGGCATGTTCATGGCGAACCCATCGCTCGGGTACGGCCCGTGGGGTGCGGGCCGTTCGGACAGTGAGAAGACTGTCGCACAGCGTCGTCACCCTTGCGGGCGATTTGGACAGAACGCAGGCAAAATTCCTCTGGCATATGCCACTGTGGCCGGAGCCTTCGTCGCCCTGTGTGCGGACCGGGGCCCGAGGCGGTAACCTTCGGTGATTCCGGCGCCCGGGCGCCCACCGCAGTACCGACCAGAGACCCCGGCGACGGAAATCCCGTTGCCACTCCGACCGCCGCAACGGATGCTGACCTCATGTTCGAGCCAGTGATAGCACCCAGTGCCAGCCTCCTAGGCCTCCTTCAGCGAGGCCGTGGTGACGGGCAGCTCCACGCGCTGGCCGCCGACCGTGCCGAGGCCATCGCCGCGCTGGAGGAGTGCGTCACCAGGGACCCGCGAGCCGACTGGCAGGTCGAGAGCCGCTCCCTCTACTACGCCCGCATCTACATGGACCTGGAAGCCCCCCTCGAAGGCATCGAGGACCACCTCCACTCCGCCGAGGACCTGGTCACCGACGACGAGAGCCGCACCGGCCTCGCCCTTTCCGTCCTGGGCCACCTCGCCGCGTACGGCCGGCGCGACGCGCTGCTGATGCTGCGCGAGTACGCCGCCACCGGTGCCAACTGGTCCTGGGCCCTCGACGAGCTCGCCCTGCGGGACGACGACCGCGGCCTGCTGCTGCTCGGCACCGCCGTCCTGGACCACTTCGCGCCGGGCCCCGAGGGCGACGCCGAGCTGCGCGAGTTCATCCGCAACGCGTACGAGCCCCGGCCCTGGCGGCTGTGGGCGGCCTACCACCCCAGAGTGGCCGCGGCCAGCGAGCAGTCACCCTTCGACCTGTGGCAGCGACAGATCAACCGCAGCGGCGTCACCCCCGGCTGGTCCACCGCCGACGTGCTGGCCTGGGCCGACCAGGGCGAGCTCGGCGGCCTCGGGGTCGGTGCCTTCCTCGGCCGCCCCGACGGCCGTGGGGAGCCCGCACGCGGCAGCGACGCGCCGTCCGGCCCCGACGCGGTGGACCGCCGCGCCGCCGCCGCCGCCCGCTGCCTGACCGCCGTGGTCCGGCCCGAGGACCGCCCGCTGCTGCTGGAAGCGGCGCGCGACGGCCTGCCCGGCGCGCGCCGGGCCGCCCTGCGCCACCTGGTCGAGCAGCGCGACCCGGCCGCCGTCGGGCTCATCGAGGCCGCCGCCGCGGACGTGGACGACCGGATCGTCCGGGCCGCGCTGGAACTGCTCGGCCGGATGCGCGGCCCCGACGTGCTGGCCCACGCCCGCCGCTGGGCCGACCCGGCCAGCGGCGGTGCCGACAGCGCGCTCGGCGAGGCCGCCGTCCAGCTGCTCGCCGACGCCGGGGAGCCGGCCGACGCGCCGCTGGTGGTGGCCGGGCTGCGCCACTGGATCTCCGTGCGCGGGGTCAGCGGTACCGGGCTCGGGTCGCTGGTGGACGGTGCGGGGCGGCTGGCCGCCGCCGACGCCGTGCCGGTCCTGCGCCACATCTACGGCGAGGCCGCCTCCTCCGAGCTGCGCGGACGCGCCGCCCAGGCGCTGGCCGCGACCGACGTGCACTTCCCCGAGGGGCCCGCCGTCGAGTGCCTCTGGGACTGCGAGGAGTCCACGCGCGAGCTCGCCGCGCGCCACGTCGCCACCACGGGCGACGCGCGTGTGCTGGAGCGGTTGCGCAGGCTCGCCGCCGACCCGGCCGAGGAGGCCGAGGTCCACGCCGCCGTGCGCGGCCGACTGACCGCCGCCCGGGAGTTCGGGCGTTAGGGTCGGGCCCACAACGTTCAGTGGGCCGGGACACCGACACGGTGTCCCGGCCCACTCGTTTCCGCGGGTCCTCGTACTGAAATCCGGTTCTACTTCACGGCGCCCGCGTCCGGGGTCAGCACGCCTCCGATGACCAGTCCGATGATCAGGACGCCGAGCAGGACCCGGTAGACCACGAACGGCATGAAGCTGTGGCTGGAGATGTACTTCAGGAACCACGCGATCGCCGCGTAGCCGACCACGAAGGCGATCACGGTGGCCAGGATGGTCGGCCCCCAGGCCGGCGCCGGACCCTCACCGATCTTGAACAGCTCCAGCGCCCCGGAGGCGAGCACCGCCGGGATGGCGAGCAGGAACGAGTAGCGGGCGGCCGCCTCCCGGCTGTAGCCGAGCAGCAGGCCCGCGCTGATCGTGCCGCCGGAGCGGGACACGCCCGGGATCAGCGCCAGCGCCTGGGCGAAGCCGTAGATGCCCGCGTGCGGCAGCGTGAGGTCGGTGATCGGACGGGCGTGGCGGACGGCCCGGGTGCGGTCGGCGAAGGCCAGGACCAGGCCGAAGACGATCAGGGTGGTGCCGATGATCCGCAGGTCGCGCAGGTGGGTCTCGATGGTGTCCTGGAACAGCTTGCCCAGGATGCCGATCGGCAGGGTGCCGATGATCACGAACCAGCCCATCCGCGCGTCCGGGTCCGAGCGCAGCGCCGGCCGGAACAGGGACAGCGACCAGGTCTTGATGATCGAGGCGATGTCCCGGCGGAAGTAGATCAGCACCGCCGTCTCGGTGCCGAGCTGGGTGACGGCCGTGAAGGCCGCGCCCGGGTCGTCCCAGCCCAACAGGGCGGAGAAGACCCGCAGGTGGGCACTGGAGGAGATCGGCAGGAACTCGGTGAGCCCCTGGATCAGGCCGAGGACGGCCCCGTGGAACCAGTCGATCACCGGGCACCCGCCGGGGATATCCGTCGGGCGTGGGGCAGGGGCGGCATGGGCGGGTCCTTGCGGGTCGGAAGGGCATGCGGGGCCGCCGTGCCCCGCCCGGCCCGCGGGCCGCGCGCGAGCCCGGCGCGCGGCTGATGGTACGGGGTGAAGGTGACGGTTCTTTGTTCACCCTTTGTCGCTGCTTTGCGCACAAGCCCGCCGCCGCTCCGGAACCCGCCCGGAGTTGGGTCCAGGGCGTGTCTGACGCGTCCTAGAGCACCGGCCGGGCCCGGACCCAGGTGCGGTCCGCGGTCAGGTAGCGCTCGACCACCAGGTCGGCCTCCGCGAGCGCCCGCTCGAACGCCTCCGTGTCGAGCGGGCGGGACAGGAAGGTCTGCGTCCAGGTGCCGTCCGGGAAAACGTACTCGAAGCGCACGGAGTTGACGCCGTCGCCGACCGGTGTGGCCGAGACCAGCCGGGCCCGGGCGTCCGGGCCGATGGCGCTCTCCCGCGGCACGTTCCGGTGCCAGTCCTCGCCCTCGCGCTGCACCAGTACGCAGCCGTCCTCGGTGACGTGGCGGCGGCAGGTCTCCAGCAGGCCCCGGCGGACCGTCACGTCACCTGCGTGCACCAGGAAGGAGGCGAGCACGACGACGTCGAAGCGCTCGCCGAGGTCCAGCTCCTCGATCCGGCTGCGCACCGTGCGGACGTCCGCACGGACCCGGGCCAGCATGTCGGGGGACTCGTCCACGGCCGTCACGGCGAAGCCGCGATCGGTCAGCGGGTGCGTCATCCGGCCGACGCCGCAACCGAGTTCGAGGATGCGCGCGCCGGGCGGCACCGCGGCCTCGATCACGTCCGGGGCGTCGCCCGCGGGGAGCCGGCTCCACACCTCGACGGCGCAGCCGTCCCGGCTGATCGCGCCCTCACCCGTTCCGTCGTAACCCGCGCGTCGTTCGTCTGCCATGCCCTTCATCGGAACACGGACGGGTGCACAGGGGAAGAGGGCGTCGGAACGGGATTGTCAGATACCCCAGGGGGGTATATGTTCGACAGCGACGGAGCGAGGGAAGCGGCGCCGAACGGGGCGCCGGGGCGCGTGGAGGACGACATGGCACACCCCGAGCAGCACGAGCACCAGGAGCGGGCCGACCGGCAGCACGCCGCTCACGAGCAGCACGAGCACCACGGACACCACGGACACCATGGGCGCGACCATGCCGGCCACCACGGACACCAGGCCCACGGCGGTGGCGGGGCCGGCTGGCGGACGGCCGCGCAGGCGACCCTGCACTGCCTCACCGGGTGCGCCATCGGCGAGATCCTGGGCATGGTGCTCGGCACCGCCTTCGGCCTGCACAACGGCGCGACCGTGGTGCTCTCGATCCTGCTGGCCTTCGTCTTCGGTTACGCGCTGACCATGCGCGGCGTGCTGAAGGCCGGCCTCGACGTCGGCGCCGCGGTCAAGGTCGCGCTGGCCGCCGACACCGTCTCGATCCTGGTGATGGAGCTGATCGACAACACCGTGATGGTCACCGTCCCGGGGGCGATGGACGCGGGCCTCGGTGACCTGTTGTTCTGGGTGGCGCTGGCGGGTTCGCTGGCCCTGGCGTTCGCGCTGACCGTCCCGGTCAACAAGTGGATGATCGGCCGGGGGCGCGGCCACGCCGTGGTGCACGCCCACCACGGGCACTGATACCACCCCAGGGTATCGAAGCCTCTCGCCCGCGGCCCGCGCCGACCGTTCGACGGTCGGCGCGGGCCGCGGCGTGTGCGGGGCCCGATCCGCCGTCGGCCGAGGTGCGTGCGGGCCCCGGCCTGTCGCCGGCCGCGGCGTGTGCGGCCCCGGTCTAGCGCGGGCTGCCCTCCAGGTCGGCCAGGGTCGCGTGCAGCCAGGCGAGTTCGGCCTCGGTGGTGGCGCGGGCGACCAGCAGCAGGCCGCGCCGGAACGGGTCGGCGAACTCCTCGGCGCCCACCGGGCGGTCGCCCTCGTAGAAGAAGCTGGCCGGTTCGGCGAGGAAGGCCAGTCGGCGGCGCAGTACGGCGGCCTGGTCGGCGGGGTCGGCGAGGTGCCGGAGGAAGGCGAGCAGGGTGAACCAGCGGTTCTCGTCGCTGACGTCGAGCGGCTCGGGCTCGCGCAGCCGGTCGAGCAGTGCGGTGCGGCCGGCCTCGGTGAGGTGCAGGGTGTGCCGGGGCGCGGCGGCGCTGCCCGGCTCGGTCTCGCGGACCAGCAGACCGTCGGTCTCCAGGCGTTTGATCGCGGGGTAGAGCGTGCCGTCGCTGATCGGGCGGACGTGGCCGGTGAGCGCGGCGAGGTGGCGGCGCAGCTCGTAGCCGTGCAGGGGGCGGTCGTACAGGAACCCGAGGATGGCGAGCTTCAGCATGGGGCCACTCTCTCAGATCCTTCCCTCGGGGCATGGGTATCTCACTATCGCTATACCTCGACTTCGATGTATTGTCCTGGTCGTCCGCCGGAGTCCCCGGAGCCGGGAGCCGGCACACCCAGGAGGAGCCGGCACGCCCAGGAGAAGGAGCGAGTGAGCATGCGCGAGGCCCCCGTCACCCCGAACGGCGACCGGATCCGCTGGGTCGAGCTGCCCGGCGCCGAGCCGGCCCGGCTCTACCTGCACGGGCTCGGCGCCACCTCGCCGGCCTACTTCGCGGCCGCCGCCACCCACCCGCTGCTCGCCGGTCGGCGCTCGCTGCTGCTGGACCTGCTCGGCTTCGGCCTCAGCGACCGGCCGACGGACTTCGGCTACACCCTGGAGGAGCACGCGGACGCTGTCGCGGCGGCCGTCGCGGCCGCCGGGGCGGCCCGGGTCGAGGTGATCGGCCACAGCATGGGCGGGGCGGTCGCGATCGTCCTCGCCCAGCGGCACCCGCACCTGGTCGAACGGCTGCTCCTGGTGGACGCCAACCTGGACCGGGTCGACCCCGACCGGCGCCACCCCGGCAGCAGCGGCATCGCGGCCTACGCCGAGGAGGAGTTCCTGGCCGGCGGCCGGGACGAAGTCGCCGAGCGGGTCGGCCCGTTCTGGTGGTCCACCATGCGGCTGGCCGGCCCGGAGGCGCTGCACCGCAGCGCCCGCTACCTCGCCCGGGCGACCGAACCGACCATGCGCGAGCTGCTGCTCGGCCTCGACCTCCCGCGCACCTTCCTCCACCCGGCGGCGGACGGCGAGCCGGCGGGCGCCGGCACCCTCCGCGCGGCGGGCGTGCGGGTGGTCGCGGTGCCGGACTGCGGGCACAACATCATGCTCGACAACCCGGACGGCTTCGCGGCCGCCGCGGCGCGGGCGCTCGGGCAGGGGTGAGCGGGGGAGGCGCCGGCCGCCGCCCGTCGTACGCTGGGGCGGACCGTCCGAGAGGAGCCCGTCCGATGTCCGTCCAGGTCCCGCCCGCGCTGGCCGCGTCCCTGGAGGGCTTCCTCGGCGCCGAGGGGCGCGCCTGGGTGGCCCGACTGCCCACCCTGGCCGGCGAGTTGCTGGACCGCTGGGAGCTGCGCCCGGACGGGCCGGTCGCGCACGGCGTGGTCGGGCTGGTGCTCCCGGTGCTGCGCGCCGACGGGATGCCGGCCGTGCTCAAGCTCCAGCCCGTGGACGAGGAGACGGTGGGCGAACCGCTCGCCCTGCGAGCCTGGGACGGCCGCGGCGCCGTGCGGCTGCTCGACCACGAACCGGCCACCGGCTCCCTGCTGCTGGAGCGGCTGGACCCCGGGCGCTCACTGCTCGACCTGCCCGACGACCTCGCGGCGCTGCGCGTGATCGCCGAGCTGCTCGGGGAATTGACGAAACGTCAGGCGCCCTCCGGGCTGAGGACCCTGGCGGGTGCGGCGAGCGACCTGATCGACCGGGCCCCGGTGGCCGTCGCGGCCCTCGCCGACCCGGTGGAGCGGCGCCTGCTCGCCGACTGCGCGGCCGCCCTGTGCGAGGTCCGCGCCGATCCCGGCGACCGGCTGCTGCACTGGGACCTGCACTACGGCAATGTGCTGGCCCCGCTCCCCGGCAGCGGCCGGGCGCCCTGGCTGGCCATCGACCCCAAGCCGCTGGCCGGCCACCCCGGCTTCGAGCTGCTCCCGGCGCTGCGCAACCGCTGGGAGGACGTGGTGGCCACCGGGGATGCAACCCGGGCGCTGCGGCGGCGCTTCGACCTGTTGACGGAGGTGCTGGAGCTGGACCGCGAGGTGGCGGCGGCCTGGACGCTCGCCCGGGTGCTGCAGAACGCGGTCTGGGTGGCCGAGGAGGGCGGGGCGGAGCTGGACCCGGCCCAACGTGCCGTCGCCGAGGTGCTGTTGGGGCGCTGACCGGGGAGCCCGCGCGGCTTTCCGCGCCTGCGAGGTACTGCCGCTCGGCGTTCCCGCTCGGCGTTTCCCGCTGGGCGTTTCCCGCTCGGTGCTTCCGCTCGGCGTTTCCCGCTCGGTGCTGCCGCTCAGTGCTCGCGCAGGGGCACGAAGCGCACCGGTGTCCCCGGCCTGGCCTGTGCGGCGGCCGCGAGGTCGCCGGCCGGCACGACGCCGATCACCGGGTAGCCGCCGGTGGTCGGGTGGTCGGCCAGGAACACCACCGGCTGCCCGTCCGGCGGAATCTGAACGGCGCCCAGCACCATGCCCTCGCTGGGCAGTTCGCCGTCCCTGGCGCGGGCGACCGGCGGGCCCTCGGTGCGCAGCCCGACCCGGTTGCCGGTCGGGGAGACCAGGTACCGGTCGCGGCCGAGACGGGCCACCGCCTCCGGGTCGAACCAGTCCGCGCGCGGTCCGAGCCGCAGCCGCAGCACCAGCTCGGCCGGGGGGCCGGGCAGCGGCACCAGCTCGGGCCTGGCCCGGTACGGCGGCGGGGAGCCCACCGGCAGCCGGTCCCCGGCGGCCAGCGGGGCCGGCCCGAGTCCGGAGAGCAGGTCCGCCGAGCGGCTGCCGAGCACCGGCGGGACGGCGATCCCGCCCGCCACCGCCAGGTAGCCGCGCACCCCGGCCGTCGCCGCCCCCACCTCGACCAGCGCCCCGGCCGGCACCACCACCGGCGCGCCCCAGGCGGCCGGCCGGCCGTCCACCCGGACGGGCGAGGGCGCACCGGTGACGGCGACCAGCGCCGTTCCGACGGCCCGCAGCGCGACCCCGCCGAGCGTGGTCTCCAGCCCGGCGGCCCCGGGCTCGTTGCCCACCAGCCGGTTGGCCGCCCGCAGCGCCGGCTCGTCCAGTGCCCCGGCCCTCGGCACCCCGAGGTGGGCGACCCCGCGCCGCCCGAGGTCCTGGACCGTGGTCAGCGGCCCCGGCCGCTCCACCACCAGTTCGTTCAACTCCGGCTCCCCCCGGGCCCGTTCCGCCGTGAAGCCGTGAAGCGGACCCGGGTGCCCGGCGCCAGCAGGGCCGGGGGCTCGCGGTCGGTGTCCCAGAGGGTGAGCGCCGTCCGGCCGATCAGCTGCCAGCCGCCGGGGGAGGGGTGCGGGTAGACGCCGGTGTACGGGCCGGCCAGGGCGACCGAGCCGGCCGGGACGGAGCTGCGCGGGGTGGCCCGGCGCGGCACCTCGTAGCGCGCCGGGAGGCCGGTGAGGTAGCCGAAGCCGGGGGCGAAGCCGCAGAACGCGACGACGTACTCGGATCCGGTGTGGATCCGGACGGCGGCCTCCTCGGACACCCCCCACAGTGCGGCGACCTCGGCCAGGTCGGCGCCGTCGTACACGGTCGGGACCTCCAGCAGCGGCCCGCGCGCCGCCCCGGCCGTCGCCGGACGGGCGGTGCGCAGCAGCGCCGCCACCGCGCCGACGTCCGCGACGCCGTCCAGCAGCAGGGTGCGCGCGGCCGGTACCAGCTCTTCCACCGCGCCGAGCGCCCCGGCCTCCCGGCGCTCGCTCAGCCAGCCGTACAGCGCCGCCACCTCGGCCGTCCCGGGCAGCTCGACCAGGAGCGCCCGCTCGCCGACCCGGCGCACCGTCCCCGCCGTCGCGTCGGGGCCGGGTACGCGAGGGGCTGTCACGTGAACGCCTCCACCCGGACCCCGGCGGAGGCCAGGGCGCCGCGGATCCGCCAGGCGAGCTGGGCGGCGCCGGGGGTGTCGCCGTGGACGCACAGCGAGCGGGCCTCGACGGCGATCCGCTCGCCGCCGGCGGCCTCCACCGTGCCGTCCCGGGCGATGGCGACGGCGCGGGTGATCACCGACTCGGGGTCGTGCACCACCGCGTCCGGCTCGCGGCGCGGGACGAGGGTGCCGGTGCGGGTGTAGGTGCGGTCGGCGAAGGCCTCGGCGACCACCGGGAGCCCGACGCCCTCGGCCACCTCCAGCAGCAGCGAGCCCGGCAGGCCGAGCACGGGCAGCGGCCCGTCGCAGACCGCGCCCGCCCGCAGCACGCCGGCCACCACGGCCTCGGCCTGCTCGGAGTCGCCGACCACCCGGTTGTAGAGGGCGCCGTGCGGCTTGACGTAGGAGACCTTGGAACCGGCCGCGCGGGCGAACACCTGGAGGGCGCCGATCTGGTACGCGATCTCGTCGGCGAGCTCCTCCGGGGGCACGTCCATCGCGCGGCGGCCGAAGCCGGCCAGGTCGCGGTAGGAGACCTGGGCGCCGATCCGGACGCCGCGCTCGGCCGCCAGGGCGCAGACCCGGCGCATCGTCGACGGGTCCCCGGCGTGGAACCCGCAGGCGACGTTGGCGCTGGTCACCACGGACAGCAGGGCCTCGTCGTCGGTCAGGGTCCAGCGTCCGAACCCCTCGCCGAGGTCCGCATTGAGATCGATCACCGCATCGGCCACGCCCGTCCGCCTCCCAGCAGCTGTTGAGCCAGATGGTAGGGCCTGCGGATGAAGGCCGTTGCCCGTGACCCGGAGCCCCGCGGGCGCCGCGGCGTGTGCCCGGGGCCGCACGCCCCGGGGCGGCGCCTCACGGGGTCGCGCCGGGGCGCGAGCGGGCGCGGACCGCCCGGACTCAGCCGGTGGTCACCGGTGCGCGGAAGGCGCGCTCCAGCGGACGCAGCGCCCGCAGCACGATCAGCAGCGGTACGACGCCGAGGACTCCGAACGACATGTCGACGAATCGCCAGGCCAGTGGAATCCCGCGCAGCGGCCCGCAGATCAGTGCCAGCGGGATGACGGCCCCGCAGGCGAGCACGGCCCAGCGGATCACCCAGATGTTGCGGACCGGGTCCTTGAGCGGCCCCCAGAAGGCGGCGGCGATCACCAGGTGGGCGAAGGCCAGCCAGTCGGTGCCGTAGGCCAGGAAGGGGTAGCGCCCGTTGGTCTCGGCGAGGCCGGTGTGAACCCGTTCGAGCCAGGCCGCCGCTGCGGGGAGGCGGTCGCTCAGCGGAGCGGCCGGCCCGGAGGCGAAGTCGACCAGCCAGCGGGTCTCGGTCTCCAGGGGGAACGCGGTCAGGCCGCTGAGCACCAGGCAGACCAGGAAGAACCAGAGCCACCGTCGGACCTTGCGAAGGATGACCGCGGGGTCGCCGTCCATTTCGCCCACCTCCATGCCGAGCATGCCGAAGTGCAGGCGGAGCCTCGTCCGACCTGCGCGGAAGCGACTCTAGACCTATCTTTTGAACGTGTTCAACTCGCATTTTGGGTGGGGTGGGGCAGGGGGCGGCCGGGGCCGCCCCGGAACGCACCGGTGCCCGGGCTCCACGGAGCCCGGGCACCGGTGGCGGGCGGAACGCCGCCCGCGGCCGTTACGCCGTGTAGGTGTACGTCACGGGAGCGCTGGTCCCGCCCGCCGTGGTGACGGTGACGCCCACCGCCCCGGGCTGGATGCCCGCCGGGGCCGTGGCGGTGCAGGCGGTCGGACCGCAGGAGACATGGGTGGCCGGCACCCCGCCGAAGGCCACCGACCCGTACGTCAGGTTGCTGCCGAACAGGTACACCCGGGTACCGCCGACGGCCGGGCCGGAGACCGGAGAGAGGCTGCTGACCACTGGCGCGGCCGGGGCCGGCGGCGGGGCGCCGGTGTAGTCGAAGGTGACCGGAGCCGAGGCTGTGCCGCCGGGCGTCACCACGCTGACCGGGGCGCTGCCCGTGCCGCCGGGGGTGGTCACCGTGCAGGCGGTGTCGGTGCAGCGGCCGGGGGCCGGGACGCCGCCGACCAGCACCATGCCGTTGGCCAGGTTGCTGCCGCTGACGGTCACCTCGGTGCCGCCGGTGCCCGGGCCGGTGGCGGTGTCGAGGCCGGTGGCGGCGGGGGCGGCCTGGACGGTCGCCGGCAGGTAGCTCTTGCTGCCGAGGTCGTAGCCGGAGACGTGCCCGGTCGGGTCGGCGTCGTTCGGGTTGGCGACCGTCGCGGTGATCGCGCCGACGATCGGCACGCCGGGCGTGGTGGCCAGGTTGAGCTTCATGAAGTTGTAGCTCCCGACCGCCCGGGTGGCGGTGAACACGGCCTCCAGGTGGCGGTGGTCGGGGGAGAGGGCGGTGGTGAAGGTGTAGTCCGGCGGCGTGGGGAAGAACATCGCACCGTCGGTGGTGACGCCGGGCGGCAGGTCGAGGGTGATGTGGGTCGGCCCGGTCAGGTCCGCGGTGCCGGACACGGTCCAGGCCACCGACATGTTCCCGGTGGTGAAGAACCCGCCGGGGTAGTTCCCGCTCTGCGACACGGTCACGTGCTGGGCGGAGGTCGACGTCGTCGCGGCCGGGGCGGCCGCGGCGGCGGTGGCGCCGGTGGCGAGGACGGCGCCGGTGGCGAGGGCGGTCACGGACAGCGCGGCGGCGAGGCCCGCTTTGGCCAGTCGGGTGATCATTGGTCGATCATCACCGAACAAGCGCGCCGCCCTCACGCTTTTCTCGAATGCCGGTTCGGGAATGGCGGGATCTCGTCGAAATCACGTTCTGAATCCGTCACCCGTACCGTCGTCCACCTGCCGCTCCGCCCGCCCGCAAGGTCCGTTTCGGTCGATGTCGGTGCGAACCTCTAATCTTGTCCTCCGTGACCGTCATCGCAGACCCGCTCACCGAGCCCGGCCTCCGCCCGCCCGCCGGCCCGGCCGCCGCGCGCCCCGCGCCCGGCCCCGCCGCCGACGAGGGCCTGGCCCGCCGGCTCAAGGCGCTGGCCTGCACCGCCCCGCTGCACGACCTGGACAACCGCAAGGTCAACCTGGCCGGCGAGTACGGCGGCTACGCGATGGCCGAGGTCGGCCTCGCCGCGATCGACCTGGTCACCCTGAACATGGACTTCGACACCGGGGCCGACCGCGACATAGTGCTCGCCCGCCTGCTGCCCCGGGTCGCCGTCCAGGCCACCGGCCGCCCCGCCGCCGAGCACGAGCGGGTCGCCCGCTGGGTGCTGGAGTCGCTGATCAACGTCGGCAGCGTGGACCGCGGCTTCCGCGCCGTCTACGGCACCTTCGGCGCGGACGGCGAGTACGTCCGCCGGGACTACGACTTCAAGCTGATCGAGGAGGTCCCCGGCCCGGACGGCGGCGTCTACCTGCGCACCACCGACGAGGCGGTCAACGTCCTGGTCGGCGCGCTCGACACCGACGTCACCTCGGCCCAGATCGCCGCCGAGGTCAAGCTGGAGGTGCTGATCCGCCGCGGCCGCCTGGCCGACGCCCAGCTCGCCGCCGAGCAGGCCCGCTACCGCACCGTCCAGTTCGCCGAGACGCTGCGCCGCGCCCTGGACGCCACCCGCCGCAACGTCCGCGCCGTCGACTGGATGCGCGCCGTTCCCGACCTCATCGCGGAGGCGCTGGACCACATCGCGGACCGCTACCGGCACGAGAACGCGATTCTCACCAACATCCGCAAGGCCCGCGACGAGGCCGAGGACCCGGAGCACAAGCGCCGCGCCGCCGAGCTGGTCGACATCGTCAAGGACTGCATCCGCCGCCACACCCAGCTCCAGACCCGCCTGCTGGAGGCCGGCCCGCTGTTCCGCGCCGAGCAGGACCGGCAGGCCTTCGCCACCCCCGGCGCCCGCAGCGGCATCGACCTCTACGGGCAGCTGCTCGCCCCCGTGCTGCGGCTGCCGGTGGAGCAGGCCGTCCGCCCCACCGGCGCCTTCTTCGCCCGTGGCGCCGGTCTGCGCACCCCGGTCTCGGTCCGGGTCGCCGACCTGGTCGACCTGCTGCTCACCCCGCCGGTCGAACGCGAGCACCTCGGCGCCGAGCTGCCCGACCCCGACCTGGTCGCCACCCCGGACGACAGCCGGTTCTCCGAGGCCCAGCTGGAGTCCGCGATGGTCCTGCTCGACCTGCCCCCGGACGCCCCCCGCCGGCTCTCCGGCCTGCTCGCCGACGCCCGCAAGCAGGACCCGGACCTGCCGTACCTGCTGGCCCTGCTCGCCGTGCACGCCGCCAGCCCGCCGGTCGGCACCGCCTACCGCCAGGGCGAGGAGCGGCTGCTGTTCGCCGTGGACGACGGCACCCAGCTGCACGACCCGGAGTTCGGCGGCGCCGACCTGATCGTCGGCAGCGCCCTGCTCGACGCGGTCGGCATGGCCGCCGACCGCAAGGACGCCGGCTGACCGGCCGGGAGGCACACCTTGCCGGGACCGACCTTGACGAACCGTAACCACCGCGCCACCCCCGAGGAGCACCGCCCGTGACGACCCACCACGACACGTCCTGGGCGACCGAGAGCGAACCCGCGGCCCCCGCGCCGATCACCCCGGCCGACGTCGCGGACGCCGCCCGGCTGGTCTCCTTCGGCCTCCAGGCCAAGTTGTTGCCCGCCCGGGACGCCGAGTACGCCGAGCTGGTGCGCCGCCACCGCGAGGACCCGCCGTTCGCCCGGCTCGCCGACGCCGTCGCCACCGGCATGGGCCTGGTCGTCCTGGAGGTCTCCCCGCGGGCCGGCATGGCCGTGGCCGCCGCCGAGGACTCGCTGTTCGCCGTCCGGATGGGCGACTACTCGCGCCGCGCCGCCTCCGAGTCCACCGACCGCTTCCTGCACGGCCTGGCCCACCTGGCCGTCGCCGCGATGGCCTTCCCCCGCCCCGAGGACCTCGCCGACGACGGCTACCTCGGCCGGATCACCGTCAACGGCGTCGACTCCTTCGTGCGCCAGGCCTGCCGCCGCCTGGAGGAGCAGGCCGACGCCGAGGGCGCCAACACCGACCCGGCCTCCGACGCCCCCGGCCTGGAGGCGGCCTGGCGGGTCTGGGCCCGGCGCACCGCCACCGGCGCCACCAAGGACGCCCGCCGGCTCTCCGGCTCCACCATCGGCATCGTCGCCAAGGCCGTGCTGTTCCTGGTCGACTCCGGCTTCCTCCAGAAGGTCTCCGACGACTCCGGCGGCACCTACCGCACCACCGCCCGCTACCAGCTCCAGGTGCGCGACCTGGCGGGCAGCGCGGCCATGGCCGAACTGCTCGACCTCGGCATCGTGCCGGTCTCCGACGGCACCGCCAGCCTGCTGCCGCCGGACACCGGCGACGAACTGGTCGCCGACGCGGGCCTGCCGTTCCACTCGCTCTGAACCCCGGTGCCCGGAGTCCACCCGCTCCGAGCACCGGCGCCCAGAACCCACCCGCCCAGAGCCCACCCGCTCCGAGCCCACCGCGCCGGCCTCCCGCCGGGCGCACCCGGTCCCGGAGCACCGCGCCGGCCCCGGCCCACCCGCCCCGAACCGGCCCGCCGCCCACCCCTCACGCCACGCAAGCCACGGAGAACCGCCGCACATGTACGAGCTCAACCGGGTCCGCCTCTACTCGATCGGACCGGCCGGCGCCCGCTACGCCGACACGGTGCTCGACCTGCGCGGCGTCGGCGAGCCGGTCGCCGACCCGGCCCCGCAGCAGATCGGCCTGTTCGGCGAGGACACCGACGGCCCGGTCCGCCGCCCCGCCCCCGCCGGCGTGCTCTTCCTGGAGAACGGCGGCGGCAAGTCGGTCCTGCTCAAGCTGATCTTCTCGGTCATGCTCCCCGGCCACCGCAACACCCTCGGCGGCGCCAGCTCCGGCGTGCTGCGCAAGTTCCTGCTCGCCGACGACTGCGGACACGTCGCCCTGGAGTGGCAGCACACCGTCACGGGCGAGCTGATCGTGGTCGGCAAGGTCAGCGAGTGGCGCGGCCGCCAGGTCTCCTCCGACCCGCGCAAGTTCGCCGAGACCTGGTACTCCTTCCGCCCCGGCGCCGGCCTGACCCTCGACTCGCTGCCGGTCGCCGAACGGGTCAGCCTGGCCGGCGACCAGAAGGCCCGCGGCCGCCGCCGCACCATGAAGGGCTTCCGCGACGCCCTCACCGAGGCCGGCAAGGCCCACCCCCACCTCGACCTGGTCTTCGAGGACGGCCACGACCGCTGGACCGAGCACCTCGGCGAACTCGGCCTCGACCCCGAACTCTTCCGCTACCAGCGCGAGATGAACGCCGACGAGGGCGAGGCGGCCGGCCTCTTCGCGGTCAAGCACGACAGCGACTTCACCGACCTCCTGCTGCGCGCCGTCACCGACACCCGGGACACCGACGGCCTCGCCGACCTCGTGCACGGCTTCGCCGCCAAGCTCGGCCGCCGCGCCGAACTCACCGCCGAACGCGACTTCACCGCCGGCTCGCTGGACCTGCTGGAGCGCATCGCCGAGACCACCACCGCCCGCGAGACCGTCCGCGAGGCCCACCGCACCGCCGAACGCCGCACCCGCCGCCTCGCCCACGCCCTCGCCTCCCGCGCCACCGCCGAACGCGACCGCGCCCAGGACCTCGCCATCGAGGTCGCCGCCGCCGCGAGCGCCGTCACCGCCGCCGAGGCCGACCGCACCCGGCACAGCCTGATCACCGACGAACTCACCCACCGGCACGCCACGCTGGGCCTCGCCGCGGCCACCGCCGAGGCCGCCGCGCTGCGCCGCGAACTCATCGACGCCCGCACCCTGCACTCCGCCTGGCAGGCCGCCGAGGCGGTGCTGCGCCAGCGCGCCGCCGCCGACCGGGTCACCCGGGTCGCCGCCGCCATCCGCGAGGCCGAGCTGGACGCAGCCCCCGCGCTCGCCGCCCGCGCCCGCGCCGCGACCGCCCTGGCCCGGGCCCTGGAGGCCGCCGCCGCGGCCGCCGAGTCCCGCGCCGACACCGAGGAGGAGCGCGCGGGCGAACTCCAGGAGGACGGCGGCAAGGCGCAGTCCGACGCCACCGAGGCCGCCACCGCCGCCCAGAAGGCCCGCAGCGAGGCCGAGCACCTGCGCCAGCGCCTAGCCGAGGTCGAGCAGGAGACCGAGGCCGCCGTCTCGGCCGGCTTCATCGACGCCGACGGCGACGTGGACCCGGCCCGCGCCGCGCTGCACGCCGCCGACGTCGAGAAGGCCGCCGCCGCCGCGCTCGCCCAGGCCCGTACCGCCGCCGAGTCCGCCGCCGCCCGGCTGCGCGAGTCCGCCGCCGCCACCTCGCGCGCCGAACTCGCCGCCGAGCGGGCCGGCGACGCCCGCAAGGACGCCGCCCGCTCCCTCGCCGCCGAGCAGCGCACCGCCGCCCTGCTCGCCACCGAGGAGCGCCTCGCCGACCTGCTCTCCCTCACGCCCTACCAGGAGGGCGCCGAGGAGGACGCCGGCTTCCTCACCCCCGCCGTGCTCGACCGCAACGCCGAGTACCTGCGCGAACTCCTCGACGAGTCCATCGCCACCGCCGAACGCACCCTGTTCGACCTCCGCACGGCCGCCGCCGACGACTCCCGCATCCTCGCCGCCCTCGGCGACGGCGGTCTGCTGCCGCCCGGCCCGGACGTGCTCGCCACCGTCGAGTACCTCGCCGAGCACGGCATCCCGGCCCTGCCCGGATGGCGCTACCTCGCCCAGTCCGTGGACCCGGCCGACCACGACGCGATCCTCGCCGCCCGCCCCGAACTGGTCGACGGCGTGGTCGTCACCGATCCGTCCTCGCTGGAACGCGCCCGCGAGGCCCTGCAGGCCGCCGCCCTGCTGCCGCGCTCCACCGTCGCCGTCGGCGCCGCCGCCTCGCTGATCGCCCCGATCACCGACGAGCCCGCCTTCTTCCTCGTCCCGCCGAACCCGGCCATGCACGACGAGTCCGCCGCCGACGGCGAGCGCCGCGAACTGCGCGCCCGGGCGAGCGCCCGCGAGGAGCACATCCGCGAACTGGCCGGCCGCCTCGGCGCCGACCGCGCCCTCGCCGCCCGCCTCGCCTCCTGGCACGCCAGCTGCCCCCCCGGCACCCTCGCCGAATTCGCCGCCGCCGCCGAGGCCGCCCGCGAGCACGCCGAGCAGGCCGCCGCCGCCCTCGCCACCCTGCGCGCCGACCACGACGAGGCCGAGACCGACCACGCCGCGGCCGCCTCCGTCCACGAGGAGCACCGCGAGGCCGCCCAGCGGGCCCGCCGCCGCGCCGACGCCCTCTCCGGCCTCGCCTTCCGGCTGCGCGAGCGCGGCAACTGGGCCCGCCGCCAGCGCGAACTCGCCGAGGACGCCGCCGAGTGCGACCGCCGCCAGGTGCTGTGCGCCGAGCGCGCCCGCACCTGCGACGAGGACCGCCGCGCCGCCCAGCGCGCCGCCGACGACGCCCGCCGCACGGCCCGCGCGCTGCGCGCCGAACGCGCCGAGATCCCCGCCGCCGAGCAGTCCGACGAGCCCGTCGAGACCGCCCCCGCCGCGCTGCCCGCACTGCGCGAGGCCTACCGCGCCGCCTCCCAGCTGTACGAGAAGGTCGGCGTCGGCGCCGACCTGCGCGCCGAACAGGCCCGCGCCGAGGGCGACGAGGCCGCCGCCGCGACCGAACTCGACCGCCTCACCAACAAGGTGCGCACCCGCGCCGAGGAGCTCCTCGGCAGCCCCGACGGCGCCGACGGCCCGGCCCGCCAGGCCGCCGCCGCCCGCGCCGAGGAGCTGGTCGCCACCATCGAGGCCCGCTCCGCCGCCGCCAGCGAGCAGCTCGGCCGGCTGCGCGGCGAGGCCGAGCGCTCCGCCCCCGCCGACGGCGAGGCGCACACCGAGCTGCCCGAGGACCTCGTCCCCACCGATCCGGAGCACGCCCAGGTCCTGCTGCGCACCGCCACCAGCCGCCTCGCCGAGCGCCGCGAGGCCCTGGACGCCGCCCGCACCGCCCACGCCGACCTCCAGCGCACCTTCGACAGCGCCCAGGCCTCGGCCGCCGACTTCGACGAGCTGGCCGGCCAGCTGCGCGACGGCCTGCGCGACCACCAGGAGGACCCGGAAGACCCGGTCGAGCCGTACCTGGGCTCGCTGGCCGACGCCCGCACCGGCGCCACCGAGGCCCGCCGCTCGCTGCGCACCGCCGCCGGCGAGCTGTCCTCCTCCGAACTCGCCGTCCGCGACGCCGCCGACGCCCTGGTCCGGCACGCCAACGCGGCCCGCTACGAGGCCGTCCGCACCCCCGCCCGTCAGCAGATCCGGGAACTGCCCGCCTCCGCGCTGCCCGAGCACGCCGCCGCCTGGGCCGCGGCCTTCGCGCCCCGGCTGCGGGTGCTCACCGACGAGCTGGCCCAGCTGGAGAAGAACCGCGGCTCGATCGTGGACCGGCTGCGCGGCCTGGTCGAGTCCTCGCTCACCACGCTGCGCGCCGCCCAGCGGCTGTCCCGGCTGCCCGAGGGCCTGGGGGAGTGGTCCGGCCAGGAGTTCCTGCGGATCCGCTTCGAGGACCCGGACCACGCCACCCTGGTCGAGCGCCTGGGCGAGGTCATCGACGAGGCCACCCGCGCCGCCGTGAAGAAGAACAGCGACCTGCGCCGCGACGGCATGTCCCTGCTGCTGCGCGGGGTCGCCGCCGCGATCGGCCCCAAGGGCGTCAGCGTCGAGATCCTCAAGCCCGACGCGGTGCTGCGGGCCGAGCGGGTCGGTGTCGGCCAGATGTCCGACGTCTTCTCCGGCGGCCAGCTGCTCACCGCGGCCATCGCGCTGTACTGCACGATGGCGGCGCTGCGCGCCAACGACCGCGGCCAGTCCCAGCTGCGGCACGCCGGCACGCTGTTCCTGGACAATCCGATCGGCCGCGCCAACGCGACCTACCTGCTGGAGCTCCAGCGGGCCGTGGCCGACGCGCTCGGCGTCCAGCTGATCTACACCACCGGCCTGTTCGACACCACGGCGCTCGCCGAGTTCCCGCTGGTGATCCGCCTGCGCAACGACGCCGACCTGCGCGCGGGCCTCAAGTACATCTCGGTCGAGGAGCACCTGCGCCCGGGCCTGCCGGCCGCGCCGGACCCGGACGGCCCGACCATCCACGGCGAGATCACCGCCACCCGGATGTTCAAGCGCCCCGCGGAGGTTCCGGCGCAGACGTGAGCGGGCCCCGCTCGGCCGGGAGAGGTTCCGGTCCGACCGTGAACTGACTAGCGTGACCTCCATGCTGACGATCGCGCACCTCAGTGACACCCACCTCGGCCAGGTCCACCGCCGGGACGGCGGCAGGCGCGCCCGGCGGCGGGCCGAGCAGGTGATGGCGTACCTCGACGCCCTGCCCGGCCCGCTGGACGCGGTGCTGGTCACCGGCGACCTCGCCGACCACGGCCTGCCCGAGGAGTACCGGGAGGTCGCCGAGGTGCTGGCCTCCCGGCACCCGGTGCTCATCTGTCCCGGCAACCACGACTCCAGGGCGCCGTACCGGGAGGTGCTGCTCGGCGAGGCACCGGGGGAGGGGCCGATCAATCGCCTGCACCAACTGCCGGGCGCCGACGTGCTGATGCTCGACTCCTCGATACCCGGGCAGGACGACGGTCTGCTGGACGAGCGGACGCTGGCCTGGCTGGACGCCGAACTGGCGTCCGGCCGCGGCGAGTTGCCCGCGCTGGTGGCCTTCCATCACCCGCCGGTGGAGCTGCACCTGCCGTATGTCGACCCGATCCGCCAGTTCGGCGAGGCGCGGCTGGCGCAGGTGCTGAGCCGCCACCCCCGGGTGGCCGCCCTGTTCTGCGGCCACGCGCACACCTCCGCGGCCACCACCTTCGCCGGTCTGCCGCTGCTGATCGCGCCCGGCGTGGCCTCCACCGTCACGCTGCCGTTCGAGGGCGGGCGCGGCATCTCCTTCGACCACCCGCCGATGGTGGCCTTCCACGTCCTGGACGGGGACCGCCGGCTCACCACCCACTACCGGGCGCTGCCGGTGCGGGACTGACCGATCGGCCCGGCGCTACGGGTGGTTGGGCTGCACCCGGGCCTGGCGCGGCGGCTGTTGCGGCGCCTGGCGCGGCGGTTGGTACGGCTGCTGGTGCGGCTGCTGGTGCGGCTGCTGGTGCGGCGCTCGCTGCGGCTGGTGCCCGGGCCCGTACGGCTGCTGCCGCCCCGGACCGCCGTACGGCTGCGGTGGCTGCTGCTGCGTTGACTGCGGCCGGGGCGTCTCGTACGGCTGCCGGTACACCGAGGACGGGCCGGGCCGGGGGAACGGCCGCGCGGCCAGCGGCTCGGAGGGCCCCCGGGCGCCCGCCGTCGGGTGCGTGGCGCCCTGCGTCCGCATCCGCTGGGCCGCGACCTGGCGGGAGATGAGGATCTCCAGCAGGCACCACATGGTGCCGAACACCCCGAGCCCCATGGCCAGCAGCGCCGGTGTCAGCAGCCAACTGCCCGCGTACGAGGCCAGGGTGGCCACCACGACGCCCACCAGGGTGAAGGACAGGCAGAGCACCGCCCGGACTGCGGCGGCGCGCACCTCGTCGGGCAGGCGGCGGCGACGGCGGCGTGGCACGGACATCGAGCGACCCCCAGGCGCGTGGCGCGTGTTCTGTGAAGCATACGGAACGGGTGCACACGAAACGCGCCCCTCGCCTCACTCTGCCCCGCCGAACCAGGACTATGCGTCCGAAACCGCCGAACTGCCTTCAAATCGTGTCATCCGGGCCGTCCCGTCGTGTCGTCCGGGCCGTCCCGGCAGGCCCGGCGCCGTCCGGTGGCCCGGTTCAGTCCAGCTGGACGTTGAGCTCCTCCAGTGCGCCGGTCACGATCGTCCGCATCGCCCGTTCGGCGTGGACGGCGTCCTCGGCGCAGATCGCCTCCGCGACCTCGCGGTGCAGGCGGATCGCGTACGGCTCCGGCTGATGGGGCATCAGATGGTACTCGGTCCGGCCGGTGAGCACCGCCGCGACGCTGTCCCCGAGGTGGGCGAACATCTCGTTGCCGGAGGCGCGCAGCACCAGGGAGTGGAAGGCGATGTCGTGCCTGAGGAAGGCGTTCAGGTCGGCGGCCCGGGCGGTGACCGTCAGGTCCACGGCCAGTGAGCTGAGTTCGCGCCGGTCGTCGTCGCTCGCGTGGGTGGCGGCGAGCGCGGCCGCGGCCGGTTCGACGGCCACGCGCAGCGAGCCGAGCGAGCGCAGCTGGGCCGGGCGGTCCGCGCCGGCCAGTCGCCAGCGGATCACCATCGGGTCGAAGACGTCCCAGAGCGACTTCGGCTGCACGGTGATCCCGACCCGTCGCCGGGACGCCACCATCCGCATCCCCTCCAGGACGCGCACCGCCTCCCGGACGACCGTCCGGGACACCCCGAACCGGCCCTCCAGCTCCTCCCCGCGCAGTACCGCCCCCTCGGGAATCTCCCCCGACGCGATCGCCGGCCCGAGCTCGGCAAGCAGCCGCCCGGGCAGCCCCTGGATCTCCATCCGCCCAGCCTAGACGCCCGCTCCGTGGGCCTTCACCTCGCCCTGCGACCCAGACCACATCGCAAAAGTATGACGATTTGGTTTCCGTCACTTGAATACGTCATATCTTTGAGGCGATAGTGGCGGCCAGGCAACGAAGGAGCACCACCCCATGGCTCTCAGCGTCGAGAACCACGACCTCCCGCAGGCCCCCCTCACCGTCGTGGTGATGGGCGTCTCGGGCGTCGGCAAGACCACCCTGGCCCGCCTGCTGGCGGACCGTCTCGCCCTCCCCTTCGCGGAGGCGGACGAGTTCCACCCCGCGGCCAACATCGCCAAGATGTCCGCCGGCATCCCGCTGGACGACCAGGACCGCGCCCCCTGGCTGCGCGCCGTCGGCGCCTGGCTCAAGGAGCGGACCGAGGCCGGTACCGGCGGTGTGGTCACCTGCTCGGCGCTGAAGCACCGCTATCGCGACACCCTGCGCGCGGCCTGCCCGGGCGCCTTCTTCCTGCACCTCAGCGGTGGCCACGAGCTGGTCGAGGACCGGCTCAGCCACCGCACCGGCCACTTCATGCCGTCCTCGCTGCTCGACTCGCAGTACGCCGCCCTGGAACCGCTGGCGGCGGACGAGCGCGGCGGCGTCCTGGACGTCGGCCCGTCCCCCGAAGAACTCGTCGAGATGGCCGTGGCGCTGCTGCGGCCCGTCAATGGAGACCTCGCGTGAGCATTGCCCCCACCCTGCTGGCGGCCGCCCCACCGGCCCTGCCGCACACCAGCAGCGACTCCCAGCTGCTGATCGCGGTGCTGCTCAGCATCGGCGCGATCGTCGTACTGATCACCAAGCTGAAGCTGCACCCGTTCCTCGCCCTCACGCTCGGCTCCGGTCTGCTGGCCGCCGTCGCGGGTGCCCCCTTCGACAAGCTGCTGAGCAGCTTCTCCACGGGCTTCGGATCCACCGTCGCCAGCGTCGGCCTGCTGATCGGCCTCGGCGCGATGCTCGGCAAGCTGCTCGCCGACTCCGGCGGCGCCAACATCATCGCGGACACCGTCCTCTCCCGGACCGGCAACAAGGCGCTGCCCTGGGCGATGGCGCTGATCGCGGCCGTGCTCGGCCTGCCGCTGTTCTTCGAGGTCGGGGTCGTCCTGCTGATCCCGATCGTGCTGCTGGTCGCCCGCCGCGGCAACGTACCGCTGATGCGGATCGGCATCCCGGCGCTGGCCGGCCTGTCGGTGCTGCACGGCCTGGTGCCCCCGCACCCGGGCCCGCTGGTCGCGGTCGACGCGCTGAAGGCCGACCTCGGCATCACCCTGGCGCTCGGCCTGCTGATCGCCGTCCCGACCCTGATCATCGCGGGCCCGCTGTTCGCGCGGCTGGCCGAGCGCTGGGTCGGCCCGCTGGAGATCCCGGCGGCCACCGCCCCCGAGGAGACGGCCAAGCACGACCGCACCCCGTCCTTCGCCGCCGTGCTGGCCACCATCCTGCTTCCCGTCGTGCTGATGCTCGGCAAGGCCCTGGCCGACGTCGTGATCGACGACCCGAAGGCACTGGTCCAGCGGGTGTTCGACTTCATAGGCTCCCCGCTGATCGCCCTGCTCGCCGCGACCCTGCTCGGCATGGTGACCCTCGGCAGGGCGGCCGGCTTCGACAAGGCCCGGATCTCCGACACCGTCGGCAAGTCGCTCGGCCCCATCGCCGGCATCGTGTTCATCGTCGGCGCGGGCGGCGGCTTCAAGCAGACCCTGATCGACGTGGGCGTCGGCAACGCGGTCAGCGAGTGGTCCGGCAAGTGGCACATCTCGGCGCTGCTGCTCGGCTGGCTGATCGCCGTGCTGATCCGGCTGGCCACCGGCTCGGCGACGGTCGCCACGATCACCGCCGCCGGCATCGTCTCCCCGCTGGCCGCGAACATGTCCTCGACCCACGCGGCCCTGCTGGTGCTCGCGATCGGCGCCGGCTCGCTGTTCTTCTCGCACGTCAACGACGCCGGCTTCTGGCTGGTGAAGGAGTACTTCGGGATGAGCGTCGGGCAGACGCTGAAGTCCTGGTCGGTGATGGAGACGGTGATCTCGGTGGTCGCCATCGCCCTGATCCTGCCGCTCAGCCTGATCATCTAGCGCGCGAAGCGACGACCGCCGAGGGGCGGCACCCGTGACCGTACGGGTGCCGCCCCTCGGCGTTTCATCGGTCCGACCCGTCCAGCAGCCCCGACAGCACCGCCGCCGTCGCCGTCAGCAGGTCCTCCGCGACCGCGCCGCCCGCCGCCGTCCGGGCCAGCAGTCCCTCCCGCGCCGCCAGGACCACCGTCGCGGCCTGGTCGGCGCTCGCGCCCGGGGGCACCAGCTCCGGCAGCGCCCGCTCCAGGACCTCGGCCAGCGCCCGCGCGACCGCCCGGTCGTGCGCGGCGACCTGCTCGGCCAGTGCCGCAGTCCGGGCCGCGACCAGCCGGAACTCCAGGAACAGCAGGATCCACCCGGACTCCGTCGGCTCGACCCGCAGCAGCGCCTCGACCAGCCGCCGCGCCCGCTCCCGGGGCGCCAGCGCCTCGCAGGCGGCGGCCAGTTCGGCCAGTTCGGCCATCCGCCGAGCGGCCTGGTCGTCGAAGAGCGCCAGCAGCAGCTCCTCCTTGCCGCCGAAGTTCGAGTAGAAGGCGCCTCGGGTGTAGCCGGCGGCGGCGCAGACGTCCTCGATGCTCGTCCGGGCGAAGCCGACGGAGAGGAACAGCTCGCGTGCGGCGGCGAGCAGCCGGGCCCGGGTGTGGACGCGGCGTCTGGGTGGTCGGGGGGCGGTATCGGCGGGGGGCGGTTTCACAGCAGCACGATACATGGTGTATTCAGTACGAGTCGTATTCAATACGAGCCGTACTGAAACGAGGGCCATCATCGTGAGCGAGCGAAGCGAACGAACCGCCGAGAAGTGCGCGTGGGCGAGTGCCCCCGCCGGGCGCGGCGAGGTGGGCGCATGAGCCGCCTGCTGATCACCAACGCCCACCTGCTCCACCCCGAGGACGGCACCCGCACCGACCTCGGCTGGCTGGAGGCCGCCGACGGCCGGATCGCGGCCACCGGCACCGGCCGCCCGCCCACCGCCGCGGAGGACGTCCGGGTCCTCGACGCCGCCGGCGGCACCGTCCTGCCCGGCCTGATCGACGCCCACGTCCACCTGCTGGTCACCTCGCTCGACCTGCACGACTTCACCAACTGGACCCCCGGCTACGCCACCGTGCGCGCCCTCGCCGAGGCCGAACGCATGCTGCGCCGCGGCTTCACCACCGTCCGCGACGTCGGCGGCGCCGACCACGGGATGGCCCGCGCCCTCGCGGAGGGCCTGGTGCCCGGCCCGCGGCTGCTGCACGGCGGCAAGGCGCTCTCCCAGACCGGCGGCCACGGCGACCTGCGCCCGCTCGGCGACGACTCCCTGCCCTGCTGCGAATCCCGCCCGCACTTCGGCCGGATCGCCGACGGAGTGGACGCGGTGCGGACCGCCGCCCGGGACGAGTTCCGCAAGGGCGCCCGCCACCTCAAGGTGCTGCTCTCCGGCGGCGTCGCCTCCCCGCACGACGAGATCGGCGCCGTCCAGTACAGCGAGGAGGAGATCCGCGCGGCCGTCGAGGAGGCCGAGAACCACAACCGCTACGTCACCGTGCACGCCTACCACCCGCGGGCGATCGACCGCGCCCTGCGGGCCGGCGTGCGCTGCGTCGAGCACGGGAACCTGCTGGACGACGGCACGGTCGCCCTGCTGCTGGAGAAGGACGCCTTCCTGGTGCCCACCCTGGTCGCCTACGAGCAGACGGCCCGGGCCGGCGCCGCCTCCGGCCTGCCGCCCGCCTCCCTGGGCAAGCTCGCCGAGGTCCGCGACCGGGGCCTTGAAGCGCTGGAGCGCGCCCACCGCGCGGGCGTCAACCTCGTCTACGGCAGCGACCTGCTCGGCCCGCTGCACCCGGCCCAACTGGAGGAGTTCACCCTGCGCGCCCAGGTCCAGCCGGTCGCGGACGTGCTGCGCTCGGCGACCACCACGGCGGCCCGGCTGCTCGGCCTGGCGGGGGAGATCGGCACCCTCGCCCCGGGCGCCCACGCCGACCTGCTCGTCCTGGACGGCGACCCGCTCGCCGACCTCGCCGTGCTCACCCGCCCCGACCTCCACCCGAAGCGGGTGGTCAAGGCCGGAATCCCGGTCTGACGGCGAAACGGCGGGCGGGCGCCCGGGGAAACCCCGGACGCCCGCCCGCCGTGAAGGCCTCGACCTGCTTCGCGCGCTCCGCGAGGCCGTGACTGCCCTGTTCGGTGCCTACTTGTTCCCGCGCTTCGCGAGGAAGGCCTCGACCTCGGCCTTGATCTCCGGCGTGTCCAGCCCGCGCACCGTCATCGTGGTGCGGCGGCGCAGCACGTCGTCCGAGGTGTACGCCCACTCGTTGTCCGCCGCGTACGCGACCTGCGCCCAGACGTCCGGACCGTCCTCGTGGATCGGCCGGCCGAGCTCCGGGTTCTCGTCGATCATGCGGGCGATGTCGAAGGACAGCGTGCCGTAGTGGCTGGCCAGGTGCTTGGCCACCAGCGGCTCCATCCGCGAGCCCGGCTCACGGTCGATCAGCAGGCGGTGCGCCACCGCGTTCGGCGCGCCGACGCCCGGCAGCGGGACGGTCGGGGCGATCGGGGACATGTCCTCGCCGAGGCTGGTGCCGGGCACGTGGGCCAGCTTCTCCAGGACGGCGCGGCCGATGTGCCGGTAGGTGGTCCACTTGCCGCCGGAGACCGACAGCATGCCGCCGCGGCCCTCGGTGACGACGGTCTCGCGCTTGGCGGCGGCGGTGTCGCCCGGGCCGCCCGGCAGCACCCGCAGGCCGGCGAAGGAGTAGGTGATCAGGTCGCGGTCGAGGTGCTCGTCGCGGATCGCGTGCGCGGCCTCGCCCATGATCTGGTCGATGTCCGCCTCGGTGGCCCGGACGTCCTTCGGGTCGCCGGTGTACTCCTCGTCGGTGGTGCCGAGGAGGACGTGGTCCTCCCACGGGATGGCGAAGGAGACGCGGTACTTGTCGATCGGGATGGTCAGCGCGGCGCGCCACGGCGAGCGGCGCTTGACGACCACGTGGGCGCCCTTGGAGAGGCGGATCGACGGCGCGGCGCCGGCGTCCTCCATCTTGCGCAGGTGGTCCACCCACGGGCCGGTGGCGTTCAGCACCAGGCGGGCGTCGATGCCGAACTCGCTGCCGTCCAGGCGGTCGCGCAGGTCGGCGCCGGTGACCCGGCCGCCGGTGAAGCGCAGGCCGGTGACCTCGGCGTGGTTGAGCACCACGGCGCCGGCGTCGACGGCGGCGCGCACGGTCATCACGGCGACGCGCGAGTCGTTCATCTGGTGGTCGCCGTAGACGGCCACCGAGCGCAGGCCCTCGGTGCGCAGCGCGGGCACCTGCTGGGCGGCGTGGGCGGCGGTGGAGACCCGGCCCATGCCGTCGCGGAAGGCGGACAGCGCGGAGTACAGGAAGACGCCGGCGCCGAGCTTGGCGGCGCCGTGCGGGCCGCCCTTGTAGACCGGCACGAAGAAGGTCAGCGGGTTGACCAGGTGCGGGGCCACGTCGGTGGAGAGCGCGCGGCGCTCCTTGTGGTTCTCCGCGACCAGCTTGACCGCGCCGGTCTGCAGGTAGCGCAGACCGCCGTGGACGAGCTTGGAGGAGGCGCTGGAGGTGGCGCCGGCGAAGTCGCCGGCGTCGACCATGGCGACCTTGAGGCCGGCCTGGGACGCGGTCCAGGCGACGGCCGTGCCGAGGATGCCGCCCCCGATCACCAGCAGGTCGTAGGTGGCCTTGCCGAGCAGCTCGCGGGTCTCGGCGCGGGAGGCGGTGTGGCCGGCGGTGCGCTCGGCGCCCAGGGTCGGAATGGTTGCCATGGTGGTTGTGTACGGCGCGCGCGGGTCGGGCGGCGCCGTTACTCCTCTCGTGTGCGGTGCGGCCTCTGCGGGAGAGGCCGGTCGGCCCGGTGCGGCGGGCCGGTTGAACCCGGTGACACCCGTTGCCGGAACAGCGGGCGGCCGGTCGGGGCGCGGGGCCCCGACCGGCTTGTCGGTCAGTTGTTCTCTTCCTCCTCCACCCAGCCCATGGTGCGCTCCACGGCCTTGAGCCACTTCTTGTACTCACGCTCCCGGGTGGCCTCGTCCATGCGCGGGGTCCACTCGGCGGCGCGGTGCCAGTTGGCCCGCAGGGTGTCGAGGTCGTTCCAGAAGCCGACGGCGAGTCCGGCCGCGTAGGCGGCGCCGAGGGCGGTGGTCTCGGCCACGTACGGGCGCTCGACCGGGGCGTCCAGGACGTCGGCGATGTTCTGCATGAGCAGGTTGTTGCTGGTCATGCCGCCGTCGACCTTGAGGGCGGTGAGCTCGACCCCGGAGTCCTTCTGCATGGCGTCGACGACCTCGCGGGTCTGCCAGGCGGTGGCCTCCAGGACGGCCCGGGCCAGGTGGCCCTTGGTGACGTACCGGGTCAGACCGGCGATCACACCGCGGGCGTCGGAGCGCCAGTACGGGGCGAACAGGCCGGAGAAGGCCGGGACGAAGTAGGCGCCGCCGTTGTCCTCGACGGTGTTGGCGAGGGTCTCGATCTCGGCGGCGGTGGAGATGATGCCGAGCTGGTCGCGCAGCCACTGGACGAGCGAGCCGGTGACGGCGATCGAGCCTTCCAGGGCGTACACCGGGGCCTGGTCGCCGATCCGGTAGCCGACGGTGGTCAGCAGGCCGTGGTACGAGTTGACGATCTTCTCGCCGGTGTTCAGCAGCAGGAAGGTGCCGGTGCCGTAGGTGGACTTGGCCTCGCCCTCGTCGAAGCAGGTCTGGCCGAACAGCGCGGCCTGCTGGTCGCCGAGCGCGGAGGCGACCGGGACGCCGGCCAGGTCGCCGACGGCCTCGCCGTAGACCTCGGCGGAGGAGCGGATCTCCGGCAGGACGGCCATCGGCACGCCCATCGAGTCGGCGATCTTCTCGTCCCACGCCAGCGTGTTCAGGTTCATCAGCATGGTGCGGCTGGCGTTGGTGACGTCGGTGACGTGCTTGCCGCCGTTGACACCGCCGGTGAGGTTCCAGATGACCCAGGTGTCCATGGTGCCGAACAGGATGTCGCCGGCCTCGGCGCGCTCGCGCAGGCCCTCGACGTTGTCCAGCAGCCAGCGGATCTTCGGGCCGGCGAAGTAGCTGGCCAGCGGGAGGCCGGTCTCGCGGCGGAAGCGGTCCTGGCCGACGTTGCGGCCGAGCTCGCGGCAGAGCGCCTCGGTGCGGGTGTCCTGCCACACCAGCGCGTTGTGCACCGGCTCGCCGGTGTTCTTGTCCCACAGGACGGTGGTCTCGCGCTGGTTGGTGATGCCGATCGCGCGGATGTCGTCCTTGGTCAGGCCGGCCTTCTCCAGCGCACCGCGGACGACCGACTGCACCCGGGTCCAGATCTCGGCGGCGTCGTGCTCGACGTAGCCGGGCTGGGGGAAGATCTGCCGGTGCTCCTGCTGGTCGACGGAGACGATCCGGCCGTCGGCGCCGAAGATGATGCAGCGGCTGGAGGTGGTGCCCTGGTCGATCGCGGCGATGTAGTTACCGGTGGAGGTCATGGGGAGGGTCCTCGGCTCGGGTTCGGGGGATACGGGGTGGGTGGGCCTGACGCGCGTTGTTCGGTCAGTCCCCGTGTACGGCGGGGGCGAACCCGTCCTTTAGAAGATGGCGTTGTAGACGCCACCGGCCGCGAGGCCGCCCAGGATCGGGCCGACGACCGGGATCCAGGCGTACGACCAGTCGGAGCCGCCCTTCTTCGGGATCGGCAGCAGGGCGTGCGCGATGCGCGGGCCGAGGTCACGGGCCGGGTTGATCGCGTAGCCGGTCGGGCCGCCCAGCGAGAGGCCGATGCCGACGACGGTGAAGGCGACCATCAGGGTGCCGGTGCCGGACTGGGAGAGGCCGGAGTTGGTGCCGATGGTGAGGATCGCGAAGCAGAGCACGAAGGTGCCGATGACCTCGGTGAGCACGTTCTGGATCGGGTTCCGGATCTCGGGGCCGGTCGAGAAGATGCCGAGGGTGGGCTCCTCGTTCGCGTTGAACTGGCCCAGGTAGGTGACCCAGACCAGGACGGCGCCGATGATCGCGCCGAGCAGCTGGGAGCCGAGGTAGAGCGGCACCTGGCTCCACTCGCCGCTCTTCACCGCGAGCGCGATGGTGACGGCGGGGTTCAGGTGGGCGCCGGACTTCGGAGCCGACATGTAGGCGGCGATGAGGACCGCGAATCCCCAGCCGAAGGTGATCGCCAGCCAGCCGGCGTTGAGGGCCTTCGACTTCTTGAGGGTCACGGCGGCGCAGACGCCACCGCCGAGAAGTATCAGGGCGGCGGTGCCGAGGGTTTCGCCGACGAAGACGTCGCCGTTGGAGAACGCGGACACAAAGACTCCCTTGTCCATATGGCCCGGAGGGTAGGTGGGGGCAGGCGGCCGGTCGATCGCTGTGCGGATGAGCGCGCTGTGGGAGCGATCTCTCCGGCCATCGTTCGACAATGTCGACCGTCATGCGGAAGCTTCCTCCCCAGGTCGCCCCCACGTCAAGGCAGGGTTACGCAGCTGTGACCCTCGCCTCGGCAGGTCCGTCGACGTTACCGAGCGGAGCGCCCCGAAACGGGACAAAACGCCAGAGGCGCGGACAGGGCTCCCGCCCGTCCGCGCCTCAGCGTGACGAATCGACGGCCCTCGGCGGGCCGTCCGTGGATGTGCTCAGAACCGCCCGGCGCCCAGGTCGCGGGAGATCGCCCGCGCCGCGCTGCGCACCGAGGCCACCAGCGAGGGCTTCACGAAGCCGTCCTCGCAGACCCGCTCGACCGCCCCGCTGATGCACACCGCGCCCACCGGGTTGCGCCGCCGGTCCTGGATCAGCGCGCCGATCGAGGCCACGCCCTCCCAGGTCTCCTCGATCGAGTCCGCCCAGCCGCGCTCCCGGATCAGCGCGCACTCGGCGTCCACGTCGGCCGCCCCGGTCAGCGTCCGCACGGTGTACGACTCGTACGGCCCGTCGCCCAGCTCCCCGCGCGCCACCGGGTCGTAGGCCACCAGCACCTTGCCCAGCGCGGTGCTGTGCAGCGGCTGCATCGAGCCCACCTCCAGCACTTGCCGGGTGTCGTCCGGCCGGAACACGTGGTGCACGATCAGCACGCCCTGCTGGTGCAGCACCCCCAGGTAGACCGTCTCCCCGGACGCCCGGGCCAGGTCGTCCGCCCACACCAGCGCCCGCGCCCGCAGCTCGTGCACGTCCAGGTAGCTCTGCCCCAGCCGCAGCAGCTCGGCGCCCAGCTGGTACTTGCCGGTCTCCGGGTCCTGCTCGACGAACCCCTCCTGCTGCAGCGTGCGCAGGATGCCGTGCGCGGTCCCCTTGGCCAGGTCCAGCGCCGTCGACACCTCGGACAGGCCCAGCCGGCGTTCACCGCCGGCCAGCAGGCGCATGATCGCGGCGGCCCGGGAAAGCGACTGGATCGGGCCGGGCATGGGTACCTCCGCGCTGAAAGGCGGTCGACAATGTCGACCACAGTGATGACGGGACGAGTCTGCCAGGCCGCCCGGACTCCGTGCACCTTCCCCCCGGGTAACCCGCCCCGGCCCTCCCGCCCGCGGCGCGGTCCGCCGGGTGCGCGGACGGCCCCGCGCCGGGTCCTCACCGCTCCCGCGCCGTCACCCCACCGCCCCCGCCCGCTGCGCCCGCAGCACCGTCACCTCCGCCGCCAGCGCCGCGATCCCGTCCGTCCCGACCCGGCAGCAGCCGCCCACCAGCCGCGCGCCGTCCGCGAGCCAGCCGCCCACCCGGGCCGAGCGGAAGGTCGGCTCGCCGCACCAGCCCCGGCGGGCGGCGTCCCAGCTCTCCCCGCTGTTCGGGTAGACCACCACCGGCTTCCCGGTCACCTCGGCGGCCACCGCCACCGCCCGGTCCGCGTCCTGCGGCGTGCAGCAGTTGACGCCCACCGCGACCACCTCGTCCACCTCCGCGGCCAGCGCGAAGGCCTCCGCCAGCGGCTGCCCGGCCCTGGTCCGGTCGCCCTCGACGCTGTACGACAGCCAGGCCGGCACCCCCAGTCCGCGCACCAGCCCCAGCAGCGCCCGCGCCTCGTCCGCGTCCGGCACCGTCTCCAGCGCCAGCACGTCCGGCCGGGTCGCCGCCAGCACCTCCAGCCGCGGCCGGTGGAAGTCCGCCAGCTCCGCGACGCTCAGCCCGTACCGGCCCCGGTACTCCGAGCCGTCCGCCAGCACCGCCCCGTACGGGCCCACCGAGGCCGCCACCCAGCGCCGCCGCCCGCCCGGCTCCGGCCGCGCCGCCTCCCGGGCCAGCTCCACGCTCCGCGCCAGCAGCCGCGCGGCCTGCGCCCGGTCGACCCCGCGGCGCGCGAAGCCCTCGAAGCTCGCCTGGTAGCTCGCGGTTATCGCGACGTCCGCGCCCGCCGCGAAGTACGCCCGGTGCGCCGCCACCACCGCCTGCGGGTCGTCCGCCAGCAGCCGCGCCGACCAGAGCTCGTCCGAGAGGTCGTGCCCGGCCGCCGCCAACTGGTTCGACATCCCGCCGTCGAGCACCAGCGGACCGGCGGCCAGCGCGGCGGCGAAGTCCGGCGGGGGAGCAGTGGGCATCTCGGTCTCCTCTGGAAGAGTTCCTGGTCACAGCCTAGGGGTGGGCGCCCCCGGGCCGGGCAGGAAAACCATTTGCCGCCGGGGAACGCACTCGCTACGTTGTGCTCAGCCCGAGAAGAACAGCACCGACAGAACAGGCCCGGTGGCACCGGCGACGACGGAGAGGAGCCCGGCGATGGCAGCGGACGACCAACCGCCCCCCACCGGGCCCGGAGCCGAGCAGCAGTGGCTCGCCGCGTACGACCCGCGCGCCTACGCCCCGATCGCCGTCACCGTGGACGTGGTCGCCCTGACGTTGCGCCGCGGCGGCCTGCACGTCCTGCTCGTCGAGCGCGGCGCCCCGCCCCACCAGGGCTGCTGGGCGCTGCCCGGCGGCTTCCTGCGGGCCGGCGAGGAGGACCTGGACGAGGCCGCCGCCCGCGAGCTCGCCGAGGAGACGGGCCTGCTGAGCGCCTCCGCCGCCGGGGCCACGCCCTGCCGCCTCCACCTGGAACAACTCGGCACCTACGGCGCCCCCGAGCGGGATCCGCGGATGCACGTCGTCTCCGTCGCCTACCTCGCCTTCGCCCCGGACCTGCCCGACCCCCGGGCCGGGACGGACGCCGCGGCCGCCGCCTGGCACCCCGTCTCCGACCTGGACCTCCGGCCCTGCGGCCGGTCCCGAGCCGCCGGTGCGCCCGCCGACACCCACGGGGGTGGTGTCGACGGGCGCCCCGGCCCCGGCCCGGTCACGCTGGCCTTCGACCACGCCCGCATCCTCTCCGACGGCCTCGACCGGGTGCGCGCCAAGCTGGAGTACAGCCCGCTGGCCACCGCCTTCCTGCCGTACGACTTCACCATCCCCGACCTCCGCGCCGTCTACGAGGCGGTCTGGGACGAGAAGCTCCACCCCGGCAACTTCCACCGCAAGGTGCTGTCGGTGCCCGGCTTCGTCGAGAGCACCGGCGCCACCACCGAGCGCGGCGGCGCCCGCGGCGGCCCCCGCGCCCGCACCTACCACGCCGGCGACGCCCGCCTGCTGCACCCCGCGCTGCTCCGCCCCACCCGCGACGACCCGGCCGGCGCCGCGGGCGCCCCCTGAGGTCCGGCGGCCCACGGCAACGCCGTCGACCGACCGGGCTACCATCCGGCCATGACCACTGACGAAGCGACGACCACCGCCGAAGCCCACCGGCCGTTCTCGCACTGCCACTTCTGCGGCACGCCCTACCCGCCCGGCACCCGCCTCTGGCCCCGCACCTGCCCCGGCTGCGCCGAGATCAGCTACCGCAACCCGCTGCCCGTCGCGGTCACCGTCCTCCCCGTCACCCGCCCCGACGCCGACCCGGCCCTGGTCGTCATCCGCCGCACCATCGAGCCCGGCTACGGCGAACTCGCCTTCCCCGGCGGCTACATGGACTACGGTGAGAGCTGGCAGCAGGCCTGCGTGCGCGAACTGCACGAGGAGACCGGCATCACCGCCGACCCGGCCGACGTCACCCTGATCCACACCGCCTCCGACCCCGCCGGCCGCTTCGTCGTGCTCTGCGGCCTGCTCCCGGCCCGCCCGCTCGCCGAGCTCCCGCCCTCGCGCCCCACCGACGAGACCGACGGCTGGCTGCTCGCCACCGCCGACACCGCGCTCGTCTGGGACTTCCACAAGGGTGTCCTGCGCCGCTGGTTCAGCGGCGAGTTCACCCCCCGCTGACCCCGGGCCCGCCCTGCGACGCGGGCCCCCGGCCCCCACCGGCCGACCCTGGCGCGGCGGCCGATCACATGGCATGGTCTGCACCGACAGCCCAACCGGACGGGTCTGCCACGAGCCCTCCCGTCCCCACCACCGGCCGGGAGACCACCACCGTGAGCACCCCACCGCAGGACCAGCCGCTCTGGCGCCCCAACCCCGCTCGCGCCGCCGCCACCCCCCTGGTGGCCTTCCAGGCCTGGGCGGCCGAGAACCACGGCGCCCCGGCCGCCCCGCTCGCCCCGGCCGACGACGACCAGCAGGCCGCCCAGCGCTACGCCGACCTGCACGCCTGGTCCACCGAGGACCTCGACCGGTTCTGGACCGCGATCACCCAGTGGTTCGACGTCCGCTTCACCCAGGCCCCCGACGCCGTCCTCGCCGACCCCCGGATGCCCGACGCCTTCCTCGCCGACGAGACCCGCACCGGCTCCCAGTGGTTCCCCGGCGCCCGCCTGAACTACGCCGAGCACGTCCTGCGCCACTCCGAGGACCCGGCCAACGCCGACCGGCCCGCCATCCTCCACGTCGACGAGACGAGCGGTGACCCGGTCCCGACCACCTGGGCCGAACTGCGCCGCCAGGTCCTCTCCCTCGCCGCCGCCCTGCGCGCCCGGGGAATCGGCCCCCACGACCGGGTCGCCGCCTACCTGCCCAACGTCCCGCAGGCCGTCGTCGCGCTCCTCGCCACCAACGCCGTCGGCGCCGTCTGGACCTCCTGCGCCCCCGACTTCGGCGCCCGCAGCGTGCTCGACCGCTTCCAGCAGCTCGAACCGGACGTCCTGATCGCCGTCGACGGCTACCACTACGGAGGCAAGGCCCACGACCGCACCGACGTCGTCGCCGAGCTGCGTCGCGAACTGCCCTCGCTGCGCACCGTCGTCCACGTCCCGCTGCTCGGCGGCCCGGCCCCCGAAGGCGCCCTCGACTGGGCCGACCTGGTCTCCGGCCGGACCCCGGGAGCCGACGGCGAAGCGGAGTTCGCCCAGCTCCCGTTCGACCACCCGCTCTGGGTGCTCTACTCCTCCGGCACCACCGGCCTGCCCAAGCCGATCGTCCAGAGCCAGGGCGGCATCCTGGTCGAGCACCTCAAGCAGGTCGGCCTCCACCTCGGCCTCGGCCCGCAGGACCGCTTCTTCTGGTTCACCTCGACCGGCTGGATGATGTGGAACTTCCTGGTCGCCGGCCTCCTGGTCGGATCCACGATCGTCACCTACGACGGCAGCCCCGGCCACCCCGACGCCGGCGCCCTGTGGTCGGTCGCCGCCCGCACCGGCACCACCGTCTTCGGCACCTCCGCCGCCTACATCGGCGCCAGCCGCAAGGCCGAACTCCACCCCGGCCGCGAACTCGACCTCTCCGCCGTCCGCTGCATCGGCACCACCGGCTCCCCGCTCCCGCCCGACGGCTTCCGCTGGATCTACGACGAGGTCAGTGAGGACGTCTGGCTCGCCTCGGTCAGCGGCGGCACCGACGTCTGCTCCTGCTTCGTCGGCGGCGTCCCGACCCTGCCCGTCCACCTCGGCGAGATCCAGGCCCCCTGCCTCGGCGCCGCCGTCGAGTCCTGGGACGTCCAGGGCCACCCGCACATCGACACCGTCGGCGAACTCGTCGTCACCAAGCCCCTCCCGTCCATGCCCACCGGCTTCTGGAACGACGACAAGGGCACCCGCTTCCACGACAGCTACTTCGACATGTACCCGGGCATCTGGCGCCACGGCGACTGGATCACCGTCACCTCCCGGGGCACCGTCGTCATCCACGGCCGCTCCGACTCCACCCTCAACCGCCAGGGCGTCCGAATGGGCTCCTCGGACATCTACGAGGTCGTCGAGCGCCTCCCCGAGATCGCCGAGTCGCTGGTCATCGGCCTGGAGGAGCCCGACGGCGGCTACTGGATGCCGCTGTTCGTCGTCCTCGCCCCCGGCGCGGAACTGAACGACGACCTGGTCGGCCGCATCCGCACCGCGCTGCGCACCGAACTCTCCCCGCGCCACGTGCCCGACGAGGTCATCGCCGTCGACGGCCTCCCGCACACCCTCACTGGCAAGCGGATCGAGGTCCCGGTCAAGCGCATCCTCTCCGGCACCCCGCTGGAGCAGGCCGTCAACCCCGGCTCCGTCGACCGCATCGAGCACCTGCGCTTCTTCGAGCAGCTCCGCCTCGACCGCCGGGCCTGACCGGCCCCGGGACGGACGAGAGGGGCGCCCCCACCCGGGATGGTGGGGGCGCCCCTCTCGCTGTTCCCGCTTCCGCCGTTCCCGGCTACTCGCCGGAGAGCACCTGCTGCGCCGCGGCCCGCGCCTCCTCGGCGCTGTCCGCGGCCCGGGCCGCCTCGGCCGCCCGGCGGCACTGCGCCAGCGTGTACTTGGCGAGCGTGGTCCGCACGTAGGGGATCGAGGCCGCGCCCATCGACAGGCTGGTGACGCCCAGACCGGTCAGCACCACGGCCAGCAGCGGGTCGGAGGCCGCCTCGCCGCAGACGCCGCAGCTCTTGCCGGCCGCCCGCGCGGCGTCGGCCGCCGCGGCGACCAGGTCCAGCAGGGCCGGCTGCCACGGGTCCTGGAGCCGGGCCAGCGCACCGACCTGGCGGTCGGCCGCGAAGGTGTACTGCGCGAGGTCGTTGGTCCCCAGCGACAGGAACTCGACCTCCTGGAGGATCGCCCTGGCGCGCAGCGCGGCCGACGGGATCTCCACCATCGCGCCGAACTTGGCGTCCAGCCCGGCTTCACGGCAGGCGGTCGCGAAGTCCTTGGCGTCCTTGCGGTCGGCCACCATCGGGGCCATCACCTCAAGGTGCACCGGCAGGCCCTCGGCCGCCTTGGCCAGCGACTCCAGCTGGGTCCGCAGCACCTCGGGGTGTTCGAGCAGGGTGCGCAGACCGCGCACGCCCAGAGCCGGGTTGGGCTCGTCGGCCGGAGTCAGGAAGTCCAGCGGCTTGTCGGCGCCGGCGTCCAGCACCCGGACCACGACCCGGCCCTCGGGGAAGGCCTCCAGCACCTTGCGGTACGCCTCGACCTGCTTCTCCGCGCCGGGAGCCTTCGCCGAGTCGTCCAGGAACAGGAACTCGGTGCGGAACAGGCCGACGCCCTCGGCGCCGTTCTCCAGCGCGGCCGGCACGTCGGCCGGTCCGCCCACGTTGGCCAGCAGCGGCACCCGGTGCCCGTCCGAGGTCTGCCCCGGGCCGGAGGAGGCGGCCAGCGCGGCCCTGCGCTCGGCGGCGGCCGCCCGCAGCTCGTCCTGCTTCTCCTGGGACGGCTCCAGCAGTACGTCGCCGGAGCTGCCGTCCACCGCGACGACGGTGCCCTCGGCGACCTCGATCGCACCCGGCAGCGCCACGACGGCCGGCACGCCCATCGCCCGGGCCAGGATGGCGCTGTGGCTGGTCGGCCCGCCCTCCTCGGTCACGAAGCCGAGCACCAGCGTCGGGTCCAGCAGCGCGGTGTCGGCCGGCGCCAGGTCCCGCGCGAACAGCACGTACGGCTCGTCGCTGTCCGGCACGCCCGGCATCGGCACGCCGAGCAGCCGGGCCACGATCCGGTTGCGCACGTCGTCCAGGTCGGCGACCCGCCCGGCCAGGTACTCCCCGGCGGAGGCGAGCAGCGCCCGGTAGGCCGCGAACGCGTCGTAGATGCCGCGCTCGGCACTGCTGCCGACGGCGATCCGGCGGGACACGTCGGCCATCAGCTCCGGGTCCTGCGCCATCAGCGCCTGGGCCTCCAGCACGGCCTGGGCCTCGCCGCCCGCGAGGTTGCCGCGCGCGATGAGGTCGGCGGCGACCGCCTCGACGGCGGCCTGGGCGCGAGCCTGCTCACGGGGGGCGTCCTCGGTCGGGATCTGGGTGGCCGGGGGCTCCAGCACCGCCGTCCCCATGTGCCGCACCTGGCCGATCGCGACCCCGTGGCTCACGCCCACGCCGCGCAGCGTCTTCTCCATGTCACCTGTCTCCGCTGAGATGAGCGGCCCCGCCGGGAACCGCTGTGTGTGGGGGCCGCCCCGTCATCTCGTCCGGGGCGGGTCGGAAGGAAGAGGTCAGCTCCAGTTGAACAGCTGCTCGCCGGCCTTGGCGTCGCCGTCCTCCCGCAGGTCGCCCAGCGAGTCCACGGTGGCCTCCAGCGCCACGATCGGCGAGATCGGCGACTTGCCCGCGGCCTCGACGGCGGCCGGGTCCCACTTGATGACGGCCTGACCCCGGGTCACCGTGTCGCCCTTGTTGACGAGGAGCTCGAAGCCCTCGCCGTTCAGCTGAACGGTGTCGATCCCGAGGTGGGTCAGCACACCGTGGCCCTCGGCGTCCACGACGACGAACGCGTGCGGGTGCATGGAGACGACGACACCGTCCACCGGAGCGACCGCCGTGGTCTGCTCGCGAACGGGGTCGATCGCGGTGCCCGGGCCGACCATCGCACCCGAGAACACCGGGTCGGGCACGCCCGCGAGCCCCACGATCTTGCCGGTCAGCGGCGACGTCACAGTGGTCATGGTTGTGCCTCCCAAGTGCGCAGTACAGCGTGCGGCCGCGAGGAGCGGCACGACGATCAACCGAAGCCTAAATCATGTCAACTTTGGACATCTGCTGACATTCCCGGGTGAAGACCCCGCCCCTGCCGGTCCAGCCGGCCGGCGACTCACCGACCCGCGAGTGGTCTAGTCCTCTTGGCTCCGATGCGCCGCACTCTACAGGCATCTTGGCGAATCGGGACCATTGCTGTATATGCTCGCGAGAGCAACAAATCATGCCGCCGTCCGGGGGACTCCCGGTGCGCCCCGATTCGCGCTCCGGCTGCCGACCCGCTATGGTTGGTCGAGTCGCCACAACTTGGCGGTTAACACCAGATTTCAGATGCGAAAAGCCCCGGTAAACGGAGCGGAAAACGTCTGGTAGGCTGGAAACACGAAAGAACGAAGCCCGGAGGGTCCGCTGGAAGGCGGTCCGAAGGAAGCGTCCGTTCCTTGAGAACTCAACAGCGTGCCAAAAGT